>DATMOU010000072.1:0-23550 GCA_035568035.1 Chthoniobacterales bacterium | reverse complement strand
GCGCCCGTCGTAAAGATAACGATTGCTGACCGGAGGCTTGAATAAACCGCGATTCTCTTCGATCCAATTTTCCAGATTAATTGCCGGCTGAACCGACGCCTTGGCGCGTTCTTGGGGAGACGGCGCGTTTTTTGTAAGAGTAGCCATGGAACGAGCGTATTTCCGTAGATGCACACCGTCAAACGTTGTAGCCACGGCCCTGTGGGCCGTGTTGACGCGCCGCCTGCGTTCGCAAAGCTACGGCATGGCAAGCAGGCCCGTGGCTACACCACAATGTCAACGTTTTGGAATTGCGCCGCCTAACCAACTGCGCGTTAATATTCGCCGCTTTATGAAACACCGCGGGTTAATTCAGTTCGCATTATCGGGAGTCGTCGCGCTGTTGTTCTGCAGTTGTGAGGACATGCAGCAGCAAATTCAAAAGCCGCTCGCCGCGATCTTGCCGATGCCGACACCAATGCCGGGCTGGTGGGAGGACTTCGGCGCTCACGGCGACCCGCGGATTGTTGTTAATATTACGGAACAAAAAGCATACTTCTATAAAGGGAAACGTTTGGTCGGGGAGTCCACCGTCTCCACCGGCAAGAAGGGATTTGGGACTCCTCCGGGCCATTATTCCGTCGTCTCGAAGGACAAAAACCACTATTCGAGCGAATTCGGCGATTACGTGGACAGCGGGGGAAACGTCGTTGTTTCGAATATTGACGTTCGCAAAGATCCCAAACCGAAAGGCGCGCATTTCGATCCGGCCCGGATGCCGTATTGCATGCATTTCAACGGCGGATACGCGATGCACCAGGGATACTGTCCGCCCTACGCGGCGTCGCATGGTTGCATCCGGGTGCCCGAAGGCATGGCGGTCAAGTTTTACGACAGCGCGCCGGTCGGGACGCCGATTACGGTCAAAGAGTAATGATCGACACCGACGCCGGTCAGAAATCGGGTCAGATTCGATTGCTTTACAAAACCATCGCCTACGTCGCGGCCTGGATCATCGCGCTGCTATTGACTGCGCCCAGCATGTGGCCGCTGGCCTACATGTTTCCACTCGGCTTGATCGCGGTCTTTGATAGACATCTCGCCAATGACGGCGGTTGGGGCGTCCTCATTGGCCTTTATGTTGTCTACATCGTCCACGGCTTTTTTTATTTTCGCTCCAAGACCACGCTGCGAACCGCGATCCTCTTTGGCGTGCTCGTTGTTCTACTGACGTGCAACGTGGCCGGCTGCCGCGAGATGATTCACTCACATTGAACTGATCACGCGATCAGTTCGCCCGCCTTCGTCCCGCGGCTGGGGGACTACGGCGTGGCTGACGGGCTTCGGGAATTAATCACTGGCGATTAACTCGGAAAACTTCGCGAGATCGATGTTGCCGCCTGAAACGACGGCCACGATCGGGCCTTTGCCGGCTTTGCCGGTCAAAGCTGCAGCCAGGGCCAGCGCACCAGCGCCTTCCGAAATGACGCGCGCTTTCTCGGCCATCAAACGCATCGCTTTCCTTGTTTCTTCGAGCGTTACGACGATATAATCATCCACCACGGGTTTCATTCGCTCCCACATTCGCGGGAACATGCTTTGACCGCCCGCACCGTCGACGAAAGACGCTTTCCAATCCTTGAAAACTTGCGGCGAACCTTTCTCGAACGACAACGCTGCCGGCGCGGCGGTTTCGGGTTCCGCGCCAAACACTTTGATTTCCGGCTTCAACGCTTTGATCGCGCTCGCGACTCCCGTAATCAAGCCGCCACCGCCAATTGCCGTTATAATCGCCTTGGTTTCGGGCGCGTCCTCCAGAATCTCGAGGCCCATCGTGCCGTGGCCAGCAATAAAATTATCATCGTCGAACGGATGGACGAAGGTGCCTTCAACTCCGGGAAACGCGCGCTCATCAAGCGTTTTCCAAGCGACATCGTAGGAAACGAGAAAAAGGTTGGCTCCGAGGGCGCGCATTCGCTCGAGCTTTGCCTTCGGCGCTGTTTCAATCGCTACCACCGCGCACGGAACGCCAGCTTGTTTTGCAGCGTAGGCGACTCCCTGCCCCGCGTTACCGGCGCTGATTGTCCAGACCCCCCGTTTGCGTTCTTCTTCCGAAAGCATCGCAACTGCGTTTGCGGCCCCGCGCAATTTGTAAGCGTTGATCGGCTGAAGATTTTCCAGCTTCAATCGGATATCAGGAAACTCCGGCCCAAGTTCCAGGCGAATGAGCGGCGTGCGAAGAATTGTTTTCGCGATTCGCTGCCGGGCGTCTTTGATTTCGTCCAGCGTAATTGACCGGACCGGAGCAGGCGCAGTTTTCATTTCAGTAAGAGGCGAACAAACGGCTGCTCGGGCTTGGAGCTAACCTGGTGGCCAGGCCAGGGCGCGTTTGCCTAACAAATGGACGTGCAAATGCGGAACGCTTTCGCCGGCGTCCGGACCGCTATTGACGACAACGCGATAACCGGTCTTGTCGATCTCGAGCTTCTTGGCCAGCTCGCCGGCCACGCCCATCAACTTGCCAAGCAGAGCGCGGTCTGCTTCGGTAGCCGCACCTAAACGCGGGATCGCCTTCTTGGGGACGATCAATACGTGCACAGGCGCTTGTGGATTTACGTCATGAAACGCAATCGCGTCGTCATCTTCCCAAATGATTTTCGCCGGAATCTCGCGGGCGATGATTTTCTCGAAAATCGTCATGGTTTGCGGAACGAACCGATCACTTCAGCGAGCACTTCAACCGCTCGCAGGTTGTCGATGTTAGCCGTTCTCGAATGAAGCAGACAATTTCTTCTCGTAAAGAATCACATGCCCGCGTCCACATTCTGGTGCAGCGGAGGTGTTTCACGCATGGCTGTAGCGAACAGAGCTGCAAATTATCGACTCCGGTTTCAATGAGCGCGGTGAGACGTTTTTCCAGGAGATCAAAAAACGCCAACTCGTAGCCGCTGCCGGCCGCATAGGCGATGTCAATAAGCGAAAGTGAAATCGGCGGCGGCGCGGGCCTAAAATAGGGAATGATTTCCTTGTATCCGATCGCCTTCAAAACGTATTGCACGGTTTCCTGAAGCTGGGCGAAGGCGACCACGCTCTCGTCGTTCCGCAAACGGAGATAAAACGCGATGCTCTCGGTCACGTGTTCAGTCAGCCACCAGCTCGGGTACCCGGCCTTGTCCGCCGCGCGATGGATGGCCGCATGCAGCCAATCGCGATCGAACTCGAAGAGCTGACCAGACTCGCAGCGCAGGTATGGAAATTCTTCTTTAAACGCGACCATGGCTCACTTGATCGGGCGGGAAAAGTTCCCGCTGTTTCGAATCCGGCTTCGGTTGTTTACCCAAGGCCTGAATGGCATCCACAAATTGATCGACATCATCGAACCGTCGATGAACCGACGCGTAACGCAGATAGGCCACTTCATCGATCCCGCGTAATTTCTCCAGAACCTTGGCGCCGATGGCGGTCGATTGAACTTCGCGGCCGCTGGTTTCGAGATCGTGGACGATTTCATCGACAAGCTGTTCGAGCGTCAACAAACTGGTGGAACGCTTTTCAAAAGCCTTGGCGATGCTGCCCGCGAGCTTGCGTCGATCGAACGGTTCATGGGTTCGGTCGCGCTTGATCACGCGAAGGTCGGACCGCTCGATTTCTTCGTAAGTCGTAAATCGGTATCCGCATTTCAGGCATTCACGGCGGCGACGAATACTCGAGCTATCGCGAGACTGGCGGGAGTCGATAACTTTATCATCACGCGAGCCGCACTTGGGGCAACGCATAGTGTTGGAGCGTAATTACCACACCACGCGTTGTGGCGTCAACGATCTTTAACGCTTGGAATTGTTGTCGCGGTTCGCAGGGCGCGAGCCGGTCTAGGGAAGCATGCCGCTTTGCGGCAATCTATACCCAGGGAACATTATCGATGAACTAGCGGGAGCGTAAGCCGTCGACTTGGTTTTGGTGAATGAGCGCGTGGGACGCGCGACATAGAATGTAAAGCGACGAGGGTAGGAGAGAGTGAGCGCGGGCAGCGAGCGAGTTTCAAAACCGAGCGCTTAAGCCGCAACCGCTTTTCGCGGCGCGGCTTTCTTCGGCTTTCTTGCGGCGAATTCGAAACCTACCTTGCCGTTCTCTAATTTTAAATGCGCGGAGAACGGGCGGCCTTTCTTGGAAATAAACTTCGGCAGCAGATCGGTCTTGCCGGTAGTGATCAACTTTTGCACCTGCTCCTTCGGAATTTCGCGTTGCAAAATGGTTTTGCTTATCCGGAACGTGCAGGTCTTCTCCTTCGAAACCGCGTTTTCGCATGCGTAAGCGCGATCGAGCACATAGACCTGGCCTTTCTGGCAAATCGGACAGAGTCCGAGCGATTCGTGCTTCGCCTTGTCGATCGTAATCGGCTGATCGTGGCCATTCTCGCCAAAATCGAACTCCGGCTTGAATTCGTCGGTGAGCTTCACGATCGCATTGAATTTGCGGCCGATCTTGCTGCGGAATCCCTCCAACGGTCCGACGCGCTTCTCGGTTAAAAGTTTTTCTAATTCCGATCGCTCGAACAAACGGCCGGCCATCGTTTTCCAAACAATAAGTCCGCAAGAGCGGCAGGTGAACGTGCGATAAGTTTCATCGAACGGACCACCACCGCATTTTGGGCATTTCGCATCGAGCGGCTCAAAATTCCCGCTGACACTGTCGCCCTTAAAGTTTTTTGCCCTCTCAACCACTTCGCGGGTGAACGTTCGAATGTGGGCCATGAAGTCGTTTCGCTTCATTGCTCCCTTTTCCATCAGCTTAAGCTTCGATTCCCACTCGCCGGTCATTTCGGGCGACGTGAGCTCATCCGCGCCGATGCCGCGCAAAAGCGTGATTAAGGCGAGACCTTTGGCGGTAGCGATCAATTCGCGGCCCTGGCGATGAACGTAGCCGTCATGAATCAAACCTTCGATGATCGCTGAGCGCGTTGCCGGGGTGCCGAGACCTTTCTCGCGCATCGCTTCGCGGAGCTCCTCATCTTCTACGAGTTTGCCGGCGCCTTCCATCGCGGACAGCAGCGTCGCTTCGGTAAATCGCGCCGGCGGTTTGGTTTCATTGTTCGTGACTATGATATCGAGAACTTTGGCCGGCTCGTTCGGGGTGATCGCGACGAGCGATTCTTCGTCTTGCTCCGCCGCCGCTTCGCGCCCATAAACCGCGAGCCAGCCCGGATCCTTGATTATTTTGCCGTCCGTCTTGAATGCATCTTTGTCGACGCGGGTGATTCGCGTCGTGACTTCAAACTGCGCCGGCGGGAAAAAGCCGCTGATGAACCGCCGCACGATCATGTCATAGATTTTCTGCTGAACTTCATCCAATCCGTGCGGCACGGTCCCGGTCGGAATGATCGCGAAGTGATCGGAAATCTTGGCGTTATTAAAGATTCGCTTCGACTGTTTGACCCATTGCTTGTCGAGGACCGTTCGCGCATGCGGGTTTTCAATCTTGCTTAACGTCGCCTTGACTGTCGGGATGTAGTCTTCCGGCAAATAGCGCGAGTCCGTTCGTGGATAAGTAATGACCTTGAATCGTTCGTAAAGTTGCTGCGCAATCTGCAACGTGCGCTTGGCGCTGAAGCCACGACCGTTCGCATCGCGCTGCAGGCTGGTCAGATCATAAAGCAACGGCGGCGCCTGGGTTGTCGGCTTTTTCTCCTCAGTCGCGACTCCAGTCTTGCCCAAACAGCGCTTCTTGATCTCGTCGGCCTGCACCTGGTCCCAAATCCGCTCCGCACGCGCGTCCTCGTCGCCGTCTTTGGCAAAGTCTTCGCGGAACCAGCGACCGCGATAGGCGCCGGCTTTGACCTCGAAATCGCCGAACACCTCATAATAAGAGCGCGCTTTGAAGTGGTGAATCTTGTCCTCCCGCTCGGCCAGGATCGCCAGTGTCGGAGTTTGAACGCGGCCAACCGGCGTCAGTTGAAAACCACCCGTGCGATTGTTGAAGGCAGTCATCGCCCGCGTTCCGTTGATTCCCACAAGCCAGTCGCTTTCCGAACGACACACCGCCGCCTTTGAGAGAGGGACCATTTCCTCCTCCGACCGCAAATGATTGAACGCGTCGCGAATGGAGTCGGCCGTCATCGACTGCAGCCACAAGCGGCGGACGGGCTTTTTCACACCGGCGAGCTTGACCAAATAACGGAAAATCAATTCGCCTTCGCGGCCGGCGTCACACGCGTTGATAAGAAGCTCGACATCGTCGCGCTTCATCAACTTCTTCAGCATGTTGAAGCGCGCTTTCGTCTTCTCGATCGGCTTCAACTGGAATTCTTCCGGGATGATCGGCAGGTTCGCGAAGCTCCACTTCCCGCGTTTCACATCCAGTTCGGTTGGAAGGGCCAATTCGACCAAATGCCCGAGCGCCGAAGAGATCACGTACTGGTTGCTCTCGAAATGGTCGGCCTCCTTGTGGAAGCCGCCCAGAGCGCGGGCAATATCGTTCGCTACGCTGGGTTTTTCCGCGATGATCAGGGATTTAGACATTTGAAATCAACGCCTTACAAACGGGGGGAGAGCAGGTAGCGGACGAGGCTAGGCAAGTTTCACGAAATATTTTCCGGGCAACTGCTTCACCAGCCGCTTCAGCTCAAGGGCGAGGAGAATAGAAGAGACTGTCGAACTTGGCAAATCGCATTCGGCGGCGATCTGGTCGATCGGCGTTTCGCTCGCCTCAATCGCATCGTAAACGCGACGTTCTGCTTCCGTTAAATCCGGCAGAGGTCGAACGGCCGCTCCGGGCGCTGGTTTCGCCTCCGGCACCAGAATTTGCAGATCATCAAGAATGTCGTTCGCATCCATCACCAGCTTGGCGCCTTGCTGGATCAATCGGTTCGATCCGATCGCGCTCGGCGCGTTAATATGACCCGGCACTGCGTAGACTGCCCGACCTTGCTCGAGCGCCTGCGAAGCGGTGATCAGCGCCCCGCTATTCGCGCCTGCTTCGACCACAAGGATTCCATGGCTCCAACCCGAAATGATTCGGTTTCGCATGGGAAAGGTTTGACGGTCAGGTTCGATTTCCATTGAGAACTCAGACACGATTGCGCCATTTCCGTTGCGAATTTTTTCGGCGAGCGCCTTGTTTTCGGGGGGATATAACTTCGTTAGTCCCGAGCCGATTACGGCAATCGTCCGACCTTTTGCCGCGAGCGCGCCCTGGTGCGCGGCGGTATCGATTCCACGCGCGAGACCGCTGATGACGGTCAAGCCGGCGTAGGCGAGTTGATAGGCGAGCTTCTTTGCCGATTCACTGCCGTAATGGGTCGTGCGACGGGCCCCGATAATGCCGATTGCGTGTTGATCGCGTTCCTGAATTTCACCCCAAACGTAGAGGACGATCGGTGGCGCGTGGATTTCGCGCAGCGGTTTTGGATAAGATGACGACGCCTGGGTGATTACCGTTGCGCCGAAGTCTTTGATTCGCTTCAGCTCCTCCGGAAGATCAACGATCGACTCCCAGTTCGAAATTTGATCGACAACTTCCTTGCCGACGCCTTCGACTTTTCGAAGCTCATCACGTTTGACGGTTAAGATCCGTTCAGGCTTTTCGAAAACCCGGAGCAACTTGCGCAGTCGCACCGGCCCCATGGTCGGGAGCATGTTCAGCGCGATGCAGGCTTCGGTGGAATTCATTCAGGTAGGGGCGATTGACCGTGCCAGTCCGGCTCGGACTCGCCTGATGGCGGTTCGGTGAATCATGCCGCTCTGCGGCAATCTACAGCCGGGTACATTCTAGATGAACTAGCGGGAGCGTAACCGCCGCTACCATTAAAACGGGATTTCGTCGTCGTCCGGCTCGCCGGCAGCAGCAGCGGGTTTCGGTGGTGGGGTGGTCTTTGCGCGAGAGGCTCTCCCCTCTTCGCCACCTTCACTGCCGCCGCCTGTACCGGGCGGGCGACCGAGAAGTTGCATCGTTTCGCCGATCACCCGGAGCTTGCTTCGCTTTTGTCCGCTTTGCTTGTCGTCCCAGGTGTCGAGTTGAAGGCGGCCCTCGATGAAAATCGGGCGGCCTTTCTTCAAATATTCGCCGGCGATTTCAGCGAGCCGCGACCACAGGACAACGTCGACGAAGGTGACTTCTTCACGTTTCTCGCCGCTATCCAGCGTGTATTGACGATTGACGGCAATGCCGAGGTCGCACACGGCGCTGCCCTTGGGGGTATAACGCACTTCGGGATCGCGCGTCAGGTTTCCGAGGAGAATAACTTTATTGAAACTGGCCATGCGCCAGAACTATCCGAATTACTTGGAGTGCGCCAACTTTTTCGCCGGCTTTTCCTTGCGCTCTTTCTTTTCTGTCTTCTCGCGCAGTCGCTGGTAGTGCTGGCGATAAACTTCGGGATCGAGTTTGAACTTCGATTTCAGCTTTGTGACCAGGTCCGGCTCGGCGTGGAAAACAAAGTTCACGTAAAATCCGGCATCGAGCGGGCCGGCGACGTAGGAAAACGGCCGCTTGTCCATTTTCTGGACCTGCTCAATTTCCGCGCCCTCTTTTTTGAACTCGGACTCGAGGCGATCGACGATGTCGTGGACGCTCTCTTCTTTCCCCTGCGCATTAAGGATCAGCAGGGCTTCATAACGGTTCTTCATGGTTTTTCTTCTTCGATTTTGTTGAAAGTGTTCATCGCGGAAAGGACGCCTTTGTCAATCGCGCATTTCACCGCCTCGGTTGAGCGTTCGATCGTTGACCTCACCAGCGGTTTTTCTTCCTCGAAAAAATTGCTCAGAACGTAATCGGTCGAGCCTTCCGCCGGCGCGGCGCCGATTCCGATCCGCAGCCGAGGAATGTCCTCGGTTCCAAACTGCACAATAATAGATTCCAAGCCGTTATGGCCGCCCGGTCCCCCGCTCTGCCGAATCCGCAGCCGGCCCAGCGGCAGCGAAAAATCATCGAGTACGATCAGCATTTCCTGCGGAGTGATTTTAAAGAACTGCGCGATCGCGTGAAGCGGGTGACCGCTGCGATTCATGTAACTGGCAGGCTTTACCAAGAGAGCGTTGCCAAACTTTGCGGTAGCCGCGTCCCATTTGCTTGATTTCTCCCAGACCAAACCGGCCTGATGCGCGAGAAGATCGACGATCATGAAACCAATGTTGTGGCGCGTTTGCGCGTACTCGGATCCAGGATTGCCGAGACCGGCGACCAGTCGGATCGGGCCGGAAGAATATTCGTTTGAATTCGGCATGAGCTTGGTGGATCGGCCGCTCCGCGGGCGATGATAAAATCTTTGCGGCTACGCCGCCACTTAACATCGAGCGCGGAGCGCTCGATCCACCTACTTCTTCTGCTCTTTCTCTTTGGGAGCCGGAGCCGCAGCGCCACCTTTGGCAGCGGGCGTGGCGGCGCCTTTCGGTCCCGCAGCCGGGGCGACTTCGCCTTCTTCTTTCTTGGCAGTAATGACTTCCGGACCAGCTGCAGCCGCAGCTTCGGCCTCCGGAGTGACCGGCTCTTCTTCGGCCAAAGGCGCGACCACTGAAAACGCAGTCAGATCCGGCTGCACTTTCATAACGACGCCTTCCGACAGCTTGATATCGCGAACGTGAATCGCGTCGCCAATGTTAAGAGCCGAGACGTCCACCGTGACCTTGTCCGGTAAATCGCGTGGCAAACATTCGATCGTGAGCGTGCGCAGGTTTTGCTCGAGCAACCCGCCGAAGTTCTTCACCCCCGTAGCAATGCCGAACGGCTCCAGCGGCACGCTCGCCTCGATTTTCTCATCCATCGAGATCGCGTGGAAGTCGACGTGAACGACCTCGCCCCTGACGGGAGAATGTTGGACTTCCTGCAAAAGTGCGGTGCGGTTCGACTTTTCACCCGCGATCTCCAGTTCGACCAAAATGTTTTCGCCTGAGGCGTGGCTCAGCATCGCACTGATGTCGCGTTCCAGGACCTGCAGCGCCTGCGATTTCTGTTTTCCGCCGTAGATCACCGCCGGCACGATTCCCTGCGCTTTCAATTTGCGCGCAGCCGAACGTCCGGTCGCGTTCCGCGGTTCTGCTTTCAATTTAACTTGCTTGGCCATGGTCGTTTAGTTGTCGATCTTGAACAGCGACGACACGGATTCGTCATTGTGGATTCGTTTAATCCCCTCTCCGAGAAGCTCGGCGACGCTAAGCACGGTGACTTTAAATCCTTTCACCGCGCGGACCGGCGTGCTGTTGGTCGTTATTAATTCCTCAATTTTGGACTTTTGCAACCGGCCAATGGCTACGTCCACCAGCACCGCATGAGAGACCCCGGCGAAGATCCTTTTGGCCCCGTTTTTCTTCAAAATTTCCGCCGCTGAGGTCAGGGTTCCGGCTGTCTCGGTCAGGTCATCTACCAGGAGAACATCGCGATCTTTCACCTCGCCGATTAGATATAAAGCCTCGGTTTCAGTGGCACTTTTTCGCTCCTTGGCCACGATCGCAAGATTGGCTCCCAACGCCCCGGCGTAAGCCGAGGCCATTTTCAGGCCGCCAATGTCCGGGGAAACGACAACCGTTTTGCCCTTCAGCTTTTTGCGCAGGTACTTAATTAGTACAGGCAACGAATAAAGATGGTCGACCGGGATGTCGAAGAACCCCTGCACCTGCTGGGCATGCAGATCCATGGTCAGGACCCGGTTCACCCCGGCTGCATGTAACAGGTTGGCGATCAGCTTGGCCGTGATCGGGACCCGCGGTTTGTCTTTGCGGTCCTGCCGGGCGTAACCAAAAAACGGGATCACCGCCGTGATCCGGTCGGCGCTCGCCCGGCGAGCGGCGTCGACCATGATGAGGAGTTCCATCAGATGCTCGTTGGTCGGCGGGCACGTGGGCTGGATCAGGAAAACATCACGGCCACGGACGTTCTCCTCGATCATCACGTAGGTCTCCCCGTCTGGGAACGAGCTGATCGTCGCTTTCCCGAGCGGGGTACCGATGTATTTGCAGATTTGTTCGGCCAACTTTCGGTTGGCACTGCCGCTGAAAACTTTCATCTCCGGCTGAAGAGCAAACATGAGGCGTTAAATTGCAGTGCACGCTCGCCATTGGCAATGCTCAAAACTTGCGGGAAACCGACTTTTCCACGATTGGTACCAACCTCCGTGAACACCGACGTCATCCGCATCGATCGACCGACAACCAACTCGCGCATCTTCGCGCACACGCGTTGGGACGTGCTGCCTGTCGCAGCCGGCCTGTTTCACCTCGCCTACTTTATCGGGCTGTTCTTGTTGTATCCGCACGCCCCGCTCTGGGTAATGCTGATCCTGGGTTTCCTTTATTCGTTGATGGTGAACGCCAACATCAACGGCGTCGGTCACAACTTCATTCACAATCCGTTTTTCCGTTCGCAATTTCTCAATCGCGCGTTTGGAATCACTCAGTCGGTCGCCTGCTGTTTCTCGCAAACGATGTACGACGCGGTCCACATGCAGCACCACAAAGGCAATTCGGATCGACAGGATGAAACCGGCGACACGATTGATTGGTTGTCGATCTACCGGTATGGCCACGACGGCGAAGCCGAAAGCCCGTGGGGTTATGTGTTTAAAAGTTTCTTCCGTGACGATGTTGGCGCGATCCGAAAGGAACTGCGCAAACGCAACAACAACGACGTGGTCTGGGGAAATCTCGAACTCGCTGCATTCGCGGTCACGTTGCTCACGATGTTCATCTTTAACTGGCGCTTCGTGATCCTTTATTTCCTGCCGTTCTGGTACCTCGGACACTGCTTCAGTTATCTGAACGGTTATTATCGGCATTACGGCGCCAATCCCGACAAACCGATCGCCTGGGGCGTAAGCAGTTACGGAAAAATCTACAACTGGCTGTTCTTCTACAACGGCTACCACGCCGAGCATCATTTCCGGCCGAAAGTGCATTGGACGAAAATGGAGGGATTTCGTCAACGCATCGCCGACCTGCAGAAGCAGGAAGGCGTCCGCACGATCAAACGCGCGCACATGCTCGGCTTTTTGGATCCGGATTTGCCGAAACGCGGCGGACCATCCCCTCAACAGCCCAGCGCCGCCGGCAACGCCGTCCCTAATTAGGTGGACAATTTTCAACCTAATTCTCGTTAGGCCGCGAGCTGCCAGTGCATAGAAGTGTTCCTATTTTGTCGATAGTGAGTTGGCTGGGCGGTATTTTGCTCATCTGGCGGGGGCCGTTTACTTCTATTGGGATGTTACCGGTCGCTAATTTTTTGAGCTATTTCGTCTGCGGCATCATTTTCGCCGCTATCGCTGGCGTCGGTGCGTTCCGTTGGGCTCGCCTCGTGTCGTTTGCGTTACCTGTGCCCGCATCCCTTTTGGGATGTGCTGGATTTTTCGGCACTGTTCTGTTGTTCTTTTATGAATCTCACGATAGTCACTCAGCCGCGCCTTTTTACTTGTCGGTCTGCCTCACGATTTGTCTGCTGATGATTTTCATGCCCCTGTTTTGGGTACTGCTATTTCGGAAGGTATCGACACGCGCCCTAACCAATAGATGAAGCCAACGGCCCCATGGCGAAATAAGTTCCACCTGTTTGCCACGATACCCTGCCTTGGCTTATCTCTTTCTCGTTAGAGTAGCTCACACATGGACATATCAGGCGTCACGTTCCGAGGACCTAAGCTCATCGAGGCGCCGATTCTGTCCGACCTGCCGTCTGAGTACTCAGACACACTTCGCAAGATCAACGGCTTTGTCGCCCTTGACGGCGGTTTTCACCTTCGCGGCGCGTGCGATTTTCCACCGTGGCATTCGCTTGTCGCCGCTTGGCGCGGCGTCGAACCGCTACATCTTTTGTTTCCCGCGCTGCTCGATTCGGATATCCCTTTCGCACAGGACTGCATGGGCGATCAGTTTGTTTTGCGTAACTCGATCGTGCATCGGCTCGCAGCTGAGAGCGGCACAGTGGAGTCTATGGCATTATCATGGCAGCAGTTTTTTACTTCGCTGCTGGCTAACCCGTTTGAGTTTCTTCAGCTTCATCCGCTCATTCAGTTCCAACGTGAGGGCGGACGTTTGCAGCCGGGGCAGCTGCTGCTGGCATATCCGCCGTTCGTTACCACAGAGGCCGGGGGTGGCGTCGCACTGAGTGCAGTGTCAGCCGACGAGCGGTTGCGTTTTCTCTCTGACTTCTCGCGTCAACTCGCCAGGATCCCGAAAGGCCAGCAGTTCCGGACTGTCGTAGCCGAATGAGACCCTACGTCTAACCAAAGGCTGCAGTCAACGGCTCCATTGCGCCATGCGTTCGATGTCGACCTTAGCTAGTGTGATTTCACTCGCTGCCAATTGCGCCTGCCGGAGCCGTGGCTGAGCTTTGTCTCGTTAGGCCTATCCGCAAATCGTGACCGATCCCAAGTACGCGGCATTCACAGCGCTCGACCCGTTCTTCGACACCGTCCGGCAGGGTTTGGTCGGCCTGGTCGACGGCGACCACTATTTCGACACCATCGCCGACGACGCGGAGTTTGAATTTCGATATCATTTCCCCGGATGGCCCGAGACAGTTCGTGGTCGTGACGCCCTAATGGCACTCTATGCGGACTACGGCGACAACATCGTCCTCCACGGCGCTGACGAGCTCGTTGTGCACCGATCGCAGGACCCTCGCGTTGTCATCATCGAATACGATGTCCATGGTAAAATTGTCGCGACCGGCTCCTCATACGACAACCGGTTCATCTCGGTCGTTACCATCGAGGGCCGAAAGATCGTGCAGTGGCGGGACTATATGGACTCGCTGGCAGCCATGACCGCGCTTAGTCGGGTGAAGTAGCAATTGTTTGGCAATTGGGAACAAATGGCGGCTTCGCCGCCTAATGTTTAACAACGCGTTCGGGTCCGAGCCGGACTGGCTTTTTCGCGTTCCACCTATTTTCCAAAGCTCGCGCGCAATTTTTCTTTCTTCGTTTCGCAGTCTTCCTGCAGGCGGCTGATTTCCAATCGCAGCTGTTTTTCCAGAGATTCGATTTCGTCGAATTTCCCGGCCGACTGCGCCTTGGCGATTTCGCCTTTAAGGAAAAGTTCTTTCTCGGCGATGCGCGCTTTGAATTGGGAATCGATTTCGGCGAGTTGCTTCTTCTGATCGTCGGTCAGGGTGACCGTGGGCTGATCTTTGGCCAATCGCTCCATCGCCAGCTCATAAGCTGATTTCACGTTCCAACTTCCTGCGTTGCGTTTGCCAAATCAATTCCTAAGTTGAGTGCTTGAACTCAGAGCGAATCAAACTTCTTAGCATTGATTTCGACGGGACGATGGTTTCGCGCGTGACTGAACCCATGTTGGACCGCGAATGCATGGAGCTGATCCGCGAGTTGCAAAAAGCGGGCGCGGTTTGGGCGATCAATACCGGGCGGTCGGTCGATTTGCTCGAGTCGGGCCTCACCGATTTCGAATTTCCGATTCGCCCTGACTTTATCCTCACCACTGAGCGCGAAGTGTTTCGCCCGGGCATAAACGGCGACAAATGGGAACCGTTCGGGGATTGGAACGAGCGTTGCGCGCGCGATCACGCTGAGTTGTTTTCCTCCTCTCAATCGGTCCTGACCGAGGTTGTCGATTTTGTGACCCAGAAAACGAAAGCCCAGTTGCTGTATCACACCGAAGGGCTCGAAGGTCTGCGCGCCGAAAACGAAAAGGAAATGGACCGTATTGTCGAGTTTATCGAGCAGGCGCGTGATCCCGAATCGAAGTTCGATTATCAACGCAACACGATTTACCTGCGGTTCTGTCACGCCGACTATCACAAGGGCGCTGCGCTGGCCGAGCTTGCACGATTGATCGACGTGCCGCGCGAGAACATTTTCGCGGCGGGCGATCATCATAACGACATCTCAATGTTGAATGGCGATGTCGCGGCAATGCCTGCTTGTCCGGCGAATGCAATCGATGAGGTAAAAACGGCCGTGTGCAATGCCGGCGGCTACGTCGCCGTGCGCAATCATGGTGCGGGTGTTCGGGAAGCGTTGGAGCATTTTCTGAGGTAGGGGCGGTTCACCTCAATCGCCATGGCGGTTCGGTGAACCGCCGCTACCTGGCCGTGGCGGTCGCCATCGGAGCGTCCGCTTCAATTTTGCCGGCGAACCGGTTCGTCATGTAGGTGAGGAGCAGCACCCAAAATGAAAGGGCCAGCGCGAACAGCGGAAATTGGAGCACCAGTGGAAGCGAGTAAATAATCGCCATCAACGGAATCCAGACGGCCCAGGTCGCCAGCAATGTGGGAATGATTTTATCCCGATAATGACGCCAGGTGAAAAGATCGTGCACCGGTTGAATCGAAATGCCGCTGTTCTTCCATTCATAGGTCAGAACGCCGAATGGCGCGGCGAAGAAAACGTTGTAGCCGAATTGGTCGATCAAGATTTTCCCAAACACGACCGAAAACGTGGCGACGTCACCGAGCCAATGCGCCTCCGCTCGATAAAGAAGATCGACCAGTGAACCATCAAATCCCCAAACCGGGATCGTGAAGGCGAGATTTCGCAGATTTCGCAGGTGCGGGCGGCCGCGTTGGAAAAACAGAATCAAAAATAGTTCCGGAATTAGCGCCCCTGCCGCAACTGACGCCAGGACGACGAATGGCAATCCATGCGCGCGCTTGAATTCAGCAAAATTCCGAAGCGCGTCCGCAATCGCAGCATTCGTGTAATAAGCGATGGCCAACGCCAGCATCACCGCTTGAATGATGAGCGCGGGCTTCGCATTCGCGCGCGCAGCCTCCCAACCCAGTGTGAGTGGCGTTTGCGGTTTTGCCATCCCGCGATTCAAGTGATCAGCCGACGGCAAATCACCATTTTACGCTCGCGTTGGGACCGGCACCCACGCCGGGCTGCAGCCGGCTTTCTTCGGTACTTTTTGTTTCGCCGGGCACCCTTTCCCCACTTGTTGTGGAGGTAGATGCATCCTCGGTCGCACAACCGCTAAGTGTGTAAATCGCAGCAGCGAAAAGAGCTAAGATCGAAATATATTTCATCAACGAGGCGAAAACCTAATCAGTCCGTAACGTTTCTCCACAAAAATCACACCGCCCTCGCCATTGCTGGCCAGGCCGTGCTCTCGTAACTTCCGAAGTGACCCGGGCCGCAAAGACAGACATCAAGTGTCTTCAATTCAATGAGCTGGAAAAGGCCGTCGACGAACTCGGCGAGCCACGCTATCGGGCCCGGCAGATCGCCGAGTGGCTTTATCAAAAACGCGCCCAAACGTTCGAGGAAATGACCGACCTTCCGAGCGAGTTGCGCGCACGGCTCGGCAAAAAGTTTGCCTTTACCAAGATCGACGTCGTCCGCGTACTCGGGTCACGCGACACGACGCGCAAGTTTCTGTTTCGTCTGAGCGACGAAAGCTTGATCGAAACCGTTTTGATCCCGGCTTCGCCGGCGCTTTATGGATCGCGGTCCGACCGGCGAACCATTTGCGTTTCGACGCAAGTGGGATGCGCCTATGGCTGCAAATTTTGCGCGAGCGGTCTCGAGGGTTTCTCTCGAAACCTGCAACCGAACGAAATTGTCGATCAGATCATCGCGATCGAGCGCGAAACGGGCGAGAAGATCGACAACATTGTGTTCATGGGAATGGGCGAGCCACTGGCGAACCTCGACAACGTGATGCGAGCGATCCAGATCATCAACGCGCCATGGGGACTCGGGATCGGCGCCCGGCATATCACCGTGTCCACGAGCGGTTTGGCGCCGCAGATCCGGAAACTGGCCGGAGAGCGGCTTCAAATCCGCCTCGCCATTTCCTTGCACGGGGCCACGGACGAGGTGCGCAATCAGATCATGCCCATCAATCGCCGTTACAATCTGGAAACGCTGCTTGCAGCGTGCGATTATTACGCCAAGCACAAGAAGCAACACCTGACGTTTGAATACATTTTAATCGAGAACGTCAATGATTCGCCCGATCAGGCGCGACGTTTGGGCCGAATTGCGCGCCGGCTCGGAGCAAAAGTAAATTTAATCCCCTACAATACGGTTCACGGACTGCCATGGTCGCGACCCTCATCAGAACAACAGGAACATTTTCTTTCCATTCTTCGCCAGGCCGGCGTTGCCGCAACGCTTCGGCGGGAAAAGGGACACGACATCGATGCCGCCTGCGGACAGTTGCGTCTGCAAACCAAACGGGAACTGCAAACTACATCTTCGTAAGTCGCGGGAAATCTTTTGCGCGCCGCGCCAAGCTGGCTTTTAGTTCCAACATGGCCGACTTCGATCGGGAACGGGACGGGATCTGGGATGAGTACGATTGGGAACGGTTCCTTCAGCAGCAGGACCAGCGGACGGAGAAATACATGGATCTGCTCGAGAAGTATATCGACGACCCGAACCGGGACGAAATCATCGCGCGTGAGATGGGGTGGACCAAGATCTCCGGGGCCGATGATTGGAGCGCCGAAGTCGACGCGCTCCTCGACGAAGATTGGCGATCGCAAGATGACGAAGCTCCGACGGAAGCCGACAAACCTGGTGAAACGTTTGAGGACCACGTCCTTTATCGCGCGGCCTTCGCCTTAACGATTTGGATCGACAAGCTGTTCGATCAAAACGCCGCGCTGCAAAATGAGCCGGTGGCAATCAAACTGGCGACGCACGCCGCGCTGGCCAGCGCGAAACTGGCCGCGGCCCTGAGTGACGACGACGTCGACGAGCTGGGAATGACCATCGCCTATCTGAAGCGGGCACTTAAAGCCATCACGATATCGCTGGATGCGGCGGCTAAGCTATTGTCGGAGAAACTGATAGCGGCCAGGCAGTATTCGGTTCTCCAGCAACGACTTTTCCAGGTGCGCGATGGCATTATCACCCTCATGGGCGAATACCGCGGCGAATGGCGACGCCGCTTCGGCTCCGAAGGTCACCGGAGTTGAATGAAATAGGCGCCAGTTCCGTCCAAATATGCAAACGGAAACGACTCCGGCCCAAGCCGATGTGTCGGAACTGGACCTGGTCAAACGATGCCAGGCCGGTGACTCCGAGGCATTCGACCAGCTGGTGACCCGTTACCGGACCAGAGTTTTCGCTATGATTTACAACATGGTCCATAACGAGCAGGACGCCTGGGATCTGGCGCAGGACAGCTTTGTCAAAGCCTGGAAATCGATCGGACGCTTTCGCGGCAAGTCGTCGTTTTACACCTGGATTTACCGCATCGTGATGAACGTGACGATCGACTGGCTGCGAAAACGGCAAATCAAGGCCGGCGGAGCGGAGTTCGACGATTCGATTCAGCTCAAAGAAATCGAACCCGCCTCGAAGACGGTGCCAAAAGCGGATCCGCTTCCACACCAGCGAATGGAACGAGGCGAAATCAGGGCCCGGATCGACAAGGCGATCGCGCAGCTTTCGCCGGAACATCGCGCCGTAATTTTAATGAAAGAAATTGAAGAGATGCAATATCACGAGATTGCCGAGAGCCTTGGTTGCTCCATCGGGACCGTGATGTCGCGTCTGTTTTATGCCCGCAAGAAATTGCAAAATACCCTGAGGGACGTTTATGAAAACGTTTGAAGAAAAATGGACTGCCTGGCTCGATGGCCGATTGAGCGGCAGGGAGTTGATTGAGTTTGAATCGTCGCTGCCTGATTTGGCTGCGGCCGAGGCCGAGAAGCACGACGCGCACAAGCTCGGTGCGTTCTTGAAGAAGGAACTCGGAGCCCAGGCCCTGAGCAACGAGGAATTCTTCAGTCACCAACTTCGCGAACGCATCGCGCGCGAAACCGACGATCGGTCGAATAGCGGTGGGATAAGATCGACCTGGTGGACAATTCCGCGATTAGTTTGGTCCGGCGCAACTGCGCTGGCGCTGTTCTTTATTTGTGCGGTGGCCATCATGCGCCAGCACCAGCCAGGCGAGCAGTCTGAGTATTTGACCCAGATCCTGAAGTCGCAGGTTGATCCGGTGGCGAACCCGAACGCTACCATTTCGATTTTCGAAAGTAAGAACGACAACAAGGTAACGGTGCTGTGGACCGAGGGATTGCAAACGCTCCCAGCCGACTACGCAGCGAAATAGATCCACCCAAATGCTGAGACCCCTGCTTATCGCCGCGGTGGTGATGTTGGCAGTGGGCGTGGTGTCGGCTGACGCGGCCCAAGCGGTTTGGAGCGGACTGGTCATCGCGGAGAATGTTCCGCAGCCTGCGGCGATTCCACCGGAGCTGACCAAGTTCGAGCAAACGCTGAAGGACTTGTTTGGCTACAACCAGTTCGAGGTCATCGGCCAGTCAAACAAGACATTGAGGACCGGGGAGGAAGATTGGCTTGCTTCCAGCAAGTATTTTTCGCTGCAATGCGATGCGCGCGGCGAGAACGATGCCGGTTACAGTTTGAATCTCAAGCTTTACAAAGAGAAAGATGTTCTGCTCGAGACGGATGCCAAACTTAGCAAGAGCAGCCCGCTCGTGATCAAGGGACCGCAGGTTGGCAATGGCCAACTGCTGCTGGTTTTAGTGGTCAAAGAGGACGAACAAGCTCGCCACCGCCGGCGGGCGGAGCCCGCCAACCCGGTCAGTGCGGGTTGGAACCGTTTGCGGCGAGCGATTCACCGCATCATTCCATAACCCTCGGTTACAAGTTCGACTGCGACCGGTCGGCCTCGGGTGTAATCAAAAGCCGCATTGGAATCATCGAAGATTCGTGGAACCCGTGTCGCCGGAAGAATTCCTGGGCTTTGTTTTCAGGGCGATCTGTCAGAAGCGTGATGCGGAGAAAATTTTTCTCGCGCGCGAATTCGATTGCATGCCTAAGCAGCATCGCGCCGTAGCTGTGGCCCTGGTGCTCTTTGTGGACGACCAGGTCTTCGAGCAAGACCACGAACCCGCCCTCGGCCGTGCTGATGGTAAAAAGCAGGTTGATCATGCCGACGATCATACCATCGCGGCGCAGCACGAAAACGCGTCCCCGGCTCGGTTGTTCGAAGATCAGTCGCAAACCGCGCAGCTGTTTATCCTTGTCCGGGCGAAAATCGCTTTCCTGCGAGAAGAGTTCTCCGAGCATCTCGGACAACTCGTCCAAATCAGCCTCGGTAGCCGGCTCAATGACGACTTTCTCGCTCACCGTTGTTGTACTTTGCATTGCTTATTCGATATTGAACCCGCTTGCAACTGGTGATTCCAAGCAACGTTGAGCGCCGGGCTGCGTTGACAATCCCTCATGCCATCCTAAGATAACCGCTCTCAATTCGCGTCGAAACAAAATTTCGGCCTTATGAAACGCACGTATCAACCTTCAAAACGAACTCGCAAACGCCAGCACGGCTTTCGTGCCCGCATGCGAACGAAAGGCGGACGCGCTACTCTTGCGCGCCGACGTCAGCGTGGCCGGAAACGTCTTTTGCCGAAGCGGGTTAATCGTCATTACGCGCGCCACACTCAGGCGTAATTTTTCCCGGCGCGAGGAAGCTGAAAAGTAGGGCGTTCGCCGTCAAGCGTTGACCAAGCTACCGCATGCTCTCGGTTTTCTGGATTCAAATTTGCCGGCCCGAGAACCGCCAAGACTCTCGCGCCACCGGCTCACTCAGGGTTCGTCTAGACTAACCGCCGATCACCGGATGTTGATCGCTCAGGAGCAGCGCTGCATTAACCAGTGCCACGTGCGAAAACGCCTGGGGAAAATTCCCGAGCAGCCGTTTCGAGCCTGGGTTGTATTCCTCGGAGAGTAAACCGAGATCGTTTCTCAGATCGAGAAGGCGCTCAAACAATTCTCGCGCCTCCTTTTTACGGCCGATGAGATGCAGGCAATTCGCCAGCCAGAATGAGCAGGGAAGGAAAACACCCTCGCGTCCAGGCAGGCCATCGACGTTTTCTTCTTCCGGCCGATAACGTAGAACGAAACCGTCTTGCATGAGGTCCCGCTGAATCGCCTCGATCGTGCCCACGACGCGCGGGTCCGTCGCCGGCAGAAACCCAACCAACGGCATGATCAACAAACTCGCGTCCAAAGTTTCCCCTCCATAATATTGCGTGAAGCTCTTCTTCGTAGAATTGTAGCCGCGTTCGCAAACTTCACCATGAATCTGGTCGCGGACCTTTCGCCAGCGATCCAGGTTTACGCGGACCCCGCAATTGCACGCCTTGGCCAGCTTGATCGCCTGATCAAAAGCGAGCCACGCCATCATTTTTGAGTGGGTGAAATGCCTTGGCTCACCACGGATTTCCCAGATTCCGTGATCTGGTTTTTGCCAGTTGGACTCTAGAAACTTCATGAGGCCCTGCTGTAACGCCCAGTCTGATTCATCGTTTTGAATCCCCGCGGCTTGAGCTCGATACATCGCAGCCAGGACCTCACCGAAAACGTCGATCTGAAACTGCTCCGAAGCGGCGTTGCCGATTCGGACAGGCTTGGAATTTTCGTATCCTGCAAGCCACGGGACTTCAAATTCCTTCAGTCGCCGTTCGCCGTGCACGCCGTACATGATTTGCATCTGCGAAGGTGATCCGGCGATCGCGCGAAGCAGCCACTCGCGCCATTGGGTGGCCTCGTCTTTGTAGCCTGCGTTCATGAACGCGATCAGAGTGAACGTCGCATCGCGGAGCCAGCAATAGCGATAGTCCCAGTTTCGCACGCCACCGATTTTTTCGGGAAGCGAAGTCGTCAGCGCGGCGACCAAGCCACCGGTTGGCGCGTACGTTAATCCCTTGAGAACGACCAACGAGCGTACCACCGCGTCATCCCACGCAGTTTTTGGATGACATTGCTGGGACCAGCGCGTCCAAAACTGCTCGGTATCGCGCAAGGCATGATCGGCCGTGACCGGTTTCGGCGGTTCCTGATGCGGTTCAAACCAGGTGAGTACGAATGGAACGCGCTCACCTTTTTTGACGGTGAATTCGGCGACCGTAGTCAGATCTTTGCCTTGCGTTTGGATCGGCGTCCGCAAAATCAAAGCATCCGGTCCGGCGATCGCTTCGAGTCCGCCGTGCTCTTGGCGCACCCATGGTACGACGTGGCCATAGTCGAAGCGAATGATGAGTTCCATCTGCAGCGCGACCTCGCCACGCAAGCCTTCGACGATTCGGATAAGGTCCGGATTCTTTCCCCGTGGCGGCATGAAATCGATCAAACGCACGGCGCCATTCGCTGTCTCAATCTCCGTTTCCAAGATCAGGGTGTCGTCACGATATCGTCGCTGAATCCTTTCTACATTCTCGCGCGGGAAAAATCTCCAGTGCCCGTTTTCGGCTTTGCCTAACAAAGACGCGAAGCACGCGCCCGAATCGAAGCGCGGAAAACAGAGCCAGTCTACGCAACCATCACGACTGACCAGCGCGCCCGTCTGGGTGTCGCTCAAAAAGGCGTAGTCTTCTATCCTCGCGCCGCTATTCGGCATACGCCAATAGATATCGATCTACGTCGATGTCGATCTTGAGAAAGCAATCTATCCTTGCGCGAATCCGCTGAGTCAGTATTCGCTTGCGCTGGAGGCTCTACCGGTAAAAATTCCACGCCGCGGTTCGGGGGATGGATTTTCTTCGGGCGGAAATTCTGCTAAAATCCGCGATTAATAATTTATCGCACCGTTAGCTCAGCTGGTAGAGCAAGTGACTCTTAAGTGGGTTTGGCAATTTTTGCCCACTTAAACTCAAGTGCACCGAATCAACCTAATATGCTCAGGTGAAATAACTTATCCGGAGAACAATTCAAATTATTGTTGACCCAATTGCGCCGAATTTTACGCAATTTTAACCCTCGAGTACGCAAAAACGGGTAGCAAAATAGAGTCGCCCGGATTTGTTTATCACCAGACAAAAAATTCCGCGGGTTCGAGCCCCGTAGGCTCCGTATGTGAATTTCACGAATCTCGCATTTTCATGACGGATTCATGACAGATTCAGGCCGAAGAGAGCTGGCCACACTGTGCATTCAACCTCCGGAGCAACGCTTCCAAATCGCCTTCTTCATCTTTGCGACGAGCTTGCGCCTTGGTTTCCGAATGAAACCAGGACATAATCTTGGGATAAGCTGTGCGCGCTTTCGCTTCTGCTACCTCCGAAAAATTCAATTGCAGCCAATTGAGAATCGTCTGGCGGAACACTTCTCGGAGCTCGGGATCGTTTGCGGCTTCAACAATCGTAAAACAGAAATCAAAATATTGTTCAGGCGTAAGGAGGCCTAAATTGGCGCAGACGCTGAGACCGCGGATCGTTTGCGCGATAACAGACCGGCCCTTTTCAAGTCCACTACCATTCAACTTTGCCGAGCCAGTGTTTTGGAGTGCTCTTGTCTCTAACCAGCTCACAAGTTCTTTGCCGTAAACGCGTCCGCTACGAAATGCGGGGCATCCTTCGCGCTTGGCCTCGCGGATGTCGTCAATCTCAATGTTAAGCGCGGCTGCAGCGGCGGCTTGGCTGTCAAAATAGGCAGGTTGTTTGGGCATGAGTAGTCCCTCAGCAGGATGTGTGCGAAGTGTGTGTGAAGATTGGGATTTCATGGGAACACGTTTTTCCCATGCCGCGTACACAAACCCCGACAGTTAGGATAACCGCGCCCCGGGCCAAGCCCAGTTAAAAGTTATCTGTCAGGGGGGACCAGCGCCTCGATTGCCATTGAGCTAGCGACGGCCCTCGGCATGCGTCGGA
>DATMOU010000071.1:0-10771 GCA_035568035.1 Chthoniobacterales bacterium | reverse complement strand
TATCTGCAGTCGTGTTCTTGCTGATTCTTTTGGTTCTCGATACTCGCGCGCGAGAACCGCAGCAGTTGCCGCCCAAATCGACAGCGACGAAGAAAATTGTCCGCGCGCGGGATCTTGGCGTTCCGTTTGACGGTACGCCTGGTCCATTAAACGCGATTACCGACGTAGCTGGCGTGGAAGTGGGCTACACCACGCTGATCAGCGGCGAAGGAAAACTGATCGTCGGCAAGGGGCCGGTCCGCACTGGCGTGACAGCAATCATTCCGCGAGGCCACGATTCGTTGAACGATCCGGTTTACGCCGGCGTGTTTAGTTTGAACGGCAACGGCGAGATGACTGGCACGAATTGGATCGAAGAAAGTGGCTTTCTTGAGGGGCCCGTGGTGATCACCAATACGCACAGTGTCGGCGTCGCCCGTGACGCCGTCATCGCGTGGCGAATCAAACACGGCGCCGCGGATGCGACCGGATATTGGTGGAGTTTGCCGCTTGTGGCTGAAACGTGGGACGGCTGGCTCAATGACACGAACGGATTTCACGTGAAACCCGAAGACGTTTTTCAGGCGCTTGATTCCGCGCACGGCGGCGCGGTTGAAGAGGGGAGCGTTGGCGGCGGGACGGGAATGATTTGTTATGAATTCAAAGGCGGAAGCGGGACGTCTTCGCGCAAGGTCGACATCAAAGCTGGTCAAGATAAGCCGGCGCAAAATGCCAGTGCGGCTCGCACTTTTACAGTGGGCGTGTTTCTTCAGGCGAACTTTGGGCGTCGCGCGCTGCTGACGATTGCCGGCGTTCCGGTTGGCAAAGAAATTCCCGGGAGTGTTTACGGCGAAGACACGGGTTCCTGTATTGGCGTGGTTGCGACCGATGCGCCGCTGTTGCCAAACCAGCTAAAACGGCTCGCGCGTCGCGTTTCACTCGGCCTCGCGCGAACCGGGACGATTTCCGGGAACGGCTCCGGCGATTTGTTCATCGCGTTTTCGACCGCAAACAAGAACGTGTGGGCGCCTGACCAGGTGACGCACAACGTCCAAACGATTCCGAACGATTTGATGGACCCGATTTTCACCGGAGTTGTGCAAGCGACCGAGGAAGCGGTTGTGAATGCGTTGGTCGATAACCAATCCATGACCGGCGCAAATAATCATCGGGTGGAAGCGCTGCCGCACGATCGGTTGCACGAGCTCTTACAAAAATATAATCGCCTCACGCAGTGATCAGCTTCGAAGCGAACCTTCCGAAAAAATTGCTCGAGATCCGCTATGGAGGCGTGGTTCAGGCGGAGGAGACAGAGAAGGGTCTTGAGCAGCTGCGCGCCACGCTAACCAGACTGGAAATCGGATTTCGGGTGCTGGTCGATCTGACCGCGCTCGAGT
Organism: Chthoniobacterales bacterium; assembly: GCA_035568035.1. Classification (GTDB taxonomy): domain Bacteria; phylum Verrucomicrobiota; class Verrucomicrobiia; order Chthoniobacterales; family UBA10450; genus AV40. Next base: position 9,395 of record DATMOU010000071.1, on the reverse strand, counting down.
TGATGGATGTGAAATGCGCGCCGTTCGTTGAGAAGGCGATGGATCTCTGCAACGAAAAGGGCGCGTCGATGGTCGTGCGTGTGATTCCCGATCCACAACGCGACATCGGCATGGCCATCATGTCGATCTTTCACTACCGCGGCGACGTCCGGATTGTGACATGTCAGACTCTGGCTGAAGCGAACGAGATTCTTTTCGCGGAGACGGAGGACTGACATTTGGAATGGTCGTAGCGTCTTACGCCAAATAGCGGGTCGAAACACTAGGTCCTGGTGCAAATGTTGCTGCAAAAATCAACGTGGCGCTAGCGACTTTCCTGCTCGAATCCGCGTCGCTGCTTCTCCTGACTCGCGCACCAAACGCGTGCTGAAGAATTTTCTGTAACCAGTGATGAACTTGTCCGGTCTTAGCCGTCATGATTTGTCGGGCTCACTCATGAATAGCCCGAGGAAGAGCCTCGGAAGATTGAGCAGCGTCCTCTTGGGTGCACTTCTGTTAATCGTCGCTTCGAGCAACGTTGCATTTGCGAGAGGACCCTCACCAACTCCGACTCCCACGGCGACGCCAGTGCCGAGCCCAACTCCGACACCTACAATTGCTCCATCGCCGACTCCTACACCTACGCTGACCCCGACCTCAACCTCAACGCCAACCCCCACACCATGTGGACGTGGTGGATGCGGTCCAAGCCCGACTCCAACGCCAACTCCGAGCAGTAGCGCGACTCCAACTCCTACCGCTACTCCCACCCCAACACCGATCGTTACTCCTACGCCAACGCCGAGTCCGACGCCGACCCCAACTCCCACTCCTACTGCTACGCCAAGTCTGACCCCGACACCTACCCCAAGCCCAACCGCGACACCGACTGGCACTCCTGGCGTCAGTTCGAGTGACGCCGCCCGTTTTCTAACCCAATCAACCTTCGGTCCGACCTCTCCGTTGATCTCACAAGTCCAGCGGAATGGTTTCGTCAGTTTTCTGAACTCGCAATTCTCCACACCGGCTACGCTCACCGGTCCACGGGTCGATGCGGCGATCGCCGCACTTCCGATCGGGACCGACCCGTCGAATCCACTTTTCCAGGAAGCGTGGTGGTACACGGTTGTTAACGCGCCGGATCAGCTACGTCAGCGCGTCGCCTTCGCGTTGAGCGAAATCATGGTCATCTCGGCGAACGGAAACAGCATGTTCCAGCATCCCGAGGCGATGGCGACGTATTGGGACGTGTTAACCCAGGACGCGTTCGGAAATTTTCGCCAGCTTCTCGAGGACGTCACCCTGAATCCTGGGATGGGCGATTACCTTGACATGGTTCACAACGATAAACCGAATCCGCAACGCAATACTGCGCCGAATGAAAACTACGCGCGTGAGGTCATGCAATTGTTCACGATCGGTCTCTACAAGTTAAATCAGGACGGATCGCAGCAGCTGGACAGCAATAGCCAGCCGATCCCGACCTACGACCAAGATGTAGTGGAAGGGTACGCGCAGGTTTTCACCGGCTGGTATTGGTACCAAACCGGGACCCCGACCTGGAATTTCGCTCCGCCGGAATATCGCCATCCGATGATCGCGTTTCCGAATCACCATGACACCGGCGCGAAAACCTTGTTGAATGGCGTGACGTTACCGGCAGGACAGACCCAAGCGCAGGATTTGCAGAACGGTCTCGATTTAATTTTCAATCATCCAAACGTCGGTCCGTTCATCGCGCAACGACTGATTCAGCGTCTGGTTACGAGCAATCCATCGCCTGGCTACATTTCGCGCGTTGCCGGAGTGTTCGCAAACAACAGCCGGAGCGTCCGTGGCGACATGAAGGCGGTCGTTCAGGCGATTCTGCTCGATCCCGAAGCGCGCACCCTGACGGGGAGCAATAGTTACGGTCACGAACGCGAGCCGCTCATCCGATTGGCAAATCTTTATCGCGCCTTCTCTGCCTCATCTTCGAGCGGAAAATTTGTCGTGAACAATTCAACTTTCAATTTCGGCCAAGCGGCCCTCTACGCTCCGAGCGTTTTCAATTTCTTTTCGCCATTCTATTCGCAATCTGGACCGATCCAGAATGCGGGACTGGTCGCGCCGGAATTTCAAATCACCACCGACACGACGGTCATTACCTCCGCGAACAAAATGCGGAGCGCCGTCTATCAGCAACCGAATCCAAACAACCCCGACACGATCGTCCTCGATCTTTCCAGCCAAACCCAATTGGCATCCAATCCGGCATCTTTGGTCGATTCGCTCAATCTCCTGCTGATGAGCGGTCAGATGTCGTCCAACATGCGCTCGATCGTGATTAACGCTGTCACTCAGATTCCGGCGGCAAACACGCTGGAACGCGCACAAACCGCAGTTCACTTGATCGTCACTTCACCGGAGTTCGTCATCGAAAAGTAGCCATGGAAATTTCGCGTCGTCGTTTTATTCGCCAGACCGCTTGCGCCGCGCTCGGCACCAGTTCAATCGCTTCGACGGTTTGGAATTTGCGCGCCATTAATGCCGCCACGGCGCAGGCAATTAGTTCGGGCACTAGTGAATTTCGCGCCTTGGTTTGTCTTTTTCTGTATGGCGGCAACGATGCCAACAACATGGTCGTCCCGACGGACAACGCTACCTATGGCGTTTACGCCAATGCGCGTGGCCCGATCGGGCTGGCGCAAAGCTCGCTTTTGCCCCTCAATTTGGTCACGCCCGATCCACAGGGCCGCACTTTCGGTCTACATCCGAACATGCCCGAGTTGCAGTCGCTCTTTAATAATGATCGCAAGCTGGCGATCACGGCGAACGTCGGAACTTTGGTCGAACCGACGACTGCCGGAATGTATTTAAACGGGACGGCGAAACTTCCTCCGCAATTGTTTTCACATGCCGACCAACAGGTCGAATGGCAAACTGGCTGGGCCGACGGGCCGCGAACCAGCGGCTGGGGTGGACGACTCGCCGACTTGCTTACTTCGTTCAACAACGCCGACGCGATTTCGATGTCGATCTCACTCAACGGCTCGAACACCTTCCAGGTCGGTAATCAGGTTAGCGAATATCAGGTCTCAACCCAGGGACCGATTGGTCTCAGTGGGTTTGGCGGGACCGATGGTCAAATTCGTTATCAAGCCGTCCAGGATTTGTTGAATCTGCCGCAGCAGAACCTCTTCGAAGGGGAATTCGCCAAAATCACGAACCGCGCGATTACAAATAACGCGCTTCTGACTGGCGCACTTTCTGGAGTCACGTTGAACACGCCGTTCCCGGCGAATTCCGATCTGAGCGATCAACTTCAAATGATCGCCAAGATCATTGCCGTTCGCGATGCGCTCGGAATGCGTCGGCAAATTTATTTTTGCTCTGTCACGGGCTACGACACCCACAGCAACGAACTAACGACTCAAAACAATTTGCTGACTGAGTTGAGTCAGTGCATGAACGCCTTCTATCAGGCCACCAAAGAGCTCGGCATCTCCGATCGGGTGACTCTTTTCACCGCGTCCGATTTTAGCAGAACGTTCCAGTCCAACGGCGGTGGGTCCGATCACGCCTGGGGAAGTCACGCCCTGATTCTCGGAGATTCAGTCAAAGGCGGCGACATTTATGGCTCATATCCGACCATTGCGATCGGTGGTCCAGACGATGTGGGCGAAGGTCGCTGGGTTCCATCGACTTCAGTGGACGAATATTCTGCCACGCTTGCCAAATGGTACGGCGTTTCGAGCCCGACTGATCTCGCCACGGTTCTGCCAAACATCGGCCGTTTCGCGAATCCGGACGTCGGCTTTATGAATCAGCTGCCGCCACCGTCCTGATGCTGCAGCGGCGGTCTCAAGCCGCCCGAAAATTATTTTGTTGTAGCGCGATAAACCAACAGGGCAGAGGCAATGTCTTCCACCGCCATGCCTAATGACTTGAAGATTGTCGTTTCATTCGCGCGAGCCGGGACTTTGCCGGCAAACGCTTCGCCAAGCTCAGCGTAGATTTTTGCGCCGGAAAGAATCACGTCGCCGGATTCTTTCATTGCTGCTTCCCGAGAATCGAGAAAGACAACACTGTTTCGCATCGCGTCATCATCGAGCTCGCGCCAATCGCGCCGGCACGCGCCAACCGCGTTGACGTGACATCCGGATTTTAACCACGTCCCTTTTAACACCGGCGTTTTGGAACTTGTGACAGTGACGACCACGTCCGCTCCTCGCACCGCATCTTCCGGTGATGTTACTTTCGCGCCAATCTCGTTCGCGAAGCTCTCCGCTCGCGATTTCGCCTGACTCCAAACACGGACTTCATTGAAGTTCCTGACGAGTCCGAGCGCTTCAAAATGACTGCGTGCCTGCACACCGCTACCGAGAATTGCGAGCACTCTTGCATCCTTTGCCGCGAGAAGTTTCGTCGCCGCGGCTGAAACCGCCGCCGTCCGCATCTCGGTGATCAATCGTCCATCCATCACCGCGAGTGGCGCGCCGGTCTGCGGGTCGTTCAGAACAATCAGGGCCATGTGAGTTGGAATGCCCTTATCGGCGTTTGGCGGATAGAAGGTGACAATTTTCTGGCCCAGGCCGTCCGGAGTCAGGGCCGGCATGATTCCATAGAATCCCCCGGGCGGATCGACCGGGATCACCTGCCTCACCGGCTGGGATACTTTGCCGGCCGAAAAATCAATCAACGCGTTCTCCATGGCGGGGATTAGGTCCGACATGCGCAAGTGCTTCAGGACCTGTTCTTCGTTAAGAAAAATCGGAGCTTTCATAGGGAACGCAGAATTTGATAAAGATTTTGGCTCTAGTGTGGTGCGCGGAACAAGATTAGCTTTACCGCCAGCCATCGTTCGAGGAATCTCTTTATGAACATGTTTTCAACTCGCAGAACTGAGCCTCAACCTTCCACGCCACCGCCGGCGCCTTCCCAATCGAATGGAGCGCCCACGTCGGCAAAGTCAGGTGGGCTGCTCTCAAGAGGGGTTTCGATCAAGGGCACTGTTAAATTTCGCGACGAACTGTTGATCGATGGCGAGGTAGAAGGAACCATTGATTCGACGGGATCGCTGACCGTCGGCGAGCACGCTTCGATTAAGGGCGAGATTCGATCGAAATCAGTCAAGGTCCGCGGGACGGTCGAGGGCGACATTTTTGCCACCGAACGCTGCGAACTTCAGGCAGGTTGCACCTTGCAGGGGGATATCGAAGCGCCCCGGCTGGTGGTCGACGAGAACGCCACGTTCCTCGGAAGCGCGAAAGTCACGCCAAAGAGCTGATAAATCAGCGCACGTTGCTCTGGCGATACGGCTTTTGTTGCTGGTAAAGGGCCCGTCGCTTTTGCATGTCGTCGAGGTTTGTCTGGTCCAGCTTATCGTACGACATCGCTTTGATCTGATAAGCGATCGCCTCATTGAATTGGCCAGTCTCTGCGTAGGCCGCAGCCAGGGTGTCCACATAAAACGCATCGCGCCAGTGTGAGATCGTGCATGCCTTCATCGCGTTCGTTACCGCCTCATTTCCGTTCCTGAACTTTGCATCCGGGCAAGTAGCGAGAAACCACGCTAGACTGTTCAATGCCGATTCGTCGTCGGGCATTTGTTCCACACCCTCGCGAAAATCTGCAATGGCTCGATCGTAATCACCTTTGCGGGAATACGCGAAGCCGCGCCGGTAATAGATGTCCGGCAAATTCCAACTTTGGAGAACTGCGGTGAAGTCTGCGATCGCGCGGTCCTGGTCTCCCATTTGTGAAAAAGTCGATCCGCGGCCTTCCAGCGCAGCAACGTCTCCGGGATTCAATTGCAGGGCTTTGTTGAAATCCGATATCGCTGCGTTCCAGCGCTTCAGATCCTTCAGGGCGAAAGCTCGTATCCGGTAGGTGCTCTGATGGCCGGGCTCGAGACGAATGGAAGCACTGAAATCGCTAATTGCCTTCTCAGGCTGTCTCTTTTGAAGATAAACGTAACCGCGTTCGGCAAGCGCAGCCGGATGGTTCGGGTTCATCCGGATCGCCGCGTCCAAGTTCGCCAATGCACGGTCGTACTCTTTCTTATAGGAATAGGCGATACCGCGGTTGTAATAGGCATTGGCGGAGGACGGATCGATCCGCGCGGCTTCGGCGAAGTCCTCGATAGCCCCGTCCAGGTCTTTTCGATCCATTTCGATCAAACCCCGGCCGAAATGAGCTTGATACAAGTTTGGATCCAATCGAATTGCGTCTGAGAAATCTTGCAAAGCCCGATCGGATTCTGCGCTTTCATTGTACAACCATCCGCGATTCTCATAGGCCCACGCCAGGGTTGGATCCAACGTCACCGCCGCCGTGTAATCGCGAAGAGCGTCCTCGCAATGGCCATGCGAATATTCGCAGAACGCAACGTCTCCCAGAGCGTAGGCGCGATAAGTTTTCTCAAGATGCTTTCCCAGCGCGTCGTGAAACTTTGAGATCGCAGTCTCGTAGTCCCGACGAGACATCGCGACGGCGCCCTCGTTAAACAACCTGTGCCCTTGATAAAAGCTCACCACGAAATAAACGACTAGTGCAGCGCAAAAGCAGAGCAGGCAGAAAAATGCTGTGATGGCGCCGAGCGCGATTTTTACCGACTTTTTCATTCAATATTTTCCAGTTCGTCGCGCAATTTCCGCTTCAACCCCTGACGAGCGGCTTTTTTAATCGCGCGCCGCTCATCCGTTACCGCTTGCTTCTCGCGTTGTCGATCTCTGCGGCTCCGAATATCCGCTTCCGCGGGTAAATGCGAAATTTTCGGCCGGTTCTCCCCAACTCGGCGCTCGTTCCGCTTTGCGTACGCGTCCATCCCATTAATTGTAGGACAGGCGCTTCGCCTGCCAACTTAGACCAAAATCGATTCGGCAAGGTCCGAGCCGGACTGGCATTATGCGCTTTCCTTACACTATCTTGGAGATATGGCACTCGATCTTGAGCGCATTCGGGCAGCGCATGAACGGATCCGTCCCTACATTCATCGAACGCCGGTCCTGACCAGTTCGCGGTTGGATCAGGCGAGCGGAGCGAAATTATTTTTTAAGTGCGAAAATTTTCAGAAGATCGGCGCGTTCAAAGCGCGCGGAGCGACCAACGCTGTCTTTTCGCTCGATGACGTGACTGCGAAACGCGGAGTAGCGACGCATTCGTCGGGAAATCATGGAACCGCGTTGGCGCGCGCGGCGAAGCTCCGCGGGATCCCCGCCCATATTGTGATGCCAAAGAATTCAGCCAAAGTGAAAGTGCGCGCAGTCGAAAGCTATGGGGCGCATATTGTTTTCTGCGAACCGAACGACGCCGCGCGCGAAGCCGCCTGCGCAGACGTGATCGCCAAGACCGGCGCGACCTTGATTCATTCGTTCGAAAACGCGGACGTCATGGCGGGGCAGGGAACCGCGGCGATCGAATTGCTCGAGGACGCCGATGTGAATGTTGTGATGTGTCCAGTGGGCGGCGGCGGTCTGCTTTCCGGAACTGCGGTCGCGGCGAAGTCGATGCGACCAAGCATAAAAGTCATTGCTGCCGAGCCGGCGAATGCCGATGACACTGCGCAGTCGTTTCACGCCGGAAAGCGCATCGTGACCGAAAAGAAATTCACGATTGCCGATGGTCTCCGGACGAACGTCGGCGAGCAGACCTTTCCGATCGTGCAACGCTATGTCGACGATGTGATCACCGTCACCGAAGACGCGATCATCGTCGCAATGCGGACAATCTGGGAGACAATGAAAATTGTGATAGAGCCATCAGCCGCGGTTCCGTACGCGGCGATTGCCGATGCTAAGGCGAATCTCGCCGGAAAACGGGTCGGAATAATCCTCACCGGTGGCAACGTCGATCTCGACGCCCTGCCGTGGAGTCGCTGATTTCTGACCTCCGACTGCTGATCTCTGACTATTTCAGTGTAATCTCGCGCATCGTCTTGGTGCCGAGAATCTCGCGAATGTCCAGTCGTTTGACCGCCATGTCTTTTCGTTGGTCTTCCGATCCCATCGCTTTGGTAACCAACGGGTCCATTTTGTCACGGAGACCGTCGAATGCGGCCATGTTCGGATATTCCACCATAATGAGAATGTTGAAGTCGTGCGCGTCTGATGCTTCCCCGTTCAAGATTTTGTAATCGAGAATGAGCTTTTGTTTTTTTGCTTCATCATAAACCGGCTTCACCGTTCCCGTGATTTGTTTGAAGTATTCATCGCTGAGTCCGGTCTTGGTCTTGATCATCGACAACGCCCAAACTGCACCTTCGTTGTAAGGGGCGGTGCTTCCGCCGGTACTTTTCGTCGTCGTGGTCGCTGTTGCCGGCGAACTTTGCCCGAAGCAAAAACCGGACAAACCGCAGGTTAATGCAATAGTGGCGAGGATTCGTGTTTTCATGGCGGGAGCTTGAAGAGTTGTCGACACAGTGAACAGGATTTAATTGAGTCGCAGGAACGGTCTTATGAAGAACAAGATTTTACTGCTTACGGCAATCGGCTGCGCACTCGGAATCGCGTCAGCCCAAACAAATCCGGCGATGATGAAGGCAGTCGTCGTCAACGGATTCGGCGGACCGGAGGTTTTAAAATATCAGGAGGTGCCGAAGCCGGAACCAAAGAATGACGAGATTCTGGTTCGGGTGATGGCGGCCGCAGTAAATCCGGTCGACACCTATGTGCGACAGGGAAAATTTTTCAAAAACCGCGACAGCCAGGGCCCAGTCATCCTGGGTTATGACGTTGCGGGCACTGTTGAGAAAACCGGCGCGGACGCAAAGAAGTTTAAAGCCGGTGACGCAGTTTATTGTTATCTCTCGGTGATGCGCGGCGGTGGTTATGCCGAGTTCGCGGCGGCGAAGGAATCTGAGAGTGCCCTCAAACCCAAAAACATCAACTTCGAAGAAGCTGCCGCAGTTCCGCTCGCGGCTACGACTGCCTGGCAGGCGCTCATCGACTCGGCCAAGATCGATAAAGGGCAGACTGTTTTAATCCATGGAGGCTCGGGCGGCGTTGGCAGTTTTGCGATTCAAATTGCCAAGGCCCGCGGCGCCAAGGTGATTGCAACGGCCTCGACCGCGCACCAGCAGTTGCTCAAGCAACTGGGCGTAGATCAGACAATCGATTACACCACCACAAAGTTCGAAGACGTCGTGAAGGACGTTGATGTTGTTCTCAATTGCGTTCGGGCGGACGCGCTGAGTCGCTCTTACGGCGTTGTGAAGAAGGGTGGAATCATTGTTTCGATCACCGATGAGCCGGACCAAAATGAATGCGCCAGGCATGGCATCCGCGGCACTCGAATGGGTGCACATCCGGATTCGAAAGTACTCGAAGAGCTGACGAAATTGATCGAGGCAGGAAAAATGAAGCCGATCGTTTCGCAAACTTTGCCCTTGGCGCAGGCGAGTAAGGCGCACGAGCAGATCGAGACGCATCACACGC
>DATMOU010000070.1:0-9667 GCA_035568035.1 Chthoniobacterales bacterium | reverse complement strand
GATGATACCTCGCTATTTCTGTAGTTAACGCGCTGCCGATGTTCTTTCAGGAATTCTGACAGCCGTGCTTTTGCGACACTGAAATGGGAAGTGCCAAGCGATTTCCAAACCTCTTTGCCTCCGGCAAATGCTCTGGCATAGTAGCGCCCGGACTTATGGCGAACGAGATTTTGGACCCGCGTTTTTTCCCACGTTTTGCTCGGTTTTTGGCTTGTCACAGCTTGACCGTAGAACAAGACCGTGAAAATATCAAATAGGAGTCTCCTCGGTAGCCGTTTTTCCTAGCATATGCCGGCATAGCTCAGTTGGTAGAGCAGCTGATTTGTAATCAGCAGGTCGTCGGTTCGAATCCGACTGCCGGCTCTGCGCCCTGGTTAACTCGTGCCGGCGAAATGGAGAAAATTCAAAATATAGCTACGCAGTCGCAAGAAGTCTGCGCTGTCACGCTGTCGCGGACGACTCAACGTAACATCAATAGTTCGTTCGATGCGCCCCGGACGCGGTGGATGATCATGAATGGCGAAGCACGTCAACGTTTCTTTGCTGGCCCTAATTCGGGCGGGCGAAGATAGAGATTCATCCCGCCAAGATCGACAACGCCGAAATTCCACGAGAGATATTCTTCGCCGAGAAGCCCAGATCCGCCGATTTTCGATTCACCGATTGTTAGTTCTGCGTTGTGAACGATTAGGTCACCGAGCGCCAGCTCGTGAACTCTTGCTATTTTTCCTGGCAGAGCGCCTCCCGTCGCGCCCCCGATCGTGAAATTGACTCCGGTAGTGGCAGCCCCAGAGGCGTAGGCAATCGATTGCGAAAGAAAGGTACTTGCCGCGCCAGTGTCTACAATCATCGCGACCGGATGGCCGTTGACTTTAGCTTGTATTTCCAAATGGTGACTCGAATCGAAGCTCATCGGGATCCGGCTGAAGCCTCGCCCCGTCAGGAATCGCGCGAGGTTTTGATTGTCTGTCGAGGATGGCCCGTGCGGATTCACATACAACATTTGCCGCGCGCAATCGATAACCACTCCGAACTTCGACATCTCGTGCGCTCCAAACAGTCCATCAAGATGGGGGCCTCGGATAGCATTGATCTCTGCCGCGTCCGCTACTCCAATCGGTACATTTAGGAACGTGCAATTTCCCATCCTTAAAGTGGCGATACGGGCTACCCCGGCGCGCTCGGTGAGTCCGGTTACTCCAGTAATTGTTCCTTTCGTTTCCTGGACTTTTAAGCCGACGGCCTTTGCGCTCGCAGAATCAACTAACGTAAAGGGGGCGCCAGTATCGATGGCCAATGCCATGCGTCTGCCATTAATGATCGTAGTGGCGAACAAATGATTTCCCAACCGCCGTTGTAGCTGAGATCCACCGTAGCCTTCGCTTTCCAAAAACGTTTTCAGCGAAGCCGGGGCCGCTCCAGCAGCGCGGGCGCTTGGCACCGAAAGGCCCACGATTGCGAAAATCAGCAGTGCGGGAGGGAACGTTCTCATGCTTTTTTGTACCCCAATTCGGAAACCAGACGCAAGAGGAATGCCTATAGCAGCTGATACGGATCGACGTCTATGGTCGCGATCACGTCCTCGGGTAGCGGCAATTTCTCGAGCGTTTCGCGGATGAGACGGCTTAGCCGCATGATCGCTTCGCCGCGCAACAGAATGTGAAAGCGAAATTGTCCCTGAAGTTTTTCCAATGGCGCTGGGGCGGCGTCGCTCAGGATGAATTCCGATGGAAGAGATTCCTTCAACCGTCGGACCAAGGTTTCAGCAGAGAGCTTGGCACGCCCTTCGTGTTCGGACCGGACCGTGATAAGAACCGCATGTTTGAACGGTGGAAAATCGCAGCGCTCCCGAAATTCCAGCTCCTGTTGGAAGTAACCATTGAAATCGTGATGCCGCGCAAACTGGATCGATGGCGAGAACGGAGTGTAAGTTTGGACAAAAACTTCGCCCGGCGTTTCGCCGCGCCCGGCGCGTCCGGCGACTTGGGTCAACAGCTGGAATGTTCGTTCGCCCGCACGGAAATCTGGAAGATGCAACGCGAGATCAGCGTTGATGATTCCGACCAGGGTAACGTTCGGAAAATGCAAACCTTTCGCGATCATTTGGGTCCCGACCAGGATGTCGATTTTTCCGGAGCGAAAATTCCGCAACGCTTCGCGGTAGGCCTCCTTCCGGGTCATTGAATCGGCGTCCATCCGCCGTACCTGCGCTTTCGGAAAAAACTGCGAGACGATCGATTCCACCTTTTCCGTTCCAAATCCGGCGTAAATCAGCGCGTCCTGGCCGCATTCCGGACATTTTTTCGGCACGGCCGCGGTATGTCCGCAGAGATGGCAGCTCAGCCTTGCCATGTGACGATGAAACGTGAGGGCAACGCTGCAGTTCGGACAATTGCGCGCCTTGCCGCAGTTGCTGCAAAGCAGCGAGGTGGAAAATCCGCGCCGATTCAAAAACAAGATCGTTTGTTCGCGCTTCCCCAGCCGGTCGGCAATCGCCTGGGAAAGTTTCTCCGAAAGAATCGGCACGATCTTCCCTTTTCGTCGCTCCCGGCGAAGATCGACAATTCTGATCAGTGGCATTTGCCGCGCGTCGATGCGCTGGGTGAGCGTGACCAGGTCGTATTTGCCGTTTGTCGCATTGTGGTAGCTCTCGAGCGACGGCGTGGCGCTGCCGAGAACAATGGCGCATTTCTCGATCTTGGCTCGCATGACGGCAACGTCGCGCGCGTGATAGCGCGGCGCTTCTTCCTGTTTGTAGGTTGTCTCATGTTCTTCATCGACAATGATTAATCCGAGGTGTTTAAGCGGCGCGAATACCGCGCTGCGCGCGCCGATCACAATCCGCGCGCGACCCGAGTGGATTTTGTGCCATTCGTCGTGGCGTTCGCCTTGGGACAGGTGACTGTGCAGAACAGCGACCGCTTCGTGAATTTCAGCGAACCGGCTCTTGAAACGTTCGACCGTCTGCGGAGTGAGCGAAATCTCCGGCACCAAGACGATTGCATTCCGGCCGCGATCGAGAGCGGCGTGAATAGCTTGCAAGTAGATTTCCGTTTTTCCGCTACCGGTAACACCGTGCAGCAAAACAGGTTTAGCGCTATCCGGCGCAGCCAGTGCTTCGGAAATCTTTTTGAGTGCAGCCGTTTGTTCCACGTTCAGGTCGAGGTTGGCGCTGGCCACGAATTGCTCGTCCGCATGCGGGTCCCGCTCGATTGCCTCTTCGCGCAAATCAATCAACCCGCGCTTGGCCAGCGCCCGCAAAGCCTGGCTATCAAGTGATGTGTTTCGCAATAACTTCGCCGCGGGAATCGGCTTTTCTATTTTTGCGATGGCGTCGAGTAGTTCGGCCTGGCGCGGTGCGCGTCGCCGCAATTTATCGATTTCGCCGATGTCGATTGTGGATGGATGGACAACGAGTTGTTTTTTCCAACTGATCTCCGCGCGGCGGATCACCTGTGGCAGCAGGCTGCGCATCACGGTTTCAAGCGGACAGCAGTAGTAGGCGCTCATCCATTTCGCGAGCTCCAGAAGCCGCTCGCTAATGACGGGAGTTTCGCCGACAAGCGCTTCGATCGGACGAATTCCCTTGGCGTCGCTCTTTTCGAGGGTCGCGAGCACGGTAGCCAAGGCCGACCCGTCGCGAAACGGAACTCGCACCCGTGAGCCGACGCCGATCCGGTCCGCCAGCGTTTCCGGCACGGAATAATCGAGCTCGCGCCGAATCGCGCGGTCGATAACTACGCGAACATAGCCGGGCTTCATCATTTGTATGCTCACAACCTAATTGAAGTTTCGGTCGATCACGAGCATCCGCCTTGGCCAAAGCTGCAGCGTGGCAAGTTGGCCCAAAACGGAGATACTGAGGTCGTGAGATTCGTTTGGAAACTGATTCTATGTTTCCTGCTCGCCCTGGCGGCCGGGTTTGCCTGTCTCGCACTCCGCTCGGGCGACGCACTCTACAGTTCGTACGAATGGGTTAGTCCCGCCCGATTTCACCAGTACGATCCGATCGTCACATCAGTGGCCGCCGAGCATCGGCTCGATCCGATGTTGGTCAAAGCGGTGATCTGGCGGGAAAGCCGATTCGATCGCAAGAAATATGGAACTGCCGGCGAGCGCGGTTTGATGCAAGTGAGTGCCAAGGCGGCGACCGAATGGGCGCGCGAAAACAAAATCGAGAATTTCCAATTGGATAATCTGTTCGACCCGAAGACAAATCTTGAAGCCGGTTCCTGGTATTTGCATCGCGCGACGGAGCATTGGCAGGCTGAGCAGGACCCGCTGCCGTTCGCGCTGGCTGAGTACAATGCCGGGCCAAGTCGAGCGCAACGCTGGGTTGGAGAGGGAGGTGTTACGGCGAATCAGTTTCTCGACAAGATCGATTTTCCGGCCACGCGCAGCTACGTGCAATCGATCCTCAAGCGTTATGCGTTTTACAAAAAGCGCGGCCGAATGTGAGCCGCTGGTCAGGCGAAATCGGCCGCAAGCTTCGCGCTCAATTGCCCGATGTAATCGATCTTGAGCGGCAACTTCACGCCCCTTTGATTTAGCGCCGCGATCACGCTTTCGGTTGGAATGTTTCCAACCAGGGTGTCCTGAGCGAATGGGCAACCACCGAGTCCGCCAATCGCGGAATCGAATCGCCGGCAACCAGCATCGTAGGCAGCGAGAATTTTTGCGGCGGCCTCAGCCCGCGTGCCGTGCAAATGCACGCCGAGTTCGCACCGATCAACGGACTTCATTGCCGTAGTCACAATTCGCTGGATCAACCTCTGGTCTGCGATTCCGATGGTGTCCGCCAGAGAGATGGATTGGATACCGAGCTCAACGATTCTTCCGATCGCCGCGTTGATTTCGTTTTCGTTCCACAGATCGCCGTATGGATTCCCAAATGCCATCGAGAGATAAACCACCAGATCGACATCTGCATGGTCGGCGCGGCGCTTGATTGTTTTCAATGTTTCGAAATTTTCTTCTAACGATTGGCTTTGATTTCTCCGAAGGAACGTTGGCGAAACCGAGCACGGATAGCCAATGGTTGTCACTCGCTTCGTGGCGATCGCGCGTTCGGCGCCTTTCTCGTTAACGACGATCCCGATAATCTCAACGCCTCCCAGTGCCTCGAGTTGAGCGAGAACCTGTTCGCTGTCAGCCATTTGCGGAACTGCCTTCGACGAGACAAAACTCACTGCGTCAATGTGTTTGAAGCCGGCGGCGATCAGGGCGCGCAGGTATTCGACCTTGAGTGCAGTTGGAATCTGCCGCGGCAAGCCTTGCCAGGCATCACGCGGACATTCGATTAACTTTGCCGGTTCGTTCGCCATCATCGGATTCTTTGGTAACGGTTCAAGGGAATGACGAAATCGCAAATCGCCGATGTTCTGGAGGAAATCGCGACTCTACTCGAGCTCAAGGATGAAAATCCGTTCAAGATTCGAGCCTACGCCAACGCCGCCCGCTCGCTCGAGACTTTTGGCGGAAATTTGTCCGATCTTCAGGACGAAGAAGCGCTCGGAAAAATCCCCGGCGTCGGTAAGGCCATTGCGGCGAAGATCAAAGAACTGGCCGGCACTGGAAAGCTGAAATATCTCGAGGAGCTGCGTGCCGAATTTCCGGCAGCAATCCTGGAATTATTTTCGATCTCCGGACTCGGCGCCAAGAAGATCAAGGCTCTCTATGAAAATCTAAAGATCAGTTCGATCGAGGAACTGCGCGAAGCTTGCGAATCGGGGAAAGTGGCGGAGCTGCCTGGGTTTGGAGAAACCACCCAAACAAGAATTTGCGCCGCGATTGAACAACGGGCGAAACATTCCGGCTACTTCCAATTTGGCCAGGTCGCGGGCGATACGGAATTGCTTCGGCGCGATCTGACAGCGCATCCGGACGCGCTGCAGGTCGATGTCGCCGGAAGTTATCGGCGCCGGCGGGAAATTGTCCGCGATGTCGATCTTGTGGTCGCGACCAAGAAGCCCGCCGTTATCACGCAGTTTTTCCTCAAACATCCGCTGGTTGAATCCATCATCGCCCAGGGCCCCACCAAGACGAGTGTGCGGCTGCGTTCCGGAATTCAATGCGACCTGCGAGTCGTTAGCTCGACTGAATATCCATTCGCACTCAATTATTTTACCGGCAGCAAGGAACACAACATCGAGATGCGCAGCCGCGCACTGGCCCGGGGCTGGACATTGAATGAATACCGGCTCGGGAAGTTGCCGTCCGAACCGAAGGTCAAAAAGAAAATCACTCCTGCGAAAATTCCTAACGTTCGAGAAGAAGCTGATTTGTATCGAGCCCTTGGACTCGATTATGTTCCGCCAGAGTTACGCGAGAACTGCGGCGAATTCGAAGCGGCGGAAAATCATGCTCTGCCCAAACTGCTGGAGAAGGAAAATCTGCGCGGAACATTTCACTGCCATACCGTCGCGAGTGACGGTCACAACACGCTGGAAGAAATGACGGCTGCCGCCCAGGAACTCGGACTCGAATACCTGGGCATCGCCGAGCACAGCAAGAGCTCGATCCAGGCGCACGGAATCGACGAGGCTAAGCTTAGGGCGCAAATCTCGGCGATTCGAAAGTTAAACAAGACTCTCGACGGCTTTCGGTTGTTCGCCGGTATCGAGTGCGACATTCTGCGTGACGGGAAACTCGATTTTGATGATGAGATTTTGTCCGAGTTGGATTTTGTCGTCGCATCGGTCCATTCCGTCTTCAATCTGTCAGAGGCGGACATGACGAAACGCGTAATTCGCGCGATGGAAAATCCGTTCGTCACGCTTTTGGCGCATCCGACGGGCCGCCTGTTGTTGAAGCGCGAGCCATATTCGATCGACATTCCGGCAGTGCTTGATGCCGCGGCCGGGACCGGGACCTGGATCGAGCTTAACGCCGCGCCGAAACGCCTTGACCTCGATTGGCGCTGGTGGCCGCTGGCGAAAGAGAGAGGCGTCAAATGCGTGATCGATCCCGACGCCCATCGGACCGAGCGATTACAGGATCTCTGGTTCGGTGTCGGCATCGCCCGCAAAGGCTGGCTGACCAAGACCGACGTGATGAATTGCCTGCCGCTCGGCAAGATTGAAGCCGCGCTGCAGGCAAAGCGAAACCGAAAGCGCTAAGCTTTTTCGCGCTGCGGCATAAACATTGTCAGACACTTGCAGGCGCCGCCGGCCTTGAGGAATTCGGTCATCGGAAGCTGGTGACATTTGTAACCTCGCTCGCTGAGAGTAGTGGCTAATGTCGGCGCGCCTTGCGGTAAAACGATGTCACGCTCGAGCGGAACCGCGTTGCAACAAAAATGCATCGCTTCTTCCGGTGCGACCTCGATCAAGTCTGAAACGTGTTCGCGAACCGCGTGCTGGCCGTACTCGTCGAACGCGGCCGGGAACCAAACGACCGCGCCGTCCGGAAGAGGACAAAAACAGGTATCGAGATGGTAAAAGCGAGGATCAACAAGCTCCACCGAAACGGCGAGGCATCCGAGCATCTCTGCGACCGCGTGGTGCGATTTGATATCAGAACGAAACTTGTACCCGCAAAAGAGGGCATCCCCGGCAAACAAGGCATCGCCTTCGCCTTCGAAATAATATTCCTTCGGCAACCATGAAATTTGATAGCCGCGTTCCTCCATCCAGCGCGCAAAGCGCGGCGCCTCGTCGGCGCGCTCTTTATGGCGAAAGTTACTCGGAATGAATCTTCGGCCGACGGCCAGACCGGCGTTGGCGGTGAAAACCATGTCCGGCAATTTCGGTTGCGGCGTGATCAATTCGATCTTGCAGTTGAGCTTGGACAGCGCCGCGCGCAGGCCGGACCACTGCTGTTTGGCAACGGCCGCCTCCGCACCACGCGCACGACTCATCCACGGATTGATTTCGTATTCGATGCCGTAGAAATCAGGCGGGCAGAGCAGTAGTTCGCGCATAAGATCGATAATTACTTATCGCCAAGCTGAGGACGCTTCACTTCCGCGCCTTGCTCGCGCAAGCGCTGGATCAACTCATCCAGTTCAACTTTGGTTGGCGCAGTAATTTCGATCCGGGCAAGGCTCGGGTCGATCCGCTTTTGGCCGATTTTGAATTCTACGATGTTAAAAGTCGCTCCACGGGTCACAATCTGGTCGAGCACTTTGGGCAAAGTGAGCGAATCGATAATGTGGCCACGAAGCTCGATTGTGTCGGAAACCATCGGCAAAATTTAGCCGAGGAATGTGCGGTTCGCCAATTGCGCTGGCGGTTTGGCCGACCGACACTTTGGACAAAGATTATGCGACAAAATAACGATCTGCCCGGGTTGGCTGAGAAAATTGCAGCGAGACTCGCGGTCAAGTCTGAAGTGTTCATTATTCATCCGGCCGAGCTTCGGATTTTGCGCTCCATCACAGACGAAGAACTGCGCTCATTCGCGGCCAAGAAAGGGTGGCGCATTGTTCGCCGCCTTGGCGGTAGGCAAATTGAGTTTTATAATGACGCCGGAACGCGAGTCGCGATGTAACAGTCCGAGAGTCGGACGACGCTGTTACTTTGCTGTGTAGGTGTAAGCGTTATTTACAAACTGGCCGTTCACCTTGGAGTAGAGCGTCGCGTAAATCGTTCGACCGTCGGTCGGAAGGCCGGTTGCGGTAGCTGAGAGCGCAGTCGTTTGCCCCGAGGAGTAAAGATCCAGAGCTAGCGGGCGGCTACCCAGTGTCAGGGCGTACGCAGTGGCGCTGCCGGCTGTCCACTGGAAGGTAACTGTCGAAGAAGTAAAAGTTGATCCTGGCGCAGGGCTGATCATCACTGCGGGGCCTGATCCAGGCGTGGCTGTCGGAGTGGGCGTAGGGGTTGGGCTCGGCACCGCAGTCGGAGTTGGTGTGGGCGTTGGTGTCGGACTCGCTATCGGAGTGGCAGTCGGCGTAGGCGTTGGGCTGGGCGCAATTGTAGGTGTCGGAGTAGGAGTCGGGCTAGGCGCAATTGTAGGCGTCGGGGTTGGAGTGGGGCTAGGTGCAACTGTAGGCGTAGGGGTTGGCGTTGGCCCACAGCCCCTACCACCACAAGGAGTCGGAGTTGGGCTAACTACCGGCGTGGCTGTCGGCGTCGGCGTGGGACTCGGTGCGATTGTTGGAGTCGGAGTTGGCGTGGGGGTAGAAGTCGGTGTGGGGCTAGCCACAGGTGTTGCCGTAGGTGTCGGAGTAGGACTCGCTGCAACAGTCGGGGTCGGGGTCGGAGTTGAAGTTGGAGTCGCGGTTGGAGTAGGAGTAGGTGTAGGAGTCGGGCTAACCACCGGCGTGGCAGTCGGCGTAGGCCCACAGCCCCTACCACAAGGAGTTGGAGTCGGACTGGGAGCTCCAGTCGGCGTCGGGGTAGGCGTAGGCGTTGGACTTGGTGCGATCGTTGGAGTTGGTGTCGGTGTCGGACTCGCTATGGGTGTTGGAGTGGGTGTAGGTGTTGGTGTATGAGTTGGAGTTGGTGTTGGTGTGGGGCTAACTACCGGCGTTGCGGTTGGGGTAGGCGTTGGACTCGGAGCCACACTAGGTGTCGGCGTGGGTGTAGCTGTCGGAGTAGGAGTTGGGCTAGGCGCAATTGTAGGTGTAGGGGTCGGCGTTGACCCACAGTTAATCCGACAAGGAGTTCCACTTGGGGTTGGGGTCGGAGTCGGGGTTGGGGTCGGAGTTGGTGTCGGCGATGCCACG
>DATMOU010000069.1:0-17740 GCA_035568035.1 Chthoniobacterales bacterium | reverse complement strand
CGGTGGCCAATGAGGACGTGGCCCGGCAGGTGCTGCGTTTGTGTGACGCCCTCGAGGACGATGATGACGTGCAGAACGTCTACTCAAATCTAGATATTCCCGACGAAATGCTGGCCAAGTTGCCAGCCTGAAAAAGTAATTTCCTTTCGCTGAATCCTGGCAGTGCGCTTGCCCCGGCGAGCAATCCGCCTCTGCAATTTTATGAACGAAGAAAACGAAAACCAGCCGCCGCTGGAAACCGGATCGACGGCCGCTCCATCCGAGCAACGTCGCCCTCGTGGACGGCGACGCTACGGCCGTCGTCGTTATTACAACCGCGGCGACCGAAACGACAATTTCAACGAGCCCTATAACGAATCGCGGGGCGACGCACCCGGCGCCGGGACCGGGGACCCGGTAGCCACCGAAACCATGGAAGGCGCGCCTGAAGGCGAGCAAGCCCAGCGCGAACCGGAATTCGGAGAAGGCATCATTGAAATCTCCGGTAAAGGTTTTGGTTTCCTTCGCGATCCAAAACGCAATTTTGTCCAAACGCCGCAGGACATTTTCGTCACGCCCGAAATCGTGCGCCGTTTTGGTTTGCGTGATGGAATGTGGATTTACGGCGAAACGCGGCGCGGCAGCCGCGGCCCGCAACTGATCAAGCTTCTTACCATCAACGGCGAGGATCCGGCGAAATATCAAGGCCTGCGTCCGTTCGAAGAGCTGACCACGATTAATCCGAACAAACGAATCAAGCTCGAGACTGTTCCTGACCGCTACACCACACGCGTCATGGATTTGATGACACCGCTGGGCATGGGTCAGCGCGGGTTAATCGTTGCGCCCCCGCGCACCGGCAAGACCACTTTGCTCCACCACATCGCCGATGCGGTAACTAAAAACCATACCGAGATGAAACTGATCATTCTCCTGGTGGATGAGCGGCCAGAGGAAGTCACTGACTTCAAACGCTCGCATCCGAAGGCCGAAATTATCGCCAGTTCGAACGACAGCGATATCAAGAGCCACACTCGCATCGCCCAATTGGCCATCGAGCGGGCCAAACGTTTGGTCGAGGCTGGCCAGCACGTTTTCATCCTGCTCGATTCGATTACGCGGACAGCCCGCGCATTCAATAATGCGATGTCCGGCGGCGGGCGGACGATGAGCGGCGGTATCGATGCGCGCGCGATGGAGATTCCAAGAAAAATCTTTGCCGCGGCGCGCAACACGGAAGAGGCGGGGTCTCTTACAATTGTGGCGACCGCATTGATCGAAACCGGCAGCCGCATGGACGAACTGATTTTCCAGGAATTCAAGGGCACCGGAAACATGGAAATGGTGCTGGACCGCAAAATTAGCGATCAGCGAATCTATCCTGCGATCGACATTTTTCTTTCGGGCACGCGCCGCGAAGAGTTGCTTCTCCAGCCATGGGAGCTCGAGAAGATCAATCTGATTCGCCGTGGTCTTGCCGGTCATAAGCCTGAAGAAGCGATTCAGCGTTTGCTCATGTTCGTGAAGAAATTCCCGACCAACGTGCAGATGTTGAAGGAAATCCCGGGCTAAGGAAACCGTCGCCGCGCGAATGGGTAGCTGCTCGTCGCGCGTTTCGCCATGAGCGCACGTCGGTTTTTTCGCAAATTAGCCGGCCGCAAAATTACGGGTCTGTACGAGCTTGGCGCGCCGGAAATTCACCACACTCGGCTGATGGATCGGGTGGTACACCGCCGGGGTGCCGCAAAATATCAAACGATTAATGATCAAAACCGATGGGCGGTGCGTCTAGTGAACTCGCGGGATCTGCTTCTCGGGCGCACGTTAATTGTGACTGCAACAAAACCAGCATGAGTAAGGCGGCTGATGTCGAATGGGAATTGCTTCCGCCCGAAGATCGAAATCGGCGTCGCAACTCAGTCGAATCCGTCTTCAAACTGGTCTCCGTGGTCATGGATCGGTTGATTCGGATTCCAGGACTAAAGAGACGCCTTGGTTTGAATCCCATTGTCGACCTTGTCCCTGGGTTTGGCGACATCGCTGCCGCTTTGGTCTCGGTTTCGGTTCTGATTTACGGAATTCGCCGCGGCGTTCCGAAAATCCTGCTCGGTCGTATGGCGCTGAACGTTCTGATCAACGAAGTCGTCGGAATCATTCCAATCGCCGGTTCGATATTCGCGTTCTGGTTTACCGCAAACACGCGTAATTATGAGCTGATTCGCGAACACCTGGACACGCCGCACCGCTCGACGAAAACCGACAAGATCTTCGTCGGCGTGGTTCTTGGACTGGTCATTCTGGTTATTCTTGGAGGGATCTTCGGAACCTTCTTGATGTTGCACGAGCTCGCGAAATTGCTGGCAGGCATTTAGACGATTTGCGTTTTGACATACCGCTCATAGAGCGAGTGAATCGTTTCGCGGGCAGCGTGATATTCCTTCATGAACTGTTCGGTCTCTTTGTAATCGAGCCATCTCGCTAGTCTTGTCTGTTCCTCCGACGTCGCCGGCAGGGCTGAGGTATTTTTGTTTTCGAATCGACGCAACGCCGTTTCGATGCGCCGAAGAATCCTGTAACTCTTAGTCACGCAATCAGCGTCGCTCCTCGAAATCACGGCATTTTCTAGCAGAACCGTGACTGCACGCTCCCAGTTCGGTTCCCAAAGCCCGGTGTGCATTTGCAAACCCTGGACGAGAAATTCGGCCTCGATGATACCGCCGATACCGGTTTTGAAATCGTCAAACCCCGAGCCACTGCTGCGTTCACGGTGAATTCGGTCAAGCATCCCGTCGATCTTCAAGAATAGATCAGGTTGTTTCCCGGCCTTGCCCCAAATGGTTTGCGCGATCTTGATGTAATCATCCTGTAACGGTCCGCTGATTGGACGCGCTCGGGTAAGCGCCTGAATTTCCCAAAGTTGCGCCCGGTCCCGATAATAGGATTCATACGCTGCCAACGGCCCAACCAGGGGGCCTTTTTCTCCGTCGGGACGAAGGCGCGCGTCTAGTGACGCAATCGTTCCTTCAGCAGTCGGCTGTGCTGCCGCCGTGATCAGGTTTTGGGCCGCGCGCGTGTCGTCGCCAATAAAGATTACGTCGAGATCGGCTCCGTAATTCAATTCGCGTCCGCCGAATTTCCCAAGCGCGATGATTGTCAGATTTTCGCCCCCCACGAGGTTGTTCGTAAAACCGACACATGTTTCGGCGACATCAGACAATTCCGCGAAAATGACCGAGGGCTCGGCGACGCCGAGCACGTCGCGCATCATGATTCGCAGCGTCTGTCGCTGCCGATAGGCGCGAACTGGATCGAGATTGGCGGCCTTTGCGCCGAAGGATTCGAGCCGGGCATAGTGGTCGGCAATAGAACGCGGTCGATTAAAACTTTTATCGCGCGTGATTTCTTCCAGCAGCGGGGGCCGGCGAATCAGTAAATCCGTCGCAAATCTGCTTCGATCGAAGGTCTTGATTATGAGTTCGAGTAATGTGGGATTGGTCGCAAGCAGTTCAAAAAGCAAACCGCGCAAACCATAAGCTTCGACGAACCGAACGAACTGATTCAGGGTCGCATCTGGATCGGCCGTCTCTGAGATCTGCGCGAGCAAGGTCGGTCTGAGTTTTGCAAAGACCTGCTTCGTCCTGGCCGCGACGTGTGATGCCGAAGTGGGTTTTAGCAAATCTCCGAGCGATCGCGCGGCCGTTTTTTCGTCTTTGAAATTTTTCAAATCGGGCGGCGCTGTGTCATTGGGACCACCCGTCACGACACGAGCAAAAACCGATCGGACTCTCTCCATTGTTTTTTGCAAGTGAGCCTTGAATTGTCTGCTCGAGTCGAAGCCGAGGCTGCGGGCGAGCCTTTCCAACGCGGCTGGATCGCGCGGGACCGTGTGCGTTTGTTGTTCCGCTTCAATTTGGGTACGGTGCTCGACCTGACGGAGAAAACGGTAGGCCCGATCCAGATCGAGAACTTCGGCGCGCGAAATGAGTTCGAGACGGGCCAGCGCCTGCAGCGCATTCAGCGTATTCGTTTCCTGTAGAAACGCGTGCCGGCCGCCGTGGATGACTTGCAGGGTCTGGACCACGAATTCAATTTCACGAATGCCTCCGCGCCCGAGTTTCACGTCTCGTTCAAGGTCTTCTGCCACATCGTGCTCAATCCGGCGCTTGATGCCGGCAACCTCATCGAGCAAATCGGGAGTAGGGCTGCGCGGATAGATAAACGGCTGATGCTGACGCAGGAATTCATAGGCCAGTTCCCGACTCCCGGCGATGCCACGCGCCTTGATTAAGGCGATCCGCTCCCAGGTTTCACCGAATCCCGCGTAGTAATTTTCCATGCTTTCGAGCGAGCGGGCGAGCGGACCAGCCGAGCCTTCCGGACGCAATCGAAGATCGACCCGGAACAGCGCGCCTTCGGCGTCGGGCGTCGAGAATGTCCCAAGAATTTTCTCGGACAACCGGTTGAACCACTGATGCTTGGAAAGCCTGGGCGACACTTCGCCTTCCTCTGTGTAGAGGAAGATTAGATCGACATCGGAACTGTGGTTGAGTTCGCGCCCACCCAACTTGCCTAGAGCCAACACCGCGAACTCGGCTCCAGGTGGGCCAAAAGACTCGCGCAGCTTCGAGTTCCAATGAACGAATACTTCCCGGATGCAGATCTCGGCGATTTGCGACAGCTCGGCGGTTGTTTCTTCGAGGTCGGCAACATTCGCCAATTCGCGCAGGGCGATCCGGATCATTTCCTGATTTTTCCACCGCCGCAAAGCTCGAAAGTTTTGGGCAGCGATATTTTCTTCGATAAATTGATCGAGTGCGGCGATCATTTCGGCCCGGCTTCGGCCGCGAGTGCAAATGTCGGGTTCCCCCAGCCAGACGAGGAGCCGGGGGCTACGGACGATTCGTGACGCCGAAATACTCGACAGGGCAAGGAGATGAAGCAACGCGGTCTCGCCAATCGGAAAACTTTCGATTACGTCCCGTAGTGGAGTGAACTCAGCCGGCCAGGCTTCGTTTATTTGGATCAGCGCAGCTTCGACTTGTGCCGGGTATAATGAACCGGTAGCTTTCCTGGTGATCCAGCCCGCGCTTTCCATCGCGCAAGATGACGCGAAATGCCGGCAATTTCTAATTGATCCAACCTTCCGGGGCGAGCGTCGCTGAGAAAGTCAGCCGACCTTTTCGCGGGCCCTGGCTAGAGTACGACGTTCGGTCCGGGTCAGACTGCCAATGCCATTGCGGGAAATCTTCTCCAGCAATGGATCGATCTCATTTTCGAGGAACTCGGCGCGAGTCATGCGATCTATACGGCTGGCCATCTCCCGTCGTTTCCACAATTTTCGCTGCAACCATGAAGGATGGCCAAATCCAAGCAAATGAACGTAAAGCCATCCTGCGACGAAGCCTCCTGGAATTGCGCTGTGGATCACCGCGCCATGACGGTCGATCAGCAGCATGACCAGGCTGACGAAGCTCACCGCGTAGGCAAAATGTTTCGCGTTGAATCGAATGGCAAAGAATCGACACCGCCACGCAAACAGCTCCAGCTCCGGAAGAATCGTAGCGTAAGCAATGAGAATAGCGGCAACGCCGCCGCTGGCCCCGTATAAACTGGTTTCCGACGGCATTAGGAATAAATGTCCGAGTTCGCCGGCAATTGCGCCGCTCAAGAACAAATTTAGGAAGTGTCGTCGGCCGAGAATCGATTCGATGCCTCGCCCCAGAACGTAAACGACGATGATGCTTCCGAAGAAATGCCACGGGCCTCCGTAAAGCAGAGCAGCAGTGACGAACTGCCAGGAATATGCCTCGAGAACTCCGTGATTGCTCAGCGCCAGATAATCGCGAACGAACCCGGGTTGGGCCACTTCGAGGACCAGTTGGACGACGAACGCGACGACATTAATGCCAATCAGTGACAACAGGACGACGGGCCTGTTTTCCGTCCACGGCCTCCCTAAGACCGATTGTTTGCCCCGCGATAACCGCACGAGAAGAGGGTATCGCAATGCGATTTTTCTGTCAGCAGAATTTGAGATCCACCCGGCCAGCGGTGCCGATCCTACCCCGGGGTCAGGACCCGCAGGGCACGTTCCTTAAGGCTGAACTCCACCGGACAGTTGCCCACTAGTTCACCGTCGAGCTCCACCGGAACGGTTTGATCACTCTCCACCCGAAGGCGGTGGGTTTGAAAATATTCGACTTCCGGCGCGCGTATCTCCGAGCTGAATACCACGTCCTGGAGATATTTGATGATTTCGAGGTAACCGAGTCGCTTAAATACAACGACATCCAAGAGACCATCGTCAAGCTCGGCTTGTTTGAAAAAGGGGAACGGGCCGCCGTACAAACGGCCGTTGCCGACCAGAACAAATGAGCCTTCGTCAATCGACGCGTCCTCCGATTGAATAAATAATCTTGGCGGTTTACGGGCTGCTATCTGCGCGGCGGAAATCAGATAACTGAGCGGTCCGAAGCTTCGCTTCAGCTGGGTGCTCGTTTCTTTGACTACTTGCGCATCCAGCCCAACACCGGCCAGTTGGACAAAGAATTTCCTGTTGGCCTGTGCCAGGTCCACCGCCCGGGTATGCTCGCGTTGCACAATGTCCCAGCAGCCTCCGAGATCGTTGACTGGCAAGCCGAGTTCGGTTGCGAAAACGTTCATTGTGCCGATCGGCAGAAGGCCAAGCGTTGCCTGCGTGCCTGCCAGGCCGTTTACGACTTCGTTGACCGTGCCGTCTCCGCCCGCTGCGACAATTTTCTCAAAACCCTCCTCCGCGCCGCGCCGGGCCATTAATTCCGCTTCCCCGATGTGGGTAGTGGCGCATACGACGCAGTCTCGGGCCAGGGATTCGACCTGGGCCCGCTTGCGCTGGGCGCGCTCGCTGTGAGCCGCCGGATTCAAGATGATGAGCGTGCTGCTCATTCCGCGGGTTCTGCTTTCATCTTTTCTTCAAACATGGCTTGCGTAACCTCTTCCGGTGCAAAAACTGGGCCGCCTGATCCTGATTCTAATCGGGGGATTGTTGATTTTGGGGGCCGTGGCCCTGCTCGCGGTCAATTTGTATGTGCAATCGCAGGGGACACAAGCTCGGATCCAACGCGAACTTCGACAGCGATTCGGCGCAAATCTGAATATTGGCCGGATCAGTGTCACGCCGTGGAGTGGGGTAAAACTAAGCGGTATCACGATTGCGCAGGGACCGGAAGGCGGCGGCAATTTTCTTGAGGCGGAGAATTTCGGGCTTCGGATTGCGTTCTTTTCTCTTTTCTCAAACCGCTTGGTGCTCAAGGAAGTCTCATTGATAAAACCCAACGTCGTTTGGCCGCAGAACGCTGATGGCAAATGGAGATTGCCGGATCTGCGGGCAGAGCGCCATGCGGAAAAAAAGCGCGCTGGGACGCCCGCGGTCGAAGCTCCGGTACCTCAGGAAAAGGCCGGCGAGACGCCGGGTGAACCCGCCGCACCGGCGGAGACGAAGGAGCCCGCGACTCGTATCGAAAACAAACTGAAATCTGCGGCCGAGTTCGCGTCCGAGATTCACAAAATTAGCCTGGTCGATGGAGATTTTCGGTTTCTCGATCGCTCGAACCAACTCGTGGCAAATTTTGAAGGGGTCGGATTTCGCGCCAGCCTGACCGACGCTTCCGCGCTCCATGGGAATGCGCGGGTCGAGAAGGTCTCTCTTCACGACCGGTTTTTTCTTCAGCAGTTAAAGTCGCCCGTCCGGTACGATGATAACGGCCTCGACCTCGCTCAGATCTCGGCGCGCATCGGCAGCGGCGACATTTCGGGGAAGTTTTCAATTCAACCGGAAACCGACGAGTCGCCCTTTCATGTCGAGATGAAATTTCGCAACGTGCAGGCCGACGAGTTGATTACGGAAGCCGGTGGTCCGGGGGGTGTTCTTCAAGGTCGACTTGATGGAAGTCTCGAAGTGGACGGGAAAACCACCGACCCGGAGGCCGTTGGCGGCAGCGGCGAAGTTGTTCTACACGACGGTCAACTTCAACAATACAATCTGCTTGTCGCGCTCGGTCAGATTTTTCAAATCGAAGAGCTGATGCAACTGCACCTCGAGCAAGCCGACGCTAAATATCATCTCTCTCCCGGCCTTGTGAACATCGACGAATTAACTTTGCGGTCGGCGAATATTCGGCTCTCGGCTACCGGAACAGTTACCTTTCGCGGCAAGCTCCACTTGAATTCGCGGCTTGCCATTAACGACAAAATTCGAGGGCAATTATACAAACCACTGCGCGCCAACTTCCATCCAACCGATGAGGCCGGATACTCGGCGGTCGATTTTGAAGTCACGGGAACGCTGGAGAGACCGAAAACCAATCTGCTCGAAAAAGTTGTCGGTCGCGATTTAAAGGATCTCGTGAATAGCTTTTTTGGCGGCGGAAAGAGCGATAAGCCA
Source organism: Chthoniobacterales bacterium (assembly GCA_035568035.1). Taxonomy (GTDB): domain Bacteria; phylum Verrucomicrobiota; class Verrucomicrobiia; order Chthoniobacterales; family UBA10450; genus AV40. Next base: position 9,339 of record DATMOU010000069.1, on the reverse strand, counting down.
AAGAAGAAAAAGGGAGCGCAGGCCGCAGAACAGGAGGGGCCAACGCCGCAGTCAACTCAGGACCAAAGCGCGCCCGTCGCTGCGCCCAGCCCGGCTGGGTCGCCATGAGAGTAATCGCCGGCCGCGCCGGCGGCGTCCGGCTTGTTTCGCCAAAAAGCGGGGTCCGGCCAACGATGGATCGCGTAAAGGCGGCGATTTTTTCCAGTCTCGGCGAAATAATAATTGGCGCCCGCGTATTGGATTTGTTCGCCGGCACCGGCGCACTTGGGATTGAAGCCTTGAGTCGTGGCGCGGAATCCGCGCTTTTTGTCGACGAAGATCGACAATCAATTGCCTCGATTGAACGAAACCTGGACAAAACAAAACTTTCAGGACGAGTTCGAAACGCAGATGTCTTCCGGTTCCTGAAAAACGTCCCGACCTCTGGCGAGAGATTTCGCATCATCTTTGCCGATCCGCCTTATGAAAAAATGGAGTCCGGCGAGGGATTTACTGAAAAGCTCCTGGGCAACGAAGCATTGCGGGGTCTGCTGGAGCGAGATGGGATCTTTGTTTTGGAGAAACGACCCGGCGAGAAGCTTGGGGAGACGAAGCTTTGGAAGTTGTTGCGTCAAAAAAGATATGGAGCAACTGAAGTGCTCTTTCTATCCGGTATTCGCAATCCGGTATCCGCACTCAAATGATTCGTTTCATCTACAACCTCCTTTGGCCCGTCGGACTTTTGCTTTTTCTGCCCGGCTATCTGGTCAAAATGTTTCGGCGGGGCGGTTACCGGGAAAAGTTCGGACAACGCCTCGGAATTTACGATCGTCATTTGCGCGCGCGCTTGTACTGGAAAAAGCCGATCTGGCTCCACGCGGTCAGCGTTGGCGAGGTAATGATCGCGCTCAAGCTGACGAGACAGATCCGAGCTCTGCACGAAGATCAGCATTTTGTGCTGACAACGACCACAACCACCGGGTTCGCATTCGCGAATCGCAACGTTCCGGATTGGATCGACGTGATGTACAGCCCGCTCGACTTTTGGCCGGTCATGCGCAGTGCATTTGAGGCGATCGCGCCGACAAAGATCCTGCTGGTTGAAGCGGAGATATGGCCCAACATGGTCGCCGAAGCCAAAGCGCGACAGATTCCGATCGCGCTCGTTAACGCCCGCCTGTCGGCGCGCTCGGAGAAGAGGTTTCGAATGTTCCGTCCATTCGTGGCTCCGATTTTTCGGTTGCTCGATTTGGTTTGCGTTCAAAATGCTGATGACGTCGAGAAATGGAAGGGGCTCGGAGTCGAGGGAGCCAGAATCAAACAGGTTGGCAGCATCAAATATGATCCTGAAGAGATGCGCATTGATCCAAAACTCGCGCGCACCGTTCTCGCCGGATTTGAAGTCGAAAATCGCACGGTTATTTTTGGAGGCAGCACACACGCCGGCGAAGAGAAGATCTTGGGCGAGGTTTTTCGCGCATTACGGCGGGATTTCGTCGATCTTTTGCTTGTCCTCGCGCCGAGGCACACTGAGCGGATCGCCGAGGTTCAGGCCGATCTCAAAGAAATGGGTTTCCACGTTGCACTGCGCAGTCAGCCCGCGGCGGTCGATCCATTTCTTAATTGTCTGTTGATCGATACGACCGGTGAATTGCCTCACTGGTACACAACAGCAACGCTCGTGTTCGTAGGAAAAAGTTTACTCGCGCGCGGTGGGCAGAATCCCGCAGAAGCGATCCTGGCCGGTAAACCGGTATTGTTTGGTCCGCACATGGAAAATTTCGGGGCGCTGGCGAGCTCGCTCGTTGCTCGGGGCGCAGCGGTTCAAGTCAGTTCGGCCACCGAATTGCGCCGAACGATGGCGCACCTCCTGGCCAACCCGGAGGAGCGGGAGAAAATGGTTGCCAATGCGCGGCAGGTTTTGGAGACGCATCGCGGGGCAACCGCGCGCACCGCAGCCCTGGTTAGCAGTCTTTCGAAAGCTGAGTAAGTGGATGCGCCAGGTTGCCTTGTCGCCAACGAATGGAATATTGGGCGGCTCCGTGACCCTATCGTCTAGAGGCCTAGGACATCGCCCTTTCACGGCGGTAACACGGGTTCGAATCCCGTTAGGGTCGCCATTCGACTCGGCCTATCAAGGCCTTCCTCAATTCCGCTGATGGAGACCGATCGCACGCTTATTGTCATCCCGACCTACAACGAGCGGGAAAATGTCGCCATGCTCATTCCGCAGCTGTTGAATGTCGCGCCGAACGCCGATGTCTTGTTGATCGACGACAATTCCCCGGACCAAACCGCTGACCACGCCGAACAATTGTTCGCGGTACACCCGCGCTTTTCCGTTCTTCGTCGAAAGTCGGAACCCGGTTACGGGCGTAGCTTACTCGAAGGTTATCGGACGGCGGCGGACCGTGACTACGGGCGACTAATCCAACTCGATGCCGACTTCTCACACGATCCCGTTATCGTGCCCCAATTAATTGAAGCCACGCGTCGGGCGGATGTGATCATCGGATCGCGTTACTGCGCCGGCGGCAGCGTTGCCAACTGGCCATTGCGCCGTCGATTGCTCAGCCGATTTGCTAATCACTATGTGCGCGCAATTACCGGCTTAACGGTGCACGACAACACGAGCGGCTTTCGATGTTACACCAGTCGCGCATTACGGGTTCTTCTCGAAAAGCCGATCACGGCCGAAGGCTATGCTTTCCTGGTGGAAACAACTTTTCTCGCGCACCGCGCCGGTCTCCGGATTGCCGAAGTTCCGATCACATTCATCGATCGGCGCGAGGGCCAGTCGAAAATGTCGTACAAGGTCATACTTGAGTCGGTGATCAGACCGTGGCGTTTGCGCTTTGGGCGTTGATCTGCAGACCAGCGGGAATTAGACTTTAAGGATGGCGGAACGAGCCTACATCTCCCGAAGCAGCGACTCAGTCCGGATGTTCGACAGCGATTTGATGGAATCACTGTCGCGGGTGCATCCGGCGACGCCATTGCTGATTTATATGCCCCTGATCGCCGGCAGTCTTTATTTCGCCCATAGCCGGATGCAATATTCGATCTCACTCCTGGCCGAGCTATTCGTCCTTGGTCTGGCGATTTGGACCCTGCTCGAGTACATCATTCACCGTTACATTTTTCACTACGAACCCAGCTCGCGAGCCGGCAAGCAGTTTCATTTCATGGTCCACGGGGTTCATCACGATTACCCTAACGATGCGAAGCGACTGGTGATGCCTCCGGCGGTGAGCATCCCCCTGGCGATCGTGTTTTATAGCTTGTTCTTCCTGACCTTCGGCCACGCGGCGCCGGCGATTTGGGCCGGCTTCGCGGCCGGTTACGTCTGCTACGACGGAATTCACTATGCGATTCACCATCTGCCCATGAAGGGCGGCATTTTGAATCGACTGAAGCAGCACCATTTGCGGCACCATTTTCACGACGATCAAACCGGCTACGGCGTGAGCTCGCCGTTTTGGGACTACATTTTCGGCAGCAACCGCAGGTAGGACGCGGCCCTCAGCCAGGTCTACTTAGCCCTTGTCGTTTCGCCAGCCGGACGTACACTGGCTGCCCCGATATGGAAGGGCCGCTCCGGCGGCCGGTCCCCATAAGGAATGAACCAAGATCCTGCAAAATATAGTTTGAGCAATTTCCTCGCGGGCGAAAGCCGCGACCCGTTGCGAGCGCCGCCAAGTTTTACCGCTTGGATGCAGGCCGCCGCGTGGGCGGTCGAACTTTATGAACCGGAATTGCTCGCCAGTGCGGATGCCCGCACTAGCATTCGATATGACGGCAAATCACAGCCCGTCATTAATCTTTGTTCTTACAACTATCTCGGGCTGGCGAATCACCCCGAGGTTGTCGCCGCCGCACATCACGCGCTCGATACTCACGGCCTTGGAGCATGCGGTTCGCCGATGCTCTCGGGCATGACCGATCTTCACCGCGAACTTGAATCGCGGATCGCAAAGTTTCTCAACCGCGAAGATGCGATGCTTTTCAATAGCGGCTTTGGCGGAGCGCTTGGGACCGTCTCAGGCCTGTTGCGCAAGAGCGACGTTGCCATTCTCGACAATCGATCTCACTTGAGCCTGCGCGACGGCGCGGTGCTGTCGCGTTGTCGCACCGAAAAGTTCGAGCACAACGATCCCGGCTCGCTCGAAGTCGCTTTGAAACGTCAAGGTGGCCGGCGTCAGCTCGTAATCGTGGAAGGCATTTATTCGATGGACGGGGATTTCGGCAAGTTGGCTGAACTGGCCAATGTCGCCCAAGGTCACGGCGCGAACATTTTTGTGGATGAAGCCCACTCAGTTTTGGGTTGCGGAAGGAACGGCCGCGGCGCTGCCGAGCAATTTCAAGTCGAAGACCGCGTGCCGTTGATCTACGGCACATTTTCGAAGGCATTCGGCGCGCTGGGCGGATTTGTTGCCGGATCAAAGGAGACACTGCAGTATCTTCGCTTCTACGCGCACCCCTACGTTTACTCATGCGCTTTGCCGCCGGCTGTCGTTGCCGGACTGCTCAAAGCTTTGGAAATCGCGATCGCTGACGGTCCGGCCTTGCGGAGAAAACTTTGGGAGAACGCGGATTATTTTCATCAAAAACTTCGCGAGCTTGGAATCGATGCCGGTGCATCGACTACTTACATCATGCCGATCGTGATCGGAGACCGCGAACGAATGTATCGCCTCGGTCATGAGTTGCGTCGCCGCGGTCTTTGGGTTGCGCCCGTTGATTACCCGGCCGTCCCGCAAGACAAAATTTGCTTTCGTGCCTGCGTTACTGCCAAGCATACGCGCGCGGACCTCGACGAAGCGCTGAACATTCTACAAGATACGCTCGTGCCCGCGGCGTTACAGAACGCCTGAAGTGGGAACAAACGTCAGTATCATCTCTGAATCGCCTCCCGCAGCGCGTCTCGGTATCGCCGCGACCTACAAATCGCGCGAGCTCGAAGGAATTGTCGATCTTCTGTTCTATCGCCGGGTTGGTTTTTGGGTCGCTCAATTCTTCGCCCGCGTCGGATTCGCGCCAACCGCTGTTACTCTCATTGGCGGAGTCTTTGGAATCATCGCCGGACATCTCTATTTCTATCGTGCTCTTGCTCTCAACCTGGTTGGGCTTGCTTTCCATGTTGTGGCGAACATCTTTGACAACGCGGATGGTCAGCTCGCACGGCTGACCAATCAACAGAGCCGCACCGGACGAATCATCGATCCGATTGTCGATCACGTGGTTTGGCTAAGTATTTATGTTCATCTCGCGCTCAGGCTTCAGTTGCAGGGTTTTTCCGGATCAATTTGGATCCTCGCGATCCTGGCGGGACTTAGCCATGGAGCCCAGGCCGCTGCGGCGGATTATTGGCGGCACGCCTATCTCTATTTCGGAAAAGGGCGTGGTGAGCTCGATTCTGCGTTGAACATCAAAGAGGAACTTGGCTGGGCGCGGGGCTGGCTGAAAACCCTGCTCGGTCTTCACTTGAACGTGACGCGTGAACAGGAGTTTCTCCTTCCCGGAATTAAACACTTGAATGAAAAGGTCGACCAACTGCCGCCGGACGGCGTCCCGGATTCGTTTCGATTGCGCTACGTGACTCTGGTGCGCCCCACGTTTAAGTGGTGGGGATTGCTCATGACTAACTCGCGAATGCTCGTTCTGTTTGTTTTGTTTCTGATTCGGCAACCTGCCTGGTTTTTCTGGGCCGAGGTCAGCGCCGGCAATCTCCTGCTTCTTCTCCTCATTTTGCAGCAGCAACGAATTTCGGAATCCCTTGTCCAACTTCTCCCGGCGCAGAGCGAATGCGCTTGACCGTTCCGTCCCAATCGACTGTTGAAATCTCCACCGTCCGCACCGCGGCGGAAAAAGACGAATTCATCAAGTTTCCGTGGCGGGTTTACAAAAATGATCCCGCCTGGGTGCCGCCGCTTATCATCGAGCGCCGTGCTTTTCTCGATCGTGACAAGCACCCCTTTTACCTCCACGGAGATGCGGCTCTCTTCCTGGCCAGACGAAATGGGAAAATCGTTGGTCGAATTATGGCCAGCGATGACCCCAACTACAATGCGCTCCATAAAGCGAATGTCGGGTGCTTTGGTTTGTTCGATTCGATCGACGATATCGATGTTGCGACCGCTCTTTTCAACGCTGCTGAGGAATGGTTGCGACGCAAAGGTCGCACAGAAATCATGGGACCGATCGATTATTCAACGAATTATGTGTGCGGCTTACTTATCGACGGGTTCGAATATCCGCCCACGCTGCTCACTGCGCATAACCCGCCCTACTATGCGCCGTTGCTCGAAGCATGCGCTTTCAACAAAGAAACGGATTGGTACGCGTGGTGGTTCGATCCTCAGAATGCGCCAGTTTCGCGATTGCGCCGTCTCGTGAACGCGCGGACACGAAAAACGTCAGTCAAAATTCGATCGATCGATCTCCGCCGCGTAACGCACGAAAGTCGCCGCCTTTCTGCCGTTTTTAATGAAGCTTGGAAAAATAACTGGGGCTTCGTGCCTTTCACTGACGCAGAAGCCGAAGACCTGGCGAAAGAGATGCGTCCCATCATGGATCCCCGGATGACGTTGATCGCGGAGATCGACAACGCGCCGGTCGCGTTTGTAATTTGCGTTCCGGACATCAACGTCGGGCTGAGCCATGTGAATGGCCGCCTGACCCGTTTTGGTTTGCCGATCGGATTAATTAAATTGCTTTGGTATCGGCGTAAAATTCGCAAAGCGCGGTTTATCGCGCTCGGAGTTTTGAAGGAATATCGGCGCGCCGGCATTGCCGAGATGCTTGTTCTGCAAGTACTGGAAGAGGGAGCGAGTCGCGGATTCACTGCCGAACTCAGCATGACGCTCGAAGACAATGTGATGGTGAATCGCTTCATCGAAGCGATGGGTGCCAAGCGGTACAAGACCTACCGGATTTATCGCCGGCCGATTATTTCATGATCCCGAGCTTCGATCGCGTAATAATTCTGGCCGACGAATCGGCCAATTGGGAAATCGCCGGTTTGCGCCAACTCGACAGACTTGCGCTTGCGTTGGATGAGTTCGCCAGGTCGATTTCGAGTCAGCGCAAGATCGAGATCGTCATTTTTTGGCGCCCGGACATTGCACCGGACAAACGCTGGCAACCAAACCATCCACGATTAACTCGGTGCCAATTTGTGGAAGGGCTGGCAGTTGGCTCGGGAGAGCGGTTTCTTAATACGCGTTTGTTGGTGAAGCGGAACGGCATCGACCAACTCCTTCGCCATGTAATTCCACTCGAGTTCGATCCGACGCTTGGTGACGAGCCCGCGGTCTGGAAAAAACTTTGGGAGCGAATTGAAGAACAACGCGCGACTTCCGACGTTTCATTCGGAAGCAACGGTTGGCGCTATGTTGCGAGTTCGGCCGAAATTCCACAAACTGAGCGATGGCTGCTTCGGAGAAGCGGCAAGTCGCGGGACGGTTTTGTCTCGCTTTATCTGAATCGCCCGATTTCACGCATGGTTAGCCGATTCCTTCTTAAGACGTCGATTACGCCAAACCTCTGGACAGTTGTGATCACGGCTTTTCCGTTGATCGGCTTTCTGTTCCTGATCCGCGGTACGTACGCTGGATTTGTTATCGGCGCCGCGCTCTTTAACCTGCAAAGCATTCTCGATGGCTGCGATGGCGAAATCGCGCGCGCGAAGTATTTGGATTCTGAGAAAGGCCCTGGTATCGATGCGTTTGGAGATTTGATCGCGCTATTGCTGTTTTCGATCGGCCTCGCATTTGGTCTGTTTCGCAGCGCTCAACAGCACGCCGTCAGCCACTGGGTTTTTCTTGGCGAAGGCGTCCTAACATTTGTGTTTATCGTTCTGCGTCTCGTGCCGGACCACGTCCTCGACCTTCTTCGCCGCGGACCGGAGGCGGTGGCGTATTCAAAGAACGACGACCGGTTGCGGCGATCAGGAGGACGAGTTTTCGGTGATCGCTTCACCTCGTGGGCGTTCGAATTAACGAAACGAGACGTGGTGTTTTTGGCGTTTCTGATTGGGGCTGCTCTGGGATTGGCGCGCTGGATCTTGCATCTCCTATTTGTCTACGCTGTCGTGACGCTGGTTCTTTCATGGCGCGGCCGGGCCGGGCGTGAAACGATGGCGTGAGCCGCCCAGGACTTTTTCAGCCGCCGCTAACATTTCCGGCGTATCGATGTCCTGCCACCAGGCGTCGCCGATATCGATCGCGCGGACTTTTCCATCAGCCGCCATTTCCCGCACGCCTTCAGCCAGACTGCAATCGTTCCCGCCGCTACGAGCATTGGCCCGCTCGAGATAATCGAAAATGTCGGTTGAGCAAACAAACAAGCCCGTGTCGATCGCGTCGTAATCGTCGAGCTCTTTTCCGATGGCCGCGACATGATCTCCCTTCGTTTTGATTTTCATGGAGTCAGCCAAATCGAAAATAGCGTCGAGTTTCCGATCTACCGCCACGTTCAACTGGTTCAAATCCGATTCACGAATCGCCAGATCGACAATCAACGGTCCGAACAAATGGTCTCCCATCGCCAGAAGGAATGGCTCCCTAATATGTGGCTTTGCCGCTAAAACGGAAACGCCGTTTTGCTTTTGCCATTCCGGATTATGAATCGGGTGGAGCTTTATTTCGGCTGGAATCAACGGCTCGAGTCCCTTCAAAAGGGCGTCGCTGTTGTGCCCGGTGACTACGTGCACGGTTTCGATCCCGGCTCGTTGCAGGGCATCGACCATGTAGGAAAAAACCGCGCGTCCGGCGATTTGAATCAACGGTTTCGGTAAAACGTGACCGCCTGCAACGAGGCGTGAACCGGACCCGGCCATAAGAATGACAGCATCGGAAATCGGCTTTTTCATTTTTACGGTATAGTTCCAGTAGTGATCGGCCGGTTCATACGAAAATTGGAGGAAATGGTGAGTGGGACAGGCGAGAATGTCTACTCGCTACTTTTTGGGCGGCAGCAAGCACGATTCATTCGGCGGCAGTTATCCAATTCCTCTTCAACGCGCGACGGTCGCGTCATCGTTTCTCTTTCAACGCTGCCGGATCGGATCGACAACCTCGAACCAACTCTCCGTTGTCTGTTGGAACAGACGCGGCCGCCTGACGAAATCGTCGTTGTGGTTCCTCGGTTTTCGAATCGGCAGCAAAAGGAGTATGTCGTCCCTGGCTATCTCGAGAACATTCCACGTGTCCGCATTTAGCGCTGCCAGCAGGACTGGGGACCGGCAACCAAATTCATTCCAGTTATTCAGGAGGAGTTGGCCGTCGGTCGCGGCAACACGTTGATTATGGCTGTTGATGACGACCGCATTTACCCGCGCGATGCGTTGGAAACATATCT
>DATMOU010000068.1:0-11644 GCA_035568035.1 Chthoniobacterales bacterium | reverse complement strand
CACCCGCCCCCAGCGCTACCGTCCCCATGGTGGTGCCGGTGAGTTTCTTGAAATGGATAATTCGCGCGAGCATCGGGAATGCGGTGATGCACATCGACGCGCCTAGGAAGAGCATCGCCTCCGCGAGGGAAGTTTTCTTCGGAAACAAGTCCGTCTGGTGAAAGAGAACCCACGCCAGTCCGGCGCCCAGCACGAAGGGCGTGACCATGCCAGCGAGCGATACGGCGATCGAGCTCCTCAGTTTGCGCTGTACGATGTCGACTCGGAATTCCATCCCGACGATGAACATGTAAAGCGCCAGGCCAAGCTGCGACGCCGGGAAGAGATAGCTCTGGGTGTCGCGCATTTGTTGTGTGGTGTCCCAGGGAAAGAGCCAATGCTGCACCTCAGGCCAAAGCAGACCGAAAAGCGATGGACCGAGTAGCACGCCGGCCAACATTTCCGCCACGACTTGCGGCTGACCGAGACGCAAAGCGATGGCGCCTACAAGCCGGCAGAATAAAAGAATGACCGCGAGCTGAAGGAAAAACTGGACGGCGAGGTGCAGGTTGTTCATCGACGCAAGTAGTGTGGCTTAGCTTCCAAATCGACCGCGCGGATTCTAGCGGAATCGATTCGATTGAAAAGAGTTTCGCGAGCCGAATCTTTCTTGATGATTCTGCGGCGCATCGAAAAATAGAATCGTGCGCCGACTGAGTATTTTGTTAAGTTTTTCGTCGACGGATTAACTGCAATACTCGCCCATGGGCTCACTTTATGACGTTGCGATTATCGGCGGCGGCCCGGGTGGCAGCACCGCTGCGACCTTGCTCGCAAAAGCGAACCGTCGCGTCATCGTTCTTGAGCGTGAAAAATTTCCGCGGTTCCACATCGGCGAATCCCTTTTGCCCTTCAGCACGCAGGCGTTCGATCGTCTCGGCGTGCGCGAAAAACTCGACCGCACTTTCTTGCCGAAATTCGGCGGTGAAATTGTTGCGGCCTGCGGCACGAAAGGAGTGAAATTTTATTTCAAGGACGGCTTCCGAACGGATCGTGACCGCGCTTATCAGGTCACCCGTTCAGAGTTCGACAAGTTACTGCTTGAGCATTCGCGCGAGAACGGCGCGGAAGTTCGCGAAGAAACAGAAGTGAAGAAGATCGCGTTCGAAGAAGACCGGGTAAAGATCGACATCGAAACGTCAGACGGCGCAAGATCGATAATTGAATCGCGGTATTTGCTGGATTGCAGTGGCCGCCAGACGACGCTCGGCAATTTTTTCAAGCTCAAGAAATCGTACGATCATCTCCAGAAGTTTTCCGTCTTCGCGCATTACGAAAATGTCGATCGCGCGGAAGGCATCGACGGGACGCTCATCCGAATGGTGCGCGGACTCGATCGCTGGTTCTGGATGATCCCACTTACGCCGACGCGCATGAGCATTGGCGTGGTCATGGACACGACGACATATCGCGCGATGAAGCTTCCCGCCGAGGCGGCACTGGAAAAGTGCATCGGCGAGCAACCGATGGTTCTCGAACGAATGACACGGGCCGAGCGCGTCTCGCCAGTTTATTCCGCCGGCGATTATTCCTACCGCAACGCAAAACTTTTCGGCGATCGCTGGCTGCTCGCGGGCGACGCCGCCGGATTCATCGATCCGGTTTTCAGTAGTGGCGTTTTTCTGGCGATAATGTCAGCGGAAAAAGCCGCGGATGCTCTCGACGAAGTCTTGAACGATGAATCAAAGAAGCGCCGCCGTTTCAAAGACTACTCCCGCCGCGTGAACTACGTCATGGACGTCTATCTGACTTTCGTGACCTCGTGGTATCGCCACAGCAAAGAATTCATGGAGGTGTTTCTCAATCCGACTGAGACGCTGCAACTCGCCCCGGCCGTGAACGCGGTACTCGCGGGTAATGAAGGCGGAAGCTTCGCCATCAGATGGCGGATGTGGATTTTTTATTTTTTCGTGAACGCACAACGTTTTTTTGCACTCTCCCCCCGGCTCTCCCTCGTTCCGAGGAAGGTAAATAAACCCGCCTCTGAGACGGTGACTGCGATTTCTGACACGACGTTTTTCCGATGAATCCAACGACATCCGAGAACGGCAACTACGATGTGGTAGTAATAGGTGGAGCGCTTTCCGGAGGGGCGACAGCGACCCTGCTGCTGCGGCAAAATCCCGGGATTCGGGTATTGATCCTCGAAAAATCGGCGAAACTTTTGCGGCGCGTCGGCGAAGCGACTGTTGAAGTGAGTGCTTACTTTATGGGTCGAGTGTTGGGGATGACCCAATACCTCAACGAATCGCACCTCAACAAACAGGGGCTACGATTTTGGTTCACGAACGACGAAGTAAAAACGCTGGCCGATGCGAGCGAGCTAGGCCCGCTTTATCAAGTGCGCGTCCCCTCGTATCAACTGGACCGCGCTGCATTTGATGAAGAGGTGCTGCGCCGTGCGGGTGCGGCTGGTGCGCACATTATGCGTCCCGTGACTGTGACGGATGTACAGCTTTCATCCGGGAAAGAGCAAACCGTTACATTTCGCAACGGCGACGGGACGAAGACGGTTCGCTCGCGCTGGATTGTCGATGCATCAGGCGTGGCTGCACTACTCGCCAGGAAGGGCGGTTGGTGGAAATCCAATACCGAGCACCCGACCGCGGCGGCGTGGTCAAGATGGAAAGGCGTGAAAGACTGGGACAGCCGCGAGCTTGCTGAGAAATATCCGCAATGGTCCTCGGCCGTTTACGCGACGCGTAATACCGCGACGAATCACGTTATCGGCGACGGATGGTGGAGTTGGTGGATCCCACTCAAAGGCGGCGACGTGAGTGTCGGTGTTGTTTTCGATCAGCGGCTGGTCGATTGGCCACAGGATGGAGGAAAAATTGGCGACCGGCTGAAAACTTTTCTGATGAAGCATCCGGTCGCGCGCGAAATCCTGGCCGATGCCGAATTTGATGAAGAAGACGTGCATTGGCGAAAAAATCTCGCCTATTACAGCACAACTTTCGCGGGCGACGGTTTTGTTTTGGTCGGAGATGCCGCCGCGTTTATGGATCCCTTCTATAGTCCGGGGATGGATTGGATTTCATTCACCACTTCCCGTGCCGCCGCGCTGATCAATGCGCAACGAAGAGGCGAACCGATGGCTGAATTGGTGCAGCGGCACAATCGCGATTTCGCCAGAAGTCATCGCTGCTGGTTCGAAGCTGTCTACAAAGATAAGTACGAATACATGGGCGAATTCGATCTCATGAGCACCGCTTTCATCTTCGATCTTGGCTTGTATTACCTGGGCGTTGCGTCACGACCGTTTAGGTCGGGCGAGAAAGCGCTGCTCGTTCCGCCATTTTCACAAACGGCTGCCGGCCCGATCTTTCGTTTCATGCGGACCTACAATCGCCGTTTTGCCGAGATTGCACGTCGTCGCCGCAAACGGCGGATGCTCGGCAAAACGAACCGCGCACAGCGGTGTCTAATCCCAGGTTTTACCTTGAAGTCCACTAATCCGAAGCTTTTAGCTCAAGGCTTTGCCAAATGGGCGAGGATAGAACTGGGTGAGCTGCTCGCTCCAGGCAAGTCGTAATTGGCTCCAGAGGTAGGATTCGGCGGCGCCTTCACCTGTATTTTGCCGCAGTTAAGCAGCTTACACCTTAGTAATCAAGCGAACTCGCGCACTACTCGCACGAACTCTTTCACTGCCATTTGCTGGCAATTTTGCTGGCACTGGAATCCGTGATACACACAACAGTTGCCGATGGAGCCCATGCCAGATCTGAAATTCGAAATCGGGCATGTTCTGTTTATCGACATCGTCGGTTATTCGAAGCTCAACATTCACGAGCAGAGTGAGCAGCTTGAGACGCTGAAGCAAATTGTGCGTGGCACTGAGCAGTTCCGAGCCGCAGAAGCCGAAGGAAAACTTCTACGCCTGCCAACCGGCGACGGCGGCGCGCTCGTCTTTCGCAACACTCCTGAAGCGCCGGCGTTGTGCGCGGTTGAAATCAGTAAAGTGCTTAAGAGTCATCCGGAACTGAAAGTGCGAATGGGCATCCATAGCGGCCCGGTAAACGAAATCAGCGACCTGAACGAGCAGTCGAACATCGCCGGCGCCGGAATCAATATGGCCCAGCGTGTAATGGATTGCGGCGATGCCGGCCACATTCTGCTCTCGAAACACGTGGCCGATGACCTGGAACATTATCCGCGCTGGCAACCATTTCTTCATTCGCTGGGCGAATGCGAAGTGAAACACGGCGCCCGTATCGGCGTCGTCAGTCTTCACACCAACGAAGTCGGTAATCCGAAGACGCCAAAAAAAATGCAGGCTGCTCAACAACACAAGGCGCGGACACGATGGGCTGCGATCGTAACCGCCCTGTTATTGTTGAGCGCGAGCGTTGCCGCTTTAATGATCGTTTCAAAGAAATCCTCAACATCCACATCACTCGTTCCGGAAAAGAGCATCGCTGTTTTGCCCTTCGAAAACCTCAGCAGCGACAAAGAGAACGCCTATTTCGCTGAAGGGATTCAGGATGAGATTTTGACGCGCTTGTCGAAGATCGCCGTGCTGAAAGTCATCTCGCGTACTTCTACCCAGAAATACAAAAGCGCCCCGGATAACTTGCACGAAGTCGGACAGCAACTGGGCGTGGCGAATCTGCTGGAAGGCAGCGTGCAGAAAGCCGGCAATGCAGTGCACATCAATGTGCAATTAATCAAGGCGGCGACCGACGCACACCTCTGGGCGGAGAGTTACGATCGCAAGCTTGATGACGTGTTCGGTGTCGAAGGCGAAGTCGCCACTGCAATTGCCGATCAACTCAACGCCAGGCTTTCGCAGAGCGAACAGAAAGCAGTTACGGCCAAGCCGACGCAGAACACCGGAGCCTATGACGCATATCTGCGCGGACTAGCTTTGCAGGGCCGCGTGGATGACCTGAGAACGAACTGGGTGAAATCCGCAGAAGCTTTCGCTGAGGCGGTGCGCCTCGATCCTGACTTTGCTGTGGGCTGGGCCCAGCTCTCCCGCCAGGAATCTCTGGTTTACAACAGCGTCAACCATTCGCCGGACCATCAGGCCGCCGCGCGCACGGCGCTCGACAACGCAATGAAGCTCGGGCCGGATTTGGTTGAGACGAAAATCGCTCAGGGCTGGTATCAATCCTACGTCGAAGCTGACTACGACGGCGCCAGAGTTTCCCTTGAACAAGTGCGCCGGCAATACCCGAATAATTCTACCGTTAGCGAATTGCTGGCCGCGGTGCTACGACGCCAGGGCCACTGGGAAGAAAGCCGGCGGCTTTTCGATCAAACTGTCGAACTCGATCCACGAAATGTTTTTCTCCTCGCCAATGCGGCGCTCGCCGGACTAGAGACACGCGACCCCGCTTACACACAAGAATATATGCGTCGTGCGCTCGACCTTAGTCCGCAAAACGCGACGCTCGTCGCTCAGTTGGCCGCCAGTTATCAAATGAGTGGTGACATCAAACAGGCGCAAACCGTCCTCGATTCGGTCCAGCCGCGGGACGGCGATAGCTTCTACTTCAGTATCCTGGCCTACAACGCGATCTACTTGCGTAATTACCCGCCGGCAATTGGCACCTTGCAATTACACTTGAAGAATCTGCAGGTCTCGGATTCCTACTTTCCTAACTATGAGAACTACCTCGCCGATTTGCAGCGCCACTCCGGTGACATTGCAGCTGCGACCACGTCCTATAGGAAAGCGAAAGCTGATGCCGAAAAGCTATTGCACTCTCAACCCGATAATGCCGACCTGCTCGATACTCTAGCCTGGTCTGAGACTTGGCTTGGCGATAAGTCTGCCGCGTTGAAGCACGCGCAAGAAGCTGTCGTGCTTATGCCCGCATCCAAAGAACCAAGAATAGGTCCGGGGTACGAAGACACGCTTGCTCGCATCCAAGCCCAGGTCGGCGAGAAAGACGCTGCTATCACAGCTCTGCAACACCTGCTCGTCACTTCCTACAGTTCGCCGGTAGTGACACCGGCCCTCCTTCGTCTTGATCCGGATTGGGACAATCTCCGCGGCGATCCGCGCTTTCAGAAACTTTGCCAGGAACCGAGTAAGTGAGCGAGAAGCCGTCCTTCTTTTCGGAGCTGAAGCGGCGCAATGTTTACAAAGTTGCAGTCGCCTACGCAGTAGTCGCCTGGTTGCTGGTCCAAATCGCCACGCAGGTTTTTCCGTTTTTTGAAATTCCGAATTGGGGAGTGCGGCTCATCGTGCTAGCGATTGTTATTGGTTTTCCCATCTCGCTTGTCATTGCCTGGGCCTTCGAGTCGACCCCTCATGGAATCAGACGGACTGAAGCTGCCGATGCTGCGGGCCAGCATTCGCATGGCAAGGCTTGGATCTACGTTGTTGTGATTGGCGCTGCTCTTTCGATTGGCTTATTCTTTCTCGGCCGTTACACCGCAACCACAAAACAAAGTGGAAGACCTATCGCCACACAAAAATCGATTGCGGTCTTGCCATTCGCCAACCTGAGTCGCGATCCGGACAACGCTTATTTCGCTGCCGGCATCCAGGATGAGATTATTACGCGACTGTCGAAGATCACCGATTTGAACGTGATCTCCTGCACGTCGACTCAACGTTTCAAAAGTTCGCCGGATGATATACCGGCGATCGCGGCGCAACTGGGAGTGGCAAACATTTTGGAAGGCAGTGTTCAGCGCACTACCGACGCGGTCCGCGTCAACGTGCAACTAATCAGAGGCGCAACCGATACGCATCTTTGGGCCGACACCTTTGACCGCAAATTGACCGACCTTTTTGCGGTCGAGAGCGAGATCGCCAAAACCATCGCCACCACCCTGCAGGCGAAATTGACCGGCTCGGAAAAAACCGCGATTACGGCTCAGCCAACCGAAAGCACTGAGGCGTACCAGCTTTATCTCAAGGGACGATTTTTCTGGAACAAGCGGACTGGCCAAAATCTCAACAAAGCGGCCGATTACTTTAATCAAGCAATTGCCGCAGACGCGGGTTACGCGCTGGCTTACGTAGGATTAGCCGATTCCTATCTTCTGATGCCGCTTTATGGAGCCGGTACTCCACAAGATTGCTATCCGAAGGCGAAAGCTGCGGCGGAGAAAGCGATTCAGCTCGATAATTCATCGGCCGAGGCGCACACCTCCCGAGCTCAGATCTTTTGCTATTATGACTTGGATTTTACGCAGGCTGTCCGGGAGTTTGAGCGCGCGATTGAGCTAAATCCAAACTACCCGACTGCCCACCAATGGTACGGTAGCTCATGCCTTGCCTCATTAGGACGTTTTGACGAGGCGATTGCTCAAGTAAAGCGCGCGATCGAGCTCGACCCACTTTCGCTGGTGATTAACACCGACGTAGGCGACGCCTACTACCACGCGCGCCGCTACGACCAGGCAATTGAGCAAATGCGCAAAACCTTGGAAATGGATCCAGGCTTTTATTATGCGCATTGGCACCTTGCTTCTGCTCTGGCGGCAAAAGGAGACCTTAGCGCCGCAATTGAAGAGTACCTGAAAGCGCGAGCATTGAACGACGATCCTTCAGTGCTGGGACTGCTTGCTCACGGATATGGCGTTGGGGGAAATAAAAGCGACGCGATGAAAATCCGCGATCAACTAGAGGCGCTGGCGAAACAACGATACGTATCCGCTTATAGCTTTGCCCTCGTTTATCTCGGCCTCGGTGACAAAGGGGCGGCGCTTCACTGGCTCGAAAAAGCTTATGAGGATCGCGCCGGTGATTCCCTCCGGTTCATCAAAGTTGATCCATTGCTCGACGCTCTGCAGGGCGATCCGCGGTTTGAAGCGCTCGCAGAAAAGATTGTTCCGGCGCGTGAATTTGGAAAAGCGCAAAAATGAATTTGGGTAACTTCTTCGCCGAGCTCAAGCGGCGCAACGACATAGCAACATTAGTGTTAAAAAGGTTCGGAACCTCGACTTCAGGGACTCGAGGCAGGAAAAATCATCTTTCGCGACGCGCGTTCTGATCGTAAATGGATAGGTACGAACAACTTATAACTCCAGAGGTAGGATTCGGCGCTGTCTTCCCCTGTATTTGGTTGCAGTGAAGCATCTTACATCTCACTGATCAAGCCAACTCCGCGACTACTCGCGCGGACTCTTTCACTACTTTTTGCTGGCAATTCTGCTGGCAGCACTTACCACGTTGCTGTCAATTCTTATCATTCTGAATTACCACCCACCTGCGAGGAGCATGTCGAGCATACCAGCACTTGAGAGCAGAAACCCATCGTCTTCGTGGTCGGATAGCAGGAGTTCCAGGCAACTGGTGCAGCAATCTTTCCAGTCTCCATGTTCGGTGCATTTCATTGTGGGCTAACATGCGCAGAACGGCGCGGTGAGGAGTATCTGGAGCAAACCGGCGCGCGAGGAGTCGGTAGCTCAAAGCCTTTTCTCGCTCGACACAGATTGCGTGACGTACTCGTCTTCGTAATCGTCGCAATCTCGCGCGCAAATGTTGCCTATGTAATCGATTCTGTTCGTCAAGATTACTCCGCCGCGTGTTTGTCGATAAAGCAGTGAACATTCGATTGTCCTCGAATCTTCGAGTTGCTAGATCCAAGACTTTTTCAGCAACCAGACCTTTACCAACTGAGTTAACGCTACGTAACAAATCAGCGTCGCGAGCAAGAACGGCCAGAACTGCCACGGTAGCGCCACGAATCCGAGAAGCGGCCCCAACGGTGAAAATGGCAAGAACGCGCCAATTCCCATGATCAAGATGGTCGTCATGGTCAGTTGCCAACTCGCACGCGATTGAATGAAGGGGATTAAGTTAGTTCGTATGACGTGAACAATGAGAGTCTGAGTCATCAGCGATTCCACAAACCAGCCAGTATGGAATAGAGCCGCGGCGTAGGTTTTGTCCGGTTCGGTCGCGCTCGCGAAACGTGCAGCAATTTCACCCGAGGGCAACAAACCCAGGTTGCTGCATTTGAAGTAAAACCACATCAGGCAATAGGTGGTGTAATCGAAAATGGAGCTGATGGGCCCGATGAAGATGATGAACTTTGCGATTTCGCCGATGTTCCACGGCTTCGGTCTTGCGATTTGCGTCGGACCGACATTGTCGGTTGGGATGGGAACCTGGGAAAAGTCGTAGAGCAGATTGTTGGTGAGGACTTGAAGAGGCGCCATTGGTACGAACGGAAACCACGCGCTCGCTCCGATAACGCTGAACATGTTTCCGAAGTTCGAACTCGCGCCCATCCGAATGTACTTGAGGATGTTTACAAACACTTTGCGCCCCTCAAGCACGCCCTCCTCCAGCACCATCAAACTTTTCTCCAACAAAATCATATCGGCAGATTCCTTGGCGATGTCGACGGCGTTGTCGACAGAGATACCCACGTCAGCAGCGCGCAATGCCGGGGCATCGTTGATGCCGTCGCCGATAAAGCCCACAACGTTGCCTCGCTCTTGAAGCGCTTTCACAACGCGCTGTTTGTGGGAAGGCGAAAGGCGTGCGAAAACATCTGACGCACTCACGGCTTCGGACAATTGTAAGTCCGACATGCCTTCTACATCTCTTCCGAGCACGATTTTCTCCGCGTTGATGCCGACTTCAGTGCACACCTTGCGAGTCACCAAATCGTTGTCGCCCGTCAGCACCTTCACGGTGACGCCATGCTGTCGTAAAGCCGTGATCGCTTTACCGGCCGTATCTTTCGGCGGATCGAGAAAAGCGATATAGCCAGTTAAAACTAGGTCACTTTCATCCGTTTTGGAATAGGAAGGACGTACATCCAGTTTCTTGGTGGCCACAGCTAACACGCGAAAGCCATCTTCGTTCAGGCTGTTCACTTGCTCGGCGAGATCGCCGACGAAGATTGGCTCCATCGGAAAAATCTCGCCGTTGCTCTCGAAGTGTGTGCATTTGGTAAAGACCGCCTCCGGCGCTCCTTTAGTCAGCAATTGGCGTTGACCGTTCGGTCCTGCTACCGCGACCGACATCATCCTCCGGGAAAAGTCGAATGGGATTTCGTCAACCTTGGCGTATTTCTCGATGCCAAGCTCGCCGTGCAATTCCGCGTGTTTCAACACAGCGCGATCAAGCACGTTCTTCAGTCCAGTTTGGAAATGACTGATCAGATATGCATCGCGTAGGACTTCCTCGTTTTCGTTTTTAAAAACGTCGCAATAGATTTCGAGGATGACGCGATCAATGGTAAGCGTTCCGGTCTTGTCCGTGCAGAGCACATTCATTGCGCCGAAGTTTTGAATCGAGTTTAGGCGCTTCACGATTACCTTCTTGCGAGACATCGCGAGTGCGCCTTTGGACAGGCAAACAGAAACGATCATCGGCAGCATTTCCGGCGTGAGACCGACCGCGACGGCAAGCGCAAAGAAAAATGCCTCTTTCCAATCGTGCTTGGTCAGGCCGTTGATCAAAAACACCAACGGTACCATTACCAGCATGAACCGAATCATCAGCCAGGTGAACTTCTTCACCCCTTTGTCAAATGCCGTATCGACCTGTTGCCCGACGAGGCTACGCGCTACTTTTCCGAAATAGGTTTGTGACCCGGTTGAAACAATGACGGCCGTCGCGGAACCGCTTTCAACGCTTGTCCCGAGAAAACACAAATTGTGGCGCTCTATAGCGGAAACGTTTTCGCGAATATCGGGTGGGTCGGCCTTTTCAACCGGCAACGACTCTCCCGTCAGCGTTGCCTGAATAATAAATAGATCTTTAGCGGAGATAAGTCTTACGTCTCCTGGGATCATATCGCCGGAGCACAATTTCACGATGTCTCCTGGAACAAGCTGGTGCAGGGGAATTTCCTTTTGCTGCCCATCGCGAACCACCGTCGCGGTGACGCTGATCATCGCTTTGAGTTTCTCCGCGGCATTATCGGCTTTCGTTTCCTGAACGAGGCGCAGCATCACGCCTAACAGAACCATCAGCATCATCACCGTGCCGCCAGCGAAGTCGTCAGTGGCATAAGACAAAGTCGCGAGAACGGTGAGCAGGATAACGAGTGGATTGCGAGTCGCCGTCCACAGTCGCCACAACCAGGTATGCTTTGCTTCCTGGGCGACTTGGTTAGGGCCAAAGACCTCCAATCGCTCAGCCGCTTCTTCTTCGCTCAAGCCGCTAGGCGATGTCTTTAAACGTTCGAAGAGTTCCGCAATGTCCTTGGTTGCCGCATCGTGCACCAATTCGGCTGTGCGGTCACCGTTCGGTTCTTTTACGGCGTGCATCGTTCGAGAGTCTTGAGCGGGCTGCTCTATACCCCCACCCCCTATGTTGCGTCAACTGGATTTCTTCAGTAGATTCCGCTATGGAGAGTGCCTGTTACTTATGAAATCGAAACATGTTCGTCCCGGTCTGGAGAAGCGAGCGCTGGTAGTGCGCTTGCGGAAAATTAAAGGTCAGATTGAAGGGATCGAAAAGATGGTCGAAGCAGACGCTGATTGCTCAGATGTGCTAATGCAAGTCGTCTCGGCGCGACAAGCGCTCAAATCATTCAGCGAGGAAATGATCGAGTCGCATTTGCACGAATGCATCGAAAATGCAGCGAGTGAGTCCGAGGGCCGCCGGCATCTACGCTCGCTGCTTACTGTTCTGAAGCGATACGCGGTCTAATAAAGTATCGACAGAGCGCAGAACTAG
>DATMOU010000067.1:0-8706 GCA_035568035.1 Chthoniobacterales bacterium | reverse complement strand
GGCGATCTTTGCCATCTACGCGCTCGGGTTAATTGCCATTTCCGCCGAGATCTTGCTTCTGAATCTTCGCGCATGGCAATTGCGCGAGCCGTTGCGATTGAATGCGCGGGAACGACTGATGACGCGCGGCGAGTTGACGGGCTGGAGCATCCCTGTGAGCGTGGGGCTCGTCTCGTTGGCGCTTTCTTTTATTTTGCCGATAGAAAAAATCGCGTGGTGCGGGTGGGTTTATTTCTTGATGGCGATCATGCTGCGGGTGCACGGGTTCTGGCACCGGCGAAGGCTTGAAGAAGTTGAGGGTTCCAAGGCAAGGGGCTCCGCATCATAATTGAGGTTGTACCGTAGACGACTAGAAGTTTGCATCCTAACAGTTGGTCACTCGTTCTCCCGAACTCGCGCCAGCTACCCTAGCTGCGTTGCCGCCTACCCGAAGTGTTCCCCACACTTCGTGTTGAGGCGTTGACATTAGACATCAGACATCTGACTTCCGACTTCCGACTTCCGACTTCCGACTTTCCGGTCCATATCGTGCTCAGGGAGAACGGGAAGGTTATTGACAATTGTTCACATTTGGCGGAAATGGCACTCCCTCGCTTAGTCCTAACGTAATAAGGAGAAACGATTATGCGTCCAACCTGGAAAGGCAGTATCAGCTTCGGCCTGGTTTACATTCCAATTTCAGTTTATCCGGCCACCCGCGAAGAAAAGCTCAGTTTTCGTCAGCTGCGCAAAACCGACCTGAGCCCGATCAAATATAAAAAGGTCGCTGAGGCGGACATGAAAGAAGTTCCGGCCGATCAAATCGTAAAAGGATTCGAGTACGAAAAAGGACGCTACATCATTCTAAGCGACGAGGATTTCGAAAAGGTGCGGATCGAGTCGACCCACTCGATCGATATCACGGACTTTGTCGACCTCGACCAGGTGGATCCGAAGTTTTTCTACAAACCGTATTTCCTCGAAGCGCAGAAAGGCGGCGAGAAAGCATACTCGCTCTTGCACAAGGCGTTGAGCGGGACGGGCAAGATCGGTATCGCCAAGGTAGTGATCGCGAATCGTGAATATTTGGCGGCGGTCAAGCCGGACGGATTGTTTCTCGTTCTCGAGCTGATGCACTTCGCCAGCGAAGTGTTGAAGCCGGAAGAACTGAATCGCCCGAAGACGGACCTGAACGACAAGGAATTGAAAATGGCGAATACGCTGATCGAAAGCATGTCGTCGGATTGGAAACCGGAAAAATATCGCGATGAGTATCGCGATGCTGTGATGGAAATCATTGAGACAAAGGCGAAGAACAAGCAGTTGCCACCGGCGCCAGCGCCGACACCGCGAGCCACGAATGTGGTCGATCTGGTGAAAGTTTTGCAGGAGAGCATCAACCGGTCGCAATCGGTCAAAGTGAAGCGAGGCGGAAACGGCGCGACTGGCCGGCGAAAATCGACAGCTACGTTAGTGAAACAAAAACGCCGCGCGGCGGCGTGAACGGTTCGCAGGGCGCGAACTTTACGGCGGGAGCCTCCGAGTTGCGAAGACACGAGTGAGGCTAGGGAAGCCGGCGACTCGGTTTTGGTGAAAACCGAGAGAGGCAAGAGACAACGGATGACTACAATTCAACTTTCGCCTGGACGCGTTGCACCATTGCCACGGCGGCCATCAGCACGAGGCCGAAGACAACTTGATGCGGTCGTAGCGCTGCATGAAAAAATCCCCAGGTGATACATACCGCGGCGAGAGTTTGCATCATTTCAAAGTAACCGGCGGTTGAAGCACGGGTCAGGCTCAGACCGCGGAAATAAATCAGAAGCGGAATTCCACCTGAAATCGAGGCGAGAAGAAGGAGCGCGCCGATTGCTTTGAACACGTGCGCTTGAGCAGCCGGCGGCCAAAGCGCGGCGCCGTTGAGTTTGCCGTAACCAACCAAGATTAGCGTCATACAAAAGAGGCCAACAACGATGCGCATGCTGGAAGCGAGTCGAAGCGGCATCCCAACCATGACGCCGCGGCCAGCGACGGTTGAGCCGCCCCAGAAAAACGCGCAGATCAGCGCGTAACCAGTCCCAAGCGTAATTCCAGCGCTTTGAAATGAAACGCCAATGAGCTCCGGGCGTTCCACGGAAAGAAAGATCCCGGCAAGAACCGCAATTCCCGCATAAAGAAAAAACCGCGGCGCGAGCCGGTCACTGAAAAGCAGAAATGCGCCAAACGTCGAAATTACCGGCTGAATGTTCAGGATGACGTTCACGACCGTCGGGTTTCCGTACTTCAATGCGAGAGTGAAGAAAATCGTCCCAACGGCAGAACCGGCGAAGCCCGAGAACAGCAAGTAGCCCCAGGTTTTGCTGTCGATCTTGCGAAGTTCGCCAAGGCTCGAAAGGAGCAGCGGCAAAAACATGAGCAAAATCAGAGCGTGCTCCCAAAACACGATTACCTCAGCGTCGAACAACTCGTTGAGAGGAATGCGCCACGCGCTTTCGGTCCCCCATAATGCAGCGCCGAGACCGACCAGCCAGGGCCCATAAATGCGATCGACCACGCTTGCTTGTTGAACTGCCTCCGAATTCATCCTCGATCTGGAATCGCAGCGACAGCTTCCACTATTTCTCGGCGCTTCGTGGGCCGGAAGATCAACCAAACTCCAACGAGGACCAAAGCGGCTCCAAGCAGCGACCAGAGTGGAAACTTTTCTCCGCCCCACGCCCAACCAAGCATCACCGCGCCCGGAGGCGTTATCAGCGAGATCGTTTGCAGATTCGTCACGGTCATTCGCGGCAGAAGCCAATAGAGCAACAGGAAAGTGAGTGAGGACCCGATCACCGCCAGATAGAGCAGGCAAAAGACCGCAGTGGACGTCCAATGAAAGCGCGTCGGACTGCCGTCAACGAAGTATCCCAACACAAGCAACGGGATAAAACCAAAAATCATTTGCCAGGCAGCAAGCATGGCCGGCGCGAGGGATATCGCTCGCTTCTTCATCAGCACGTTGGAGAACGCGGCTGCTCCACCACCGAAAGCGATCCCGATTCCACCCCAAAATGAAAGCAACCCGTTAAAACTCAGTAGGCGCGCGCAAATCAGCATCACTCCGCCGAGCGCCACGAACGCTCCCATTACTTTCTGAAGCTTCAATGGTTCGTCAGGCAAGAGCCAGTGCGCGAAGATCATCCCGAAAATCGGGATAGTCGCCTGCAACACCGCGGCCAAACCTGATGAAACATGAAGTTCGCCCCAAAATACCGACATGTAATTCACCCCGAACATCAGAACGCCGGTGAAGGCGAGGATCACGTAATCGGACCGTCGCAACGGGACCAATCGAACGCGCCCGATCGAAACCAGAACGAGAATGGCTGCGGCAATGACGAAGCGAATTGCGGCGAAAGATACCGGCGGTAAATCACGGAGGCCGACTTTGATCGCGAGCCAGGTGGAGCTCCAAACGACGCAAAGGGTGAGCCAAGCTGCTGGAATTTTCCAACCGATCCGCGGCACCGACGACAGTCGCGCGAATTGCTCGCGTCGTAAAGCCTTGCGCTTGTTGCGGCGCGAATCCGCGTTAGCGTGTTCGCGTGAAGGTCAACGTGATAGTCAAACCGAAGGAAGCTGTGCTGGACCCGCAGGGCAATGCTGTTCGCGACGCGATGCGACATTTGGGAATGCCGGAGGTGCGAAGCGTCCGAATTGGCAAGTTCATGGAAATTGATGTTGATGGCGCGGACGCGCGCCTTGAAAAGCGGTTGCACGGTCTTTGTCGGGATCTGCTGTCGAATCCCGTGATCGAGGACTACCAACTACAGAGGTCAGAGGTCGGAGGTCGGAAGTCGGAAGTCGGACCGCGTAAAAGGCAGATGCCTCACGCGGCTGGAGGTCGGAGGTCGGAGGTCGGAGGGCGAAGGTCAGAGATCAGAAATCAGAAGTCGGAAGTCAGAGGCCAGACGTCGGAGGTCGGAGGTCGGAAATCAGCGGTCAGAAAGAAGAAGAAATGAAAGCTTTAAGATATTTTTTCTGCGTGGTGTTGCCGCCGTTGGCGGTTTTGATGACGGGACGGATCGCCAGCTTTTTTCTAAGCATTCTTTTGACCCTGCTTGGCTGGATTCCCGGGGTTATTCATGCCGCGCTGGTTGTAAACGACTATCACGAGGAGCAACGCGCGCGCGGAGTTGCCCACTAGATCGACAATGAAGTTCGCCGTTATTCAGTTCCCCGGTTCGAACTGCGACCAGGATTGCATCGCGGCAATAAACAGCATCAAAGGCTTGCACGCCGATTACGTCTGGCACAAGGAGACCTCCCTCCGCAATTACGACGCCATCGTTCTGCCAGGAGGTTTTGCTTATGGCGACTATTTGCGATGCGGCGCGATCGCGCGGTTCTCGCCGATCATGGAAGCGGTAGTCAACGACGCGCGGGCGGGCAAGCTCGTGCTCGGCACGTGCAACGGATTCCAAGTCTTGTGTGAAGCGGGCCTCTTGCCCGGTGCGCTAGTGCGAAATCGATCACTGCGTTTTGTTTGTGAATTGGTAACGTTGCGGGTGGAGGTTCCTGACTCGGCCTTCATCCATGGTTGTCCTGAAGGAACGCTGCTTCGAATGCCGATTGCTCACGGTGAAGGATGTTATTTCGCCGATGACAAGACGTTGAGTGAGCTAAATCGCGAACGGCGAGTGATCATGCGTTACGCCAATGACCGTGGCGAAATTGTGCCTGAAGCAAATCCAAACGGTTCGATCGAGAACATCGCCGGGATCTGCAATCGGAAAGGCAACGTCTTCGGATTAATGCCGCATCCCGATCGGGCCTGCGATCCACGCCTGGGCAGCGCCGACGGCATCAAGATTTTTGAGTCGATGATGCAGACGATCGTCGCACGGCACGCGCGCGCCGCCTAAGGCTGTCTGTGGCCCTCTCTTGGTCCCTGAAATAGCCCGAATCCCCCATTGGAATGGCCTTATACTTAGAGGGTTATAGGGCACTTATTATGTCAATAAATTGACACAAGTGTAACGAAAACTTACACATTTTCGGCACCCAGGTGGCCCTTCCCCGGGTAAATCGGGCTGGCAGCCAGGTTGCTAAAGAGAACTGGCAACAACCAACCCTATATTATGCTCCTTGAAAAAACGTTTCATATAAGTCAACCGCTGGATGAATCGAAAGCCCGGCTCACCAGCATTCAATCCTACAAGCGCCAGTTCGTCATGGTCACAAAGGCGACCGTGACTTCTTCGAAAACGGTCGAATTCAGTTTCCGCGGTCCGCTCGGTTTCGAAGCGCGGACAGTCCTCCTGGCGATCGACAGCGATTCGCCGGATCAATTCGCGTTTGAATCAGTCGGCGGCAACCTCGACGTGATGGGACTTGTCGATTTCACCGAAATCCGGCCCAACTGCACCGAGATCACGCTCGCGATCCATTACAAAATCAAGAACCGCCTCTTTGCCTGGCTGGATCGGCAATTCGGCTTCGTCGACACCTTTGTAAACGCGGAGCTGCGCAGCATTCGCGCGCACTTTGAAGGCATCGCCACAACGGACGTGGAACGGATGCCAATCGTGCCGATGTTAGAAACTGCGGCAGCAGCCTAGATTTTTTTCAGCGCCTTAATCGAAAAGCACGGGGCCCTGGCTCCGTGCTTTTTTATTCGATCCGAACGGCGTGAGTCTTATCCAAGCGCAATACCTGGCCAGGCTTCAGCTCAACTTTCGTCTTCGGATCGACAATCTTTTGGCCGTCCACCTGCACGCTGCCTTGTTTGATTAAGCGGCTTGCTTCCGCGCGCGACTTTTGGGTCGCGAAAGCCTGCGAATAAACATCGACGACCAGTCCAACGATCTGGCCAGTTTTTGCGGCAAAGCGAGGAAGCTCTGCCTCGTCCAGACGTTTCTCGCTAAACCGCGCGTTCCAATCAGCGAGAGTTTTCTCGGCGATCTCCGGCGAGTGGTAGGTCCTTACAATCTCGAACGCGAGTTCCTTTTTCGATGCCAGCGGCTCCGCGCTTTTCGGCAACTCTCGAGCAAGCAGCAATTCATAATAACGCGCCATCAATCGATCCGAGATACTCATTAGCTTGCCAAACATGTCTCCCGCCGGCTCGCTGACTCCGACGAAGTTGCCGAGGCTCTTGCTCATTTTCTTGACCCCATCCAATCCCTCAAGAAGGGGCATTGTCATGACAACCTGTTGCGGCTGCTTTTCTTCCTTTTGGAACTCTCGGCCGACCAAAATATTGAAAAGCTGATCCGTTCCTCCGAGCTCAACGTCTGCTTTCACCATGACCGAGTCCCAGGCCTGCATGATCGGATACTGGATTTCGTGAGCGTGAATAGCGTGTTGATTGTCGATGCGTTCACGAAAATCGTCCCGCTGAAGCATTTGTTGCAGGGTGACGCGACTATTAAGCCGAATCACATCTTCGTAGGACATGGCGCGAAACCAGTCGCCGTTGCACACGGTTTCGGTCCGATTGGGATCGAGAATCTTGAACGCCTGGTCACGATATGTTTCGGCGTTGACCATGACTTCCTTGTGCGTCAGATGCGGTCGCGTCACCGACCGGCCACTCGGATCGCCGATCATTCCGGTGAAATCTCCAATGATCAAAACGGCTTGATGGCCGAGATCCTGGAACTGTCGCAATTTTCTCAAAACAACGGTGTGACCGAGATGAATGTCGGCCGTGGTCGGATCAACTCCGAGTTTGACTCGCAGCGGCCGACCCAGCGCCAGCTTTTCCCGCAACTCGGGCTCGCTAATAATCTGGGTGGCCCCCTTTTTCAGAGAAGCCAAGGCCTCATCCGCTTGCATCATCCGCAATTCTAGTTGCCGCCGTCGTCATCGCCAAAGATTTCTGTGAGCTTTGAGGCGACGTCGACGGTCACTATTTATTCTTGTTCAGCAGCTCGCGCACTTGATCGATTGTCAGCGGCGGATTCTGCCGATTCAGTAATTTTTGATTTTTTCCTTGATCGCGAAAAGTGCGCTGGTCCGGAAAGGTTCGGCCCGAAACGTACAGATGTGCATCATAGGCGGCGTGCAGATCACTCGCTGATGAGGTTGTCAGTGGCGCAGGCAGGTTTACCTGTCGCGTTTCAACGACAGAGTTTTGCAAGGCATCGGCTCGAACTAAGTGCGGTCGATATTCTTTTGTCACGGCCGCGCGGGTATCGCCGAAGGTCTTTTCCGTTGCGATCGGCTCGACCACAAACGTGCGCGCCGTTCCGCGGTCCGCGACGACTTTGGAATTGGCAGTGAAGACTTTACCTTGCGCTGTGTTTTGCAGTTCCATGTTCGGCCGCAGTAAACGGTCGATCAGACTGCGTTCCTGTTGTTGTGCCAACGCGGTCTTGAAGCCAAAGGAAGCAAGACAAAGAAACACCAGCCAGCGCACGTAATGCACGCTGACGAACGCCCGACTCGGTTGTAAAGCAAATTATCGGCGAGTGGCCCGCAACCCAATTGCAGATCTAACGGCCGAGCGCCGTGCGCAGATTGGCTACGCCTGCCGGTGGATTTACGCGTGCATGCAAGATGTCATAGGCTGTCACAGGCCGGCCGTAATAATGTTCATTCGCCTTCGTGCGTGTGCCAATCACTGCGCCTTCGAGCGATGCCCCGATGAAAAGGCCTTTGGTTTTGCTGTAGGTATAAATTGCCGCACGCGGCGTCACGTCGGCTTCTGCAGCGCGTCCGACCGGCCCGGCCGCGACACTCGCGTCCGCACCGAGCGTCACGTTTCCTCCTCTAGAAAATGCGCGAACCGCGCGTTCATCGTTAAGCACAATGACAAAATCGGTCACTTCCGCGCCGATCTGGGGCCCCCACCCTGCGCCGCCCGTGCCGATAAACGACGGTCCCGACCAGCCGTGCCCGGTCCGCGCTACCACGACGCCTTCGCCAGCTTTTCCACTGAAAATGAAGCCCGCCTTTACAACGCTAATGATGGCGAGACCATGCGCGCGCCGAAGAATTCGCGACGGAATACCTTTCTCGGGCATGTGCCGAAACTCGTGGATAGTGACCGCTGAACGGTCAACCGTGTCCTGCTCGGTCGCGCCCGCTGAAATTAGTGATAAACAAGAGATAATCAGTATGAGGCTTAATGTTTTCATTGATGCACATTTATTTCGCGCGACTAAGTATCCGTGGCCGTATTTTTTAGCCACGATTCAGACCTTTCTTCCTTGTTAGGCGAAAAGCATGCAACCGGACGAAATCTTTATGCGCGAGGCCCTGCGTCTCGCTGAAAAAGCACGCGCCGCTAAAGAGGTTCCAGTCGGCGCGATTGTGGTTCGCGGAGAAAAGATAATCTCTCGCGGTTACAATCAGGTCGAGTTGTTGAAGGACGCGACCGCACACGCTGAAATGCTAGCATTGACCGCCGCAGAGGCGGCGGCCGGCGATTGGCGGCTGACCGACTGCGATCTTTACGTTACGAAAGAGCCGTGTCCGATGTGTGCTGGCGCAATCGTCCACACCCGCATCCGGCGCGTCATTTTCGGCTGTCCAGACGTTCGGGCCGGGGCAGCCGGGACGGTGATGAACCTGGTCGATAACCCGTCACTGAACCATCGTTCCCAGATCACCAGCGGTGTTTTGCAAAGCGAATGCGCCGCCATTCTTCAGGACTTTTTTCGGGAGAAACGCGGGAAAACCAATGCTGCTTCCGATTTCTGACTTTCCGACTTCCGAACGGACAATAACGACTCCGAT
>DATMOU010000066.1:0-19064 GCA_035568035.1 Chthoniobacterales bacterium | reverse complement strand
CCTGGACGACAAATCGCTTATCGTGTTCGGGGCCGCTTTGAGACAGGACTTCGTAAACCGGGCTCTTAGGCGAAATGCTTTGCAGTAATTCCTGCAAGTGTCCTTTCGGGTTGATATCGACCGGTTCTTCGGCGAGCTGGGCCAAATCTCCTTTCGCCTGCGTCAAAATAAATTTTCTCGTTCCCTCCAAACCGCCGTCCAGATAAACGGCGCCGATCAGCGCTTCGAAAGCGTCTGCCAGGGTGGACGTTCGGGAGCGTCCTCCCGATGATTCCTCGCCACGTCCCATCAACAAGAACTGTCCGAGATCAATCACGACAGCGTGCGCCTTCAGCGCGTCCCGTGAAACCAGGCGGGAACGCAACTTGGTCAATTGTCCCTCAGGTTGGTCCTTGAAGTGTCCAAAAAGATACTCGGTAATCACGAGTTGCAGAATCGCGTCGCCCAGGAATTCGAGGCGTTGATTATCAAAATGGCGTTGCTGCGTCTCGTGCCCGACGCTGGGATGAGTCAGGGCTTCGGCGAGCAGCAGTGGATTGCGAAATTTGTAACCGATTCGTTCTTCCAGCGGATGCACGTCAATGCTTCTGATAGATTTCCAGCGAAGTAACGACGTCCAACGCACGCTGCAATACGCCATCGCGCGGCGGTTGTCCCGAACGCGATCGCAGGCGGCGTTGCGCATCCGGGATGTCCAGTTCCGGATTGGTTCCGGCGATCAAAGCGGCCTCGTTCAAGTGCGGCCGGTCGGTTTCATAAACAAACGGGCCCATTCCTTTTTCGGCGCTGAGGCGAAAGATTTGGCGTTTCTCAATCCCCGACATCTCGACGGGCAAATCCGGCTTCACTCCACCAGGAAATAATGGCTGACCGTCCGGCAAGATGGCCTCCGCGGACGCCACCCGGAGAATTTTACCGCTTGGTAACGGCTGATCGGAATATTCCACCGCTCGACCGGCGGTCGTTTGGCCGATGATGAGCGCCTTGTCGTAAACCTTGAGTGTGGCGGCGATCGCTTCGGCGCCGCCCGATGTGTCGGAATCGGCCAGAACGACAATCAGTCCCTGAAAAGCTGGATCCCGATCCGAAGTGAATTGTCGATCCTGCCGCCCGCCCGGTTTACGCACGCTGAACAAAGTCTTGCCCTTGGGACAAAAACGTTTCGCGAATTCTGCCGCGGTCGCGAAATCTCCGGTGCTGCTGACGCGCAGATCGACAATCGCAGCGTCGACCTTCTTTTGTTCGAACTCCTGCAGCTTCTTGTCGAGCTCCTTGAGATTTGCGCTGTTCAGCTCGCCGAGACGCAAGTAGCCGATATGTCCCTCAAAAATTTCGCTGTAAAATGGACCCCCACCTTCCGCCGTTGCTGCTTCGCGACTCGGCAGCAGCATTAATCCCCCGGGCAGGCGAACCAGCAAACCCGTTAACGTCGCGCGATTCAGTTCCGTGTCAGTGATCGCGTCCGGGTTTGTAAAATTAGCTTTCAACAGCGAAATCGCCGCTTGTAGATCGGCCTGGCCTAACGAATTAATGACCTGTTCGGTCGTTGGCGTTGCTGACGGCGATGGCGCGGAAGACTTAGCGGCCGACGCCGAACCGCTGGTCGTAGGCGCTCCGGAAGGCGCCGGCACTTGGCCGTGAACCTGGGTCGCGAAAAATACTGAAACCGCCGTTATCGCCGCCCTGTTCAACATTGCCTCATTGTTTAGCTGGTCGCCGCGCTCAGAGCAATATCGCGACGGTGATGACAACCGTCGAAATGAATCCTTGAAACCGCCTCGTAGGCACGCTTCCGCGCGGCTGCAATCGTCTGGCCGAGCGCGGTCACTGCCAGAACTCGACCGCCCGACGTCACGACTTCGCCGCTGACGATTTTTGTTCCAGCGTGAAAAACCTGGACGCCCTCGAGTTTTACCGCTTCAGCCAAACCTGAAATTCTTTTTCCAGTTTCGTATTTTCCAGGGTAACCGGCGGAGGCGAGCACAACCGTGACTGAGGCGCGTTCGTCCCAATCAATCGTATGATTGCCGATTCTGCCGTCGATCGCCGCCTCTAATAACGGCGATAGATCCGACTTCATTCGCGGCAACAGCGCCTGTGTTTCCGGATCGCCAAACCGGCAGTTGAACTCCAGCACGCGCGGGCCTGCCTCGGTGATCATCAATCCCGGATACAACAGTCCGCGATAGACAACTCCTTCTTTTCGCAATCCGTCTAACAGCGGGAGCATGATCTTTTCTTCGAATTGTGACTGCAATTCAGCATTCCAATTGTTCGCCGGACTGAACGCCCCCATCCCTCCGGTATTAGGACCCTGGTCGCCATCGAGGGCCCGCTTGTGATCTCGCGCAGACTCGAACAGCCGATAGTCTTTCCCGTCAACCAGCGCGTGCAGCGAACATTCGGTGCCGCGCAAAAATTCTTCGATAACAATTCGTCGGCCCGCGTCGCCGAAACGCGCTTCATTCATCATCGCGTGGATCGTCGCCCTGGCCTCGGCTAAATCAGAGGCGATGATCACACCTTTGCCAAGCGCAAGCCCGTCGGCCTTGATCACCACCGGAAATCGAAGTTGCTCGCAGTAGTCGAGCGCTTCATTGCTGTCGGAGAATGTCCGTGCCTCGGCAGTCGGCATTTTTTGCGCGCGCATTAATTCTTTCGCAAAAATCTTGGAGGACTCCAGCCGCGCCGCCGATTTCGTCGGTCCGAAAACGCGCAACTGATCGGCCATGAAGAAATCGACAATCCCCATCGCCAGCGGATCGTCGGGGCCGACAACGGTAAGATCGATATCGTTCTGCTTCACGAAATCGCGCAATTGGGCCAGACCGGTCGCCGGAATCGCGACGTTTTCGGCAATCGCTGCGGTTCCAGCGTTTCCCGGCGCGCAGAAGATGCGATCGACCGAATTGGCCTGCTTCAGTTTCCAAACCAGCGCGTGTTCGCGGCCGCCACTCCCGATCACAAGAATTTTCATTCCCGTTTCAGTTTAGAGGCGGCCGTGCCGGCTGCGAGCAGATTTCAATTTCTCAGGCGAGACGCCCGCAACCACAGTTATGCTTCGCGCGAGCGCGATTCTTCCGGCACGATCGGCAACTCCAGCTTCTCAGTATGTCGAATGATCACGATCTGTGACTCAATGCCGATCTGTTCAGCCATCAGCCTTTTGTGCAGCTCGTGGATGTTACCGATCGGTTCGCCATTGAACGCAACCAGCAGGTCGCCTTCGTGCAGACCGGCTTTCGCGGCCGGACTTTCCTTTTCCACCGAGACAACCAGCACCGCTGTTTCGTGGGGCAGATTGTAAAAGCGAACAATGCGGCGATGGATCGGCACGTTTTGTCCCGCCACCCCAATATAACTGCGCCGGATTTTTCCATCTTTAATCAACCAGCCGGCCACGAACCGCGCAGTGCTGCTGGCGATCGCGAAACAAATTCCCTGCGCCGGTCGAATCATCGCCGTGTTCACGCCGATCACTTCGCCGGCGGAATTGACCAGCGGACCTCCGGAGTTGCCGGGATTCAACGCCGCGTCGGTTTGAATGATGTTGTCGATCAAGCGGCCAGATTGCGCATGCATCGACCGTCCGAGCGCGCTGATCACGCCGGCGGTCACGCTCGCCTGAAATCCCAGCGGGTTTCCAATCGCGATAACGATTTGCCCGACCCGCAAACTTTCGGAATCCGCCAGCCGAACGTGTGTCAAATTCGGCGCATCGATCCGGATCACAGCCAAATCAGTGTCCGGATCGTCGCCTACCAGCTGGGCCGGATATTCGCGGCCGTCTGGAAGATTAACAGTGATCGCCGTCGCTTCGTGAACAACGTGGCTGTTGGTCAAAATAAATCCGTCCGGCGCAATGATGAAACCCGAACCGCTTCCGCCGATTTCGTGAGGTCCGCGCCGGCTATTTAGGTGTTTCTTCATGTTGATGTTAACCACGGCGGGCGCGACCCGATCGACGGCCGCGACCACTGTGCGAGAATATTCGTCCAGCAGAACCGAGTCCCTCAGGTCGGCTGTAATGTCGACAGAATGCGAACCCCTGTCGGCATTCGTCTCGTCCAAAAGTAATTCCAAAGACATGTAGAAATTTCGAACAGATCAGCTTCTAGTCAAATAGGCTAAATTAGCCATACAGTCATTGTTGATTGTTACATCCAAGCTTGCACGTAAACCGTTCGCGGCCTAAAAACGGGCATGGCCTCAGTGATGGATTCCCAATGCCCCTCCCGCCTGGTGCTCGATCGGATCGCGGACAAATGGACAGCGCTCGTCATTCAACTCCTTTCCAAAAAAACGATGCGTTACGCGGAACTTCACCGGGAGATCGGCGGCATCTCTCAAAAGATGTTGACCCAAACTCTGCGCAGCCTCGAACGGGACGGGCTGGTCGATCGAAAGGTTTACCCGGTCGTTCCGCCCCGGGTTGAATATTCGCTCTCCCGGCTGGGGCGCACGCTGATCGAGCCGTTGCGGGGGCTTTGCCGGTGGTCGGAAAAGCACTTAGCAGAGCTCCAGGCCAACCGCGCTCGGGCCAAGGCGAAAGCGATACAATAGAGGGAGACGACGCTCCACTGGACGCCTGAAACATGCATCAGAGCGAAATCATCGTTCTCCTCTTCGGCATTGTTGCTGCCGGGGTTCTGGTGGCGCGCAAACTCCAACTGCCCTACCCGATCGTGCTCGTCCTGGTCGGCCTGGGTCTGAGCTTCATTCCGCACCTGCCGGAGGTGAAACTCGATCCAAACATCTTTTTTTATTTTTTCCTGCCGCCGCTGCTGTATCCGGCGGCGCTGTTCACTTCGTGGCGCGATTTTCGCCGCGATTTGCGCGCGATTTTGTCCCTCGCCACCGGGCTCGTTCTTTTCACAATGCTAGTGGTCGCATGCGTGACTCACTGGCTGATTCCCGGGATTCCGTGGGCGGCAGCTTTCGCGCTCGGCGCAATTGTGTCCCCGCCGGATGCAGTGGCAGCAACAAGCGTAATCCAGCGGTTGCCGGTCCCGCACCGTATCGTCAGCATTCTGGAAGGCGAAAGCCTGGTGAACGACGCGACCGCCTTGGTCGCGTTGCAGTTCGCCGTTGCCGCGATGACCTCCGGGCAGTTCTCATTCGGCGGGGCGTCACTCCATTTCATTTGGGCCGCCGCCGGCGGGATTGGTCTCGGTTTCCTTGTCGGGTTCGTAATTCGCTGGGTTCAGCGCCGCCTCGATGATCCGCCGGTGCAAATCACGATTTCCCTGCTCACGCCTTTCATCGCCTATCTTTCGGCCGAGCAATTGCACGGCTCCGGTGTGCTGGCTGTCGTCACCGCCGGAATTTACCTGGGTTGGCATTCGCCGCTGATTCTCAGCGCTCGATTCCGTCTGCAAGCGTACGCGTTTTGGGAAATCGTCGTTTTTCTGCTCAACGGCTTCGTCTTCATCGCGATTGGGTTTCAACTGCCGGGCATTATGCGTTCAATTCGGCACGAATCACTTGCCTTGCCGATCGAAAATGCTGCGATCGTGTGTGCAGCGGTTGTCCTTGTGCGCATCGCCTGGGTTTTTCCCGGCGCATATCTTCCGATGTTGTTCACACCCGACCGCGAATCGTTGCCGCCGTGGAGAAATATAGCGGTTATCGCGTGGACCGGGATGCGCGGAGTCATTTCGCTGGCAGCGGCCTTCGCGTTGCCGTTCGTCCTTGATGATGGCCGGCCGTTTCCCGGCCGTAACTACATTTTATTCATCACGTTTTGTGTGATCCTCACCACCCTGGTATTCCAGGGTTTGACGCTGCCCATCGTGATTCGGCGTCTATGCCTCCGAGGCGACGGATCGACAGCGGAGGAAGAACGCGTTGCCAGGCTGGAGGCGAACAAAGCCGCGACTGCGCTGCTCGAGCAGCTCGCGGGAAATGGCGAGTTCTCCGGAGACGCGAACGACCGGCTTCGCGCCGAATATGCGGAACGCATTCAGCAATTAGAGATGTGCGCTGAAAATCCGGAAGAATGCCGCGCCGAAGTCACCACGCCCCAGTATCAGCGACTCCAACAACGAGCTCTTGATGTTGAACGCGACACGATCATCCGACTCCGCAATCAACAAGTAATCAACGATGAGGCGTTGCGACGGATCCAACGCGATCTCGACCTGGCCGAGGCGCGACTGAAGGGTTGATATCCGCGACGGCTTGAGCAACGAGAAATCGCGCTACTCCGAGTTCAGCTCAAAGTTGATCTTCACGTCGTAGTGATCGCCTTTGCCGAGCCCGTCCGGCAATGGTTCGACCTGGCCAACGCGATTCGCCAACGCTTTGACTGATTCGTCCAGTTCCGGGTTTCCAGACGGTCGAAAGATTTCGAAACTCGAGACGCGTCCATCCTTTTCAATTCGAAGTTTTACCAGCACAGAATTTTTTCCGCCGGCGTTGGCGACGGAGGTGGGCTGGGCCCATTCGCTGTAGAAACGATCGTGCAACATGCTGCCGTACCAGCCGAACTGCGATTGGTTCACACTGCCGCCAACCCGTCCACCCCCGGCTCCAGGCGTCGTTCCTTTGCCGGCTGCCGTTTGGGTAGCTGGAGATTTTTCAGCCGCCGGCTTTGCTTCGGCAGTGTCGTTTTTCGCCAAGACGATTTTCTTTTTCTCTGCATCGGCTACGTCAGATTTCCCAGAAGTTTCTTCTTTTCCTTCAGGCTTCGGCGTGGCTGAGGGCTTCGCTTTGGCGAGTGTCGCTTTCTTCGGTTTCGGAGTTGGCTTGGGTGTGGGTCTCGGGGGCGGCTTTGGTTTGGGTTTGGGTGTGCCCTTCACGTTTGGCGTGGGCTTTGGGGTTGCCGTCGACGTTAGCGACGGCCTGGGCGTGGGCAGTTGGATCTCGCTCAGCGCCGAAGTTAATACCGGCCGATCCTCGGCTTCATCCCGCCCTCTTTCTGTTTTCGATTCCGTTCGAGGCAAAGATTTCTCGCGGAGCGGCAGATTCTTTTTCTCCGTTACGATTCCGTCCCCGACGCCGCCGTTCATCCAAACCACGCTTTGCGAGCCGGGGTCTTTGCTATCGCGGCTCCAGCGAATCAATCCGTAAATTACCGCGACGTGGGCCAGTCCGATAAGCCCGACATTCGTCCAAAACCGCAGGTTCTTCGGCATCGCTATTTGCCTTCCGCGCGCGTTGCGATCCCGACCTTCATGATCTGTGCGCGCTGCAACGCGTCCATCAAGGTGATTAATTTTTGCACCGGCAAATCACGGTCCGGCCGAATCACCACGGCAACATCCGGATTAGCGCGTTTGATTTCGACTAACTGCGCAGTCAGCGAATCAAGATCGACAATCTGATTATTGAAGCGGATTGCTTCGTTGCGATCGATCGAAACCGTCTGCACTTGAGACGAAGCGACCGGCGGGGTTTTTGCGCCACTCGAAGGGATGATCAGACTCATGCTGTTTTCGAGCAGCGGCGTTGTGATCATGAAAATGATCAGCAATACGAATGCGAGATCGAGCAGCGGCGTGATATTGATCTCGGAGAGCGACGAGAGACTTTGCCGCTGCGAATAGCGTCTCATCTGCGAAACGCCGGCTCGCGCGCGGCGTGATCGACGAATTTGTGTTCGAGCTCGGACGCCAGCTCGGCGGCGAAGTTGTCCATCTCGACAATCATCCCCCGGATGCGGGTTACCAGAAAGTTGTAACCGAACATCGCAGGAATCGCGACGCAGAGCGCGGTCACGGTCGTGATCAGCGCGCCGGAGACTCCGGGCGCCATTGCAGCAAGATTGGGCGCGCCTGCTTCTGCGACTCCGGTGAAAGCGTCCATCACGCCCCAAACTGTTCCGAGCAATCCGAGAAACGGCGAACCGCTGACCGCGGTAGCGAGCAAGATCATTTGCGATTCCAGCTCCAGCGCCGTTTCACCAACTGCGCGTTCCATCGCGGCGACAACCGAGCCCATTTGGACCGGCGAAATTTTGTCGGCAATGCCGAGTCGCGCTTTGAAGGTCTCGTCCACTTCGGCCGATCCGAGCAACTGAAACGTGGTTTCCTGACAACCGGCGCGATAGACATTAAAAAGCGGCGAGCCCGAGAAGCGCGCGTTTTTCTCGAATAACCGCAGCGGTTGTCGATCCTGCCGGAAAGCGTGCAGAAACCGCTCGTTCTGTTTTCGGGCGAACTGGACCACCCGCAGTTTGGTCAACATCACCGACCAGCTGAAGATCGACACGACCGCAAGGAGAAGCAGAACGAGTTTGCCGGCAACGGTAGCGTGTTCAAACGCAAACAGCAGACCGCCTGCAGCAATCAACAACGCTATCAATCAATTCACCCGCCGGAACTATTACCGGATTCTGGCAAAAGCGAAAGGGCTACTCTCGCGCCCCAACCTTCTTTGGATACACCGGCCACAGTTTGGCGAGGACCACGAACGCGAGCCCGATTGCGATCAGAAAAAACGAAAAAAATTGGCCACGCGTGAAACCTGCAATCAGGCTCGCGTCCGGCTCGCGGAAATTTTCAACTAGGATGCGAAAAATGGCGTAGAAGATAAAAAACAACCCGGTTAGGACACCGTTGGGTTGCCGCATTCGGGTGCGGACGAACCAAAGAATCGCGAACAGGACGATTCCTTCGAAAAACGCTTCGTAAAGTTGCGATGGATGACGCGGTATTAAAATGGACCGCAAGGCTTCCTTTACCTGCGATTGATGACGAACCGCGGCGACAATCGCATCCGGAGAAGTCAGGGAAGGATCGAGTTTCGTGCAAGCCGCGATGGCTTGCCGTGCTTCGCCGGCATTTTCCGTGAGCTCTTTCGGAAACTGCATCGCCCAGGAAACATTGGTCGCTCGCCCGTAAAGCTCGCCGTTAATAAAATTGGCGCAGCGCACAAGAAACAATCCGATCGGCGCGGCCACCACCAGATTGTCGCCGAGGTTGGTCCAGGAAACCTTCTGACGGCGCGCAAAATAAAGAGTGAAAAGCAAGACGCCGACTATGCCGCCGTGGCTCGACATTCCGCCTTCCCACACCCGCAAGATCGATAGCGGCTCGCGCAACATCTCCGGCTTGTATAAGAAGACGTAACCGAGCCGGCCGCCGATAATCACGCCGAAGAGCGCGCAGCCGGTGATGAAATCGCCGACCTTCGAGATCGGCAGATCTGCGTAACCGCGGCGCACCAACACGCGGTAGACGACATACGCGGCCAGAAACGCCAAGACGTAACCCAGTCCGTACCACCGCGGCCCAACATTGTCGTAAATGCGAAAGATCAGCGGATCGAGATCGTGAACGTAATAAGCGAACATCCGGTGCGCGATTGTCACTGCGCGCCCGAACGGTTCAACACTTTTCGTAAAAACGGCGCCGTTCGACTTGCCTTGTTCTTTGCGACCTGCTCCGGCGTTCCAAACGCAACGACCCTGCCCCCATCTGCGCCCGCTTCCGGTCCCAGATCGACAATGTAATCCGCTTCCGCCATCACGCTCAGATTGTGCTCAATCACGATCACGGTATTCCCCTCATCCACCAGTCGATGCAACACTTTGATGAGAAGATCGACGTCGGCCATGTGCAAACCAATGGTCGGCTCTTCAAGTAAATAGAGTGTCGAGCCCGGCTTGCGCATTTTACGGATCCGCTCGTTCTCCGCGCGACCAACGCCGCGCTTCAACTGGGTCACCAGTTTCAAACGTTGTGCTTCTCCACCACTCAAGGTCGGACTAGGCTGACCGAGCTTCAGATAGCCGAGTCCGGTTTCGACAAGCAACGAAAGGGGGCGCGAGACTTTTGGATGCGCCGAGAAAAACTCGGCTGCTTCCTCGATTGTCATCTCCATCACATCGCCGATTGATTTCTCGTTGTAGAGCACCTCGAGGGTTTGTGGATTGTAACGGCGGCCGCCGCAGTCTTCGCATTGCACGAGCGCTTCCGGCAGGAAATTCATTTCCAGTTTGATTACCCCCTGCCCCTTGCAGGCTTCACAACGGCCGCCTTCAGCGTTGAAGGAGAACCGGCTGGCCGAATAACCACGAACCCGCGAGACTGGCAATTGCGCGTAGAGATTCCGGATCTCGTCGAACACCTTAATATAAGTGCCCGGGGTCGAGCGCGACGTCTTGCCAATGGGCGACTGATCCACTTCGTAAACGGCCTCGATCTCTTCCGTGCCACTGACAAGCTTAAACAAATCGCCGTTACCCCTTCGTTTTCTGTTCTCGAGCTGCTCGACCACTGCCGGCAGCAAGACGTCATGCATCAACGTCGATTTGCCGGAACCGGAAATTCCAGTGATGACCGAGAGTCGCCCGACCGGGAATCGAACGTTCACGTCTTTCAGGTTATTCGCGCGGGCGCCGTGGACCTCGACCCAGTCCTCCACCGATCGGAGCGTTCGTCGCGATTCGCACGTCGGATGACTTAGCGGCTGCTTCAAACAGCGACCCGTCTCCGAATTTTTCACGCGCTCGATGTCGCGCAAAGTTCCGGTCGCAACGACTTCGCCGCCGTGAACGCCGGCGCGCGGGCCAAGGTCGATAATATGATCGGCGCGCCGCATCGTTTCATCGTCGTGCTCAACGATTACGAGCGAGTTTCCCTTCTCTCGAAGAGCCTCCAGGGTGTCCAGCAATCGCAAATTATCGCGCGGATGCAGACCGATCGTCGGTTCGTCCAGAACGTAGAGCACGCCGCGTAAATTCGATCCAAGTTGCGCCGCCAGACGAATCCTCTGCGATTCGCCGCCGCTCAACGTTTTCGCCGAGCGTCCCAGCGCGAGATATCCAAGCCCCACGTTTTCCATGAAACGCAGCCTTTGCCGAATCTCCGGAATCAAATCGGCCGCGATGGTTTGGTGCGTCCCGGCGAATTTCAACTTATCGATCTTCTTCGCCGCCTCGCTGGCGGAAAGATTTGTGAACTGATCGATCGTCATTCCCTGCACGCGAACGTGTCGCGCTACTTCGTTGATCCGCGAGCCGTGGCAACGTGGACACTCGTGCGCTTCAGTTGCATCAATCCATTCCGATTCGCGCTCGGCCCGAAGCTCATTCTCCACAACTGAGTCGCCGGTTTCCTCGGCGGCGGTTTGAAGCTCCTGGTCCCAGATTTCACCGAACCCGCCGCATTCTTCGCACGCGCCGTGCGGTGAATTGAATGAAAACAACCGCGGGTCGAGCTCTTCGAACGCGCGGCCGCAGTTGGGACAACTCATCTCCGTGCTCAACACACTGAGACGATTCTTCGAATCGAGCAGTTGGGCCGTGCCGCGACCAATCTCGAGCGCGCGTTGGGCAAGATTCCGCGCCTTCGCAATCCGCTTCGCATCAATTGGGCCGACAACAACGGAAATGGTGTGCTCTTTGAATCGTTCGAGTTTCCGGAATTGCTCGATCGGTATCAGCGCGCCATCGACAAATAACACATCGAATCCCTGCCGCTCCGCCCAGCGCGCCACATCGGTATGAAATCCTTTTCGCGCCTTTACCAGCGGCGCCAGGACCTTGAGCGGACCACGCTTCGCCGCCGTCTCGAGCTGCTTGACGATTGCAGCCAAACTCTGGCTCTCAACCGGCAGGTCGCAGTTCGGACAAAACTGGGTCCCGGTTTTCGCGAACAGTAATCGCAGGAAATGATAAACTTCGGTGACGGTTGCGACGGTTGATTTGCCCCCGCCGCGGGTCACGCGTTGCTCAATCGCTACGCTCGGCGGCAAGCCGGTGACGAGATCGACATCCGGTTTTTCGAGCTGTTCGACAAATTGCCGCGCATACGGCGACATGCTGTCGAGGAATCGTCGCTGCCCCTCGGCGAACAAAATGTCAAAGGCGAGAGTCGATTTTCCTGAACCGCTCAAGCCGGTGATCACCACCATCTGATC
The DNA here is from genome assembly GCA_035568035.1 of Chthoniobacterales bacterium. Classification (GTDB taxonomy): domain Bacteria; phylum Verrucomicrobiota; class Verrucomicrobiia; order Chthoniobacterales; family UBA10450; genus AV40. The sequence goes on along the minus strand of DATMOU010000066.1, from coordinate 7,199 downwards.
GCGCGGGATTTTGACGTCGATGTTTTTGAGGTTGTGCTCTCGCGCGCCGTGTATACCGATCGCGTCGTTTGTTCCATTGATCTTAAAACGCGCCGGAGTTTCGGCTGCGCGAGCGAACTCCTGGTCGTCATCCTGAGCGTAAGCGAAGGATCTCCCACCGGACGATGCGTCACGCAATTTAGCTTGTTTGATCGCTCGGGCACTGTGGGATCCCTCACGTTCGTTCGGGATGACTGCACGGAGAAATTTCCCGGTGTGAGAAGACTCAACCCGCTCGATTTGCGCCGGTGTCCCAGCTCCAACGACTTCGCCACCAGCGTCGCCCGCCTCTGGTCCAAGATCGATAATCCAATCGGCGCACTTAATGACTTCCAGATTGTGCTCGATCACAACGATCGAGTGCCCCGCATCGACGAGCCGTTGAAATACTTGCAGCAGCATCGCCACATCATCGAAGTGCAGACCGGTGGTGGGCTCATCGAAGATAAAGAGATTGCCAATTGTCGACGGCCGATCGCCGATTGCTTTGCCATTTGGATGTTCGGCGTTGGAGGTTCGGCGTTTGGCGTTTTCTGCGAGGTATCGAACCAGCTTCAGGCGCTGTGATTCGCCGCCGGAAAGCGTGTTCAAGGGTTGGCCGAGGCGCAGGTAACCCAGGCCAACTTCATCCAAAATATCGAGCGGCTGGGAGAGCGTCTTAAGTTCGCCGATCTCCGCGAAGAACTGGATCGCTTCGTGAACAGTCAATTCAAGCAGATCGTGAATCGACTTGCCGTGCAGTTTAATTTTCAGGACATGCGGCTGGAATCGTTTTCCTTCGCATTCGGCGCAACGCACATAGAGATCGCTCAGGAATTGCATTTCGATCTTCTCGAAGCCGGTTCCGGAGCAGCGTTCGCAACGACCGCTTCCAGAATTAAACGAAAACGCACTCGCTGTGAGCCCCTGTGACAACGCTTCCGGTTGGCCTGCGAACAATTCGCGGACGCGATCGTAAAGCCCGAGATACAAAATCGGGGTGGAGCGCGGAGTGCGTGCGAGCGGTGATTGGTCTACCATCACCACTTCGTTGACGCGGTGCGCGCCGGCCACTGATTTGCACGCGCCTGCTTCCTGATCGGTCGATTGGCCCTTCGCGACGAGAACGTTCCGATAAAGCACGTCGTGGATCAGCGTCGATTTACCCGAGCCGGAGACTCCGGTCACACAAGTGAAAACGCCGAGCGGGATCTCGACATCCACATTCTTGAGATTGTGCTCGCGCGCGCCGCAAATCTTGATCGATGAGTTGGATCGTCGCCGCGATTTCGGAACGGCAATCGATTTGCGACCGCTGAGATAATCCGCGGTAAGCGACGGGTGGATCGCGCTCGGAGAACGCGTCGCACCTACAAAGTTGTCCAGTGGCCCGCTATATACCAATTCCCCACCGCGTTCACCTCGCCCGGGTCCGATGTCGATCAAATTGTCTGCCGCACGAATGATTTGTTCTTCGTGTTCGACCACGAGCAGAGTGTTGCCGCGGTCGCGCAAGTTGTGCATGACCCGGACAAGCCGCCCGACATCGCACGGATGAAGCCCGATACTTGGCTCGTCCATCACAAACAGCGTGTTCACGAGCGACGCACCCAGACAGGTAGTGAGATTAACTCGCTGGACTTCTCCTCCGCTCAACGTGCGGGTGGAGCGATCGAGCGTAAGATAGCCGACGCCGACTTCGCACAGATAATTCAGGCGCGCGCAAATCTCGTTTCGCACCATTTCGGCGGTTGAATCGTTCGATGCGATGTCGATACTGCTCAAAACGTCCCGAGCCCGATCGATCGGCAGGGCCTGAAAGTCGGGAAGCGTTAAATGAATTTCGGATTGCGGATACGGGATACCGGATAGTTTTTCGTCGCGAGCTCCGCTCACCCGGTCTTTGCTTTCCGGTTTCCACTGTCCGGTTTCCGAAATCTTGTAATTGAGAGCTTCATGCTGAAAGCGGCCCCCGTTGCAGCTCGGGCATGTCGTGTAGGAGCGGTAGCGACTGAGCAGCACCCGCATGTGCATTTTATAAACCTGCGATTCTGCCCAGCGGAAAAAGCCGCGCACACCGTACCAACGATCATGCTCGTAATCGTCGTCGCTATAACTGTCCCCCCGTTCCCGTGCAGCCGCGACTGACTTTTCGCCGTTGATCACAAATTCCTGATCGACCTTCGGCAATTCTTCGAACGGCACGTTGATGTCAACCCCCTCGCGAGCACAGGCGCGAAGCAGATCTTTCTGTGATTCACCAAATTCCTGGCCACGAAAAACGCGGACCACACCCTGTTTGATCGACAACGACCGGTCCGGAATCGCCTTGTTCAGGTCGATTGTAATCGTGCGGCCAAAACCGCGACACTCCGGACAGGCGCCAAGCGGATTATTGAAACTGAAAAGTCCCGGCGATGGCGGACGAATGTCGAGATCACAATGCGCGCAATGCCAGCCAGTGGAAAAAGGATGCTCGGAAGCTGTAGTGTCGGCCGCAGTTTTCGAAGTCGCAGGCGACACGCCTGCCTCTACAGCCATTTGGACGATATTTACTTTGCCTTTGCCGAAACGCAGCGCGGTTTCGAGCGCTTCAACCAATCGCATGCGATTTTTGTCCGAGATCTCGATCCGGTCCTGAATAACCTGAACTCGAGCGCCAAGCCGCTTGATTCTCTTGGGATCGTCAGCCCTAACAACTTCGCTGTCGATCCAGACTCGCAGATATCCCTGCTGCTGAAGAAACTCAAAGAACTTTCGCGGGTCGGTTTTCGCGGGAACCGACACCCAGAACGTGACGAGAACATTTTTGCTGGCGCAATCTCGCAGGACTTCGTCGGCGATCGATTTTGCGGTCTCGGGTCGAATCTCGCGGCCGCAGCCAGGACAAAAAGCTCTGGCGATCCGCGGCCAGAGCAATTTCAGATAGTCGTTGATTTCAGTCATCGTGCCGACGGTGGAACGCGAGGTTTTGACCGGATTTGATTGTTCGATGGCGATCGCGGGCGGAATTCCGCGGATGTCATCCACCCGCGGTTTGTCCATGCGATCGAGGAACTGCCGCATGTAGGGTGAAAAAGTTTCGACGTAACGGCGTTGGCCTTCGGCGTAGATGGTTTCAAACGCGAGCGAAGATTTTCCGGAACCGCTCGGGCCGGTGACGACCGTCAGTTTCCCGAGCGGAAGATCGATGTCGATGCCCTTGAGATTGTTCTGGCGGGCGCCGCGAACCTCAATCGAACCACTGGCAGCAGCTCCGAAAGCTTTCGGGTTGATGCGCTTTTTCTTCCCTTTCGTTCGAACCACCGGAGATTATCCGGGAAGCGGAATCGGTTCGCAAATTAAGCACGTTATTTTGCGAATTTTTCGGCGAGCCTGTCGTGTTGCGCGATTAGCTCACGCGGCATGTCTTTGCCGAGGGTGTCGAAGAACTTTTGCTGCGCTTCGAGCTCCCTTTTCCACTCCTCGGGCTTGATCGTAAACAGTGCGCGCATCGTTTCCCGGGTCATATCGAGCTCGCTGAGGTCAAAGTCCTCCGGACGCGGGATCGTGCCGACCTCTGCTTCGGCGCCACCCCCGTGACCGTCGCAGCGATCAAGGACCCACTTCAAGACCCGCATATTTTCGCCAAAGCCGGGCCACAAAAACTTTCCGTCTGCGCCTTTGCGGAACCAGTTCACGTGGAAGATGAGCGGCGGATTGGTCAACCGCGGGCCGATTTCGAGCCAATGCTGAAAGTATTGACCCATGTTGTAACCGCAGAACGGCAACATCGCCATCGGATCCCGGCGCACCTGACCGACTGCACCGATCGCCGCAGCGGTCGTTTCTGAACCCATTGTCGCCCCAACATATGTGCCATGCTCCCAATCACGCGCTTGAAACACGAGCGGCATGGTGTCGCTTCGGCGTCCGCCGAAAATGATCGCGCTGATCGGAACGCCTTCGCCTTTTTCGAAATCTGGATCGAGCACCGGATTGTTGTGACACGGCGCGGTGAACCGTGAATTTGGATGCGCCGCTTTCTCTTTCGAATCCGGCGTCCAATGATTGCCCCGCCAGTCGATGGCGTGTTTCGGCGGCGGACCGTCTTTGCCTTCCCACCAAACGTCGCCGTCGTCGGTTAGGGCGACGTTGGTGTAGAGCGAATCGTGCGCGATCGTTCTCATCGCGTTCGGATTCGATTTGTAATTCGTACCCGGCACAACGCCGAAGTACCCGTTCTCAGGATTAACGGCGAACAAACGACCATCCCGAATCTGCATCCAGGCGATGTCGTCACCCACAGTGGTGACTTTCCAGCCGGCGAAATGCTTCGGCGGAATCAGCATCGCGAAATTAGTTTTGCCGCACGCGCTTGGAAACGCTGCTGCCACATAATGTTTTTTTCCTTCGGGCGACTCGACGCCGAGGATCAACATGTGCTCGGCCATCCAACCTTGCTTGCGCGCGAGATAGGAACCGATGCGCAGTGCCAGACACTTCTTGCTCAACAAAACGTTGCCGCCGTAACCCGAGCCGACCGAGATGATCGTGTTGTCCTGCGGAAAATGACAGATGAAGCGCCGCTCCGGATTGACATCCAATAATGAATGGACGCCGCGATTCCACTCCGCTTTAGGGTCGTTCCCGAGCCGTTTCACCGCGACTTCGCCCATCCGCGTCATGATTCGGAGGCTGAGTACAACGTAGATCGAATCTGTGATTTCGAATCCGACCTTGGTCAGCGGCGAATCAGGAGGCCCCATGACGTAGGGAATGACAAACATCGTGCGCCCCCGCATCGCGCCTTTCAGCAGTCCATTAAGTTTTGAATATGTCTCGGCCGGTTCGCTCCAGTTGTTGGTCGGTCCGGCTTCCTCTTTTGTCGGCGTGCAGATGAACGTGAATTGCTCCACCCGCGCGACATCGTTTGGGTTCGAACGATGCAGATACGAGCGCGGAACTTTTTGCTCGTTGACCTTGACCAGGACGCCTTGCTTCATCGCCTGATCGAGCAGGAACTGCTGTTCGCGCTCCGATCCATCGCACCAGAAAATGTTGTCGGGCTTGGTCAACAGTTCGACCTCGTGCGCCCAGTCGAGCACCGCCTGGTTTTGAGGCTGGCGATCGCCGATCCCCTTCGATGGCGAAATGGCTGGTGCGAGATTTTTCATGAATACGGCGTCAATCCTGCAGGATATCGTCCTGCGGAATCGAGCGAGTGACGAATTTCATCCGGTTCGAGCGGTTCTCCAAGAAATTTTTCGTCCAAGGCGCGAGCCGCTCGTGCACTGGACCGGCAGCTTCGATGAATCTTGCATACGCAGGACCCCGGCTGTTTAGTTAAAGAATGTTCGGGGTCGCTACGTCCGATGATTACCGGCCGGTGACGTGGATGGGACGTTATCCGGTGGACGTCACGACAATTCTGGTGGGCATCCACGTCGTCTGTGCCATTGCGACCGCTCTTGTGATCGGGTTTTTCCATGGCGGTGTTCTCAACTACGCGATGTTGGACAGCGCACAGATTTGGCATGGCCAGATTTGGCGCCTTTTCACCTACGCCTTCATTCACCCGCCGTCGGGTTACGCGTTGCTCTGGTTCGCAATTGAAATGTACATGCTCTTTTTCTTTGGGCGCGAGGTGGAGCGATTCGTAGGCCAGAGAGCTTACATCTGGCTTTACGCGCTTTTGTTGTTGGTGCCGGCGCTGATCTTAACGCTGTGGGGTCTGACCACCCGCACCGGACTGGCCGGATCGGGAGCGCTGCATTTCGCGGTTTTCACCGCGTTCGTAACGCTTTACCCCAACGTGCAATTCTTTCTTCGAATCCCCGCCAAATGGATTTTTGTAATTCTCGCGGCGATCGGAACCTTAAGCGGACTGGCAGCGCACGATTGGCAGGATCTGGTGGTTCTCTGGACCAGCATCGCATTGGCCTTCTCTTTCATCGAGCTGCGCGGTGCCGGCCCCGAGCTGGCCTGGATCAACAGCCTTAAAGCGCGGTTTCGGCCAAAACCGAAACTGTATGTTGTGCAGAAGTCTTCGACCCGAACAGTCGAACCCGATGACGTTTACGCTTCGATCGATCCAATCCTGGACAAGATTTCCAGGTCCGGCATGGGCAGCTTGACCGAGACCGAGAGGAAGATTCTCGATCGTGCCCGAAATCGATTGCTGAAGAAATCAGATTGAAGGCGCGCCCAGAAGCGTCGCGACAAACTCGTTAACGCTTTCGGCGTGCATCAACAGAGTCCGCAAAGGCGAGTCTCTCGTGATGCGGGCAATCGCACCGACCACGACCAGGTAATCACTGATCATTCGTTCCGGCACAGCAATCAAAAAAATGAGTTGGGCCATTTCACCTTTGCCCGTCCACGGAACACCGGCTTCACTTCGACCAATTGCCAGAACAATCTCGTCCACGAGGTTGGTGCGCGCATGTGGAAACGCGACGCCGTCGGCTGCGTAAGTTGAATTGATCGCTTCTCGGGCACGCAATTCCTCCAGAAATTTTTTCGGGGTTTCAATTCTGCCGGCAGCATTGAGAAGATCGACCAGCTCGCTCGTCGCCTCCGGCTCAGTCCGGGCTCGAAGATTGAGCGTTATCTGTTTTGGATCGACCAGATCAGCCAGGGCAATGGGCATGAGGCGTTGATACTAAAGCAGGAAATGTTGGATTCTGCTCCAGTTATCCGGTTAACTGACTAGTCGTGGCAACCGAAAACAGCGCCTCTGCCGCTACCGAGGAGACGACCGTTTCGGTCCAGCGCAGCCTTTACGATCCCGGTTACGTCAATGCGATGTCGCATTTTTACCGCGGCGAAATGGGGCGGATCATGGTCTGGCGGCAACGGCTCGATGTGACGACGAACTGGGCGATCACCAGTAGCACGGCGATTATCACCATTTCATTTTCCAGCCGGGAGGTGCCGCATATCATTTTCTTTTTCAATCTAGCGATCGTTTGGGTGATGCTCTGGATCGAGGCACGGCGTTACCGGTTTTACGACGCCTTCCGCGCGCGCATCCGGATGTTGGAAGCGCATTTCCTCGTCCCCATGGTGATGGAAAACCGCGACCTCTTGCAGGGCGAATGGAAAAAACTCGTTTGCGAGGATTTGATTCTGCCCTGCTTCAAAATCAGCAAGCTGGAAGCGATCGGGCGCCGGCTGAAGCGCAATTACGTTTTCATCTT
>DATMOU010000065.1:0-4931 GCA_035568035.1 Chthoniobacterales bacterium | reverse complement strand
AGAATCACATCGCCCGCGCGCAAAAATTTTCCGCCCCAAGCCTGCGCGACAAGGTTGATGCTCTCGGTGGTGCCGCGGGTGAACACGATTTCATCTGCGCTTTTTGCGCCGATAAAATCGGCGACGCGTTGCCGTGATTTTTCGTAATGCTCGGTCGCCCGCGCACTTAACGTGTGCAGACCGCGATGCACATTAGCGTTTTCGTGCTCGTAATAGTTCCGGACGACGTCGAGCACCGCGCGTGGCTTCTGCGAACTGGCCGCGCTATCGAAATAGATCAGGGGATGGCCGTTGACGCGCTCGCGCAAGATCGGAAAATCCTCGCGGACCGCCGGCCAATCCACCTCACTTTTCACGGCCTTGTGCATGAGACAATCTGCGCGAAGCGCGGCTTCCTGCCAATTGATTCATTTCAGCAGGAAGATCGACACTCAATGGGGTGATGATCTACGATTAGCGCTCTAGGTCCCGCAAAAGTGAAGAAAACCTCTATTGTGTACTGGTTGCTGCTCGCGAAACCCCAGCGCGACCTCTTTCGTGCGATCGTGCGGATCCTGCGCGAGGAATTTCGCACGTCCAACTTCGAGCCGCATTTGACGCTGTTCGTCAGCACGAAGGATGGCCAGTCACCGAAAAAGGTTTTACAGCAAATCCGGTCGCGCCCAATTCGCCTCAGCGTTCGCGGCGTCGCGTTCTCGCCCAAGTTCACCAAAACACTGTTTGTCCGATTCAAACCGAGCCCAGCTCTGCGAAAACTCACGATCGATCTCGGTCGGGCGGCGAAGAGTTCAGCCAAGGCGCCGTCGGATCCGCATGTGAGCTTGGTTTACAAGAAGATTTCGGCGCGAATGAAGAAAGAGCTGGCTGCGGTCATCAAGCTTCCCTTTCGCACTGCAGTCTTCGATTCCATCGCAGCCGTTCAACTAACTCTGCCCGTGCGAACGGACGACGACGTCCAGAAATGGAAAATCGTTGCGAAGAAGTCGTTACATCGATAACGCATTGAATTCTTTGTCATCGGTTCGAGCTTTGTCTAACCGATGGACGCCAAAACGAAAATTTTCGGCGTGCACGACCCGGCAACGATCAAACAGATCGAAACCTGCGTCGCGGCCGGAGGCGACCGCAGCGTACTTTGCGCCGACGGTCACAAAGGTTACGCCCAGCCCATCGGCGGCGTTGTTGCCTACAAAGACAAAATTTCGCTAAGTGGCGTCGGATTCGACATCGCGTGCGGAAATCTGGCAATTCTGACCGACGCCAAACACGAACAGATCGCGCCGCAAATCGAAAAAATCATGGACGATGTTGTGCGCGACATTTCGTTCGGGATCGGACGCAAAAGCAAGACGCGCGTCGAGCACGAATTGTTCGACGACGACTTTGCCTGGCAAATAAAGCCGATCGGTGATTTGAAATCGATTGCGGCGGAGCAACTGGGAACGGTCGGCGGCGGAAATCACTACGTCGATGTTTTTGCGGACGAAGACGATCGCATCTGGGTCGGCGTGCATTTCGGTTCGCGCGGACTCGGGCACAAAACCGCCACCCATTTTCTGAAAGCAGCCGGCGGGAAAGACGGAATGGACGTGCCCCCGACCGTCGTCGATGAAAAATCGGAGATCGGTCAAGATTATCTGGCGGGAATGCATTTGGCCGGACGTTACGCGTATGCCGGTCGCGAAGCGGTCGCGCGCCATGTTGTGCAAAATATCCTGGGCGCGCGCATCATTGAGGAGGTGCATAACCATCACAACTTTGCTTGGAGGGAGAAACATGACGGCCGGGAGTTTTGGGTAGTGCGCAAAGGCGCAACGCCGGCGTTTCCCGGACAGAAAGGCTTCGTGGGCGGGAGCATGGGTGATGACGCGGTGATTATCGAAGGAGTCGACTCGCCAACTTCACGTGAAGCACTGTTCTCGACGATTCATGGCGCGGGACGGATCATGTCACGCACCGCGGCGAAAGGCCGATTCGTAAAAGTTGGCAACAAACGCATCCGCCAGGATGGACTCGTTAGGCATGACGAGATGATGAAATGGATTCACGATCGCGGAATTATTTTACGCGGCGGGGATTTGGACGAAGCCCCGCAAGCTTATCGGCGTCTGCCAGACGTTCTAAAAGCGCACACCGGAACGATTCGGGTCCTTCACACGTTACGACCGCTGGGTGTGGCCATGGCCGGCCGCGATATTGTGGACCCATATAAAGACTGATCGTGACAATTCGTCTTTGAACCGTGGGGCTGACGATATACCGCCTGCAAATTTGGGTACATCAAATGTTGAATGTTTAGATGCGACCCCATCGCGTTGCGGTCGGGGAAGCGCTCGGCGAAGGCGCCATTGAGCCAGTCGGCGCTGCGCTTGGCCTGGCACCTGGCGCCGGCATGGCTGAAGCATTCGGGGTTGGGCCCGGGGTCGCGCCGCTGGCTTTCGCGTGCTCGTCCTCGAGCAATCGTTTTTCTTCGACATCAAGTGGACCGCGCTTTGCGATCTGAATGTATTCCTTGGCGGCATCCGCCTGATTGACATCGAGCAACAGGATGGCGGCGTAAACCGCATTGTGAGATTCGCGCATTGCTTCCGGCGGCAATTTTCGAATGACGTCGAGTCCCTCCGTCGTCCGGCCCTGAACATAAAGTGAAAACGCGTAGGTGACCGCGCAATCCACGTCTTCCGGCGAGTGGTCGTAAGCCTGCTTGGCCAGGTCCTGCGCTTGTTTGGTGTTTTCGTCGATATTCAAGCCAAGGCGCGCCAAGTTCGTGCTAATCCAGATGTCGTTAGGCGAACTGTCATGGAGCCGTTGGAGCACATCGTAAAGTTTCCTGAGGTTGTTGCTGGCGCGATAAAGTTTATAAAGCGCATCAAGCGCTTCGCGGCGAGTCGGCGGATTTCTCGACAGCCGCGACCAGAGTTCTTCGCTTTCGATCGCCAGATTCCATTTGCTCGCGAGACGCGCGAGTTTGAGTTCGTGGTCCGGACGATCGGAGGCAACGTGCAAAGCTTCGCGCCAAAGAGTGTCAAACTCGGCGTCCGCACTCGATTGGCGTGCCTGGTGCGCGGCAAAACCCTGGTAGGCAAGACGCAAATAATCGTCGTTTCCCCACGATTCACTTCGCGTCCAGCGCCGTAACCGCGACCAATTCTTGAGTTCGGCAAAGGAAGCGGCGACGGCGATGGCTGGCGGCGGGTGATCGGTCGCGTCGGCGGGCAACTTTTCCATCCATTTGATAACCTCGGACGCCATTCCGTTTTCGTTCATCCAATCCATGAGAAGCCCGAGGTCGGTAGAGGTACGAGCGGCGACCGGCTTCACTTTTTCCAGCAAGGCATCGAATTTTTTCGCGTCGAGCTTTCGATAGAAATTCAGACAAAGGAGGTAATCGCTGAAGGTCACATCCGAAGACATCTGCAGCTGCTGAGCGAAGCGGTCCGCAGTTTCGAGATCTTTTCGGTCGACTGCATCGTTGAGCAACGCCCGCAACGCACCGCTGCGAAATTCCGGAACCTGGGTGAGCCGGTCCAGCATTTCACGCGCTTGGGTGTTTTTTATCGGATCCGGTGAGCGAATCCGAATGGCAGCAAGGTTAAATTGGTAGAGGTCGTTCTTGGGATCTCTTTGAACAGCGATGTCGAAATTCTGTTCCTGTTCGGCCACATTTCCTTCCGCGCGCGCGAGCCAGCCAGCCACAACATGAAATGGCGCCCGGTCCTGAGCGCGCGGCCCAATTTGCTCCAACGTCTTGCGAGCAAGATCGATTTGTCCAAAACGGAGCGCGGCTGAAGCGAGATTCAGTTGAGCGTCGATGTTTTCGGGCTGCAATCGCGCGATCTGCGCACGCCAGGAAACCGTTTCCTCCGAGTTCTGTTTTTCGGTCGCATCGGCCAAAATGTAGAAGGCCGGAAGCGAATCGTGATGTAGTTCAAGAACCTGTCGGGCCAGCCGATTGGCATCGACAAAGTCTTTCTTCTCCAACCTCTCCGACGCGTGCTTTAACAAACGTGACTCACGCCAGCCCGTATAGAGTTTCGAGCCGTAGGCGCCGAAAACGATGATCAGCACCAGCGCAATAACTCCCAGTGCAACGTAAATTGCGACTCGCAACGGCGGGAAATGAAACCGAAGACTTGGATAGGATTCGACCCCGGGCAAAGAATGACTGCGTCTCCGGCGACGTACACGCTTGATTCTCTCCGGCATCTAATCTTTATGCGCGGACGAATCCGAGATTGCAACTCGCGCCTGCGAGAATGAACGGGGAAACAGCCTAAGCTTCGCGTTGCGACTCGCGCACAACGGGAAGATTCTCGACTTGAGCGCGGATCCTCTCGCGCATGCCCGGTCCCCAAACGTAGCGCGTGAGCAACACCTTGATCGTCGCCGTCAATGGCACGGCCAGGATCGGGCCGAGCAAACCGCCGATTAGCAATCCCCAGACGAAGATCGACACGATGACCGTCATTGGATGCAAACCAACCGACTGGCCCACGATTTTCGGCGCGTAAAACATGCCCTCCAGATTTTGGATGACGATAAAAATGACGGTCACCCAAAAAGGTCCCCAGAAATTGCCCCATTGAAATGCCGCGATCAGAACCGCTGGCACCCAGCAAATCACAATTCCGATGTAAGGAATCATGGTCAGGATAACGACGAGGAGACCAATCAGTGGTGCAAAATTCAGACCCAACAGGGTGAGCGTGCTGCCGATCAGCGTTCCGTCGACGAGGCAAACCAGCAGTTGGCCGCGAAAGTATGCGATGACGTAACTGTTGATTTCGGAAATTGCGGACGCGATCTCGTCTTTGAGGGGCGAGGGACGCAGAGGCAGATAGTCTTTCCAGCGGGCTTCAATCCGAGGCCGTTCTTTCAGAAGAAAAAACAGGTAAATCGGCACCATCACCAAACTGAGAAGAAAACCGGCG
>DATMOU010000064.1:0-14083 GCA_035568035.1 Chthoniobacterales bacterium | reverse complement strand
GCCACGCCCCGCCGCAGCGCGCCACCGAGATGAACTTGGCCGATGTTCTTTACGTAAACTGGTGTGCCGTTCTCCACTTTGAGGACGACGTTCTCGATATCGGCGATACTTTTGAAGTAACCGTGGCCGCGCACGAAATATTCCGTAGCCGCAACCTCAAAAGTTTTCCCGCCCACGTCGCCGTTGCTCGACTTCACCTGTTTGACCACGTCACTGAGCGGAATGCCGTGCGCGAGCAAAGCATTTGGATCGAGATCGATCTGGTATTCCTTTACGAAACCTCCGACCGGCGCGACTTCGGCGACGCCTTGCACCGACTCGAGCGCGTAGCGCAGATTCCAATCCTGAATTGAACGAAGCTGCGCGAGATCGAGTTTTCCCGAATCATCAACCAGCGCGTATTCGTAGACCCATCCGACGCCGGTCGCGTCCGGACCGACCGTTGGGTTGACGCCTTCGGGAAGCGTAGCGCGAATTGAGTTTAGGTATTCGAGAACGCGCGAACGCGCCCAGTAAATGTCAGTGCCGTCTTGGAAAATTACATAGACGAACGATTTGCCGAACATCGATTCGCCCCGGACGAATTTCACTTTGGGTGCGGCAATGAACGCGGTCGAAATCGGATACGTGACCTGATCCTCGACAAGATCGGGAGATCGTCCCTCCCAATCGGTATAAACGATTACCTGGACATCGCTTAGATCCGGAATCGCATCGAGTGGAGTTTGCTTCAACGCGTAGATGCCGGCACAGATCACGAAAAGCGTGAAGACAAATACGAGGAAGCGATTCCTGACGCTCGCTGCGATGATGCGTTCGATCATTCCGTCGCTCCTAGCGATTCGCCATCGGTTCGAAATCCTTAAGCGCGCCTTGCACCTTGGATTCGGCATCGATGAGAAAGTTCGCGCTCGCGATCACGCGTTCCCCTTCCGCGAGACCGCTCTTTACTTCGTAGTGATCTCCGATTTGTTCGCCCAATTCGACGACGCGCGCTTCGAGCTTGCCGCCGCCCTTATCGACGAAAGCGATTTCACGCGAGCCTGTTGGCATGACCGCGCTGGCGGGGACGACGAGCCCTTCGCCCATGTCCATGCCAAGCTCGACGTTGGCATACATTCCCGGCTGCAATTTGAAATCTGGATTCGGGATATCGATGCGCACCTTCGCGGTCCGCTTGGTTTGATCGAGGAACGGACTGATGACCGCTACTTGCCCTTCGAATTTATCGTTTGGATACGAGCTGCTCGTTACCGTCACCGCCTGGCCGGTTTTCAGCATCGACAACTCGCTTTCGTAAAATTCCGCCGAGACCCAAACGACCGATAGATCAGCGATATCGATCAAGTGATCGCCGACTTTCACGTTCACGCCTTGATGCGCGGGAACTTCCTGGACGACGCCACGGAACGGCGAGCGAAGCGTCAACGTTTCCTCCGGCTGTCGCTTCCGTTCGATCTCAGCGATTTGTTCGTCGGTGATGTTCCATTGCCGCAAACGAGATTCTGCGGCAGCGATCAATCGCTCAGGTGTTGCGCGCGCATCCTTCGACTTTGCTTCGTCGCGCATGTGCACAAGCATGACCAGCTCGCGTTCGGTCGTGAACAAGTCCGGGCTGTAGATCGACATCAAGGGCGCGTCTTTTTCGACCACTTGCCCGGCGGACGGGACAAACAGTTCTTTTACGTAGCCATCAACGCGCGCCACGAACGCCCAATGCTTCTGCATATCGGGCTCGACCGTTCCGACCGCGCGAATTGTGTGATGCAACGGCGCGCGTTTCACCGTCGCGTAGCTAACGCCAATTTGTTGCTGCCGCTCGACGGGAACGACAAACTCGTGCGACGACGCACCGCTCGTCTGCTTGCCGCTTTGCATTCCGGGCATTCCGGCCATGCCTTGCATACCACCGCCGCTCGAAGCCTCAGATTCTGACGGTGAAGCCGTTTTCTTCATTACCGGCACGAGATCCATTCCACAGATCGGACATTTGCCTGGCGCTTCCGCGTGCACGGATGGGTGCATCGTGCAGGTGTAATAATCGACATCCGGCGGCTTGGCCGATTGGTTCGATTTTGAGCACGCGGAGCTAATGAAGAGCACCGTGAGCAGGAAGAGTTTCAGTGTAATCGATTTCATTTTGCTTCCTTCGTTTTCGTTGAGGGAAAAAGATTGAGATCAACGCCGACCACGGCTTCGAGCTCGGCCAGCGCCGCGTAGTAATCAGCGAGGTGTTGTTGCGCCATCGCTTCCAAATCGCGCAAGTTGTGTTGCGCAGTGATCCATTCGAGAAAGCTTGCTTTGCCGGTTTCGTAGGCGAACTGATTCGCCTCGAACGCCTGGCGCGCTTGCGGGAGAAGTTTGTCCCTGAACAGTTCAACGTGATGCCCTGCCGTGTGGACTTTTTGCAGCGCGTCGCGCAACAATCCGAGTGACTCAGCATTTACTTGATCGAACCCGTGTTGGGCGGCCGCGAAATTCGCCTTCGCTTCCCGTACCGCGGCCGAGTATTTGCCGGGATTTACCCACGGCACCGTGAATGAAACTCCAGCATCAAGTTCGCTGGCCACTTGCCCCGCATCGTTGTAGCGCTCTGCTTCGACTTTGATCGCGGGATCGGGAATCCAGTTTCGGTGCGAGAGATCGACTCGCGACTTTTCCATGTCGATCTTCGCTTGTGCGATTTTGATTTCGGGCCGGTTCGCAAGCATCAGCGTGCGCGCTTCGTCCATCGAAACGTCTGATGAGATGATTCGTGTCTCTTGCGGTTGCCCAAGCGGCGCAAAAGCGTCGCGATTCATCAGCACGTTGAGCTGCGATTGTTCCGCGGCAATGTTCCGCAGAATGTCCTGCTCGGATTCGAGCAGCTTGCTCGCTTCGACTTCGCCGGCGAGCGGCTCGGCCGCGTTTGCCTTGCCAACTTCGTAGCGAGAACGGCTCACTTCGGCGATCTGGCGTAGCGAAACGAGATTCTTTCGATTTACCTCCAGTTGCGCATAAGCATTGGCCAACCGGAAGTAGGAGGCGCGCGTTTTCGCCAGCACATCCAATTGTTCCCGGCGAGCTCGCTCAAAAGTTTCGACCGCGTCCGCAGCGGCAATTCGCGCGCGGACGAGATTCTTTCCAGTAAGCGGAATGATCTGTTCGACCGACGCCACTTGGTCGGTGAAAGAATTCGACGCAACATCGATAAAGCGCGCAGCGCGTGAGCTTCCGCTGACTCTGAGATCATCCCAAGCGGCTTCTTGCGTGACGTGAGCTTTCGCCGCGGCCCATTTCTTCAGTGCCTGCTGGATCGCCGGGTTGTTAGCGAGAACGGCACTCGTCACGTCGCCAAGCGACAGAGAACCGGTTGAGCTTCGCCTTGCCGCGACATTCGCGGAAGGTTCTGCTCCGACTGATAAAGTTAAAGTTGTACTAAGTAATAAAAGGTAAATTGTTTTCATTGATCCAAGAGCTGAGTTGAATTCGCGGCGTGCCAGTAATTGGGCACACCTCAACCGTCAGGCTCTTCGGATCAGATGAGGCGAATGCAGATGAGCGCGAGTATCGGCGGCGAGTGCCCCGTGCAATCTCGGCTCGAAAAAATCAACGATGTTCCCGCGGTCGGAGTCAGTGCTGAGAGTGCAACTACGGAAGGTAAAGTTGCGATGCTCTGCTGGTCGGAACCAGACTTGGCGAGTGGCTGAGCAGCTGGAGTAGTGTTCTTCTGCGATGTCGCGCAGCAGGTTTTGTTTGCGCAGCAATCAGGCTGACATGTTTGTTGACTCGGAGCGTTGGACAGGATGCACTGGCGCGCTCGCAGATTCGTCGGCGATGTGGCGAACGCGATTACAACCAACATCGAAATCACAATCCTGCTCCACATTGGCTCTTGGTATAGCACAAGTCAGACCGCCCGTCGAATCGATCCCCAACCCGCTTGCAAATGCACTTTCGAAAATGTGCGGCCGTGATAATCTGTACCGCATGGCGACACCCGCGAAACTGCTCCTGGCGGTCCTTGTTGTCGGTATTGGCTGTTTGGCGCCTGTCCTTCCTGATCAATCATCTCATGTCACACAACAAAAAACAGAGTGTTGCGCGGATATAAACGTGGATGGTTCTCACAGCTGTCCGATCAATCGGGGTGCTAACAATTCGGCCTGTGGTTCCACGTGCACAACGCCCGCAGTCTGCCTCTTACTCTATTTTGGTAATGCCAATACTTTTATCGCAAACTCCCAGCTGATCGGCACGATTTCAGTAGGCAACGCTGCTCTCACAGCGCGCGCACAACGTCCGCCGGTGCCACCGCCGCGTGCCGCATTCTCCTAAGAGCGACGGCTCGGCGCGTGAGTTGATCGCGTGGCCGAGTTTCAGATTCAAAAATCAAAACAGGAGAATTATGAAATACCTTCTTTTGATTCTTAGCCTGGCAGCCCTGATCGGAACGGCGACGGCACAGACGCCGCCGAAAGACAACGGCTCCAAAGGCAAGGAATGTAGCAATGCAGGCTGCTGCTGCTGTTGCAAGAAATAGCAGCCTTTGTGTAGAAATCAGCCCTCGCCGGAGAAATCCGGCGAGGGTTTTCTCTGGTTGCGAGGAATGGCGGATTATCATAGCGAATGATCGATGGCTTCACCGAAGACGAATAAGGACGAAATCCGGCGGCGCCAGAGCCTGTGGCACTATGTTCTGACAGTAATTGTTTCGGGGGCAATGGGCGCGGGACTGACCTGGATGTTCACTTCGCAGCGGTCAAGTCCAGAAGTGCGCCCGGCGCTTTCATCAACAGCGCCTCCAGGGTCGCCAGATGCGGCACCTAATGTCTCCGGAATGTCCTCGGGCGAGGCCGCGGTCAGGCTCGGTAATTTTGCCTACGATCATCAACGCTGGCCGGAAGCGATTCGGCGTTATCAGGAAGCAATCGCGAACGGAATTGATAGCGCCGACGTTCACACCGATCTCGGAAACGCTCTCCGATTTTCGGGTCAACCGGAACAAGCATTGAATCAATACACCATCGCGCAAAAATTGAACCCACAACACGAGAACAGCCTGTTCAATCAGATCAGTCTTTTTACCGAGACGCTGAACCAACCGGCACGCGCCGTTCCGATTTGCGAGGAATTCATCCGGCGGTTTCCGAACAGCGACAAATTGCCGGCCGTGCGGGAACAACTTGCGCGGGCGAAAGGGACGATGCCGTAAAGTTTTTCAAGCCTCGAGCACCACACAAGCCATCGCGTGATGATCGGTGTGACTGAGCGTGATCAGGGCGGAAGTAACGCCGCGTTTGGTGGCGAGTTCCTGCGCCGGCCCGGAGAAAACCAGAAATGGTTCGCCGCTTTTCTTTTTGCGGACGTCAATGTTGCGCCAGCCCATCGCTTTGCCAATGCCGGTGCCAAACGCTTTCGAGACCGCTTCTTTGGCTGCGAACCGGGCAGCCAGGTGCCGGGCCGGAAATTTCATCGATAATGAATATTCGATTTCGCCTTCGGTGAAAACGCGGCGCAAAAACTTTTCGCCAAAGCGATCGAGCGAATGCTGAATGCGAGCGCACTCCACCAGGTCGACGCCAATACCAATCAGGCTCATCCTCGATAATCTTCCATGGCCACGAGCATCTCTCTTACCGCGTCCTCCAGTCCTACGAACATCGCACGCGAAACGATGGAATGTCCGATGTTCAATTCGCTGAGGTGCGGAATTTTGTGGATCAATACGATGTTCGTGTAATTGATGCCGTGACCGGCGTTCACTTGCAGTTTGAATTCCGACGCAGCTTTCGCGGCCGCCTGCAGATTTTCCAGTTCCTGCTTCTCGATCTTTTCCGAAAACGCATTCGCCAGTTTGCCGGTGTGCAATTCCACCGTTTCAACCGCCAGCTCGTGCGCGGCGTCGACCTGTTCCAGCGTCGGATCGATAAACAGACTGACTCGAACGCCGGCGGTCTGAAGTCGTCTGATCGTCGGCTCGAGTTCTTTTCGCTGTGAAACAACATCCAGCCCTCCTTCGGTGGTCACCTCCTCGCGTTTTTCGGGAACGAGACACACCTCATCAGGAACAATTTTCAAGGCAACATCCACAATCTCCGGTGTGTTTCCCATTTCCAAATTCAGTTTGGTCATGATGTTTTGACGAAGCCGGTCGATGTCGCGGTCCTGCATGTGGCGGCGGTCGCTTCGCAGATGGGCGACAATTCCATGCGCGCCGGCCCGTCCGCAAATTGCCGCCGCGGCGATGATGTCCGGCTCGGCATTTTTCGAATCCGGCATGGCGGCGTAACGCGCCTGCCGCAACGTCGCCACATGATCGATGTTAACTCCCAGTCGCAAATCCGCCATGAATGAGCAATAGGAACGACAACCGCCCGGCACGCAAGGGGCGCGTTATTCGAGCGGAAATTCGACGCGTTCTTCCGGTTCCCGCGCAACCAGATTGTTTCGCGCGATGATCCGGGCGCAGGTGTTCCAGCGCAACAGCGCGTCGTCGTGTCCTGGCGGGCGAATCGCTTCGGCTTTTTCGAACCACTCCATCGCTTCACGAAAAAGATCGTAAGCCTGAAACCGGCAATCCGGAGTGTTCGAGCGAAGTTTCGTTTTCGCGCGGCGCTCCGCCACGATCCCGGTGTAATATGCGCGATCGTACTCCGATTTCATTCGCGCAAGCAATTCCTTCGTTTGCGTATCGCTGACCGCGTAACCTTTTTCGAATCGATCCGTCAGCGCCAGCAACAGCGTGACGATCGCGCCCTGGTTTTCCGGGTCCGTTTTGAGAATGTCGAGACAGATACTTTCTGCTTCGCCGGGTTCGTTGAGCAAACGATAGCGCTCGGCCTTTTCCAGCGCCGCCGGAATTGCCTCTTTTGAAAGCGACTTGAGTTCCGACATGTTACTTGTCGATCTTACGATCCGATCGGCGTTTTAACCAGCGCCAGATCCAGCCGAACGGATCGTAGAACTTGTCCACCACGCGTTCCTTCAACGGAATGATCGCGTTGTCGGTAATCTCAATGCTCTCCGGGCAAACTTTGGTGCAACACTTGGTAATGTTGCAATAACCGATTCCCTGCGCGTTTCGCAATTCCTCGATGCGGTCTTCAGTGTCGAGCGGATGCATTTCCAAAGCCGCGACATGAATCAAAAAACGCGGACCGATGAATTTACTGTGCATCTGATGGTCGCGAAGGACATGGCAGACGTCCTGGCACAGAAAGCATTCGATGCATTTGCGGAATTCCTGCACGCGATCGATGTCAGCTTGCTGCATTCGCCATGTGCCGTCCGGCGCGTCGGGTGGACGCGGCTTAAAGGGCTTGATTCGTTTTTTCACTGAAAAATTCCACGACACGTCCGTGATCAAGTCCTTGAGCGCCGGAAACGCCTTCATCGGCTCGATTGTGACTGGCTTTTCAGTCGGCAACTCGCTCAACCGCGCCATGCACATTAGCCTTGGCATTCCGTTTACTTCGGCCGAACACGAACCGCATTTACCCGCTTTGCAGTTCCAGCGGCACGCTAAATCATTCGCTTGGGTTCGTTGAATCTGATGAACCGCATCGAGCACAACCATTCCTTCCGAGCATTCCGCCGTGTACTCCTGAAATGCGCCGCCATTCGCATCGCCGCGCCAAATCTTGAACGTGACGTTTTGCGTTTCGCTCATTTCATTTCCTCGACTACTCGCTTCAAATAGTCCGGCATTTCCGGAAGCGGTTCCAATCGAAGCCGCATCGAACTATCCTCGGCTTTGGAAATCATTGTGTTCACTTTTCCAAATCGCTCCTCTTTGTTGGGATAATCTTCGCGAAACTGCGCGCCCCGACTTTCTTTGCGCTCAATCGCCGCACGAGCGATCGCTTCCGAGACCGTCAGCAGGTTTTTCAAATCGAGCGCGGTGTGCCAGCCGGGGTTAAACTCGCGATTACCGATCACGCCCGCGTGACTCGCGCGCTCTCTTAACTTCGCAAGTTCCTCGAGCGCGTGTTGCATCTCCGATTCCGTTCGCACAATGCCGACGTTGTCCTGCATCAATTCCTGCAAATCTCCTTGTATCTCGTATGGATTCTCGTTCCGGCTGCTGCCGGATTCGAACGGCGCCAAAGCTTCGCTCGCAATGTTATCGATCTTCTCGTTGTCGATTTTGCCGAGTGAATTATCGCGAACGAACCGGGCTGCAAATTCGCCGGCGCGTTTTCCAAAAACTAGAAGATCGGACAGCGAATTTCCGCCGAGGCGATTCGCTCCGTTGATGCCCGCTGCGCATTCTCCGGCCGCGAACAATCCGGGCACGCGTGACATCTGCGTGTCCGGATCGACATGAATCCCGCCCATAACGTAATGCGTCGTTGGTCCGACTTCCATCGGTTGCTCGGTAATGTCAATGTCGGCCAATTGTTTAAACTGGTGATACATGCTCGGCAGCTTCCGTTTGATGTGCTCGGCGGCGTTCGGCAGTTTTGATTTGATCCAAGCGATGTCGAGATAAACGCCGCCGTGCGGACTTCCCCTGCCCTCCTTGATCTCGCGAACAATACAGCGCGCGATGTGGTCGCGCGTCAATAATTCCGGCGGCCGCCGCGCGTTCTTGTCCCCCTGACAATATCGCCAGCCTTCTTCTTCGTTATCCGCAGTTTGGGCGCGATAATTTTCCGGAATGTCGTCGAACATGAATCGGCGGCCTTCTTTGTTGGTCAGAATGCCGCCTTCGCCGCGTACACTTTCCGTAACGAGAATCCCCATCACACTCGGCGGCCAGACCATTCCGGTCGGATGAAACTGAATGAACTCCATGTCGATCAATTCCGCACCGGCGTCGTAAGCCAGCGTGTGACCGTCGCCAGTATATTCCCAACTGTTACTCGTGATCTTATAAGCGCGGCCGATTCCGCCGGTCGCGAGTACGATTGATTTCGCCCGAAAAATCTTGAACCGCCCGCGCTCGCGCTCATATCCGAAGGCACCGACCGCACGGTTTCCATCCTTCAAAATGGACAGGACTGTGTGCTCCATGTGCACGTCGATGCCACGATGCACGCCGTGGTCCTGCAGCGTGCGAATCATTTCCAATCCGGTGCGATCCCCAACGTGGGCCAGCCGCGGATAACGATGGCCGCCGAAGTTTCTTTGCAGAATTTTTCCATCTTTTGTTCGATCGAAGACTGCACCCCACGCTTCCAGCTCTCGCACGCGGTCAGGCGCTTCCTTCGCGTGCAGCTCGGCCATGCGCCACTGGTTCACATACTGGCCGCCGCGCATTGTGTCGGCGAAATGGACTTTCCAATTGTCGCGTTCGTCGACGTTGGCGAGAGCGGCTGCGATTCCGCCCTCAGCCATCACGGTGTGCGCTTTGCCGAGAAGGGATTTGCAAACCAGTCCGACACGAACTCCCGCAGCCGAAGCTTCGATCGCCGCGCGCAATCCCGCGCCGCCGGCGCCGATCACGAGCACATCGTGTTCATGCGTCTCGTAGTCAGCCATTCGTTAGAAAATCAAAATCCGGAAGTCGTGCCAAATTCCCATCGAGCACAGGCGCACGTAAAGATCGCTAAACCCGACCCAGAACAGACTCATCCACGCCCAAAGCATGTGGCGTTGATTCAGGCAAGTGACGCAACGGTAACAGGCGAAAGTTGATGTCGATCCTGCGATTCGATCGCGAAACCCGCCGATCAAGTGGCGTAACGAGTGACAACCGAGCGTGTAACCGCCGAGCAGAACGACATTGATCGCGAGAACAATTGTGCCGACGCCGATGCCGAAACGGCCATCAAACCACAGCGCTTTCCAAACGTCATAGGCGAGAATCAAAATAAAAACGAGCGCGAGATAAAGGAAGTAGCGGTGGACATTTTGCATGATCAGGGGGAAGGAACGCTCGCCGAGGTAAGTCTTACGCGGCTCGCCTACTGTGCACGCGGGCGGATCTGCCCAGAAGGCCTTGTAATACGCGCCTCTATAATAATAGCAGGTGAGCCGAAATCCCCCGGGCGCCCACAGAATCAAGAGCGCGGGTGAGAAAATTAACCAACCCGGCCACCAATTCGGTTTCGGGCCAAACCAACTGTGGGGCGAGTCGCCAAAAAGCTCGGGCGAATAAAACGGGGAGACGTAACTGCCGAAAAAATAATTGCGGCCCTGGAACGCCGCCCAGGTCGAATAGACGATAAAGGCCGATAATCCGAGAAAGACGAGAAGCGGTTGCAACCACCAGGTGTCGGCACGCGACGTCTCGCCAAACGAGCGCCGCGGCAACGTGGCGGTTGTCGATCCGTTCATTGTCCGTCGGCTCCGTCAATCGGAAGTTTTGCCTTCTTCCACGCTTCCCAACTTCCGGGAACATTCCAAAGCTCGGCAAAGCCGACTGGTTTCAAAATGCTCGCCGCGATGCTCGATCGATACCCGCTTCCGCAATAAACGACGGTCGGCTTGCCGCGATCGAGCTCCGCCATTCGTTTTTTCAATTCAGGAACAAAAATGTGCCGCGCGCCCGGAACATGCCCTTTCTTCCATTCTCCAGGACCGCGAACATCCACAATCTGGAGCGACGATTTCTTTTCATTCAATTCGTGCACGCTCATTTGGCCGATCCGTTCAATCGGAAATCCCGCCGTGTCCCATGATTTCATTCCGTCGATTAAGTAACCGGCGAACTTGGTGTAACCGGTACGCACGAAAAGTCGCAGAATATTTTCCAGATCGCCGTCGGTTTCCAGAACAAGCAGGATCGGCTTCTCCGGATCGAGCATCCAGCCGGCCCAAATCGACAGGATTGGAGAGCCGCCAATGTTGAGCGCGCCGGCAATATGACCGCCGCCGAACGCCAGCATCGTTCGAACATCGACGAGCTGATTGCCGTTCTTTCCGATTGCATTCTTGAATTGTTTCGGCGGCAAACCAGCAACGCGCGGCAGCGAGCCGAGAACTTGCGGTCCTTCCGCGTTCACCTTTTTCATCCGCGGATAATAGGTCGGTACCGGCGGGGCGGTTCTCAGCGCATAATCAGTAAACTTTTGCACGTCGTCGAACTGAAGAAACTTATTGTGCAATCGCTCGTAGCCGATGGTGCTGGTCAAACGCGCACCGATGTCGGCGCCACAAGGTGATCCCGCGCCGTGATTAGGAAAAATCATCACGTGGTCGGGCATTTTGAGATAGAAATCGCGCAGGGTGTGGAATTGCTGTTCGGCCAGCCTCTGAGTGTGTTTGTCACCCAACAAATCGGGACGTCCCGCCGATGAGACGAAAAGCGAGTCGCCCGTAAGAATGCCCCATATCCGATCCGACGATTCCGAGTCGGCCAGCAAATACGAAATGTGCTCCGGCGTGTGACCCGGTGTGTGTTTTGCCGTGATCAAGACCTCGCCGAATTCGAAGCGATCGCCATCTTTGAGATTCTCGACCTCGAAGTCGTATTTCGCGCCGCCTTCGTGGCTCGCATAAATTTTCGCCGAATCCAATCGCGCGCACAGCTCGCGCGACCCGCTTACGAGGTCGGCGTGGATGTGCGTCTCGAAAATGTGGGTGATGGCGACACCTGCTTCACGCGCCATCGCAATGTAAATGTCGCAATCCGGCCGGGGATCGAAAACTGCAGCGATACCTTCGTCATCATCGCCGACCAGGTAGGAAAGCTCGGCGATGCCCGGCGTTTGGACAGTCTTGAAGACGAGTGACACGCGAAAGAATTAACGCGAGACTGCGTTGGAGTTCAACCCCAGTCGCTGTAGCGGCGGTCTATGACCGCCGTTTAATTGGATTCGGCGCTCGTAGAGCGCCGCTACAGTTTCACATTCACCTCAATCGGCAGCAGATGGTTGATCATGTAAGTGCCGCGATCCCAGTCCCGCTCAACGGGCTGGGTCTGACCAGTCGAATCGGTTCCCCGGGCCATTAATGTTGCTTTTCCGGGTGTCGCCGGCGTTTTCCAATCGAATTCCCAAAGCCGCCAGGCGCCCGGCTTCGATTCGCCAATTAACTTCGCGCTCTTCCACGTCGATCCGCCATCGGTACTGAGCTCGACTTTCGTGATCTCGCCATATCCCGTCCAAGCCGCGCCTTCAACTCTCACGTTCGAACTTGCTGCTACGTTGTCGCCTTCCTTTGGTCGCGCGATCTCGGCTTTGATTTGCAGCTCGGAGAGCGGCGTTAGTCGCGCACTATCGCGGTCGCGCGTCCAAAACGCGTAATCCAGCGTTTGATAATAGCCATTGAAGGGTTGGGCCGTAACGACGATTCGCTGCAACCATTTGATCGAGGCAACGGCGTACCACCCTGGCACGATCGCGCGCAGCGGAAAACCATGTTGCGGCGGAAGATCGACGTCATTCATTTTGTAGGCGAGCAAAACCTCGCCCGCCTTTTCCAACGGAATGCTCCGCGCAAAATTGATTTCGCCGCGTGGACTTTTCGGATCTTCCAACTGGCCGCTGTCCGCGCCTTCCAGAATTATTTCGCGCGCGGCCGACTTAACGCCGGCCCGTTCGAGCAAGCTGGACAGGGGAACGCCGGTCCATTCGGCGTTGCCGACTCCACCAAGTCCCCATTGCACGCCTTTGACTTTAGGCTGGAGAAAGCTGCGATTGTTGCCGGCGCACTCGAGCGTCGCGGGAATTTTCGTCGATTTGAGCTTCAGCAATTCCTCGTAGCCGATTTCAAATGGCTTTTTGACTTCGCCTTCGATGCGCAAACGCCACTCGTTTCTGTCGATTCTTGGAATCGGAAAATGAGTGCGGACATAAAACGATTTCGTCGGCGTGATAAATCCGTCGAGCTGCTCAAACGGCATCTCGAGATTCAGCGGCGCCTCGCTGCGAACGATTCTGCCATCGCGGAGTTTCAGTTCTTCCATCGGTTGCAATCTACGATTGGAAATCTAAACTCTACAGTTCTTTCACGGGGTCTTAGCTCAGTTGGTAGAGCGCCTCAATGGCATTGCGCGCCCATTGAATATTCACAAATTGTCTCGCGCACGCTCCACTGCTCATCATAGGAAAAACCTGGAAGCACGATCATCTGGCGTTATCCTGAATCGTCTGAAAAAACTCGGCCAGTGTAAAAAGCGAGTGTAAAAAGAGGGTTGCGGTAGAAACAGGTCGATTGGCGTTACCAAACTGCTGAAGTTGATGCGCGACCCCAATCATTGCACGGCCTGGCAGCCTGAGATCACAACGCATTTCGTTGAAATGCGTCCCTAAAAGAACGAGGGGACTCATCGCGTGCCCCTCGTAACTCCCCTTCTAGGGGGAACAGTTTTCCACAGAGTGTGGACCGTCGCGCTTGAGACGTCCCGAATGCCTAACGAGACAGAGATAAGCCGCGGCAGGGTGTCGTGGCAACTGCACTGAAATCGCATCGCAATAGGGCCGTTGGCTTCATCGATTGGTTAGGCGTTTTCGTTGTCATCGAGTGCGCTCGGTCGCTATTTTCTGTTGGAAGTGCGAGCGCCATAATTAATTCGGGACTTGCGGAACAGATCCGTGCATTGACGGAGTCGTGTAATTGAAAGGTATAGTAACGCGGAAAGGAACCGGGTGGCCGTGTTTGCGTGCTGGCTCCCATTGCCAGTCCCGCAAAGCAAGTATCGCGTGATCTGCGAAGGATTTGTAGCTTGCCGATATTACTTTAAAGTCGCGGGCCCTACCATTCTCGCCGATTGTGAATCCAATTGTGGCTTGGCCAGAATTAGCTAATTGAAGTTGCCTGATTGGGTACGCTGGCGCACTGCCGCGAATTAACTTCGGGAGACTGTCGACCTGCGCCCGTTGGGCTGCGGTCATTCGGGGCTGTCCCAAATCGCGCATCGGGTATCCCTCTTGTATTTTAGGCTCGTCTGCGATGGCTGACCGCGCGAAGGTTGCGATGAACGCTGTGACTAGTGGAACCATCACGTTTCGGAAGCGTTTCATATGCCTAACGAGAGAGAGATAAGCCACGGCAGGGTGTCGTGGCAAACACGCTGAAGTTGCATTGCAATGGGGCGGTTGGCTTCATCGTTTGGTTAGGCTGCTCCTTTAACCACGATCCAAGCAAATCCTCCGATCATGTTGTTTGCCGCATGAGCGATCACCAGACGCGGGATCTTTCCGTTGAGTTGATA
>DATMOU010000063.1:0-29136 GCA_035568035.1 Chthoniobacterales bacterium | reverse complement strand
CTCCACCAACTCGTCTCCGGTCGAAATAATTGCCGCTCGAACTGCGCCGCCCACCGCGATCTCGGCAAAACCTTGCGATGCTAGCAACGCGACGGAACCGGCAGTAACATGCTCCCCCGCACTCAAGATCTTCTGCCCTTCGCCAAGATCGCAACCGCGCGACCGCACGAATTCGCCGATTTCGACGTCGGTGTTCACGACGACCTCGTCGCCATCGCGTGTAGCATCTTCCTGCATCACAACCGCGTCGGCGCCCATCGGAATTGGCGCGCCCGTAAAAATTCGCACGGCAGTTCCGGTCGAAACGCGCAGTTTCCGATCGAGTCCGGCCGGCTGTTCGCCAACGACGCGCAACCGCGCGCCTTTTCTGCAATCGCGAGCGATGACCGCGTAGCCATCCATTGCCGAGTTGTCGAACATCGGCAACGGCAAACGCGCAAAATAATTTTCCGCCGCGAACCGATCTTGCGCCTGCAAGATCGACATCTTTCGCGGCAGCCGCGGCCGGACTGCTTCCGCAATCTTAGAGCGCGCGTCTGCTTCGCTAATCATTCCCATCATTTCGAGTGGCAATTGGAAATTGGCAATTGGCAATTAGCTGCAATATTCTGCCTCCGCTCTGTGCGCAGCTTTGGTGAGGTGGCTGAGTGGTTGAAAGCAGAGCTTTGCTAAAGCTCCGTACCCCAAAAGGGTACCGAGGGTTCGAATCCCTCCCTCACCGCCATCGATATTTTCGATTATCGATTTTTGATTTTCGATTTCTTCAGGGCACTTTTTGCGTTTCGGATTTCGATATTCGTCATTCGGAATTCTGCCGGAGGCAGCCATCCCTCCCTCACCGCGTTCTCGAAATTAGAATCTCGAAACTCGAAGCTCGAAACAAATTCGAGTCATCAAATTTCAAAAATAGGTTTACGTCGGCGCGCTCCTAAGCATTCTTCGCAACGCGCATATTTCAGATTTCGATATTCGATATTCGAATTTCCGCCGCAGGC
The DNA here is from genome assembly GCA_035568035.1 of Chthoniobacterales bacterium. Classification (GTDB taxonomy): domain Bacteria; phylum Verrucomicrobiota; class Verrucomicrobiia; order Chthoniobacterales; family UBA10450; genus AV40. The sequence goes on along the minus strand of DATMOU010000063.1, from coordinate 28,141 downwards.
GACGATTGGTCTTGCGGTTGAGCGATTTAGGAAACATCTTTTCTCAAATTCGAAGTTTATGGACGAACTAATTAACCTTGTTGTGCAAAAAACCGGGATCAGTCAGGACGACGCAAGGAAAGCCGTAGAAGTAATCGTGAGTGAGCTGAAGAGCAGATTACCAGGGCCCATCGCGAGTCACGTGGATGCGTTCATTGCCGGTGGCACGAGCGGCGGTGTGAACACGTTGGCCTCGGAAGCAGGCGAGATGCTCAAAGGCAAGCTAGGCGGTTTATTCAGCGGTCAAGGCTGATCCGGTCGACGTTAGAAAATCAGATCAAAAGAAAACGGCGATGAGATTTGACCCCATCGCCGGTTTCGAATTGTAGATTTCTAAAAGGCGCGCGCTAATCGTTTCCTTTCGCCGCGCGATTGCCTTCCTTAATGGCCTCGGCTTCGGTCATGTACTTGCCGTTTTTCGTACGACCGTAAAAACGCGAGCCTTCTTTGTGGTAAACCTTGGTCTCGGAGTTTACCCAAACCATACCCGGGCCGCCACCTGGAGCAGGCGCTGTTTTGGCTCCGGCTGCGGATTTCGTGGTCGCAGCAGCGGCAGCCGGACTTGGAGAACTCTTGGGCTTGAATAGATCTGCCAACGTCTTATGCGTCGGCGAGGCGGAAGCTTGTGGTGCCGCCGCCGCTGGCGCCGGAGTGGTCATCGCGACCTTCTTTCGGTTGGTCTTCGCTGCGGGTTCGGTCAGCGGAGGACTCGACGGTGCAGTAGTTGCCATCGGAGCGCCAGACGACACCGGAGAAGCCTCCGCTTTTGCGGCTTTCTTGCGCGACTTCTTGGCCGGCGAAGCAGACGCTTCGGTCCCGGGTGAAGCGCTGGCCGCTGGAGAAGCTTCGGCAGCAGCCTCTTTCTTCTTTCGCGACTTCTTAGCCGGTGAAGCGGATGCTTCGGCTCCGGCCGCTGCGCTGGCTTCCGGGGAAGCGGCCGCGGTGGCCTCTGTTTTCTTGTGTGATTTACGTTTAGCCGGCGATTCTGCCGGCGAAGGAGACGGCGATTGAGCATTCAGCACGCAGGCTGCAAAAAAACCAAGCGCCACAAGCAAACCGAAATATTTGGTTTTCATGCCGCAAGCCTAATGAGCCAAGCTCGGAATGAGAAGACAGAAAAAATCTAACCAGCGAGTCGGAAGGACGCTGTTCGCCCTGCCGATTCGGCAAAAGGGAAGCAACCGGCGCTAATAGCGGATCGCGGGATTCGTGTCGCGATTCAACACACCAACCTGCGAGTTCCAGAGGTTGATATCCGACTCGGTGTACTGCGCAGCCTCCTCCTTTTGCCGCTGAATTTGAGCCAGTCGTTTTTGCTCCTGATTTCCCATTCCAGTGGCTTGATTCGTCGTTTCGCAACCAATTAAAAGCGCGCCGGCCGCGGCGAGGGCAACGAGTTGAAGGTGTTTCATATCTAACGGATTATAGCTCCTTCCCGTTCACTCGTCATTATGAGTAATTACTTTAACGAAACGTTAATTAACCAGCTGAAGCAAAAGTTGCGAGGCCAAATCATCCAGCCCGGCGAAAAGGATTACGACGACGCCCGCAAGGTTTATAACGCGATGATCGATAAAAAGCCGCGGTTGATCGCGAAATGCGCCGATGTGGCGGACGTGATCGCATGCGTTGACTTCGCGCGACAAAACAACGTCCTTCTTGCCATTCGTTGTGGCGGACACAATGCCGGTGGCCTTGGAATTAGCGATGACGCCCTGGTTATCGATCTTGCCCCGATTAAATATACGCGCGTCGATCCAGCAGCCGGGACGGTGACCGTTGGCGGCGGTTGCACATGGGGCGATGTGGATCACGCAACCCACGCATTCGGAATGGCGGTGCCGAGCGGGATCATTTCCACGACCGGAGTGGGCGGACTAACGCTGGGCGGCGGAATCGGTCATCTCACGCGCAAATGCGGACTGACTATCGACAATCTTCTATCCGCCGATGTGGTGCTGGCTGATGGAAGTTTTGTCCACGCGAGCGCTGACGAGAATTCTGATCTCTTCTGGGCGCTTCGCGGTGGCGGCGGAAATTTTGGAGTAGTGACGGCGTTCACCTTCAAGCTTCACAAGGTCGACACGGTTTATGCCGGCCCTATGCTCTACGAATTAAGTGCCGCCGCCGACGTGATGAAGTGGTATCGCAAGTTCATCCTCACTGCACCGGACGATTTGAACGGATGGTTCGCGTTTCTCACCGTGCCCCCCGGACCCCCGTTCCCCGAACACCTTCATCTGAAAAAGATGTGCGGTGTTATTTGGTGCTGCACCGCACCGCAGGCGAAGGCGGAAAAAATGTTCGAACCGATTCGCGCATTCAAGAAGCCGGCCCTCGATTTCGTCGGTCCCATTCCCCAGCCCGCTCTGCAAAGCATGTTCGATCCAATCTATCCGCCAGGATTGCAATGGTACTGGCGCGCCGATTTCGTAAACGAGCTGAGTGACGACGCGATCGCCCAGCATGTCCGTTTCGCCAACGCGCTCCCAACGATGCATTCCACCATGCACATGTATCCAATCAATGGGGCGGCCGCTCGAGTCGGGAGAACCGACACGGCCTGGAATTATCGCGACGCAAATTGGGCCCAGGTCATGGTCGGCGTCGATCCCGATCCAGCGAACAAAGAGAAAATAACCAAGTGGACGAAAGATTATTTTGACGCGCTGCATCCTTACTCTGCCGGGGGCGCTTATGTAAATTTCATGATGGAAGAAGGCGAAGATCGCGTGAAGGCGACGTATGGCGACAACTATCAGCGACTCACTCAGATCAAAGCCGAGTACGATCCGGCGAATCTCTTTCGCGTGAATCAGAATATCAAACCGACCGGAACGAAACGCGCTGCCTGATTATGAAGGCCACCGAGCTGAAATCGTTGCAAGCGCCGATCAAGGAACGATACCGCAACGAACCGAAGTCGGCGATGATCACGCTGCGGGCGGAAGGCAAAATCGGCGAAGGCGTAACCTGCAACGTCGCAACCGGGAAAGCGCTCGTCGAAGCCGGTCTTCATCCTGCGACCGGCGGAAACGGATTGAGCGTTTGCTCGGGCGACATGTTGCTCGAATCGCTCGTCGCCTGCGCGGGGGTCACGTTGCGCGCGGTCGCGACCGCGCTCGAAATTCCGCTCCGGGACGCAACCGTTCGCGCAGAAGGCGATCTGGATTTCCGCGGAACGCTGGGCGTTTCCAAAGAAGCGCCGGTCGGTTTTCAAAGCATACGATTGCGATTCGATCTCGATACCAACGCGACCGAAGAACAAATCGCCACGCTTTTGAAACTTACGGAGCGCTATTGTGTCGTTTACCAGACGCTTGCGCATTCACCGAAAATCGACATCTCGCACAAACTGTCATCCCGCTAGATTTGCCGCCGTCCCGCTGTTAACTTAGAGATGTCGTATGCCGACTTACATGGACATCCATGAACTCCAGGGCGGTGTTACCGCTGAAGAAGTCATGAAAGCGCACGCGCGCGATGTCGCGGTTCAAGACAAGTACGGCGTCAGTTACCACAAGTATTGGGTGAATGAAAAGGAGGGAAAGATTTTCTGCCTTTGCCATGCACCGAACGCTGAAGCCGCAACTCAGGTCCATCTTGAGGCCCACGGCAACGTCGCCGAAAAAATCATTCAAGTCGAACCTGAGGTCGCCGACTTATTTCTCGGTGGCAGCGAAGTAAACCCGGCGGGAGCGGTCGTGTTTCCCGGCGGCTCTGCGGACGATCGCGATCCGGGAATTCGCACTATTTTGTTCACCGACATCGTGGGCTCGACCGCACTCACTCGACGCTTGGGTGACGAGGCAGCCATGGAGTTACTCGCTGTGCACGACAAGATCGTGCGCGATGCACTCGCCGGTTTGGGTGGTCGCGAAATCAAACATCTCGGCGATGGAATCATGGCGTCGTTTGTGTCGGCGGCGTCTGCAGTGAAATGCGCCAGCCGTGTTCAGCGCGAAGTCGCCAAGCATCGACAGGAAAAAGCTGATCGCTCGTTTCAAGTTCGGGTCGGCGTCGCCGCGGGCGAGCCGGTTGAACATCACAACGATTTATTTGGCTGCACCGTGCAACTCGCCGCGCGCCTTTGTTCACACGCCGACGCGGAACAAATTCTCGTGTCCAACGTGGTCGCGGAATTGTGCGAGGGAAAAGTTCTCGCGTTCGAAGACCTCGGAGAGATTGCGTTGAAAGGCTTCGACCAGCCAGTCCGGGCGCATGCGGTAAACTGGGGCGCCGAAGCCGCTTCTGCGTAATAGCTTCGCCGTTGGTTGTAGCGGTGCTTGGTCTCAAGCACCGAACTAATTAGACAGGCGCTCGGCGCGGCGAAGCGCCTTCATAACTTTCGATTCGATGTTCGGCGTTGGACGTTGGACGTTCGGCGTTTACTCTTTGCTTCGTGCAGGACCTTCCCAAAATCCAAGATTTCATCGACGGCAACTTCGTCGAACCGACTTTCTTGTCATGCCGAGCGAAGTCGAGACATCTCTCGATAGATCTAATGAGTTCACTATGACTAAGACTCCCAGTCGGATTCTGAACTTCATCGATGGCGACTTTGTTGAACCGAAAAGCGGACGCTATCTCGACAACATCGAGCCCGCGACCGGCATGCCCTACTCGGAGGTAGCCGACGGCAGACCGGAAGATGTCGATCTTGCGGTAGCCGCGGCGGAGAAAGCATTCCCTGACTGGTCAACAACACCGGCCCAGGAAAGATCGCAGATCCTTTTGCGAATCGCTGATCTGATCGAGCGCGACTTGGAAAAGTTCGCGCGCGCGGAATCGATCGACACCGGAAAACCGATCACGCTGGCGCGTACGCTCGATATTCCGCGAGCGGTCGCGAATTTTCGATTTTTCGCGACAGCGATTCTGCACACCGAGAACGAAGCGCATGTGACCGACGGCGTGGCCTTCAATTACACGTTGCGTCAGCCGCGCGGCATCGCGGGTCTAATTTCGCCCTGGAATCTGCCGCTTTACTTGTTGAGTTGGAAAATCGCGCCCGCCATTGCGGTCGGGAACACTGCGATCGCTAAACCGAGCGAGCTGACGCCGATGACGGCGTATTTGCTGTGCGAAGTCTGCGTTGAAGCCGGGTTGCCGAAGGGCGTGCTCAATGTCGTTCACGGAACCGGACCGAATGTGGGTGCCGCCGTGGCGGCCCATCCGAAAATCAACACGATCTCGTTCACCGGCGGCACTGTGACCGGAAAGAAGGTCGCCGAAGCGTGCGCGCCTTTGTTCAAGAAAGTCTCACTCGAGCTTGGCGGTAAAAATCCGAACATCGTTTTCGCCGACGCCGATCTCGACGCCGCGATTGGCGGCAGCGTGCGGTCGTCATTCGCGAACCAGGGACAAGTTTGTCTGTGCGGTTCGCGCGTGTTCGTCGAGAAACCGATATACGAGCAATTCACAAAAAGGTTTATCGAAAGAACGGCACAGTTGTGCCAAGGCGACCCGCTCGACGAAAAAACCGAGCAGGGCGCGATCGTAAACAAGGCGCAGCTCGATAAAGTGAAGTTCTATGTCGACCTTGCCCAGAAAGAAGGCGGCAAAATCGCACTCGGTGGCAAAGCTCCGAACGCGCCTAACGATCGCACTCGCGAGGGCTACTTCTTTTCGCCGACCGTGATTGTCGATCTTCCGGTCGCGTGCCGGACGAATCGCGAAGAAATTTTCGGCCCGGTCGTAACGATCACACCGTTCGATAACGAAGAAGAAGTGATCGGTTATGCGAATGACACCGATTATGGCCTCGCTTCAAGTGTCTGGACCCAAAGTCTGAATCGCGCCCATCGCGTCGCCGAACAAATTCATACCGGCACTGTCTGGGTAAACTGCTGGCTCGTCCGCGATTTGCGCGTTCCCTTCGGCGGAATGAAAGCCAGCGGCGTCGGCCGTGAAGGCGGCACCGAGGCATTACACTTTTTCACCGAACCGAAGAACATCTGTATCGCGAAGTAGGATCCGTTCTCGTGGCGCGGCTTAATCATACGTTCGCATCGCGCGTTAGCGGAGAACTCTGGCTGGCGCACGACTACGGAAAAGTGTACGCGACCGAAGAGATCAACGATGGCACCAAGCGTCTTTGGATCGCGGCTTCGTATGATGGCTCGCAGGTTCTCCAAGCCCTATCAAGGAGCCTTAAAGAACCGTTCTTTCTCTTATACGCTTTAGTAATCTTCCGCGGCGGAGGCAAGGTAGGCCGGTACCAAAGCGGCGAACTCTCGCATAGTGAGCTTGATGCAATGTTTGCTCGGTTTGGCGAGTTCTGGGATAGCGATGGCAGGCATTCAGTATGGCTACGCTCGGAGGCCGACGATGCCACTCTCATCTATGATCGCCATAATCTCATTTATGCCTACGGTCCTTTGTCGCGTTTCGAACTTGTTCTTGAATCACACGGCTACACGCAAGTATCGAAGCTTTCGTTGTCATTCGAGCATGAGCATCATTACTACGCTGAGTTCGACGCTTTAGAACGAGAACTTACCACTAAGTTTGCAGGCCAGAGGTCAGACCTTCAGCCAGGCGATGAAAATCCGTGTTGATCTGCGTAATCCGCGGTTAATGGGCGGCAACAGCCTCGGTCTGCGGGCAAAAATCTCGTTCGGCTCCGCGAACTGAATAATCGTAAGGTCCGCGATACACCGTGATCGGCTCAATGAAGTTGCCGTGCGGGGGCGGCGTGGGGGTCGCCCATTCCAGAGTTGTCGCGTCCCAGGGATTATCGGATGTTACTTTGCGTCCGTGTTTGATGCTCCATAAGAAATTCACGATAAACGGAATTTGAGCCAGCCCCATCAGCCAAGCGGCGGTTGAGATTGGAACGTTCCAACCAAAACCGGATACGCCCCAGACTTTTTCGCCCGCCAGACTCCAACCTTGGCCACCATCGTACCAACGCCGATGCATCCCAAGCATTCCCTGGAGAAACATCGGGAGGAAAATCACGTTCATCAAGATGAGGGTCGGCCAGAAGTGAACTTTGCCCCAGAACTCGTTCATCATTCTTCCGGTAGCTTTGGGAAACCAATAATAAGTCGCGGCAAATAAGGCGAAGATCGTTCCGGGCGCGACGAGGTAATGGAAGTGCGCAATCAAATAATAAGTATCGTGCAGATAGAGATCAGCCGGAGCCAACGCCAGCGGGATGCCGGTTAAGCCGCCGATGCCGAACATCGGCATAAAAGCGGTGGCGAACAGCATCGGCGCAGGGAACCGAATCGATCCGCGCCGAAGCGATAAGAACAGGTCGCTCAGGATAATCACTGACGGGATAGAAATGAGAATGGTGGTGGTTTGGAAAAACGAACTCACCGCCTCTCCCATCCCGGTGAGATACATGTGATGGGCCCAAACGATGAAAGACAGAAAGCCGATACCGAAGGCAGAAAAAACCATCGCCCTGTAACTCCAGAGCGGTCTGCGCGCATTGTTTGTCACGATCTCGGCAACGATCCCCATCGCCGGCAAGACCAACACATAAACCTCAGGGTGGATCAGAAACCAAAACAGGTGTTGCCATAAAAGTGGGGCACCGCCACCTGCCACGACGATTTTCTGGCCATTTACCACGAGACCAGATGGCAAAAAGAAACTCGTGCCCGCGACTCGATCCAACAGTTGCATGACCGTTCCCGCTTCCATCGGTGGAAACGCCAGCAACAAAAGGAACGCGGCGACGAATTGAGTCCAAACGAAGAACGGCAGGCGCATCCAGGTCATTCCTCGCGCTCGCAACTGCACGATGGTGGTGATGAAGTTGATCGCGCCGAGGACGGACGATGTGGCGAGGAAGACCATTCCGATCTCCCAAAAACTTTGACCGGTCAGAATCGAGTGTCCGTGACCGAGCTGCTCGATATCGGCCAGGGGCGTGTAAGACGACCAACCGCTGGCGGCTGTTCCCATTGGGAGAAAAAAACTGCCCAGCAGCGTCACTGACCCCAAAACGAATGCCCAGTAGCTAAACATGTTTACCTTCGGAAAAGCCATATCCGGCGCGCCGATTTGCAGCGGGACGATGTAATTACCGAAACCGGCGAATGCGATTGGGATAATTCCGAGGAAAACCATGATCGTTCCGTGCATCGCGCCTAACGAGTTGTAGAATTCTGGCGTCATGACCCCTCCCGGCATGGAGCTTCCGAACAGTTTCCCGATAATCGGCAGCGGTCTGCCAGGATAGGCCAACTGCCAGCGCATCATCATCATCAGGGAAAAACCGAAGAAGAGAAAAACAAAGCCCGAAATCGCATACTGGATTCCGATGACCTTGTGGTCAGTTGAGAAAACGTATCTTCGCCACCAACCAAGTTCACGTTCCATACGCACTCGTTGACGATTTACATGTTCGGAAACTGAATGACCGCGCTACTCGCTTCATGATTGCGAGCGGAGCTAAGAATTGCAATGCGTAATGCGCCTACGGCAGAAGGTGAGTTATTGAACAGTTGAGAAAATGAGCGTCGGAAGAAAATCCGTTTTCATCCGCCTAACTTGTCACGCCGTAGCTTCGTCACGTTGAATTAACACAAAACGGAGTTGGCGAAGGCGGATCCGTGGTTAAAAGTTCTTCATGTGCCGAGCCATCAAAACACTTCACAACTTCAGTCCGCCGGCGACCGAGGATGAGATCCGCGCGTCGTCGCTACAGTTCGTTCGAAAACTAAGCGGTGTCACCAAGCCTTCGAAAGCAAACGAAGACGCATTCAATCATGCGATCGATGAAGTCGCGCATGTCGCGCACCACTTACTCGAGTCGTTGGTGACGAACGCGCCGCCGCGGAATCGCGAAGTTGAAGCGATGAAAGCAAAAGCACGATCAGCGAAACGTTTTGCTCATGCTCACGACGGGAATGGGCATCGACATTGATTGATTAAGAGCAAGAGCAAGAGCAGGAGTAAGATCCAATTATGAGCGGAATTAGACTTTTGGTTGGAACACGGAAAGGCGCGTTCGTTCTCACGTCGGATGCGAAGCGCAAAGATTGGAAGGTGGACGGGCCGCACTTTGCCGGCTGGGAGATTTATCACATGAAAGGGTCGCCGGTGGATCCGGACCGGATTTACGCGTCCCAGACCAGCGCGTGGTTCGGGCAGGTCATTCAACGATCGAACAACGGTGGCAAAACGTGGGAGACGCCGGGCAGCAGCCCCGAGGATTTAAAAGGTCCGGACGGAATGCCCAAAGGCGAGAGCAACATGTTCGTTTACGACGGAATTCCCGGCACTCACATGTGGTACGACGGCACGCAGCATCCGTGGGAATTCAAACGCGTGTGGCATCTCGAGCCCGGGCTCGATTCGCCGGACCACGTTTATGCGGGCGTGGAGGACGCGGCGTTGTTCGAATCGAAAGACGGCGGCAAATCGTGGAGCGAACTTTCCGGTCTGCGCCAACACGATACCGGCCCGCGTTGGCAACCGGGCGCCGGGGGAATGTGTCTGCACACGATTTTGATCGATCCGAAAAATCCGAAGCGGATTTTCGTCGCGATCTCAGCCGCCGGCGCGTTCCGTACTGATGACGGCGGAAAAACCTGGAAGCCGATCAACAAAGGGCTGCATTCGCAATTCATGCCCGATCCAAACGCGGAGGTGGGTCATTGCGTGCACCGGCTGGCAATGCATCCGTCGAAACCGAACACTCTCTTCATGCAAAAGCATTGGGACGTGATGCGGAGCGATGACGGCGGCGATTCGTGGCGCGAGGTCAGCGACAATCTCCCGACCGATTTCGGATTTCCAATCGACGTCCACGCGCACGAGCCCGAGACGATTTATGTGGTGCCGATCAAAAGCGACTCCGAACATTATCCGCTCGATGGAAAACTACGCGTCTATCGCAGCCGGACCGGCGGCAACAAGTGGGAAGAACTCACCAAAGGTCTGCCGCAAAAGGATTGTTACGTGAACGTGCTCCGCGATGCGATGAGCGTCGACTCGCTCGATCCCTGCGGGATTTATTTTGGAACCACCGGCGGACAAGTCTATGGGTCACGGGACTCTGGTGATAGCTGGGAGGCAATCGTGAGGGATTTGCCGGCGGTGCTCTCGGTGGAAGCACAAACACTGAAGTAAAATTCGAATATCGAAGCACGAAATCCGAAACAAATCCGAATGATCAAGAACCTCGAAATATCAAAAAGACCTGGGGAAGCCGTTTGGGATTTCCTGATTTTGAATTTTGAAAATTGTTTCGGTCCGAGCCGGACTGGCATTTTTTGGATTTCGAATTTTGAATTTTAAAAGTATGATTCGCGTCGTTTTACCGCATCATTTGCGCACTTTGGCCAAGGTCGGCGACGAAGTGCATGTCGATCTTAACGGGACCGTGACGGTCCATGCAGTTATCAACGCGCTGGAAGAAACATACCCGATGCTGCGCGGAACAATCCGCGATCATGGAACACTCAAACGCCGTCCGCTCGTGCGCTTTTTTGCGTGCGGCGAAGACATTTCCCACGAATCGGCCGACACTCCCCTGCCCGACGCAATCGTGAAGGGCGAAGAGCCGTTCTTCGTCATGGGCGCGATTGCCGGAGGCTAGGAAAGGATGAAGGATGAAAAGCCTAGCCACCCACTTCGACTTCTTAATTCATCGCTCCTAATCGTTACTGGGCTTTCTTCCCTTAAGAGATCCGTGTTCATCCGGTTGATGGGCGGTTAAAAAGATGAGCGACACATTCGAAAGCAAACGCGCAGCGAAACCAGTGGGCGCGTTTCCGCACGCGAAACGCGCCGGTAGCCTCTTGTTTCTTTCGGGAATCGGACCGCGCGTGCGCGGAAGTAAAGAAATCCCCGGCGTCACGCTTGATTCCGCCGGCAACGTCACGAACTACGACATCGCGAAACAGTGCCACGCCGTTTTTGAAAATGTGCGCCTGGTCCTTGAAGACGCCGGTGCGAACTGGAACGACATCGTGGATGTAACGGTGTTCCTCACCAACATGAAAAAGGATTTCCCGATCTATAACAAGCTCTACGCCGAATATTTTGCCGGGGACGGCAAACCGAATCCGACGCGCACGACCGTTGAAGTAACGGCGTTGCCGACGCCGATCGCAATTGAGCTCAAAGTGATCGCCGCGGTAAAGTAATTTGCTTCTGTAGAGGCAGCCGTGTCGGGTGCCTGAAATAGTTTCTGCAGGCGGCACGCCTGCCACTACAGTAAAAACCAATGAGCGCCGTGCCATTGCGAATCATCGCCGCAGATCATACAGGCATCACGGTTTCAAATCTTGAACGTTCACTCGCGTTCTGGCGCGACGTGCTCGGTTTTGAATTCTCCCACAGCGCGCATCAGACGGGCGAAAGGCCGGAGCAGATCACAGGAGTGAAAGGAGCCGATGTGAAGCTTGCGGTATTGAAGACGCCAAGCGGTCATAAGATCGAGTTGCTCGAATACTTCGCGCCAGCAGATCGGAGACGGGTTGATCTTCGACCGTGCGATATCGGTCATGTGCACGTCGCGCTAATTGTCGATGATCTCGACGCGGTCTTGCAAAAGATCGCCGCATCGGGGTGGAAAGGAGCCGGCAAACCGCAGACGCTGAAATCTGGCCCCAACGCGGGTAAGCGCGTCGTCTATGTTCGGGACCCGGACGGGACGACCATCGAATTCATGCAAATCGCTTCTTGAGGTGGAACGCGACCTCCGAGCGCGTTGCTAAATGATGTCGGCGAAGCCGAGACTAAATCTAACATCGTCCTCGGAGAGGCCGATCCACCTTAGCCAAGTCGCGAAATCTGCGTAATCTCCGGTCGGCTTGTTATGCAGTTTTCTGCCGACCAAAGTTTCGCTAAAAAGCTCGATGCCGAAGATCCGCTTCGGCGTTTTCGTGACAAGTTTTACCTTCCGCTCGGCAAAGATAACAAACCGCTAATTTATTTCGCCGGCAATTCGCTGGGCCTGATGCCGAAATCGGCGCGCGAAGTTGTCGATCAAGAGCTGGACGATTGGGCGAAACTCGGTGTGGATGCGCATCTCGGCGCGAAAACGCCATGGTACACTTATCACGAACCGTTGCGCGAACCAACCGCACGAATCGTTGGCGCGAAACCGGTCGAAGTGATCTGTATGAACAGCCTCACGGTGAACCTCCACCTGATGCTGGCGACGTTCTATCAGCCGACGAAATCGCGATTCAAAATCCTGATGGAATACCCGGCGTTTCCTTCAGACACCTACGCGATTAAAACCCAAATGCGACATCACGGACTCGATCCGAAGGATGCGCTGGTCCCGGCGAGCCCGCGCAAAGGCGAACTCACGGTGCGCACGGACGACATTCTCGAGCTAATCGAAAAGAATCGCGACACGCTCGCGATTGTCTGGATTGCCGGTGTTAATTTTTTTACAGGCCAGTTGTTCGACATTCAAACGATCACCAAAGCGGCGCAAAAACACGGAATCGTTGCCGGATTCGATCTTGCCCACGCGGTCGGCAACGTGCCGCTTTCGATGCACGACTGGAACGTCGATTTCGCCGTTTGGTGTACCTACAAGTATGTCAACGCCGGTCCAGGCGCAGTTGCCGGCGCGTACTTGCACGAACGGCACGCGACAAATACCAGGCTTCCGCGGCTGGCCGGCTGGTTCGGGAACGATCCTAACACGCGTTTTCGAATGCAGTTGGAACCGGAATTCATTCCGGTCGCGTCGGCGGACGCGTGGCAGGTCAGCAATCCGCCAATTTTTTCGATGGCACCGTTGCGCGCTTCACTGGCGATCTTCGACGAAGCCGGCGGCATGAACCCGTTGCGTGAGAAGTCCGCAAAACTAACCGGCTATTTGGAATTCCTGCTCAATCAACTCGGGTCGAAAAAATTCAGCGTGATCACGCCGCGCGACCCGAGTGCGCGCGGTTGCCAGTTATCGATCCTCGCTCACGAAAATCCGAAGGAATTGTTCAAGGAACTCGGAGCCGCCGGCGTGAAATGCGATTTCCGGGAACCAAATGTTATCCGCGCTGCGCCAACCCCACTGTATAACACGTTCGAAGAAGTTTGGCGCTTCGCCCAAATCCTGGGCCGGCATCAGTAACCGACCGATTGCACGGGACTTGGAGTTGTCGGGACCGGTGTCTTGATCACGCTAAATCTCTTTTTCGCATTCAAACACGGCCGTTCAACGAGGTAATAAGACAGCGTCGCGCATACAAAAGTGCAGATGATTTCCAGCGCCGCTAATCGAACGGGTTCCAGTGCCGGGAACCATCCGGCAACGAAAGTAAAAACCGGGAAGTGCCAGAGGTAGAGGCCGTAGGACAGGCGTCCGATCCAGACCAGTGGAGGCAGTCGCAACACTTTGGCGAAAATGCTCTCGCGATTGGAAAGGATGGCGCCAAGCGCGAATGCAACGCCAAGCGCGAACAGCGTCCCACCGATGGTGAGTCCGAACGGCACCTGAATGCTCGCCGGAACCGGATATGCGCGAAATAAAACGTAACCGACCAATGCTGCGCCGAGCAATCCGAGAACAGCAAAAACGCGACGCGAAAAAATCCCATAACTCGACAAACCGAGGGCGCAGCCGACCAACAGTGCGTCCGCCCGCGTATCCAGTCCGTTGTAAATGCGATTGAACGACTCGATACCGTGGTAGAGATAGATTCGGTCCAGGTTCACCAGCACAACGGCGCATCCGATGACAATTAAAACCCGGTTTACGCTCAGCTTGCGCGACAAAAGAAACGCGAGCGTGATCGGCCAAAAAAAGTAGAATTGCTCCTCTATCGATAACGACCACAAGTGTCCGAGGATTCCGAGATCGCGCCCGAACGCTCGCAACCAGTTCGCGATGTAAAACAACGCACCGAGCGAATCCCATCGCAGCGTCGACGCTTGTTCGCCTGGTTGAGTGATCGTGAAAAACACATTTAGGACGACAAGCAACAAGATCACTGCCGGCAGAATTCGGAGCGCGCGGCGCGCGTAAAATTTCTTCAAACTGATCCGACCACTGACTGAGAACTCGGAAACCAGAATCGCCGTGATCAGGTAGCCGCTGAGAACGAAGAAAATGTCGACACCCAAACCGCCGGCGTAGACAAGATTCAAATGCCCCGCCATGACCAGAAGCACAGCGATTGCCCGGACCCCGTCGAGCGAGGGTTCGTAGCCAAAAACTTTTTGGTCCTCGCTAGCGCGCGTTTGCGGTCGGCCAGGCATCGGCCGGCAGCATAGAGAAGTCGGCGCGGGCCGCCAACGTCGAACCGGCGACTAGCAGAGCAGTTGTTTGACGCAATCGATCAAGATCGAGATCGAAAACGGCTTAACCAGATACTTGACATCGTGCTTGTTGAAGAAAAGCGCGATGTGCGGGTCGGCGGCGAAGCCAGTGATGAAGATAAAACGGTCCGCCAGGGACGGGCGAACCTCCTTTGCCTTCAAATAAAATTCGTCGCCGCGCAGCTTGGGCATCTTCAGGTCGCAGATCACTGCATCGTATTCGTGGGCCTTGACCTTCATCATCGCTTCCTCGCCGTCGAACGCGATATCCACCAAGAAATTCTCGTCAGCGAGGATCCACTGGAGCGCGGAAGCCAGCTGCTTGTCATCGTCCACCACGAGGAGAGCCTTCAGCTCCAGGCTGTGGATCGGTGGCTGCATTTCATCTGGGAGCGGTTCGAATTTTCTCATGAGACCAGCACTGCTTAAGCAGACCCAATGCCACCGAGCGGAAATCAGAGCTCAGTGGTTCGCAGGACGCGAACTTTACGGCGGGAGGTCGTGCGCATCTTGCGAATCGACCCAGGGGAGCCGGCAACTCGGTTTTGGTGAAAACCGAGAAGTCAGCAGTCGGCGAGATTCTCCGGCTCGTTCAGATTGCGAAACGATGATGTTTCCTCGGCCAACACGTCGATTGATCGCAATTTTCCAAGCGTGATCAGCTTGCGCACAAGCGGCTGCAGCGAAAAATCGGTCCCCGATAGCGCATGTGTAAACTCATCTCCGGCATCACGCGGATAAATTGCGACAAGCGGCTCGGCTCTGTCTTCGATCATCGGAACAACACCCTGCCCGGGCTGAATCCGCGCGCACAAGCTCCGAAGATACGTATTCGTCATGAATGGAACATCGATCGCGAGCACGAAGAGGTAATCGGCCGCCATGCGTGATAGCGCCGCGGCAATTCCACTGAGCGGCCCACGCGACGGTTGTTCGTCCCCCACAAATTCGATTTCTGCCGGCCGCCATGGCGGATCTTTTTGCGCCGAAACAAGAACCTCGTTCCATTGGAGTCCGCGCAGGATTTCGAGCTGATTTTTCCAAAGCGGCCCGCCGCGAAAGAGCATCGTCGCTTTGTCCTGACCCATACGGCTTGATTTGCCGCCGGCCAGCAGCACCGCGCTGATCGTCATTCGGTTGTGGCAACCATGCGCGAAGTCGAATGAAGAACGCCGTTGGTCAAAATGCGCGCCCGCAAACCGCCTCGACCCCGCAAAAATTCCTGCGTGCCGGGCGCAATCGCCCGATCCATCCAATAACAGGGCCGGCTTTCCTCGGTCCCGCGAAACCGAATCCCCTGAACTTCAAAATCTTTTCCGATCAAGATGTTGAGATCGACGTCGCGTGTAAAAACATTTCGCCGCAAACTACTTGGACAAACGCCCTCGACTTGCAGCGTGCCGCACAATTCGTCAAAAACGTCGAGCGAGAAAAAAGTGATCTGCCCTTTGTAATCCTCCTCGTGGTCGAAATAGCGGTCGCCGCGCAATCCGCGTCCCGCCACGCATTCAACCGTCGGGAGTTCGATCATCGAAAACGCATCCGGCTCGCGGCCGTGGTGCCCGACAAAATTGTGGCCGTCCGAAATGTAAAGATGACAGATTTCCACTGCCCAATGATATCATTGGCGTTGAATCGATGAAAGCGGACGGAATTGGACGAGGTCAGATCATTCGCCGTCGCACGGACGGCAGCCTGGAATATCAACACGACGAGTTGACGATTGAGGAGCCGCTCGAAATCAGGATTGGAGAAAAAATCATCGCGACGACCCTGCGAACGCCAGGTCACGATGAAGAGCTCGCTGCCGGGTTTTTGCTTTCCGAAGGAATCGTGCGCGACCGTGACCAAATCACGAAGTTCTCGCGGCCAGATGCGCGGCGTAATCGCGAGAACATCGTGATCGTCGACTTTGCCGAAGGAGTGACCGTCAAGCTGAATGCTGTCCAACGGTTCGGGACAATTTCCAGCAGCTGCGGACTGTGCGGCAAGGAAAGTATCGACGCGATTCGACAAAACTTTGCGCCGATCAGCTCGACGGCATTACGGATAGACATCCGGACATTGCTCTCGCTTCCACAGCTGCTGCAGGAACATCAATCCGGCTTCGCGCGCACCGGCGGGATTCATGCCGCCGGTATTTTCAATTCGGACGGCAAATCTTTGATCGTTCGGGAAGACATCGGCCGTCACAATGCCGTAGACAAAGCGGTCGGTCACGCTTTCCTCGATGGGAAACTGTTGCCGTTGGAACGGCACATTCTAGTGGTGAGCGGTCGTACTTCGTTCGAGATCATGCAAAAGGCCCTCGCCGCAGGAATTCCGATTGTCGCTTCGGTTTCGGCCCCGTCGAGCCTGGCGATGGAATTTGCGCGCGAAAATAATCAGACGCTGATAGGTTTTCTGCGACCGCCGTCATTCAACATTTACTCGCACGTCGAGCGAGTAATTCTCGAACAAGAGGACTAATAAGAATTGTCTGCAGTCCTGGCGGGACTTGGCGTCTGAGTCAATACACCCAGCGTTGAAACGCTGGGTTATGTTCTGGGAATGCCGGTTCCTGGGGTCATTCGATTCGCGGATTCGTGTCCCGCTGAGGATTCTTTCTCTCAAGAGCGACGCCAAAGGGATGCAGTTCCGCTGTCATCACGCCCGCAACGACCGCCGGGTCCGCGTTCATGAACGCGCGAGCTGCGTTTTCGTCCGTGGCTTCGAAGATGGCGATTCCAAAAGTCTGCTCTCCTGTCTCAAGCGTGCGCCCCGCCAGAATCAGCTGACCCGACTTAACCGCTTCTTTAAATCGATTGAAATGTCGTTCAACGGCCGCCTTGTCCTCGTCGGTCCAGGCCTTGTCGTCGTGCAAGCGCGGAACGAGATGCAAAACGTAAATGAATTGCTTCGGTTTCGCCGCCGGCTCCGGCGTTTGAGCAGCCAACGGTTGAACGACGACGCAAAGCAGCGCAACGATGTAGCTGAGATAGAGGTTTTTCATTTTGAAAGCAGTTAGCCGAGGATCACTCGGGATTGAGATTAAACATCAAACCATGGGGATCTTTGATGTAACAACGAGGAATGGACGCATCTTCACTAACGAGCTCGCAACCGGCGGCCAGAAGCTCCTCTTTCGCCGCGCCCACGTCAGCCACGCAGAATTCAAACACCGGACCTGTCCTCAGCGGACTCCGTCCATCTACAAATAGCTGGAACGCTCCTGTTTCAAATCCAACGAGCTTTTCGGCATTCATCGTCGTTGCCAGACCCAAAACGTCCCGATAAAAGCGTACGGCCTCGTCAAACTTAGCGGTGTGGATAATGATATCGCGAGTGGAAGTGAACTTGTTCATTGCACCGGTATGCCGCGATTTGACCGGAAACTCCAGTGAGTTGTGCGCGGATTAGTTCGTGATATCCGCGTAATCCACGGTTAGGAATTTGTTGATGGCAGCCAAGTTTGTCCTGATCGGCAGCGGACTTGCGGGCGGATTGCTCGCGGCTTATCTGGGCCGGCGCGGATACGAAGTCGATCTTTACGAACGACGCGGTGATCCGCGCGAAGGAAACATGGTCGGTGGACGCTCGATCAATCTCGCGCTTTCAACCCGCGGAATACACGCGCTTCAGCAAATTGGAATTGCCGACGAAGTATTGAAACAGGCGATCCCGATGCCGGGTCGAATGATTCACGAGAAATCCGGCACTCTTCATTTCGCTCCCTACGACGTCGATCCGAACAAGCACATCAATTCGATCGGTCGGGCTGCCCTGAACACCACGGTCATTGAAGCTGCGCAGCGTCATCCGAATGTGCGCGTTCACTTCAATCACAAATGCACAGAAGTCGATCTCGATTCAGCCACTGCTCATTTGCAAATGTCTTCTGTAGAGGTGGCCGTGTCGGCCGCAAATCACGAAATCCACGCCTCCGGCGACGCGATCATCGGCGTGGACGGCGCGTTTTCGGCTGTGCGCCAGTCGATGCAATTGAAAATCGCTGAGTTCCAATACGATGAGAGTTATCTCGCGCACGGTTACAAGGAATTGACGATTCCGCCCGGACTAAACGGTTCGTGGCAGATGGAGAAGAACGCACTGCACATCTGGCCGCGCAAAAGTTTCATGATGATCGCGCTGCCGAATCCCGACGGCTCATTTACCTGCACGTTGTTTTGGGAATTCGAAGGCCCGCGGAGTTTTGCAACGACCAAAGCCGACGACGATGTCCACCGCTTTTTTGGTGAGGAATTCCCGGATGCGGTTCCATTGATGCCAAACCTCGTCGACGATTTTAAAAATAATCCGACGGGATCGCTGGTCACGATTCGTTGTGCGCCTTGGATTTACCGCGACAAGGTCTGTCTCGTCGGCGACGCCGCGCACGCGGTTGTCCCGTTTTACGGACAAGGAATGAACGCGGCGTTCGAAGATTGCGTCGTGCTCGACGAATGTTTGCAAGAATTTCCCGATCGAGAGGGTGCGTTCGCCGAATACTTCGAGCGCAGAAAAGCGAACGCCGACGCATTGGCGGATCTCGCGCTCGGAAATTTCATTGAAATGCGCGACAAAACCGCGTCGAAAACATTTCGGATGAAGAAAAAACTCGATCACTTCCTCGAAGCCGCGCTGCCTGGGATCTATTTGCCACTCTACACCATGGTGACGTTCACACGCATCCCCTACGCCAAAGCCAAGCGACGGGCGCGCATTCAAGACGCAATCGTTTACACCGGCATCGGATTAATTGTCCTGGTCTCCCTTTTTGCACTCATCATATAACATTGAGCGCTATAGAACTTGACGGCTTTAAGCCGTCAAGTCTTGTTGGGAATGCGAAAAACCGAACGGTCGGTGCTCGACGTCCTATTTCCGGAAGTGCGCTCCAGATTGCTAAGCATTCTGTGGAAGGCTCCTTCAAAGCCACATTACGTAAGAGGCTCATGGGTTTGAGCGGACTGGCGCTTCACACGGTTCAAGATGAGCTGCGCAAACTCAGTGCCCTTGGCCTGATCACAAGCTGGTCGAACGGATATCATCGGTTCTATCGAGCCAACCCGAGTCACCCTCTGTTCGGTCCTCTGGCAAATATGATTCGAATCGGCGGAAAGTTGCCTAGGGTCACACCGGGACGGCTGGAGCGAAGACGAAGCCGAGGTTCGAAAAGAGCGCGAAAAAGCCAGCAACCGCGTCCGTTGCCAGCTAATTGGCCCGGAAAGTGGCATATCTTTTCGCACAGGCAGACTTGACGGCTTTAAGCCGTCAAGTCTGAGTTCTGCCAAAGGTTTCTAACCGTTGATGTCGTCGAACGCAGTCGTGATCTTTTACTTCGTTCGAGGCTGTTGCGATCGCAACGTCGAGGTCTACACTCCGGGGCATGAGCGATCTCGGGCAGCTTGCAGCAGACCGTTACGAAATCGCCGACGCGTTGCATCGCTTCGCCTTCGGGCTCGACCACGGCGACGCTGATTCGCTGGCATCGGCGATTACGGAAGATTGCGTCCTGGATTTTCGTCCGGCCGGCAAAAAACTTGGCCTCGATTTTCCCAAGATGACCGGCCGGCAGGCGATCGTAGACGCGCTGATTCCCCTGCTTGGGCCGCTCGATACCAGCCACACCGTAACCAATCTTCAAATCGAGATCGGCGAGGATTCGGCCACGCTCTACTGTTATGTCATGGCGCAACATTTCATGCCGCGAGAAGGTCCGCGCCCGGGAGCGGAAAACGCGCTACTAATGAATCGCTACGATTGCGAACTCGTGCGCGATGCCCAGAAATGGCGCTTTCGGCAAATCATCATCGACAATGCCTGGGCGCAGGGCAATCCCGAGATTCTGAATGCGCTGGCGACGCATCGGGTGCTGGCCGCAAAATCCCGGCGGCCGAGATCGTAGCCACCCGACGCGCTTCATGTTGACAGTCTAGCCAAAAGATTGAACAGTACTTCACCCAGACTGTCTAGGTTTCAAAGATTATGGCAAAGGAGAAACCCGACCTCGTTTACGGAACGCTGGACATGTTGATTTTGAAAGCGCTCCAGCACGATCCGAGACATGGGCTCGCAATCGCGGACCGGATCCAGCAAATGTCGAAAGAGATTTTGCACGTCGAGCAAGGTTCGCTTTATCCCGCGCTCTATCGTTTAGAAGCGCAGGGCTGGATCAAGGCCGAATGGGGAGTTTCCGACAACAATCGCAAAGCGCGCTATTACAAACTGACCGCGGCCGGCCGTAAACAACTCACTGCAGAGCAGGAACACTGGGGACGCATCACCAAGGGAATCGATTTCGTTTTGTCCGGAGCATAAGAAACTTATGCCGCGAGTTCGCGCCTGGTTCTGTCGATTTGCAGGATTGTTTCGCAACAAAAATCATCGCGACGCCGAGATGGCGGAAGAGATGCAGGCGCATATCGATCTTTTGACCGAACGAAACATCGCGGCCGGAATGTTGCCGCATGAAGCGCGCAACGCGGCGCTGCGACAGTTCGGCGGCGTCGAACAAATCAAAGAAGTCGCCCGCGAACAACGCGTGTGGCGCTGGGCCGACGAATTTGTTCAGGACGTTCGCTACGGCGCGCGAATGCTCCGGCGAACTCCGGGATTTTCCGTTCTAGCAATCCTTTGTCTGACTCTCGGCATTGGCACCAACGCAGCCGCCTTGAGTTGGATCGAAGGGATTCTCATCCGCCCCTATCCGCTCGTTGCACACCAGGACCGGATGTTCGCCCTCAACTGCACGACCCGGGGCGCTCAGGGTTTCACCGGACTTTCTTATCCCGACCTGCTCGATCTGGAAAAAAACTCGACGCTTTTTGAGTCATTCATCATCGATAAAATCACCGGCACAACGCTGAGCGATGGCGACCGCGCGGAGCGTGCGGTCGGAGGAATTGTTTCCGCGAATTATTTCGACGCTCTCGGGGTTCGACCGATTCTCGGGCGCGGTTTTCGACCCGAAGAAGGCACGGGACGCAATGCACATCCGGTCACAGTCATAAGCTACATGACGTGGAAAAATCGTTACAAAGGTGATCCCGACATCATTGGTAAAACGCAATACCTGAACGGCGTTCAGCACACCATCATCGGTGTCGCGCCAGAAAAATTCCACGGCACGTTCGTCGGCTACTCGTTCAACTTTTGGGTGCCAACGTCGATGCAGGAGACGTTCGATAACACGGGCTACAAACTCGAGGACCGCGGCGCGCGCTGGATTGAAGGTTACGCTTTTCTCAAACCGGGCGTCACGCTGCAGCAGGCGCAGGCAGAACTCTCCGCGATCGCGAAGCGGCTGGAGAACGACTACCCCGAAACGGATCGCGGCCACGAGGTTGGGCTGTTACCATTGTGGAAGACGCCGTTCAACGCGGCCGGCGGGATTTCGACGACGCTCGGCATCACCGCGGCCGTCGTTTTCTTTGTCCTCCTCATCGCCTGCGCCAATGTGAGCAATCTGCTCCTCGCACGATCACTCTTGCGCCGACATGAAATGACGATGCGGCTTGCGCTCGGCGCCGGACGCCGCCGTTTAATCAAGCAACTCTTCACCGAAGGCTTGCTCCTTTCGTTGATCGCCGCGCTCGGCGGAATTGCGGTCGCCTATTGGAGCCGCAACGCGCTCGTGCTCGCGTTTCCGACATCGGTGCCCGGGATCACGATTGATTATCCAGGAGAGTTGGATTGGCGCGTTCTCCTGCTCAGCATCGCGATCTGCGTTGGATCGACAATGCTTTTCGCACTCATGCCTGCGATTCAATCGAGCCATGTCGATCTTTCCGACGCGCTGAAAAGCGAGGGCGCCGGGGTGGTCGGTGGCAGCGGCCGATCGCGATTGCGCTCGGCTTTGGTGCTCGTGCAGGTCTCGCTCAGTTTTGTTCTGCTCGCCGGCACCGGGTTGCTTTTGCAAAGCCTCCAGCGAATGCAAAACGCAAGTCCCGGGTTCTCAACCAACAATGTGATCACGTCTGTTGTGGATTTGTTTTCGGCAGGTTACAAACTCGATCGCGCTAAAATTTTTCACACTCAGTTGCTCGATCGCGTCCGCGCGCTTCCCGGCGTCGAGTCTGCGGCTTTGACACGGGTGACTCCATTCAGTTACAACCCTCCTTCCTCTGCGCCGATTGAGATCGACGGTTACCAGTCCGCACCCGATGAGCAACCGAACGCGGACTATCTTCAGGTCAGCGAGGATTATCTTTCCACTCTTGGAATCGCGCTGGTCGCCGGCCGCGAGTTTACCAAAAACGACGACGAAAACGCGCCGCTGGTGGCGATCATTAATGAAACGATGGCCAGCAAATATTGGCCGGGGAAAGATCCGATCGGCCAGCGGCTCAAAGTGAAAGACAAATGGATGCAAATCGTCGGCGTCGCGAAAACTGTGAACTACGAAACGAAGCTGGAGGCTCCGAGGTCGTTCTTTTATGTGCCGGTGCGACAGAATTTTTTTGTCGGGAACGCTTTGCTCATTCGAACACGGGAAACTCCGGGCGCGATCACGAATGCGCTGGCGCGCGAAGTCCACGCTCTCGATCCGACCCTGGCACCGTACGCTGCTGATCGTTTGCAAGAGCAAGTGGACGGACGGGGCTACACTCAGCGACTTGCGGCCACATTGCTCGCGATTTTCGGCGGGATGGCACTCTTTCTGGCCGCGATCGGACTTTACGCCGTGATGTCCTACTCGGTTTCGCAAAGCACCCGCGAGCTCGGCATGCGGATGGCGCTCGGCGCTGGCGCGCGGGACATCCTTCGACTCGTTCTTTCACGCGGCTTGCGATTAACTACCGCCGGAGTCGGGATCGGCCTCGCGGCGGCATTGCTGCTGACACGCTTGATGGGCAACCTGCTTTATAAAGTGAGCCCGCGCGATCCGATCGCGTTCGGATTAGCACTGATCATTCTGCTCGCGGTCGCGCTGTTCGCATGTTTTCTGCCCGCCAGACGAGCAACGCGCGTCGATCCAGTCCGCGCGTTGCGGACTTGATCTGTTAACTACCAGCTAAAATCCGCCAGGGGATGGCGACGGACTTGCGTAACTTTTTGTCGTTTCCGTCTCGGTTTCCAGCGAAGGATCCTGATGTCCAAAATGATGACGCTGGTGATTTTGTGAATCCGAATCAGCCGATGTCGAGTCGTGATGGTGCGCGCAACCAACGGCGAGCAACCCGCAAGCCACCAAAATTAGACGCCATCTCATTTTGCGCAGTCCGAGCAAGTGCCGGTAGTACACGCCTAAGTGATCGATTATTCAATACGGCAGTTACAAATTTTTGCGACGGTTAACGTCCGACACTGAATTGACGTCAACCAAAGCGAAGTAGACCATTGCGGCATGGCGATTCGGATCAAACCGAGAATTGCTGCATTTCGAAGGCCTTCCGACGTTTCTTCGGATGGCGCCAAATCGATGCCGCAAAAATATTTCGTGTCGCCGGAAATTTTTGCTGATGAGCGCAAGAAAATTTTCTCGAGGGAGTGGCTATTCGTTGGACATCAAAGCCAATTGGAAAAGTCGGGAGACTTTTTCCTAGCCACGATTGCAGGCGAGAGCCTGATCGTGGTCAGAGATCAGAAGTCAGAGATCAGAGCATTCTACAACGTGTGTCGTCATCGTGGGACGCGGCTCAAGGAAGATGCCTGCGGTCATTCGTCGACGATTCAGTGCTCATATCACGCGTGGACTTATGGACTCGACGGTCGATTGGTCGGCGCGCCACACATGGACGACGTGTCGGGGTTCGATAAGGCCGATTATTCGTTGAATCCGGTGAATCTCGGAGTTTGGGAAGGATTCATCTTTGTGAACCTCGCAAATAATCCGATGCCGCTGGAGAACTGGTTCGCGCCGTTAGCTGGGAAATTTTCGCACTGGAACATCGCGACATTACGACCGGCGAAACGGATTGAGTACGACGTACGCGCGAACTGGAAACTGATGTTCGAGAATTACTCGGAGTGCTATCACTGCCCCGGCGTTCATCCGCAGTTGCAAAAAGTTTCACCCTACGATTCGGCCGAAAACGATCTGCGCGAAGGCCCGTTCCTTGGCGGATTCATGAAGATCAATCCGGGCAAGAGTTTAAGTATGAGTGGGAACACTTGTGCTTTGCCAATTAGAGCGTGCAGTAAAGAACTCGCCGCGGCGAGTCCGTCCGTTGGCGGACCTGACCATGAGCACCAAATTGTTTTCTACTACTCAATTTTTCCCAACATGCTGCTCAGCCTGCACCCTGAATACGTGATGGTGCATCAACTGTGGCCGCAATCGCCCGAGCGGACGTTGATCGTGTGCGACTGGCTTTTTCATCCGGACGCAGCCCGAGCCGGGCACGCAGTATACAATCCGGATGATGCTACTGAATTTTGGGATATGACCAACAAACAGGACTGGCACATGTGCGAATTGAGCCAGCAAGGAATCGCATCGCGCGCGTATGAACCGGGCCCCTACTCTTCCCGCGAAAAAATTCCGGCAGCTTGGGACGAATATTATCTGGGGCAGCTGGGCGAAGGTGGCTAGAGACAAAAGTTCATGTCGGCGAGGCGCCGACACCAGCACGCGAGGCGCGTGCGCTCCCCGGATTACGCGAATCAATTCCAGCCGCTTGGGACGAATACTATCTGCGCGTTCTTAACGCGCAGAAGTGACCAGTGACGCGTGACAGGTGACAAGAACAGATTGGATTAAGGATTGAGTTGGCGCCTGGTAAGGAGTAACAGTTTTTCGTCTCTCAACTCTCAATCCTTCAACTATCAACTTCCTCTTATGGCCGAAACATATGTTCCAATGATCAGTTCCGGCACAGCCGGTCCACTGGGTGTGCTGCATCTGCCGCGGATGTGGCAGAAAGTTTCACTCGAATCACAAGGTAAACTCGCACCCGGTTATCCCGGCATTGGGCGAGGCTACGACGCCATGACTTGCGCCGCTCTCGGACTTGAAGAACAAGCGGTAAAAGACTTCATCAAGACAAAAAAACCGACTTATCCCCAATTTGAAGCGTGGGTGACGAAGAGCGCGAAGTCGCTGGATCGGCAATCGATCGAAAAACATAACGCCGCGGTGCGCGGGTATAATCACGACGATGAAACGCGGAAAAGCATTCTCGGTTCGTGCGGCATTACGGATGACACATCTGCATTCAAGGACGCAGTGAACCTGAACAATCTTGACGATTGGTACGAGTTTCACCAGGCCGTCCTGAAGTAGGCGGAGTTGTAGTGGCAGGCGTGTCGCCTGCCATAAAACGCATACGGGCAGCCGACACGGCCGCCTCTACAGTTTATTGACGCGCGTGGGCGCGCCGTAGAGCATTCAGTTATGCCTCCGCTGACCTACGCGAGTTATCTCGATCTTGAAAAACTGCTGACGCTCCAGCGCCCGCGCTCAACCCCCCCCGAGCATGACGAGATGCTGTTCATCATCATCCACCAGACTTACGAGCTTTGGTTCAAGCAGTTGCTCCACGAATTTGAGAAGATTAAACAAGATTTTTCCGCGGGCGATCTGTTCGGCGCGATTCATTCCTTCAAGCGCGTTCGGACGATCATGAAAGTGCTCGTAGCGCAAATCGACATCCTCGAAACAATGACGCCGTCGTCGTTTTCGAGTTTTCGTGACCGGCTCGAAACCGCGTCCGGATTTCAATCAGTCCAGTTTCGAGAAATGGAATTCGTCCTCGGTTACAAACGCGAATCGACGTTGAAATATGTGAAACCGGATTTTCCCGGGGCGGATCGACTGCAGGAACGGCTCCGCGAACGGACCGTGATCGATCACTTCTACGATTTTCTCGAAACCCAGGGCGCAAAGATTCCGACGGAACTAAAAAACCGCGACCTCACCCAACCGAACGGACCAAACGAACAAGTTCAGGCGGAAATATTGAAGCTTTACAAATCCTCACCCGAAGTTTCGATCCTGTTCGAACTCATGACCGATTTCGATGAAGGACTGCAGGAATGGCGTTATCGCCACATCAAACTTGTCGAGCGCACCATCGGTGCGAAACACGGCACCGGCGGCTCGCCCGGCGTTCCGTTTCTCAAAGAATCGCTTTTCAGGCCGATCTTTCACGACCTCTGGGCTATCCGGCATCAGATGTGACCGCGGCCCGGTGTGCCGCGGAATGATGAAGCACGAATGTCGAATTCCGAAATCAAAGCCCCAGAAACTCGCGGCCGGTTTCGGAGAGAAGTTGAGCTTTGTCCTTTGCGGAAAGCTTCATCGATTCGATGAGTCTGCCCGGTTCGGCCTCGCCGAGCGGGAACGGATAATCGGAACCCAGGGCCACGCGTTCCGCACCGAAAAGATTGATCAGAAGCTTCACGGCATCGGCATCGTGAACCAGTGAATCGACGAAGAACCTCGCTGGAGTCGTTCCGCTTGCCAGATATTTCCGCGGATTTGTTTCGTTATCGATCGCAACCAAATCCGGTCTGACGTGAAATCCGTGTTCGATTCGGCCGATGGTCCCAGGAAATGCGCCACCGCCATGCGCGAACGCCACCCGCAGTTTTGGAAAGCGTTCGAAGACACCGCCAAAGATCATCGAACAAATGGCCAGCGAACTTTCGGCCGGCATTCCGACCAACCACGGCAGCCAATATTTCGGCATCCGTTCCTTGCCCATCATGTCCCAGGGATGAACGAAAACCGCCGCGTTCAAATCTTGCGCGGTCTTCCAAACAACATCGAGCGACGGATGATCGAGATTGCGGCAATCCGAACCATGACAATGATCGTTCGGGTCGACGTGGGTCCCAATCTCCACTCCACGGAGTCCAAGTTCGCGAACACAACGCGTCAGCTCCTGCGCGGCAAGATCGACATCCTGTAACGGAATTGTCCCGAGCCCGGCAAAACGCGTTGGATTTTCGCGAACAACGGCGGCGATGTGATCGTTGAGAAGGCGGCACAGCTCCAACGCATCGCGCGGTTTCGCCCAGTAACTGAACATCACCGGAACGGTCGAGAGCGCCTGCATGGTAACGCCGGTCCGTTCCATCTCTTCGATTCGGCGCTTCGGATTCCACACGTTGTCCGTGATCTCACGAAAGACACGGTTTTCGATCATCATTCGGGCGCTGCATTCGTCGCAGTGTTCGAGGCGGACAAACCCCGAATAGCCAAACTTTTTATCCAGATCCGGCCATTCGCGCGGCAAAATGTGGGTGTGGAGGTCGATCTTCACGTGCAAAAAGTGACAAGTGACAAGTGACGAGTGACAAGAAAAACAATCACGCGCGACCTTAGCTCGTCACTGGTCACACGTCACACGTCACTCCCGAAGGGCCGCACCGGCTCAGGCTGGGGAACCTTGTGGCCGCAGTTTTTGCACGTCCGACGCGCATCATCCAACCAAAAGTCCTTCATCGCCTGGCTGAAATGTTCGACGATGTCGGCGCAATCGAAGTCGATGTCTTCGACGATGGCGCCGCAATTGTCGCAGTAGAAAATGACGTGCTCATGTTCGCCCGGCGGGCGGCGTCTTTCCACAACAACGCCGATTGTATCAGGCGGGCGCACCGGGGCATGCGGAACATTTGGCGGAATGAAGAAAGTCTCCCCTTCCCGGACCAAATGATCGGCAATCTTGTCGCCCTCGCGGATGCGGACTTTGATGTCACCTTTGAGCTGATAAAAGTACTCCTCGGAGTCCACCTTATGAAAATCGTTCCGCGCGTTTGGCCCCTTGATCACCATGACGAAAAAGTCGCGCCCGTCGTAAAGATAACGATTGCTGACCGGAGGCTTGAATAAACCGCGATTCTCTTCGATCCAATTTTCCAGATTAATTGCCGGCTGAACCGACGCCTTGGCGCGTTCTTGGGGAGACGGCGCGTTTTTTGTAAGAGT
>DATMOU010000062.1:0-54235 GCA_035568035.1 Chthoniobacterales bacterium | reverse complement strand
ACGAAGGAATAACCGAAACGGAGATTGCGAAGAAAACCGGCAAAGACGTTGTAATAACTCGGCACATCCTGCGCGCCCTCAGCGGAGCACAAATGGCGACCTGCGGAAATCTGCCGACCTACGGCGCTGACCGCAGATGGCGTCTTCTTCCAAAGGGCGAAGAATACCTGATGGAGCGGAACCTTCTCTGAATTTCCATAGAGATAGGCCCCCCAACACCTCACGATTTTATATGACATATATTGTCTGACGTTATGGAGGACAGTGCTGAACGGGGCCTCGGTCAGGTTTCCAACGATCTCTCTGCTCCCCCGCGCTTGTTTTCGATCCCTGGACTCGAAAGTCCGTTTTTGGTCGGACCTAAAAGTCTTCAGGAAATGATCCGCCACCTTCTCTGCACCCCCATCGGCCGCTTGACCGGTATCAAGATGTGGCTAGCGTCGCTGTCACTCCACGAAAGGGTTTGCCGTGATTTCTTCTTGCCTGCGGTTTTTGATTATTGCTGTCGTTTCATCGCTATCGCTTGGTCCCATTCTGGCTCAGGAAGCCGTTGAGACAGCAAAGCCAAGCTCGGAAGCGTCCCCCGAGGAAAATCCGTCTAAAAAGGAAAAGGGCAAAAATCCCGACCAATCCAAGCCCGGTCGCAGCCTAGAGGAAACAATGCGGCCGGAAGAGTTCAAGGCCGCGGGTCTCGATAAACTGAACGAGGACCAATTGCAGCATCTCGACGCCTACTTGCAGGGTTACCGCCAAGCCGCGCAGAAGAAGGCCAACGATCAGGCGCAGGCCAAGGCGAACGAGGAAATAAAAAAAGCACAGACGCAGGCGAAGGCTAACGAAGATACTCTCGGCGGCCGGACCAAGTTGGATACACTGGTTAGTCGTGTGGACGGCAACATCGTCGGAGTTACGGGGCACACGATTATCAGACTGGAAGACGGCACCGTCTGGAAACAGGTCAATGCCGTCGACCGCGGCGACGATCGGTATCGCGCGACAGTGACGGATCATCCTTCCACAGTCGTTTTTCACACGACGTTGGGTTACAAAATGCGGATCGAAGGGATGCCCGAGTTCTATGTCGATCCGGTGTCCAAGCCTTAAAAATTCACCGGCCTCAGCGGGCGGGTTGCGGCTGCCGTCGACGCCAACGCAGCCAGACCGAATTCCTGATGAGTTAATTGCGCCGCGCGCTCCGCGTCGCGTTCATCGACCACGACAGCAATCTTAATCTCCGAAGTCGAGATCAGTTGGATGTTGATGCCTGCTTTGCCGAGGCAATCAAACAATCGCGCCGCGACGCCGGAGTGCGAGCGCATTCCAATTCCGACCACGCTCAATTTTGCCACGCTGCCTTTGGTTACCAAACCCGCTGCCTTCACTTCCTTGATGACCGGCGCCAGTAACTTCTTCGCAAACTCGAGATCGTTCTCGTGAATCGTAAACGAGATATCGGTCGTGTCGTGTTTGCCCACGCTCTGCACGATCATGTCGACAATGATTCCGGCGGCGGCGATCGTGGAAAAAATCCGGCCCGCAACACCCGGCACATCGCTGACGTCGTCCACGGTGACCTTGGCCTGGTTACGATCGAGGCTGACGCCGCGAACAACCACATCCTCCATGCTCGCGGTTTCCTCTTTAGCGACCGTTCCGGTAGTTGGCTTGAAACTGGAACGAACCTCAAACTCGACGCCGAATTTCTTGGCAAACTCGACCGAACGCGACTGCATCACCTTTGAACCGGCGCCGGCCATCTCGAGCAATTCGTCATATGCGACTTCGTCCAACTTTTTCGCGTCGCTGACGATTCGCGGGTCGCAGGTAAACACACCATCGACATCGGTGAAAATCTGGCAGGCGTCGGCGTTCAGTGCGCCGGCCAGCGCGATCGCGGTGAGGTCCGAACCGCCCCGTCCGAGCGTGGTCGTTTCTCCTTCCGGAGTCTGGCCCTGGAATCCGGCAACGATGACAATGTAATCCTCCTCGAGCAGTTCCTGGATTTGTTTCGGGCTGATGTTCGAAATTCGCGCCTTAGTATGAAAGCGGTCCGTTAAAATGCCGGCTTCAGCGCCGTTAATTGAAATCGCTTTCACGCCAAGCGCGTTGATTGCCATTGCAGTCAGCGCAGTTGACGCTTGTTCTCCGGTGGCGAGCAAAACGTCGAGCTCACGCTTGTCCGGATCCGGCGACATCTCGTGTGAAAGTTTGATCAAATTGTCGGTGACGCCCGCCATCGCCGAAATCACCGCCACAACATTGCAGCCTTCGCGTTGAGTTTCGACAATCCGCTTCGCAACGTTTTTGATCCGATCGGCAGAGCCGACCGACGTGCCGCCATATTTCTGGACGATCAAGCGCATGACAAACGGCGCGACTGTAAACTAAAAACCGATCGCTTGCCGTACTTTGTCGATCCTGGCCGGAACGGGTTCAAGTTTGCCAATTCTACGCTGAATTGAATCCGGATCTTTCAATCCGTGTCCGGTGACCGTGCAAACGATTCGGCTCGCCTCAGGAATTTGTACCACCTGCTTCAATAAACCGGCAATTGGAGCTGCGCTGGCCGGCTCGACAAAAATTCCTTCGTTGCTCGCCAGCCATTTTTGCGCGGCGAGAATTTCATCGTCGGTCACAACGTCAATAGCGCCCTTCGATTCAGCCAACGCCGCCCGCGCCTGCTTCCAACTTGCGGGGTTACCGATTCGGATGGCCGAAGCGATTGTTTCCGGATTTTCAATTACCCGGTTTTCTACAATCGGCGCCGCTCCGGCCGCCTGAAATCCGATCATGGAAGGAAGCTTTTTCGATTTCCCACGCTGATGATGTTCGCGATAACCCGCCCAGTATGCAGTGATGTTTCCCGCGTTGCCGACCGCCAGCAGATGAAAATCCGGTGCATCGCCAAAGTCGTCCACAATTTCAAACGCAGCCGTCTTTTGCCCGGCAATGCGGTCCGGGTTGATTGAATTCACAATTGCAAAATCTTTTTCTTGGCCGAGCTCGCGCACGATTCGAAGCGCGTCATCAAAGTTTCCCTCAATCGCGATGATCTTCGCGCCGTGCGCGAATGCCTGGATCAGTTTTCCGGCGGCAATTTTTCCTGCTGGCAACACTACCGCACACGGAATTCCAGCCCGGGCTGCGTAGGCCGCGGCGGAAGCCGAGGTATTGCCGGTCGAAGCGCAAATCAATGCACGCGCTCCACGATCGATTGCGCGCGAAACCGCCACCGTCATTCCGCGGTCCTTAAACGAGCCCGTTGGATTCATTCC
The DNA here is from genome assembly GCA_035568035.1 of Chthoniobacterales bacterium. Classification (GTDB taxonomy): domain Bacteria; phylum Verrucomicrobiota; class Verrucomicrobiia; order Chthoniobacterales; family UBA10450; genus AV40. The sequence continues at coordinate 50,960 of DATMOU010000062.1, read as the reverse complement.
TTCGTTCTTAATGAATACTTCGCAGCCGCGCCCAATACGCGCGCTCAATTTCGGCGAGAACACAAGCGGCGTGCTCCCCTCGCCCAGAGAAACAATCGTCTGGCAAGGCGGAAGAAATTCCCGAAATCGCTCGATTACTCCCCTGCCCTGGTTCATGTTCGGCGTTTCCATCGGCAATGTGTCATTCGAAATCAACTCGAGCGATTGTCGAGCCGCAACTGGGGATGTAAAATCGAAGTCGTATGCCGGAATTGAGCGAAAAAGATAAGCTGCGTCTGCTGACGATCATGCTTGAAAGCCGGCATGCGGATTTACGCGAGCAAAATTTGATCAGGCAAGGCAAAGGTCATTTTCATGTGTCCGGAATGGGACACGAAGCTCTCGCGGCGATTTCAGTGCAGATGGATCCCGGCGATTACATCGTCCCGTATTATCGTGATCGCGGGCTCGTGCTCGGGCGCGGAATGACCACTCGCCAGCTCGGTCTGGAATATTTTGCCAAGCGCAATATCGGCAGCGGCGGACGAATGATGCCGTCGCATTACAGCGATAAGGACCTGCACATCTGGAGCGTGCCGACTCCGACTGGTTCGCAATTACTTCCCGCATGCGGAATGGCCTGGGGCATGCAGTTGGATGGCAAAAGAAATGTCGCCGTGACGACGGTTGGGGACGCCGCCACGCGTCAGGGCGATTTCTTCGAAGCGGTTTGTTTCGCGAAAGAACGAAAACTTCCTGTGCTGTTTGTCGTTGAAGACAACGCTTACGGCATCAGCAGTCCGACCCGGAAAATAAATCCGCTCGCGCTCGGCGTTCTCGAACCGAACGAATGGACCGAACTTGCCGGCGAAGACGTTCAAGGCATTTACGATGTCGCCAAGGCGGCAATGGAAAAAATGCGCGCTGGCGGCGGACCGCACTTCTGGTGGATAAAAATGGAACGACTGTCGAGTCATACCAGCTCGGACGACCAGAAACTTTATCGAAGCGCCGAAGAGCTCGCCGAATCCGAAAAACACGACCCGATCAGATGTTGGAAGGAAAAGTTAATCACGGACGGGACGCTGAACGCCAACGAGTTCACGAAGATCGACAACGAAATCAAAGAGCGCGTTCGCGCGGAATACGCTGATGCCGAGAAAGCTGAGGATCCGTCGCCTAACGAGCTCACCGCAAATGTGACCGGACCGTTGCCGAAACTTCACGATGACGTTTTGCCGCCAGGCAAATATCGAATCGGCGACACCGTGAACCAGACGTTGCGTCGTGGGCTCAAAGACGATTCGAGGCGCGTGATTTTTGGCGAAGACATTGAGGATCCAAAAGGCGGCGTGTTTCGGCTCACTCAAAAGCTTTCGACCGAGTTTCCCAAACAGGTTTTTAATTCACCACTGGCTGAATCGACAATTCTCGGCGTTGCCTGCGGTCTCGCGGCTTATGGACGGCGGCCTGTGTTCGAATTGCAGTTCATCGATTTCATTTATCCGGGCTTCAATCAGCTCGTCACCAACATCTCGACACTGCGTTGGCGTTCGTTCGGGCACTGGAAATGTCCTCTTGTCATTTACGCACCGTATGGCGCTTACCTGCCGGGCGGAAGTTTGTGGCACAGCCAGACCAACGAATCCGCGTTCGCGCATTATCCGGGGCTAACCGTTGTTGTTCCCAGCGCGCCGGATGACGCCGCCGGTTTGCTCTGGACGGCGATGCATGCCGAGGATCCGGTTTTGTTCCTGATTCCGAAGCACATGTTTTGGGCCGAACGCGAATCCAAAGAGCCCATTCGCGCCGTTCCGTTCGGTCAAGCGCGCAAACTTCGTGACGGCGCCGACGTCACGCTGGTCGCATGGGGCAATACAGTGGAAAAATCACTCGAGGCCCTCGGCAAGATTAGCAATGAGATCAGCGTCGAACTTTTCGATCTCCGCTCGATTGTGCCGTGGGACAAGGAAGCGATCGCCGCGTCGGTCCACAAAACCGGACGGCTCGTTGTCGTTCAGGAAGACACGGAGAATTGCAGCGTTGGTCAGATGATTATTACTCACATCGCTTCACAGCCAGATCTTTGGAGCGAGATGGTCAGTCCGCCAGTTCTGGTGAGCAAAACCAACGTGATGATCGGTTACAATCCAATCTATGAATACGCCGCTCTTCCGGATGTTGAGCGGATCGTCGTGGCAGTTCAACGCTCCGTTGCGACTAAGCAAGAAAGAGTAATTGCAGAGGCGGGTCCGAGCCGGACTGGCATTGTGCCGGCCGCAAAATCAGAAGATCGCGATCGACACGACCGCTCCTACACCTTTACAACAACCGAAATGCCTAACGAAAACGTGCAACCGATCACCGTTCCCATCATGGGCGAAGGCATTCGCAATGCCAAAATCGTTTCGCTCCTGAAAAATCCGGGCGATCCAATCGCGCTGGACGACGAACTTTGTGAAGTTGAAACCGACAAAGCGGTCTATCCCATTCAATCTTCGTTCGCTGGAACAATGGGTGAATGGAAAACAAAGATCGGCGACATGGTCGATATCGGCCAAGAGCTCGGAACGATCATAACGAGTGAGGCTGCACCAACCCAGAAACCTGTAGAGGCGGCCGTGCCGGCCGCAAAATCAGAAGATCGCGGTCGAGACGACCGCCGCCGCATCGAACCTGCGCTTTCGCCGACGATCACACGCAAACTTTCGCGGGTGATTCCCGCAAATCTTCAAATGGACGCGCGCTGGGACGCGATCCGGGAATCTCGCGATGCAGCAAAGAAGAAAAACGGTAAGAGCGCCCCCTCCCCTTCGGTCATGATCGCATGGACGGTGGTGCGCGCGATGGAAAAACATGCGCCGTTCCGTCGTTTGATTTTGGAAGACGAAAGCATCGTCGAACATGAAAACTTCGATCTCGGAGTCGCGGTCGCTCTGGAAAACGATCGACTCGCTACCGCGGTAATCGTCGATGCGAACAAGAAAAGCTGGGCTGAGTTCGCAAGGATTTATGAGGAGACGGTGGCGGCGACGCGCCATGGCCGGGTCGACGCGATGAACGCGCCAGTGGTCATCACGAGTCTCGGTGCGTTTGGCGTCAAAGCCGGCGCGCCAATTGTTGTGCCGCCATCAGTGGGCACGTTGTTCGTCGGAACTGCGCATCAGGAAATCATTCCCAATGGCAGGAAAAACGAAGCTGCGGAAGTGATTACTCTTTCACTCACGTTCGATCATCGGGTCGTGAACGGCGCCGGTGCGGCGAATTTTGTTCACGACATCAAGGAGCGAATCGAGAGCTTCAAAATCCCGGGAACCGTGGGCGCAAAAGCGACCGCGACGTGAGACCAGCGCTCATTGTGTTGTTGTTAGCGGCAGTTTCACTGCTCGCCGCCGAGCAGAACGATCCGCGTTTCGAAAAGTGGTTGGATCAATCGCGAAAGGTTTTTGCAACACACCATCTGATTGCTTACGTCAAGCTGGCGCATATTGATCGCAAAGGTCCGCCGTTTGAATTTCGTTACGATCGTTATCCAGAAGGAATTGAACGGGTCCAAAGACCGGACGGGGCCGCGCTGGCCCGGAAAAAAGGCAAGAAATGGCTCGTGTCCGACGATTGGGGCGAAACCGGCGATGGGGTGGATGCAGACGTCGCCAAGCAAACGGAAGGAATGATCTCATACGTCGATCTCCCGTTGAAAAGCAAAGGCGAAAGTCGGGACAAGAGTCAGGGCGCGGTTGTGGTCCGGGTAGTTGATCAGCACATGACGAAGGAAGGCGACGAAGAGATCGTTTTTGAGCAGGGCCGGGAACACCAGAACGCGGACTTGAATTATCCAAGGTTCACCTTCTTCCGATTCAAAGGCGCTGATTCGGACGATGTTCATCTGTCCGAATTCTCGGGGCCGGTTTACGATGCCGGTGGCGGCAAAGTGCAACTGGACGTTCGTTACGATTACATGATCGAGGTAAAGATGGACGTCGTTACCCCAACGCCGAGCCAGCGGTAATAGCGCTGGGTTTGCGATCTCGAAATGGGCCAAGTCCCGGCAGGGACGGCAGAACGCTTCTTTCGTCCCGCCGGACTCGAGCTTGCTGATGCATTACATTCCAGCATTAAAACGCTGGGCTACTGTCGCTGTTCCTTCTTAAACTCTCGCCCGCGGTGAAACGCAACACGATTGGTAAAGCGCGTTCGTTTTCTCTGCGATCCTGGCCCAACTGAAATATTCTTCGGCGCGTTTGCGCCCCGTTTTCCCGAATTTTTCCCGTAGTTCTGGATCTTTCATCAGCTGATTGATCCGCGCTGCGAGGTCTCGTGAGAATTTTTCGGAATTCGCGAGCCTAAAGGTTCCCTGCACGAATTCGACTGGAACCAGAAACCCGGTCTCGCCGTCGACCACCACTTCCTTGATTCCGCCCACCGCGCTTGCGACAACCGCGGTCTCACACGCCATAGCTTCAAGATTGATGATGCCGAACGGCTCGTAAATCGACGGACAGCAGAAAACCGCCGCGTGTGAGTAAAGTTCGATCACTGCTTTCCGGTCAAGCATCTCTTCGATCCAGAAAATATCTTTCCGCTTTTTCTGCGCCTCGGCGACGGCTTCGTTCATTTCCTCCCCTATGTCGGGCGTATCCGGCGCTCCGGCGCAAAGCACAATTTGAAAATCCGGGTCCATGAACTGGATCGCTCGGACGAGATGAATGATTCCTTTTTGGCGCGTAATCCGCCCCACAAAGAGCAGGAACGGTTTTTGAGGATCAATTCCATGACGGTCTAACGCCCCGGTCGCTTCGACTCTGCGATATTCTTCGGGGTCGATCCCGTTGTGAATCACGTGAACGCGTTTTGGATCCACATTGAACAAGCGTTCGATGTCTTGCTTGGTTCCGGCAGAGACGGCGATGACGGCGTCGGCCAATTCGAGCGCGGTCTTTTCGACCCACAACGAGAAATCGTATCCGCCGGCGAGCTGCTCCCGTTTCCACGGACGCAACGGCTCGAGAGAGTGCGTGGTGATCACCAGCGGGATCCCATAATTAAACTTCGCCAGAATTCCACCGAAATGACTGTACCAAGTGTGACAATGAACGAGACTGGCGTCGATGTTCGTGGTGTTGAAATCGACACAGCGCCGAACCGCGCCAAAAGCCGACTTCAACGGTTCGGGACAAGTGAAGTCGCTCGTATCGAGTTCGTAGCCTGTGACTTGCAGACGTTTATCCTTGAAACGTTGATCGCCAAAGCAGCGAACTTCGACATCGATCAATTTCGCAAGCTCCTGCGAGAGATAACCCACATGGACCCCGGCGCCGCCGTAGATGTGCGGCGGGTATTCATTGGTTAGGAAGAGAACCTTCACGGGCGTCTATAAAGTGACGAAGTGTGAATGTCGAATCACGAATGCAATCCCAAACGCTGAACAAAGGCTCGACTAATTCTTTACTTTCAGCAGCAGCACCGGCACATCCACTTCGTGGCGCACTTTGTCGGCAGTGGCTCCGTGTAGAATATCGCCAATCAACCGGTGCCCATGCGTCGTCATTGCGATAAGATCGGTCTCTTTCTCCCGTGCCAATTTGATGATTTCGTCGGACGGCTGGCCGAGAGCGAGAACGGCATCGCACGAGAAACCTTCGTCGGTCAGCTCCTTGGTGCGCGTCTCCAGGTAGGCGCGGTCCTGTTTCATTTCTTCGCTCTCGGCCAGCTTAAGCTGATTGAAATTTCGCGCGACCCATCCATCGGAGACATGGACCAGAAGTAGCTTAGCGCCGGTCATGCGGGCCAGGGGTTTGATGTGGGTGAGTATCGTGTCATCAGCCGGAGTGTTTTCGAGCGGAATCAGAATGTGATGATACATGACGGCGCGGACGACTACGCAGGTGGAGGCAAATGCAAGAACTGGTAGAACTCTTTGAGCATGGCGTTGGGCACAAACGTGTCGAAGAGCAGCTTCACATTCAGTACAATAATGATCATCGCTGTCGTCCAGCCAAGAATTTTCAACCAAAGCTTGTTGGTGAATTCACCCATCTTCGCCCGTTCGTCGGTGAAACGCAGCAGCGGCCACACCGCAAAGCCGAGTTGCATCGAAAGCACAACCTGGCTGGCAATGAGCAATTGCGTCGTCTTGCTTTCACCAAAAATGCCGATGACCACGACTGCCGGGACAATCGCGATGGCCCGCGTAATTAGCCGGCGTAGCCATGGCGTGATCCGAATATTAAGGAAACCTTCCATCACGACCTGGCCGGCGAGCGTTCCGGTAAGAGTCGAGTTCTGGCCGGACGCGAGAAGGGCGACAGCAAAGAGCACGCTGGCAAAACTGACGCCGAGGAGCGGGCTGAGCAACTTGTAGGCGTCCTGAATCTCTGCCACGTCTTGATGCCCGGACCAGTGAAACACTGCCGCTGCAAGAACGAGAATCGCCGCATTTATGAAAAGGGCGAACATCAGCGCACCGGTAGAGTCAATGGTCGCGAATTTGATGGCCTCGCGTTTGCCTTCGGGTGTTTGCTCGAATTTTCTCGTCTGGACGATCGACGAGTGAAGATAGAGATTATGCGGCATTACCGTTGCGCCGATGATGCCGATGCTAACGTAAAGCATTTGCTGGTTCATCACGATGTGAGAGCCCGGCACAAAGCCGGACAAAACACCCATGAGGTTTGGTTTGGAAACGATCAACTCCGCGGCAAAGCAAGTGGCGATCGTCGCGATTAACGTGATAACCAGCGCTTCAATGTAACGAAAGCCTTTTTGCTGGAGGTAAAGAACGGCGAGCACGTCGAGCGCTGTAATACAGCAACCCCAGAGTAACGGAATGCCGAAGAGAAGTTGCAAGGCGATGGCCGAGCCGACCACTTCGGCCAGATCGCACGCGGAAATTGCGATTTCGCAGAGAATCCAAAGAAGCCAGACGGTCGGCGTTGAATAATGATCGCGGCATGCTTGGGCAAGATCGCGTCCCGTGGCGACACCGAGCTTGATGCACAAGTGCTGCAATAGGATCGCCATGAAGTTTGAAAGCATCACGACAAATAGCAGCGCGTAACCAAACTTGGCGCCGCCTGCCAAATCGGTTGCCCAATTGCCCGGGTCCATGTAACCGACCGCGACCAGAAAACCAGGTCCGGAGAAGGCGAGCAGCTTTCTCCAGAAGGACGCCGTTACCGGGACGACGATGCTTCGATGAACTTCAGCGAGCGAAACCTGCCCGGGCGATTGACGCCATGCGACTTCCGAACGCGCCGCTTCGGTCTGATGAAATTGATTCACAATTTAAGCTGATCGGCGATCTGGGTTATAGATTAGGTTCAGCTAATTTATTTGTCCAATGCAATGATTCTGTTAATTACCAAGTTTTTATTTCTTTGACTAAATCTCGTTAAGGATTATCCTTGGTGCCCAATGGTACGGAAAAATTCTCGTTCTTCTTTCCCCAGCTCGACTGCGGTCGAAGATTACCTCGAAAGAATCCTCGAGCTGATCGACTCAAAAGGATATGCCCGCGTGGTCGATATCGCTTCGAGCCTGAAGATTTCGCAAGCTAGTGTCACTAACATGGTACAGCGGCTCGACGCCGAGGGGCTCCTCAAGTACGAGAAGTATCGCGGCCTGGTCCTGACTTCCGCCGGCGAAACAGTCGCGCGAAATATCGCCCGCCGGCACAAACTGCTCACCGATTTTCTCCGACTGCTTGGCCTAAATGAGCGCGTTATTCATCACGACGTCGAAGGAATGGAACACCACATTAGCATGCCTACGCTTCGGGCAATCGAAGCTTTGACCATGCAATTGCGCAGGCGGCCAGCGTTACGCGCGCGATTGGAAACGGCGGTTGCGTAAGACTCAAATGCCGACGATCGCAAGATCGACCACTTCGCCGGGTTCGCAGCGAATGCTCAGGTTGATCGGCTGGCAACAAACTGTGCAATCTTCGATCAACGATTGCTCCGATTGCGACGTGTCAATCCGGAGCGGGAAAACTTCGCCACAATGCGGACAGGTAACCTCGGTTTCAATAAGGAATTCCATTTTGTAGCGCCGCTTTTCTCAAGTGCCGGACCAAACACGAGCAAACATCACAGTGACGAGTGACTAGCTCGAAGATTGCGCGCTCCGATTTTCTCTCGTCACTCGTCACCGGTCACTTGTCACTTTTCGCCGTTGCCTCGGCCGGTTTCGGTTCTTCGGCTTTTCGGAAGTGTAGTTGCTTCACTCGTCGTGCGTCGGTTTGTGAAACCGTGACCAGGTAACCGTCGATCCTAACCTGCTCACCTTGTTTCGGCAGATGGCCTAACAAGTGTGTCACGTAACCGCCGATCGTGCTTACGTCGGCGCTTTCGAGTTCGAGCTTCGCCAGATCGTTTAGCTCATAGAGGCCGAGCGTACCGTCGACGGTAAATTCGTTCGCATTGATTGTTTGGAACTCTGCTTTTTCGGTATCGAACTCGTCCTGGATATCGCCAACCAATTCCTCGAGCACGTCTTCGAGCGTGACCATGCCAACCGTGCCGCCGAACTCGTCTACCACGATGGCAAGGTGAGCGTGTTTACTTAGAAAGAGAGTCAACAGCTTCTCCAGTGGCATCATTTCCGGCACCGGAACCAATTCGCGTTTGATCTTCATTAAATCCGGATTCGGATCGTTCATCATCGTTACCAGATCTTTGATGTGAATCAGTCCGACTGTGTTATCGAGGTTCTCGCGGGAAAGCGGAAACCGGGTGTGCTTCGAAGCGATCGCCTTCTTCGCATTCGTCTCGAAATCGTCTTCCAGATCAAGATAAACAACTTCGCCTCGCGGCGTCATGATGTCGCGCACCACGCGCTCACGAAGATCGAGAACATTGAGCACGAGTTTTCGGCCAAGCGGCGAAACGTCTTTGGATTTCTCGCTCTGCTCGAGAATCAAACGTAATTCCTCTTCACTGTGAGCCAGCTCGGTGCCGGCCACCGGTTTCATCCGGAAAACACGACGTAAAAGAAAATTTGACGACTTCTGGAGGATCCAGATTGCCGGCCTGAACAAGAGGTAGAACACCCCGAGCGGGCGAACTAACCGCAACGAAACCGTCAATGGGTTTGCGATCGCGGTGTATTTCGGCGCCAGCTCGCCGAACACGATGTGCATGAAGGTGATCCCGATGAACGCAAGCGTGACCGAAATGGATGTGACCAGCGCATGGGAGTGAATATTGGCCAGGGCAAAGAACGGCTCGATAAGGTGCGCGAGAAATTCTTCGCCCACCCAACCCAACGCCAGGCTCGCCAGGGTTACGCCGAGCTGAGTCGCGGAAAGATAAGCATCGAGATGTGAACGAATATATTTCGCTAATCGCGCCCGAGAGTCCCCCTCTTCCACCAACGTGTCGAGCTGGCTCGCGCGAACTTTGATAATCGCAAATTCGCAGGCGACGAAAAATCCGTTCAAACCCACCAGCGCCGCAATGGTTGCCAGCTTGCCGAAGATAACGGCAGGCCGGTCCCATTGGGTGACCGCTGCGTCTGCGAGCGGAAGAATTAATTGCAAGATAGACATTATCTTCTGTAGTGGCGGGCGTGTCGCCCGCCGTCTTGCGGACGATTGCAGCCGACACGGCTGCCGCTACAGCAATTTACCAGCTGGATTTCGTCACGCCAGGGATCAACCCCTGCGAGGCGAGCTCGCGAAATGTGAGTCGCGAGAGTTTGAACCGGCGAATGAAGGCGCGGCGGCGACCCGTCACCTGGCAACGGTTCACCACACGACTGGGGCTGGCGTCGCGGGGGAGCTGTGCCAAACCGGCGTAATCTTTCTTCGCCTTGAGCTCGGCGCGGAGCGCGGCGTATTTCTTCACCGTCGCGCGCTTGCGCTCATTGCGATTAATCCAGGACATCTTTGCCATAAGAAGCGCGAAATGTAACGGAGTCCGGTGGGTTTTCAACTTGTTTGTGGTAGATCGAGCAGTCCCTTGTCCGCCATTTGGACGGACTCGTCCTGTGGCGAGCTCGATGCTAACGGGTGGCCGGAGCCGCCTAGATTAACATCGCCCGCGGAGCGGCCGATCCACCTCGCCTACTGTGCGACAGGCGACCCTTTCCGTGATGGGCAAAGTCCTGTTAGGGGACGACCCAAGGTTTCTTTCGTCCTGCCGGGCTGAGACGTTGGTGATATTCCAACCCTAGCGTTAAAACGCTGGGCTATTTTCGCTGTAATCAGGTTTGCCGACCGGGTTCTCTTCATTTGACATCGAACCCCAAACGTCAAATTCGCCGCTGGACGAATCCGTCCCAATGGCGGAAATCAAACCTCCTGATGATTTCGCTCGGCCGCAAAGATTTTCCATCGCCGCGCGGCGACCTCGCCGAGTCGCTTGATAACGCTTTGCACCGGTTTGTCGAGAAACCCGGGCAGATTGTCGATCTTCGCTCACGGGTGTTCCCGCTGGTCGACGAGATCCGGGTGAACCTCGATGGCGCGATCATAGATTCAGCTCCCCCGCCCCTGGCGAAGGCGGAAGGCGAAACTTCGCTTGCGTTCGAAACCAGCCTCGTAACAATCAACGGTCGGAAGATTTCCGTGGGCGGTGTCCCTCTCAATCTGCGAACGGAACTGCACGACATCGTTTTCGATAAAGGTTCCGACGCAAACGGCGATGCTGTTTTGGTTCTTCGCCGCGCGCGTGAAGGTCAGCTCGTTCTGTCTGCCTCGCAGTTGGAGCTCGAGCAGGCATTTGCGCGAATCGTTGGCGCCAAGGCGCGCCTCTACGGGATTGATCTCGAGCGAGTCCGTCTTGCGATGCGCGCCCGGGGGCGGCGTTCGCTCGCCGCCGACATTCAAGTTTGGGCAAAGAAATTCTTCGCCCGGGCCAAGGTCGATATTTACGCTCAGCTCGATATCACGAACGAGTTCCTCGTGAAGATTGCACAGCTCAAATGTAAAGGTGACGGCAAACTTGGCTCGTTCGCCTGCACGACTCTTCAGCCATTGTTTCAGCGATTGCTCGAGAAATCTTTTCCACTTAAATCAATTCCGCTCGGCGATATTCAACTTCGCGACATCCACGTGGCTGTGGCGGATACGGTCGATCTCACGGTCGATTTAGGTAGCGTCTGATTTCTCAATCTGTTACTAGTCCAGCGTTTTAACGCTGGGATCATGTGGGCATTACTCATGTTGAGTCCGGCAGGACGAAAGAGGCGTTCTGTCGTCCCTGATGGGACTTCTCGCACCAGGAAACGGTCTACCCAGCGCTGAAGCGCTGGGCTAATGTGCGGATCAATCGGGAGCACGGCGATCGCGTTATCGATTTTGGAAATGGGCAAGCATGAGGGTTGCTGCAGGATGACATCGGAGGCGACACGCGTAAGATGATCTCGATGCTAGGGGACAAACGGAAGCGGATCCTATTGGTGGACGACCACGCGCTCGTCCGCGAAGGGCTCGAGCGTTTGCTCAATCTTGGCGATGAATTTGTGGTGTGCGAAGAAGCCGGGACTGCCGCCGAAGGAATGGAGCTGGTCCGCGAGCTGCGGCCGGATGCGGTCATCGTTGACGTCGGCCTGCCCGGCGGAACGAATGGCATCGAGCTGGCGAACGAATTGCGGGACGAGTTCCCCACAATCGTTGTGTTGATTCTCTCGGCACACGACGAGCCCAAATATGTTCGGAGCGCCGCCAAAGCTGGAGCGATGGGCTACGTTTTGAAAAACGAAGCGATCGAAAGCCTCCGGATCGCGTTACGACGAGCCTTCGCCGGAAAACACACCTTCGACGAAAACCTGATGGGCGAAGAAGACTGAGCGTAGAGAGCGACTCATTCGATTTCACAACTGATTTGGAGCGCTCAATTCTTTAAGGTGGATCGGCCGCTCCGCGGACGATGTTACTCCACGGGGCTTGGCCGCCATTATTTGGCATCGAGCAAGGGACTGCTCGATCCACCTGGCTACTGCCTCGCCAGTCTTCGGAACAAGAGCACACCCAGGATGATGAACAGGACATTGGGGATCCAGATCAGAAGTTCGGGATGCACCTTCGGATTTCCCCGGAGTGTGTCGGCGATGATGACGAAAAGAAAGTAAGCGACCGCCACGATCAAGCCCATCGCGAAACCGACCGACGTTTCGCGCCGGTGCGCAGTCACGCCGAGCGGCACGCCGATGATCGCGAACGCGACGCAGGCGAACGGGAAAGAAAAACGTTTGTTAATTTCGGTCCGGCTTTCGCTTCGTTCCCGCGTGCTCTCGCTTTGAAGTTGGTCGAGCAGTTGTTCGATCGACATCGCGGATCGGCTCGGCCGTTTTTTCTCTTTTTCGTACAATTCGTCCAGGCTGATCGGCAACGTGCCCTCGTTCATGCTGATGCCGTCTTTGACTTTGCGCAGATCGGCCGGGTCATTCTCGTCGCGCTGCTGATACCGCGCGTTGTAGAGATGCATCAGGATCCGTTTGTTTTCCAGATCGGCCTCCAGCAGACCGGTGCGCGCGAATGTCACCCGAATCGGCATCGATTTCTCGTTCACCTCAAACACGGTGATGTTCTCGAGCTTGTTTCCTTCTTTCTTGCCGACGTAAATTTTTCGCCCGGGAAATTGGTCGATCACCTGGTCGGAGCCGAACAGCGCCATTGGGTTGCGGGTGGCGAGATCGAAAATCGTGCTTCGGAGTTTTTGCTGAGCGGCCGGCGAAACGTAAACCGTGAGCCAGAGGCAAATCGCGCAACAAGTCCCCGAAATGAACGCAAGCGAAACCGCGACGCGCGGAACGCTGATGCCGTTGGCGCGGAGCGCAATGAGTTCGTTATCAGCCGATAGCCTTCCGAAAACGAGCAGGATCGCGGTGAGAAGTCCCCATGGAATCGTGAAGATGAGCGAGAACGGAAAAACGTAAGCGATGAACGCGATCAGATATTCGACAGGAACGTCGTGGTTCACGAGCAGCGGCAGAAGTTTTCGAAAAATGTTGCCGATTACGAGAACGAGGCTCAGCACCGCGATCGCAAACAGGATACTTACGATAAGCTCACGGCTCACGAACTTGTCGATCAGCTTCATTGCAGGGCGAAGTTAGCACAGGTAGCGGCGATTGACCTCAATCGCCATGGCGGTTCGGTGAACCGCCGCTACCAAAAACGTCAGACTTTGCTAACGTGATGACGATGGAAAAGGCGGGCATCTACGACGTTGCAATTGTCGGTGGCGGACCGGCTGGAAGCACGGCGGCGACGCTGCTGGCCAAAGCCGGCCGGCGCGTCATTGTCCTCGAGCGAGACAAATTTCCACGGTTTCACATCGGTGAATCTTTGTTGCCGTTCAGTATGCAAGCATTCGATCGCCTCGGCGTGCGCGAAAAACTGGATCGCACTTTTTTGCCGAAGTTCGGCGGCGAAATCATGGCGGCGTGCGGTTCGCGCGCGATAAAGTTTTATTTCAAAGACGGTTTTCGTTCAAAACGAGATCGGGCATACCAGGTCACTCGCTCGGATTTCGACAAGCTTCTGCTCGATCATTCGCGCGAGAACGGCGCCGAGATCTGCGAAGAAACCGAAGTTACGAAAATCGATTTCGCTGCGGATCGAGTGAAGATCGACATCGAAAGCGCAGACGGCTCGAGATCGAAAGTCGAAGCGAGTTACCTCCTCGACTGCTCCGGGCGGCAGACGTTGCTTGGCAGTTTGTTCAAGGTGAAAAGGACCTACGACCATCTGCAAAAGTTTTCCGTGTTCGCGCATTACGAAAATATCGATCGACTCCCCGGAAAAGACGCGACGCTGATTCGAATGGTGCGCGGGCTGGACCGCTGGTTTTGGATGATTCCGCTGACGGAAACGCGCACCAGTATCGGCGTGGTGATGGACACCAAGGCGTTTCGCGCGACGAAACTCGGGCCGGAAACTGCGCTCAAAAATTTTATCGCCGAGCAGCCACTGATGGCCGAGCGAATGAAAGACGCCGTTCGTGTGTCGCCGGTTTATTCGGCGAGCGACTTTTCTTATCGCAACACAACCCTGGCCGGGGATCGGTGGTTGCTGGCAGGCGATGCTGCCGGTTTTATCGACCCTGTTTTCAGCAGCGGCGTGTTTCTCGCGATCATGTCCGCGGAAAAAGCAGCCGACACCTTGGAAAAAGTGTTGCAGGACGGACGGAAACGACGCCGTTTGTTTAACAAGTATTCGCGGTCCGTGAACCGGGTAATGGACATTTATCTCACGTTCGTGAGCGCGTGGTACGAACGAAGCCGGGACTTCCTGGAAGTTTTTCTGAATCCGACCGACACCATGCAGATCGCGGCGGCGGTGAACGCGGTGCTTGCGGGCAACGAGGGTAGGAGTCTGGCGATTAAATGGCGCATGTGGTTGTTCTACTTTTTTGTTTACGCACAACGTTTCGTCGCTTTCTCACCGCGGCTCTCGCTCCTACCGAAGGAAATCGCGCCGGTTGGCGCGGCGTCGTGATGGCAGCGGCGATTGATTCGCTCGCCCCCGCTCGCTTAACCTTTCGGGCTGACGTCCGTGTCGCGGCTCGCGCCAGCTCCATTCACCGAATCACGATGGCGATTGAGGTCAATCGCCTCTACCTAATTGTCGCCGCGCTTTTGTTCAGCAGCTGCGTGACAACTTCGACGCATCAATTCACGTCACCGACGGGCGATTGGCAAACTCGCAACGGGCAGCTCCTTTATCGAACGCCAAAAACGAGGGTGATCGGTGAAGTGTTCGTGCGCTTTTCAAGGGCGAGCGATTTCGAGCTTACGTTTTCGAAAGGGCCCGTCACGTTGTTCGTTCTTCGCCAGGACCAGAAGTTCGCTGAAGTCAAAGGTCCCCTCGCCGGCCGCGGCTGGGCGGGCCCGGTCGATCGCGCGCCGCAGCAATTGCGCGGCTGGCTCGAACTTCGAGACGAGATTCTCCGCGCCAGAGATCGACGGCAGGTGCGACACGTTTCGGGACCGGAAACTTTCGTTTTCCGGTTTTGATTGATAACAGCGTCTTAAGGTGGAACGCGCTCTCCGAAGCGCGTTCATCCACCAATCAAAGGCTGACCGTTGTAAACGAGGCGTACTTACGGAACACTAACGCGATTTTATGCGGATGAGCGAATTGATTGCGCGGGTCATGGCAAACCGGCGCTCGCTGGCCTGGCTCGGCGTAATCGTGATCGCAGTCGTCTGCGTAGTGGTTTTGATCACGCGGATCGAGATCGATTCGGACGTGATCAACATGCTGCCCAAAGGGTTTCAATCCGTTGAAGGGCTGAAAATTTTTGATCGAGATTTCGAGCAGACGCGCGAACTGACATTTGCGCTGCGCTGCCAGCCGCAGGATATCGACAAACTCGAAGAGTTCGCGCCGCAATTTGCTGAGAACCTTCGAAAGCAAGCGTGGTGCGAACGCGTTCTGGCAGGTTCGCCGATGGAAACGCCGGAAGGAGTACGCGATCTGCAAACAATTGCGGTTCCGTTGCTGCTGAATTTGGATCCGGCCGCGTTCGACCAGACGATATCGATTCTTCAGCCGCAAAGAATTCGCGAACGATTGCATCGATTACGACTGGAAATCGAAGCGGGCTCACCGCGGCCGCAGTTCGAGCTCGGACTTGACCCGTTAGGTGTGATCGGCCCGGCGCTGAAACCTTTTGCCGAAGCGAACGCGATCGAGCAGGAGCAACCGCTCGCCTCGCCGGACCGAACGATGCGGATTTTCCTCGTTGTGACGAACCAGTCGTCGCTAAGTGCGTTCGAGTGTCAGCGTCTGATGCGACAAGTGAACGCGTTTCGCTCGCAAGCGCGGGTCGGCTGGGACGGCGGACACTTGGATGTTCTCGTGACCGGCCGCTCCGCTTACGTTTCCGAAATCTCCCTGAGCATGCGCCACGACATCGTCGCAACGCTTGGCAGCTCGGTGCTGCTGGTCGGTCTCGTTTTCTTCATCGGTTTTCGGCGTTGGCTCCCGCTCTTCGGAATGGGTTTCGCGCTGTTGCTCTCCTGTTTGGTCGCGTTGTCCGCCGGTCTGCTCGTCTTTGGCAGGCTTAGCATGGTCGCTGTTGGATTCTGCGCTATCCTGGTCGGACTCGGCGTTGATTTCGCGATCCTGATTTTCGGCCGGTATCAACAAGCGCGGATCGATGGTGAAGAATATCAGCACGCGATCGCGACTTCGGTGGCAAAACTCGGCCGGGCGGTTTTCTTCGGCGCTCTCACCACTGCGGTTGGATTTCTCGCCCTGGTCCTGAGTGGATCGATGGGATTTTCCCAGCTAGGCGTCCTGATCGCGATTGGAATTTTCTTCGCCGGTCTGTTCATGTGCACGATTTTGTTTCTGTTCGTTAAACCGGGACAAGTGCCGCAGCAGCACGATTGGGTATTCGAGGTTGTGAAAAAATACGTGCGATGGAGTGTCGAACGCCCCGGGCCGGCGCTGATTTTCTCGGGCACGCTGTTTGTCGTGCTTAGCGTTGTGGGGTTTTCGCCGGTGCCACCGTTGCGTTTTGAAGCCAGCGTGCGTTCGCTCGAGCCGAGGAACAGCCGCGCCAGCCAGGCCCTGCAGGCGATCATGCGAGAAATGCCGACCCGATGGGAGCCGGTCCTGGGGATCGTTCGGGCACGCGACGCTCAGGAGCTTCACGATAATTGGCAGAAGATCTCCGCGCACTGGTTTGAGCTTCAACGGGCCGGAAAACTGAAAGGTTTTTCCACGCCCGCGGCGCTTTGTCTTTCTCCGGATTGGATGGAAAAAAATCGCGAAAGCCTTGGTAAAGTGGATTTTCAGGCGGCCCGGGAAACCCTGGAGCAAACCCTCGATGTGGAAGGCTTCAGCCGCGACTCGTTTTCGTCCGCCTTCAAGTTGATTGACGACTTACAGGCAGTGGCAAAGCCCGGTGCGCCGCTGCCGGATTGGCGAAAACAGCTGCCCAAGGGGGCCGGCTGGTGGTTCTTGGTCGACCGCTATTTCGCGACGGACCCGCTCCTGACGGCCGGGTTCGCAACGACAAACGAGCCAGTTACTTCTCATGCCCAGTCCGATGAACTCGGTCGCGAACTGCCGGTGGCCGGCGTGCCAATAATTCTGTCAGGTTGGAGTTACGCTCTGGCGGACCTGCAACCGTGGTCGCGTCATCAACTCCTGATCATCAGTGCGTTGATGGCGATCTTCGACGTCTCGTTATTGGCGATCCTCTACCGGGATTTTCGGCTATGGCTTATTCAAGTGATCACGCTGGCCTTCGGAATCGGAGCGATGATCGCAACGATGAAGCTACTCAACATTCACCTGAACTTGCTCAATGTGCTCTCGTTCCGCCTTGTTCTGGCCATTGGCGTTGATTACGGGATCTATGTTGTCCTGGTTTGGCAAAAGACGCGCGAGCTCGAGCACGATGTCGCCGGGGTAATAAAACCGGTAATCCTCGCGGGGTTGACCGCCGTCAGCGGTTTCGGCTCGTTAGGGTGGGCCCATAATCCTTCGCTCAGCGGACTCGGCATTGCCTGCGCCATTGGAATTTTCTGGAGTTTGGTCGCGACAATATTCTTTACTTTGCCGGCAATGGCGGCGGCGAAACCGAAAATTTGGAACGAAACTCCCCCGTCACAGCCGATATAAGATCAACAATTTCGCATGCGATCCGCTTTCCTTTTTGTGTTGATGCTAACGGCTTCACTGGTCCAGGCGCAGTCGCTGAACCAATCCGACGTAAACAATCTCCTTGTTCGAATTCGCGAACGGCGAGCGTCCGCGCCGGATGTGCACGCTAATTTTCAGGAACAGAGAACGATCCATCTTTTGAACAAGCCGATCGTGAGTTCCGGTAAGATTTGGTTCCACGCCCCGAACAAATTCCGGCGCGAAACCAGTGGGAATTCACCAAGCATCACAGTTAGCGACGGTCGTGATCTCTGGATTTACTATCCGAATTTCAAATCGGCCGAGCATTACACGTTAGGCAAGCGCTCTCCCGTCGATGCGGTAATCGCGGCAATCAACACGGCCCTAAACCTGGAAAACGTCGAAAACACTTTTCAGATCAGCGGAACAAAGGTCAACAACGGTTACGAGCTCCAGCTTTTGCCGCGTTCGCCCTCAATGAAACGAATGTTCCAACGATTCGATCTCCGGGTGAACAGCGATCTCATCGCCGAGCGGACCGACATGGTTCAACCCAACGGCGACCAGATTATCACGACCTATTCAAATCAAACACGTGCGCCGATTCCCGAGTCGACCTTTGAATTTACGCCGCCTTCCGGCGCGGAAGTTACTATTCCGCTCGGTCGTTAGCGCTTTTGAGTTGTTGTCGGCGGAGATGATTGAATGCGTTCGTAGCGGATCGTCGTGGCCTGGGTCGACATGTCTTCGACCATCCAGGCCAAATGCGCAACGTCGTTCGTGTCGATAATCGCGTTAATAAAATCCCCCGCGAAGCGATTGTCGCCGCTGCAACCGGACGCCGCACAAATGGCGCCGGTATGGACATTGGGCTGCACGACTCTGACGGACCAGGTTGGCGTCGGGCTATCGGCATTGAATGTTTCAGCCCACATCGCCGCCCAAGTTGAAGTAGACATTGACGACGTGTCGGCGCCGTCGTCCGGCGTATAATAATAAATGACGCCAACATGCCCCGAGCTGCCCGCTGCGACCCAGGTGAAAGTTGCGGTGCCAGTGGTTGTTCCGGGAAGCGGAGGCAGCTTGCTCCACGTCACGCCTTGGTCGGCTGAGTGAGCCAAGACAACTTGGACGCCGCCGGCTGGATTTGGTTCCTCCGATGCAACCCAAAGTTGACCGTCTTTTCCAAGTGCCGCGCTGGGCAATGCGACTGGCAATGGAAGACCGGTCGAGCGAACGGCGGCGATGATCGAGCCAGTCGAGTTCGGCGAATAGACATACACCTTCAACTGGGGCGTTTCCTGCGGCAACGTTCCGAAAATCTTCGTGATCTGTAAAATGTTACTGCTTCCCGGAACTTGCAGCAGCGGACCGGTCTGAGGCTCAAGCAGGCCGGCGCCCAAAGCAGTGGGCGTCCAGGTCGATCCGCGGTCAGTGCTGTGCAAGAATGCCGTTTCATACAATCCCTCGTTGGTGGTCTCGTAGTCATCCGTCATCGTCGGCGCCAGGGTCCACGTGCGATCGGTTCCGCCCGGGACCACCGCAGGGTTACAATTCCAGGTCACGCCGCGATCGTCGCTGGTGCAGACTGCGGTCGTGCCGGCGTAGGGATAATCGAACGTAAAATAAAGTCGATTACCCGGATCGACTGAGATCGAACTGTCGGAGTTCAGATTGATGCTCGAGGCGTAAATCGGACCGAGTAATTCCCTCCACGTCGTTCCGGAATCCGTGGAACTGTAAATGTGTTGCAGCGCGCTAATGTAAAGAGTTCCATCCGGCGCGGCCGCGATGATCGGCTCGTTGCCATCGACACCAACCGTCACCGGCGTCGGGGCTGGTGTTGGTGTAGGTTTTGGTTTGCCGGCAAACGCTGAAACCGCGATTGCCATCCAGACAAAAATTATGGCCGTTGTTTTCATGCTTTAGTCTGAATCGAGTTTCGGCAGAATTTGGCCGTGTCGTGCGCTGAGAAATTCAGAGTTCGGCTGCGACTTACATTTCGCTCGACTTGATTTCTTATGGCGTGTTAAGCGTCTCTCGTCGTTCCCCCTATGAACGAGAGAACTCTGTCACTGCTTTCGTTGGTCTGCGTTTTGCAGATCGTCGCCGCCAATCCGGTTCACGAAAATATTCGGAGCGCGGCCCGCAATCCGGTGATTTCGCACATCCCGCGCGAGCGAGTTAACTCGAACGCCATCGCGTCGATCGGCTACAGCAAGCGCCGCCACATTTTGGAGATCGAGTTCGTGAACGGCGCAGTATACCGGTACCTCGAGGTCGCGGCTTCGGTTTATCGCGACTTGATGGTCGCTGATTCAAAGGCTCGTTACTATCTCGCCAACGTCAAAGGCAGGTATCTGTCCGTTCGGGTGCGCCCACGGGCGAAGCAGTCACATTGAAACTTCCGGAAGATTGGACGTGGGCCGAACTGAGGCACCGGTTGGTTCCGACGCCGGAAGAAAAGCGCGTCATCATTTTCGTAATCGCCGCCTTTTTGTTAGGCGTTGCGACGAAATGCTATCGCGACTCACACCCGAAAATGCCGCCACCGATCGACAAGAAACACTTCCGCGCTGGAAAAAGTCAGCCCTGAAGATACTTGTCCGGAATGGGCGCGCGGACGTTTTCCTGTTGCCAGTAAATGCTCACAATCCACCAGCGTTTGCCGTCGTCGAAAAGCTGGATGCTATTGATCCCGCGCATGAAGGGCTCCGGATCGCTCGGATCGTGACGCGATTCATAAGTACTCCAGACGTGGGCGATCTGTCCGAACTGTTCCGTTCGCCGCGCTATCTCTTTTTCGTAAAATCCTTCTTTCTCAAAATAGGGTTCTACCCGAGCAATGAACCCTTCAATATCGAGTAACTGCGGCTCCAGTTTGTCCACTTCGCCGGGCTTTCCTGTCGGCATCAGTCGCGCGCCCGGGATGTACAATGAACGTTCACGGTCCCAATCGCGTTTCTTTCCGGCTGGTCCGGAGATTCCGTCATAAGCCGCGGTGATGATGGCGTCGATCGATTCGACGTCAGCGGGATTTGCACGCATAAGGTGGATCGAGCAGTCGTATACGCCAGTCCGGCCCGGCCCTCGATGCTAATAAATGGCGGCCTCCGGCCGCGTCGAACTATCATCGCCCGGCGGAGCGGTCGATCCACCTAAAGCTGCAAACACCGCTTTGGCGGCGTTGTGGCCGGGAATTCCGCTGACTGCCCCGCCACGGAGCGCGCTGGACCCGCAGAAAAAAACATTCTCCCATTCGGTTTCGACTCCCCAGATCCCGACCTGTTCCTGTTTGGTCGCAAACGGCCAGGTCGGTGCGTCCTGAAAGATATTGCCATGATACATGCCTAACGAATCCTCAATGTCGACCGGGCTCTTGCTCTCGATGCAAAGGCTTCCATCGCGCGCCACCGCCAGACAATCCTCCAGCGGCTCCTCTAGCCACTGATTCACGCTTTCGAGAAACTTTTTCTCCGCCTGCTTTCGCATTTCCTCGTTGCCTGCCGCGCCGTAGCCGAGCGAAGGCGGGTCTTTCGCAAACAGCGAATACGGCACGTCCAGACCGAACAGGGTAATGGTGTGAAAGCCTTTCGCCCTGAGCTCGGACGAGAGAATGCTGTCGTCAGTTAGAGTGTGGCAATAAACTTCGCATGGCGTCTTCTCCGGCAACCGTCCCTTCGCAGCTTGCTCGTAGCTCGCGTTCATCTCGTCGTAGCCTTCGTCGCTATGAAATGTTCCCGACCAGGCTTGCTCCGGTTTGTATTTTTTCGCCTTTAATTGCGGGAGCCGGCGCAAAAGCATGTTGATTTTGAAAACACTCCCCTCGTCTGCCGCATCCGGCCGATATTTCTTTCCGCAATATTTCGCAAGCACGTTACGCCCGAAGTTCACGAGTAAAAATTTTGCGCCGACCGTTTGCTGTTTCCCATCGACATCAAACTCTACGGTGCGATTTGGAAGGTCGACATCGACAAGCTCGACATTGGTCAGAAATTCCGCGCCTGCCTTTCGCGCCGTTTCCTCCAGTTCCCGCGCTACCGCGCCCATTCCGCCCACCGGCACTTTCCATTCGCCCGTCTTGTTGCCGATCAGGTGATAGAGAAAGCAGCGGTTTTGGAGAAGCGATGGATCATGCGGATGCGTGAAAACTCCGATCTTCGCGTCGGTGAGAACAAGTCCGCGGACGAGGTTATTCTGCAAATAACGCTCGAGCGCACGCCCGAGCGGTTCTTCGGCCAGACTTCGCCACGCTTCCCGAGACACCTCATCCCGATCGAATCGACGTTCCACTTCCTGTTTGGAAACGAGCGGCTCAAGCATTGAGTCCCAAGTGTGTTCGGCGAATACGCGGGCGAGACTGTAAAACTTCTTCATCCGGTCGAATTCCGCCTCGCTCCCGGTGAGGTCGACCATCGATTCACGGCTCAGCTTATCGTCGACGTTGCTAATCAAGAGCCCGCCGTGATGGCCGCTCTTAATATAAGGGCTAAACGAACCGGTGTCCCTTCGACGCAGTTCCAGCTTCAATCCGAGCTCGCGAATGATCTTTTCAGGGAACAAACTGACGAGATAGGAATACCGCGACAGGCGCGCATCATAATCGGGAAACACTTTCTGCGACACCGTGGCGCCGCCGATGTAATCGTTTTTCTCGAGCAGCAACACGCTCAACCCGGCGCGGCCGAGATAACTCGCCGCAACCAAACCATTGTGTCCGGCGCCGAGGATTACGACATCGTAGTGCCTCATAATCTTGCTCATGCTCTTACTCGTAATCTCCGCTTCAGCTAGCTGACGGTATTGCCTTCACATCAAACATCAAACCTCATACATCAAACTTATGAGCCCAGCGCCTGAAACCAGTACTCGCTGCTTAGTGGTTGGCGGCGGACCGGCCGGGATGATGGTTGGCTATTTGCTGGCGCGGGCCGGCGTGCAGGTCGTTGGCCTGGAAAAACACGCGGATTTCTTCCGCGATTTTCGCGGTGACACAATTCATCCCTCCACCCTCCAATTGATGTACGAGCTCGGGTTGCTCGAGGAATTCCTAAAACTACCTCACCAGGAACTGCGCGAGATTCGCGGGATTTTCAACGGGCATCCGGTGCCGATGGCCGATTTCTCGCA
The DNA here is from genome assembly GCA_035568035.1 of Chthoniobacterales bacterium. Taxonomy (GTDB): domain Bacteria; phylum Verrucomicrobiota; class Verrucomicrobiia; order Chthoniobacterales; family UBA10450; genus AV40. The sequence continues at coordinate 28,264 of DATMOU010000062.1, read as the reverse complement.
CCTGCCCACGCATTGCAAATTCATTGCCTTTATGCCGCAGTGGGATTTTTTGAATTTTCTCGCGGCCAAAGCGAAACTGTTCCCAACATTCACGCTTCACCTTCAGCACGAGGTGGTCGATCTCTTGTTCGACAAAGATCGCGTCGTAGGAGTCCGAGCGAAAACCCCGGACGGCGAGCGAGAATTTCGGGCCGATCTCGTGATCGGGGCGGATGGGCGCCACGCGATCACGCACGAAAAGGCGAATCTGGAGTTGCAGGAATTCGGCGCGCCGATCGACGCTCTTTGGATGCGACTTTCCAAACGCGCCGGAGATCCGCCACAAACCCTTGGTTTCTTTCAGCACGGGAAGCTGCTCGTCCTACTCGATCGTGGCGATTATTTTCAGGTTGGGTTCGTGATTCCCAAAGGCGGCTTCGATGAAATCAAGCAACGCGGCCTGCCTGCGCTACATCATGACATTATCGAGATCGCGTCATTTCTAAGCGATCGGATCACTGAGCTCGACGACTGGTCGAAGATCAAGTTGCTGACCGTACAGATCAATCGTCTCAAGAAATGGTGCCGCGAAGGATTGCTTTGCATCGGTGACAACGCGCATGCGATGTCGCCCGCGGGTGGAGTTGGAATTAATCTCGCGCTCCAGGACGCCGTTGCGACTGCGAACTTGCTGGCAGCGAAATTACGGACCGGGCCGGTTTCGGTCACCGAACTGGAGGAAGTGCAAAGGCGACGCGAATGGCCGACGCGCGTGATTCAAACCGTGCAGGTCTTCATTCACCGAAACGTTGTCACGGGACGTTCGTCCGGAAGCGACGATAAACTGCCTTTTTTCGCACGATTATTCATCTGGTTTCCGTTTCTCCGCCGATTTCCGGCGCGTTTGATCGGACTCGGCCCTCGCCCCGAGCATATTCATTCGCCCAAAGCGTAGCCGCGCTCCCGGAAGGCTACAGCCCGTTGAGAATCGTAAGCGTCGCTTTCGTGCCGCGCTTTGGAAGCTTGTAACCGGCGCCACTGTTTGGAACCAGGATCGCAGTTTCGGCCTTCTCTTTCACGTGATCGGCGATCGCGTGGAGCGTTACCGTCGCGGAGCTCTGGCCTGCGGCAATTGTTGCCAGGCCGGCCGTCCCGCTCAACGTGTAATCGGATCCGATTAACGCAGTTCCGCGCATCGAGTAACTCACGGTAATCGGATGGGAAACGACCGCGGAACTTGAAAATGTAAACGTTGCGTCATTTCCTTCCACAACGCTGCCCGGTGAGACTGAAACCGTTATTGTCGGCGTCGCACTTGGTGTCGCACTCGGCGTCGGAGTTGAGGTTGGTGAAATAGTCGCGGTTGGCGTCGGTGATGGAGTTGAAGAAGGTGTTGGTGTCGCGGTTGGCGTGGAAGTTGGCGTTGGCGTGGGAGACGGAGGGGGAGTAACACTCGGTGTCGGCATCGGAGTCGGCGACGGAGTTGTTGTAGGCGTTGGAGTTGGGGTCGGAGTAGGGCTCGGAGAGCCGGTCTGCACATTCACGATGACGGCGTCGTAGGCAACGGAATGAACCCTGTCATCAGCGCTTAGTTCAAATGTGTAGGTTCCCTGCTGCGTGAAATTCACATTCGTCACCGCCGCATTAGGGTCGGTGAGGGTGACAGTCACCGGTCCCGAATAAAGTTTCCACAGAATCGTCGCGGTCCCGCTCGGATCGACAACTGTTCCCGTCAGCGTTGTGCTAAGCTTGCTAATTGTTTGATCCGCGCCGGCATTGACTGTCGGCGCGCCTGGCGATCGCGGACCTTCCGTCGGTCCAGTGGTCTGAATCACCTCAAAATTGCTGACATCGATCGTCGAAAGATTATCGAATGCGTTCGACGCGAAGCGATCGTCCGGGCAAACGGAAATGGAGAAGAATCCTCCGCTATTATCGGCGACGATGGCGCCATATTTCTTTAACGCGTAACAAACTGCTTTCTCTTCAGTCGTCCACGTGTTCGGAACGATGAAGCTCGCTTTCAAACGAAAACGTTGCCCCATCGCCGGATATTGCGTCGACGTTGCCGGAATCGATGACGCGTAATGATTTGCCGGATAAATGTATTCGCGTCGCGTTTTGGGGACACATAAACGCACCGCGTGTTCCACCGCTCCGCGTTCGCATTCATCGTAACGCACAAGAGCTGGAAACATCGGTAAACCTGCGGCATCGCCCGAGGTCCAGCCGGCGGCCCGCAATGTATTCGAACTGAGATCAAACTTCGCGCCGTTGGATGCTTGCCAGCCGTTCGTGGTGAGCAACATTTGCCATGTCTCCCAAATCGCGCCGGCACTGGGAGCAACCATGATTCCGTGACGATCACCGCCGATGTTGGTCACATCCATCTGCCACTGTTGAAGCGTCAACGTGCCAGTTTCGCGAGGCCACGTTTCGATCGGCATGTTGGAAGGAATCGGATAACTCCCACTTGGAAATGTACCGCCGTCGAGATCGGATTCGTCCGGATAGTCAAGAAACCGAATCGTTACGCGCGCCTGGCTATCAGGCACCAACACGTAGTTCATTTCGTAAAATGGTCGCAATGTTTGCCGGCTCGATGACAGGTCCGATTTCATTTGAGAAATCATCGTCGCCGAATTCGCGAGCACCGGTCGCCGCGAGATGTCTTCATTCCACGGATTGGTCACCGGAAAAATCTGCATCGCGGAAACGATTGCGTCCGCTTGCGACGTGTTGAACAATGTCGGTGTCGTGACCACGGGCGCCGGTCCGAGGATTCGCCCGTCCTGATTGATCCGATCCGATTGCGCGGCAGCTGTCACAGCGAAACTTAGGATCAGCGAAACCGTCAGATTGCTGATTTTTCGGCCACGCTCAATTGCTTTGCGTTGTCGAATTGGGCGCAGAAAGTTCGCTTCTCCTGTTTTCATTTATGATCTGTGACCGCTGAACCGGGGTTTTGGAGCTTTGGAGAAGCGCTCGTTTTAGTAGCAGGATTTGCACCGGATCCCCTCGCAAAGATCGACATCTGGCCAGTTTATGGGAAAATCTGCGACGGTGGTCCTGGAGCCGGAATGAATAAATTCTTCGCTGAACTAAAACGGCGCAACGTGTACAAAGTTGCCGTCGCCTATGCGGTTGCCTCGTGGTTGTTGATTCAGATCGCGACGCAGGTTTTTCCGTTTTTCGAGATCCCAAACTGGGCGGTGCGGCTAGTCGTGCTCCTGTTGATAGCGGGTTTTCCGGTAGCGCTTGTCTCCTCCTGGGCGTTCGAGATCACGCCCGAAGGAATCAAACGCGAATCGGAGATCGAAGGAGACAAATCGATCACGCATCATACCGGCCGGAAAATTGTCGCACTAACGATCGCACTCGCGGTGATTGCGGCCGGGTTGCTGGCGTATCAACTCTGGGGATCAAAAAGATCTGCGAGCACGCAGAAAAGCATTCCAACCGAAACTTCCGTCCCAATTCCGGACAAAAGCGTCGCGGTACTGCCCTTCGACAATCTCAGCGATGACAAATCGAACGCGTACTTCGCGGAAGGTATTCAAGATGAAATTCTGACGCGGCTTTCAAAGATCGCGGCGCTCAAAGTTATTTCGCGCACGTCCACTCAAAAATATAAGAGTGCGCCGGATAATTTACGCGATGTCGGCAAACAGTTGGGAGTGGCCAACATCCTCGAAGGGAGCGTGCAGAAGATTGCCAACGCCGTGCACGTGAATGTTCAGTTGATCCGCGCTGCGACCGACGAACATCTGTGGGCTGAGAGTTACAATCGGAAGTTGGACGACGTTTTCGGTGTCGAAGGTGAGGTCGCGGCTGCTATCGCGGACCAGCTGAATGCTAAGCTCTCGGGAAGCGAGCAGAAGGCCGTCGCGGAAAAACCGACACAAGACGCGGCTGCCTACGATGCTTATCTCCGTGGCTTGAACATCGAGCATAACAATTACAGCTACGATGCGTATGTGCAGGCCGAGCGCAATTACCGGCGTGCCGTGGAACTGGATCCAAATTTCGCCCTCGCCTGGGCCCGAATGGCAATCCTGCGCAGCTTTCTCAACTTCAATGCTATCGACCTGAACACGTACACGGCCGATTCGGTCAAGCAGGCGGCTGATCGCGCGATGGCCCTTGCCCCCGATGCCGGCGAATCGTGGATCGCACAGGGCTCGTATCGCTACCGCATTCTCCGCGACTTCAACAGCGCGCTCGCGGCTTACGACGAGGCACGAAAACGACTGCCGAGTAGCGCGCTGGTATATGAGTATCGCGGATTTGTTCTGCGGCGGCTCGGCCACTGGCAGGAAGCCGAAGCGAGCTACAAGAAAGCGATCGAGCTTGATCCGCGCGACGTCCAATTGCTGACGTCGGTCGGTAACGAGTTTTATCTGTATTTGCGCCGGTTCGACGACGCCCTGGCCAGTATTGATCGTGCTTTGCAAATCGCACCCGATTCCGCAGGTGAACACGCCAACAAGGCGGTCGTGCTGCAAGCGGCGGGCCGACTCGACGAAGCGCGTCAGGAGCTTGCGCTAGTTCCGGATGACGTCCTGGATGACTGGGTTGTCGCGGCCCGCATTACCCAGGCCATGTATGAACGCCGTTTCGGTGAGGCGATCAATATCGTGGAGCGGAAATTGAATTCGCTCGCGCCGAACCAACCTCTTGATTCGTTCGCAAAAGCATTCCTCGTGCAAATGGGTCAGTGCCAGGAGTGGTCAGGCCAGCACGAGGCGGCGCGACAGACATTCGAACGCGCAGTACGCGAGATTAAACCAACACCGGCTACTGTTGTGGGACCCGATGCGAACGGCACACCGAGCGTTCTCGCTCAGGCCTACGCCGGTCTTAACGAAAAAGAGACAGCTTTGCAGCAGGCCGCCCAGGCGGTGAAAGATTATGACGGTGACGCGGTCAATCAGCCGCAGGCTGACGCGCCACTTGCGCAGATCCAGGCGCGTTTTGGTGAGTACGATGCGGCGATCGCGGCATTGCCGCATCTCCTTGGAGTTCCGGCGGGTATCACCGTCGCGAATTTGAAGCTCGATCCGCTTTGGGACCCGTTGCGCAAAGATCCGCGGTTTCAAAAGCTTTGCGAAGATAAAACGAAGTGAAAGGCAATTTTTTTTCCGAGCTGAAGCGGCGTAACGTTTATAAGGTTGCTGTCGCTTACGCGGTTGTGGGTTGGCTGGTCATTCAGGTGACCGCAACAATTGTCCCGGCGCTGCATCTTCCCGATAGCCTAACGACCGCAGTCGTGGTGCTGGTTTTGGTCGGATTTCCAATCGCGCTCGTCATCTCTTGGGCGTTCGAGATGACTCCGGAAGGAATGAAACGAACGGCGGACGTCTCGGCCGATGAGGTTCGATCCATGCCTTATTGGAGCAAACGAAAGTTCGCTGCGTTTATCATCGGTGTCGCAATAATTGCGACGGGATTATTCGCTTTTCAATCCTTTCGAGCGCCAAACTCGACAATCACTGTGAAGTCGGACAACAAATCGATCGCCGTGTTACCATTGGTCAACACCAGCGGGGATCCAAACAACGAATACTTTTCCGATGGCCTGTCGGAGGAGTTGATCGCAGTGTTAGCCAAGATTCCTGATCTCAAAGTTATTGGCCGCAGTTCCTCTTTTCTCTTCAAAGGTAAAGCAGCCGACAGCGCCAGTATCGGCCAAAAGCTCGGAGTAGCTCATTTGATAGAAGGCAGCGTGCGCAAGCAGGGCGATCGTGTTCGAATTGTCGCCGAACTCATCAATGCAGCTGACGGAAGTGAGCTCTGGTCTGAGACTTACGATCGCGAGCTAAAGGATGTGTTTGCTGTCCAGTCGGAAATCGCCTTCACCGTCGCCGAGCAAATGAAAGTAAAAATACTCGGTGAGAAGACGCGTTCGGATGCTGCGCCGTCAAACGAAAACCTCGCAGCTTACAACGAGGTCTTACAATCCGACTTTTATTTCCAGCAATTGACCGCGGAGAGTGTGCAGAGCGCGATTCATTCTTTGCAGGACGCCGTGCGTCTGGATCCCAATTATGCGCTGGCTTATGCCAAGTTATCACTGGCATGGCGCCAATACGCTGCCAGCTTCGCCACAAACGACAACGAACAAGCCTACGCGGAGGCGAAGGCCGCCGCCGAGAAAGCGATCAAGCTTGCCCCCGACCAGGTCGAACCTCATAAAGCGGCTGGCTGGGTCGCGATCAATCCAGACCTCGATTTCGCGCAAGCGGAACAGGAGTTTCGGCGCGCTCTGCACATCTCACCGAGCGACGCAGGAGCAAAGAGCGGGTTGAGTTACTGTTTCATGGCACAGGGGCATCTGACTGAGGCGGAACGTGCCTTTCACGAAACACTTTCACTCGATCCTCTCTCCGTCCCCATTTGGTTCAATCTGGGCCGGCTCGCGACTTCAGCTGAGCGCTACCAGGAGGCGGAACAGGCGTTCCGCAAGGCCCTCCAGATTCAGCCCGGGGTCGCCCGAGCGCACGCGTTTTTGGCAACGCTGGATGTTGTTCGAACTGATCCGGCCGCCGCGATAAAGGAAGCCCAGCAGGAACCGGATGGTTTCTGGCGTGATTACGCGATTGCCTTGGCTAAGCAGGTTCAACCGGACAAGGCGGCGGCTGAGGGTTCGGTGAAATCCTTCTGCGAGAAATATGCAAACGGCGGCGCTTTCCAGGCGGCGATCCTTTATGCGGTTCGAAACGAGCCCGACCAAATGTTCAAGTGGCTCAACATCTCATTTGCCACGCGCGATGCGGGTCTCGCGCAAATAACCGTTACGCCATTCTTCCGGCGCTATTTTAGCGATCCACGTTTCGTTGCGTTGTTCCAGAAGCTTCGAATTCAACCGCCAGCTTCGCGACAATGAAGGCCAACTTCTTCGTCGAACTGAAGCGGCGCAACGTCTTGTAATCACGTATGGCGGATGAATCAAAGACCAAACAGCGCCTGGAGATTGCACACGTACTCTTCATGGACATCGTGGGCTATTCCAAGCTGCTGACCGACGAACAATCAGAAGCGCTTCAGGAGTTGAACCAGATTGTCCACAACACCGAGGCGGCGCGCGAGGCTGAGGCTGCAGGACAGCTTACCATTTTGCCGACCGGCGATGGTATGGCGCTGGTTTTTACCGGATCGGTGGAGGAGCCGGTCGAATGCGCCTTGGAGATCAGCCATGCTTTGCGCGCGCAGCCAAGTCTGCCGGTTAGGATGGGAATCCACAGCGGCCCGGTCCATCACGTGAAGGACGCAAACGAGCGCGAAAACATTGCCGGCGTAGGCATCAACATCGCGCAACGAGTGATGGATTGCGGGGATGCTGGCCACATTCTTGTGAGTAAACGCGTTGCCGACGATCTCGCGCAACAACGCCGTTGGCAGCCGTATCTTCACGAACTGGGCGACGTGGAAGTGAAGCACGGAGTTGTTGTCTCGTTAGTTAATCTTTATGCCGAGACCATTGGCAATCCCACGCCGCCGACGCGAATCGGGAAAGTGCGCGGCAGCATCCCCCGCTCCAGAGTTGGCACGCGCAAAGCACTCTCTCCGCTCGTCCGAACGATTTTCGCCGTCGTGGTGTTACTCATCGCGCTTGCCATTGTCTCAGTGATTTTCGCGCCCGCGATCATGCGGTCGCTCGGAAAAGGCCAGGTGACCTCACCTCAGGTGCCGGCCATCCCATCACCTCCGTCGATCGCTGATACTATTAAGAGCGACGTCGCCAAGAAGGTCAAAGACGCGTTGCAAGACGCACTATCAACGGAGAAGAAAGCAGCGGTCGAGTCACCTCCTTCCGGTTCGGTGGTCCCGGAGAAAAGCATCGCGGTTCTGCCGTTCGAGAACCTGAGCAGCGATAAGGAGAACGCCTACTTCGCCGAAGGTATCCAGGATGAAATTTTGACCCGACTTTCGAAGATCGCCGCGCTGAAGGTGATTTCGCGCACTTCCACCCAGAAATACAAAACAGCGCCGGACAACCTGCGCGAAGTCGGCCAGCAACTGGGCGTAGCGAACGTGCTCGAAGGCAGCGTGCAAAAAGCCGGCAACGCGGTGCACATCAATGTCCAGTTAATCAAAGCTGCGACCGATGCGCATCTTTGGGCTGAGAGTTATGATCGCGAGTTACAAAATATTTTCGGCGTCGAAGGTGAAGTTGCTGGGAAAATTGCCGGGGCACTCGATGCCAAACTCAGCGGCGCCGAGAAACAGATCCTCGCGCAGAAACCTACCGACAACCCTGCGGCTTACGAAGCCTACCTGCGCGGTAAAGCCCTCATGCAGGAAGGAAATGAAGCCGCTGCTGGCGCCGCAATCAAATCTTATGAAGAAGCGGTCCGCTTGGATCCGCAGTTTGCACTTGCCTGGGCCGGTCTTTCCAGCGCTCGTTCTGTCGGGTTCTACTACATGGACTCGAGGCCGGCGGCACGAGCCGGTGCGGAGCAAAGCCTGGCCAAAGCGGAGGCGCTGCAACCTGACCTTCCCGAGGTCCAGCTGGCTCGCGCTAGCTTTGATTATTTTGTCGTTGGCGACAACAAAAGGGTGCGCGACGTCTTACAGCAACTGCATCTCATTTGGCCTAACAACGACGAAGTCATTAATCTGCTCGGGGCCACTTATCAACGGCTTGGGGAATGGCAGAAAGCCATCGATGCTTTTGATCAAGTTATTGTCTTAAACCCGCGTTATCTGCTCGTGCGAAAGTTCGCCGCCTACAATCGCAACGATGTGCGGGATTGGCCGGGCGCGCAGCGGATTGTGGACGAAGCGCTCCAGATATGGCCTGGCGATGTGAATCTGTTAGCGATCAAAGCTCAGATCTTCCAAGCTAACGGTCAGCTCGATGAAGCGCAGTTAATCGTGGATAAGTTAAAGCCCGACCGACTCGATTATGATGCGGTCGGCGCAGTTTGGTATCAGGCGAAGCTGCGGCGCAAGCCGGCAACGGCACTCAAGCTAATTGAACCTCTCGCGCGCCGCACCGACTCGCTCAAGGAATGGGTGCGCGATGCACAAGTCTTAGGAGACCTTCAACAGTTATCCGGCGACACCGTGGCTGCGCGGGCGACATTCAGCTCCGTACGCGATACTGCCGAAGCAGGCTTGCGGGAACAGCCGGATAACGTGCGGTTTCTCGGTCTGCTTTCCCTTGCGTCGGCTGTACTGGGAGAACGCGACAAGGCACTGCAAGCGATTGACAAGAAGATCTCTTTGCAAAATAACGACGCGCGCGTTCAGCCCTCCTCTCAAGAAACGAAGGCGCGAATCTTGGCGCACTTCGGAGACAAGGATGGCGCTCTCGCTATCTTGTCGCGCTTGCTGGAAGTATCCTACGAAGGTGGCTTGTTCGGCCCACCGCTCACTCCCGCCTTACTCCGACTCGATCCGGATTGGGATAATCTCCGCGGCGATCCGCGCTTCCAAAAACTCGCCGAAGATAAATCGAAATGAGCGAAGGAAATTTTTTTGCCGAGCTCAAGCGGCGCAATGTTTACAAGGTCGCGATCGCGTACGCCGTGGTTGGTTGGTTGCTCGTTCAAGTCGCGACCCAGGTTTTTCCCTTCCTGGAAATCCCAAATTGGGTTGTTCGGTTAGTGATCGCGTTAGTCGCGATCGGATTTCCGATCTCGCTGGTAATCGCGTGGGCTTTTGAAGCAACTCCGGAAGGAATCAAGCGAACAGAAGTTGCCGACGCCAAACATGAGCACTCACGTGGGAAGACATGGATGTATATCGTTATCATCGGCGCGGGAATCTCGGTCGCTTTGTTCTTTCTCGGTCGTTACACGGCTGGAAATAATGCCAGTGCGTCTCGCATCGAATTGCCGTCTAAATCGATCGCGGTATTGCCGTTCGATAATCTCAGCCGGGACCCGGACAACGCGTTTTTCGCGGAAGGCGTGCAGGACGAAATCCTGACGCGTTTGGCCAAAGTGGCCGATTTGAAAGTGATCTCGCGCACGTCAACGCAGCGCTTCAAGAGCGCGCCGGCAAATTTGCCGGACATCGCAAAACAACTCGGGGTCATGAACATTCTCGAAGGCAGCGTACAAAAGTCGAACGACCAAGTGCGCGTCAATGTGCAGCTCATTAACGCGCTGACCGACGCTCATCTCTGGGCCGAAATTTACGATCGCAAGTTGAGCGACATTTTTGCGGTGCAAAGCGACATTGCCAAGACGGTGGCCGATACGCTGCAGGCGAAGCTTACCGGTTCGGAAAAGCAGATGATGGCGGCGCAAGCAACGACCGACACGACTGCGTACGAGCTTTACCACAAAGGCCGATCGCTTTGGGGAAAGCGGACGGGCGACAATATTCCGAAAGCAATCGCCTTCTACGAGCAAGCGATCGCGCGCGATCCGAATTACGCGCTGGCTTACGCCGGTCTTTCGAGCGCATATATTCTGTCCCCCTTTTACACTGGCGCGAACCGACTCGAGATGGCTGCGAAAGCGAAAGAGGCGGCCCTCAAAGCTCTCCGCCTTGATCCAAATTTGGCCGAAGCGCACGCGGCACTTGGAAAGGTGCTATTCTTTGGCGAAATCGATCTGGCCGGAGCCGAGCGCGAATACAAACGCGCGATCGAGCTCAAGCCGAACGACGCAGACGCACACCATTGGTTCAGTAACGACATTCTGGCGGCGCTGGGGCGATTCGACGAAGCCATTGCCGAGGGCAAGCGCTCAGTTGAATTAGATCCGTTGTCGGTAGTGATCAACGCGGACTTCGGCGAGACGTTCTACTACGCCAAGCGCTACGACGAGTCAGTTACGCAATTGCGAAAGACGCTTGAGATCGATCCGACATCTTTCTACACGCACTACAATCTCGGCATTGCTCTTCAGGCGAAGGGCGACCTGTCTGGTGCAATTGCCGAATACGAGAAAGCCAAGCAATTAGGCGATAACACGACTGTGTCGACGTTTTACGCCGCGGCCAAAGCGCAGACTGGTGACAAGGAGGCCGCGCGGCGCATGCTAAGCGAACTCGATAAGATAAGTCAGCAACGCGAGGTGGTTGGTTACTTGCGCGCTTTACTTTATCTCAGCCTGAACAATAAAGATGAAGCGCTGCGCTGGCTCGAACAGGGCATCAAGGAACGCGACGGCTCCAACATCTGCTGGATCAATGTCGATCCCCTCCTCGATTCGCTACACGGCGACGCTCGGTTTGAGGCACTCGTTCAAAAGGTGGTAGCACCGAAAAACCAGCAATGACACCGAACCGCGTTTCGACTTGTCACGCCGTAGCCTTGCCGAAGGCGGAATCGCTGGTCCAAAAGGTCGTCGGCGAGAAAAAGTGAAGATCGACAATGGAACCGGCGGGAGCCGAGAGACACCGACGGGCAAGCCCGAGAGGGTTGGCGAGCGAGGACGCGAGCCAATCAATTTCTTTTCCGAGCTGAAACGACGCAACGTTTACAAGGTAGCGATTGCCTACGTCGTCGCAGGCTGGGCGCTCTCGCAAGGAATCGCGCAGGTGTTTCCGGTCTTCGATGTTCCGAACTGGATCATCCGTTTAATCGTCCTGCTCATAATAATAGGGCTACCGATTGCGCTTGTGCTCGCATGGAGTCTTGAGATCACGCCCCAAGGAATTAAGCGCACCGAAACGGCCGACGCGATGCCGGCGACCGCGCGAAAGAAGAAACACGTCTGGATTTACGTCGTTGTTATCGGCGCGATCCTCTCGATCGGTCTCTTCTTCCTTGGTCGCTACACTGCTCTGGATACCGCCAGTCCGGCTCGGACTTCGAATAAATCGATTGCGGTGCTGCCGTTTAGCGACTTATCGCCGAACCATGATCAAGAGTCGTTTTCCGTCGGAATGGCGGAGGAAATTCTCAACGCGCTTGCGCACATCAAAGGCCTGAAAGTCGTGGGTCGGTCGTCCTCTTTTTTCTACAAAGGGAAGAACGTCAGTTTGAAACAGATCGGTTCCGAGCTCGGCGTGGCTAACGTTCTCGAGGGCTCGGTTCGCAAACAGGGCGAGCAAGTGCGCATCATCTCGGCACTGACTCGCGCCGCCGATGGTTTGCAGGTCTGGTCGAAGACCTACAACGGAACACTCGCCAACATCTTTGATCTTCAGGAATCGTTCGCGCGCGACATCGCCGGCGAACTCAATATCGTGCTGGCCGATCCTTCGGAAGGTCGTCTCGTAGATAAGCCGACCGACGATGCGCAGGCTTACACATTATTCATCGAAGCGCAGACTCTTGTTAGCCAACGCGTCGGCGACAGTCTGCCTCGTGCGATTGCCTTGCTTAAGGAGGCGACGCGGCTCGATCCTAACTTCGCGCGCGCCTGGGGCAAACTGGCAGTCGCGCTCGCGGTCGAGCCGCAATATTCCGGCGCAGATTGGCAGACGAACTGGGCCGCGGCGGAGAAATCCGCGCATCGAGCGATCGACATCGATGCGAAAAGCGCCGAAGCCTATGCGGCGCTCGGCTACATTGATTTTTCTCGACGGCGCTATCGCGAAATGGTCGAGCCGGCGCAGCGCGCAATCGCGATCGATCCGAATAACGTGACCGCAAATTTCTGGTTGGCAAATCAACTGGCCGCAATGGGGCGCATCGCGGAAACGGAAACAGTGAACGATCGTGCGCTCGCCGCGGATCCAGCCAATGCTCTCCTTATTTTCTACAAGGCAATGGGCCGCTGGGACAGCGGCGACAAGGCAACGGCAGTCAAACTCGCAAAACGAACGGAGGCGCTCGGCGGCCCCCTTGGCGGATTGGTGCTTGGATTTTCGGCCGCCGCTGAGGGCGATCCCGATTCAGGGGCAGAATCATTCTCGGAGGGTTTCGGTGCGTTCAAGAGTGGGTTCAGCAAGGAGGAGTTAGCCGCGATTTTTCGTGGCAGCTACGGCGACGAGGCGAAACGAACAGCAGGGCTCGCTGTCATCGCCGCACATCCGCATGACCAGTTTGCGGGCACGCTGTTGCTCCTTTTGGGTGAACCCGAACAGTCCTTCGCCTCCTTCGAACGCGACGGCATCGGACTGTCGGATGCATATTACACTTTTCTCTGGCAACCGGACGCATGGTCACGCAAGGCTCGCCAGCACCCGGCCTTCCAAGCTTTCGCAAAACGGATCGGTCTGGTTGATTACTGGAAACAAAATCGCTGGCCGGACCTCTGTCAGCCCATCCCGGAACGCGGTCCGGACGCTTTCGCCTGCCAATGAACTTCTTCTCCGAACTGAAGCGGCGCAATGTTTACAAAGTCGCGGTCGCGTATGCGGTCGTCGGTTGGCTGCTAGTCCAGGTCACGACACAGGTTTTCCCAATCTTTGAAATTCCGAATTGGGCCCTCAGATTAATCGTGTTGGCCATCATCATTGGATTTCCGGTCGCACTTGTTATCGCGTGGGCATTTGAACTCACCCCGGAAGGGATTAAATGCACTGAAGAGGCCGACGCGATGCCGGCGGCGAAAGGACAAAAAAAACGCGCCTGGATCTATGTTGTCGCAATCGGTGCCGCGATTTCGATCGCGCTGTTCTTTCTCGGCCGCTATACGGTCGCAAGCAGAACAGAATCGTCGGCTAACGATCTGGCCGAAAAATCAATCGCCGTGCTGCCGTTTGAAAATCTAAACCGCGATCCGGACACCGACTACCTCTGCGACGGCATTCCAGAAAGTATTAACAACAGCCTTTCCGAGTTGCCCACGCTTAAAGTCATGTCCCGCAGCTCGGTTTTTCATTACAAAGGCAAGGAGACTGACGCGCAAGCCGTGGGAAGAGAGCTGAAAGTAAAGACAGTACTCACGGGCAGGGTCAGACAACATGCCGATGCTCTGTCAGTCAGCGTGGAGCTGATCAATGCTCAAGACAACAGCCAGATGTGGGGCCAGCAGTACAATCGCAAGCTAGCCGACGTCTTTGCGTTGCAAGAAGAAATCGCCAAAGAGATTTCTGAGAAACTGCGTTTGAAGCTCACTGGCGCCGAGGAGAAACAGCTGGCGAAGCGCCCGACTGAAAACATCAAGGCTTTCCAGTATTACATGCGGGCACGGTCGGCAATTCATCGTGGCGCGCGCGACGATATGCTCACAGCTGTGCGCTTTTGCCAGGACGCGATTGGGGAAGATCCAAACTATGCACTGGCTTACGCGGGCCTGGCCGATGCGTATGCCTACCTTGGTGCGCGCGCCTATATTGCGCCGATCGAAGGCAAACGGAAAGCCGAAGAAGCCGCGCGCAAAGCGTTGTCACTTGATAATAATCTGGCTGAAGCTCATGCCGCACTGGGTCAAGTGTACATCTATTTTACCCCGTCCAATTTCGTTCTTGGCGATCAAGAATTGCACCGCGCAATCGAACTCAGCCCGAGCTTCGCGTTGGCCCATTTCTTTTTGGGACTTTCGCTCGTGCGGCAGGGACGTTTCGATGAGGGATTGGCGGAGTTTTTGCAAGCTCGCGAACTCGATCGCCTTGCTTCCGACATTTCTCGTGGAGTTGCCGTGCCCTATTACCTCAAGCGAGATTATGCGAAAGCGTTTGACCTGTTACAGCAGGCCAAAGATCTCGGTCCGCCTTTTAGCCACACCTGGGAAATCGGAGCATACATTAAAAACGGAAAGTTCGACGAAGCACGGGCAGGACTGGAGCAAGCCAAACGAGATCGGAAGGACGATCCGATTGTGATTTACAGTACGGGAATTCTCCTGGCCGCACAAGGCCAACGCGCAGACGCGCTCGACATTATTAGAGAGCTCGAAGCGATGTCCGGCCCTGATCTGGCCGAGGCGCAATATATTGCCCGAATCTACGCTGCGTTAAACGAGAAGGAGATGGCGTTGGGTTGGCTCGAACGCGGCTTGGCGACGGGAGCCATCGGATTCTTTTACAAAGACGACCCGATGTGGGATTCCATCCGGAGCGACGCACGCTTCGAATCACTGATGCAAAAGGCTTTTCCGAAAAACCAGTGAATCCAAGGAGCTTTCTTGCCGAGCTGAAGCGGCGCAATGTTTACAAGGTCGCGGTCGCGTATGCGGTCGTTGGCTGGTTGCTCGTGCAGGTCGCGACGCAGGTTTTCCCCTTCCTGGAGATTCCCAACTGGGTCGTGCGCCTTGTAATCGCGCTGGTCGCAATTGGCTTTCCGATCGCTCTCGTCATCGCTTGGGCGTTCGAAGCGACTCCGGAAGGAATCAAGCGAACGGAAGTTGCCGACGCCAAACATGAGCACTCACGTGGGAAAACGTGGATCTATGTCGTTATCATCGGCGCAGTGATCTCGGTAGCCTTATTCTTTGTCGGCCGTTACACGGCCCGAAATACCGCAAGCGCGGCTTCCACTGACCGGGCTACAGGTTCATCCGTTCCGCAAAAATCAATTGCAGTGTTGCCGTTCGAAAATTTAAGTGACGACAAGAGCGCCGCTTATTTCGCCGACGGCATTCAGGATGAAATCCTGACCAAGCTCGCAAGCATCGCCGATTTGAAAGTGATCTCGCGCACGTCGACCGCGAGATACAAAAGCAAGCCGGAAGATCTAAGAACAGTCTCGCAACAGCTCGGCGTCGCCACCGTTCTCGAAGGCAGTGTGCAGAAGGCCACTGACAAGGTTCGGGTCAACGTGCAGCTCATCGATGCTAAGGCTGACTCGCACTTATGGGCGAAGACATACGACCGCGATATCAAAGATGTCTTCGCCGTGGAAAGCGAGGTAGCGCAGGAAATCGCCGATTCCCTTCAGGCGAAACTCTCCCCGGCCGAAGCCAGCACGCTCGCGACCGCGCCGACCAAGGACACCGCAGCCTATGATCTCTTTCTGAAAGGCGAGTTCCAGCTACGGGCGGCGAATGTTTCATTGAGGCCGGAGTCATTCGACGAAGCTATCGCGTGGTATCAGCAAGCCATTGCGCGCGATCCAAGTTTTGCGCTCGCCATGGCTCGCCTGGCCGAGTGTCGTTTGAATCAACACTGGTTCGTGGAAACGTTCACTGAACCGGAGCTCGCGGAAGTTAAAAAAACGGTCGAGCATGCGCTAGCTCTTGCGCCAGATCTGGCGCAAGCGCACGTCGCCCACGGCCTTTTTTTCTACTACGGCTATCGGCAGTACGAACAGGCATTGGTCGAGTTTGGGCGCGCGCTCCAGCTACAGCCTAACAACGCGCAGGCGCTCGAATATTCTGGCTATGTCTATCGCCGGCAGGGGCAATGGCAACGCGGTTTGGATACACTCAAAAAGTCTCTCGAGCAGGATCCGCGCAATGCCTCTGTAGCCGGAAATCTTAGTCAGACTTATTGTATCTTGCGCATGTGGCAAGACGCCGAGCGCCGCGGCGGATACGCCCTGAGCATCGATCCGTCCGAAGTGATCGGGTGGCGCGCGTTGCTCCTGGCGATTCTGAACGGGAGCGGCGACATCAAAAGAGGGCAAGGCGTGCTGGCGACCTTTCCGTTTACCAACGATCTCATCTCGTCGTCCGCTTCCGGTATCGTTCCGACCGTGACTGGTGACCGCGCTTATGTCTCCGTTATCGCACGCGATTTCGAAGCAGCCCTGAAGGTTTGGGACGGCGGTGCCTATATCGCCGCAGATCAACGCAGGCGCCTCTCTGCGAAAGCTACCGTTCGCGCTCTAGCCGGCGATTTCACCGGCGCGCAAGCCGACGCAGATAAAGCGAGACAACTGCTCGAAGAAAGATTACGCGAGCGGCCGGGCGAGCGCGTTTCAATGAGAGAATTGATCTGGGTCTACCTCGCGCTCAAACGCGACGCCGACGCTCTCAAACTCGCGCGCCAGGCTGTGGATTTACTCCCACCGGAGAGAGACGCACTCCTTGGTAATTCCAATCTGGCCGGCCTTGCCGAAGTCGAAGCTCGCACCGGAGCCGCGTCCGACGCCATCGCAATTCTTCGCCGGCTGCTTACCATCCCCGCGGGCGAGACCGTTTCGATCGCGCGCCTGAAAATCGATCCGGTCTGGGACCCAATTCGCAATGATCCCGGCTTTCAACAACTGCTGACTCTGACAGAGCACGTCGGACCATAGCAGGAAAAGGATTATGGCTTCGCGCAACTTCTTCTCCGAACTAAAGCGGCGCAATGTTTACAAGGTTGTCCTGTGACTTGGACGCAAGTTTATGACCCCGCCGGGCGCTGGTGGCTGTCGACGCTGATCGCTGCTCTGCCGATCATCGTTTTGTTAGGCCTGCTTGCCGGATTCAAGGTGCGAGCACATCTCTGCGCGATTGCCGGCGCCGCCACTGCTGTGATCATTGCGATCGTTGCTTTCAAAATGCCCGCCGTGCTCGCGCTTAGTAGCTTCTTTTACGGCGCCGCTTTTGGTCTGCTCAAGATTGTCTGGATCGTCATTGCGGCGGTTTTTCTGTACGACATTTCGGTGGCGACCGGTCAATTCGAAATCATGAAGCAGTCAGTCGCGGCCATCACGCCTGATCGGCGTCTGCAACTTTTGCTCGTGGCGTTCTGTTTTGGCGCATTCATCGAAGGGTGCGCCGGATTTGGTGCGCCGGTGGCGATTGCCGGCGCATTTATGATCGGGCTTGGATTCAAACCGTTTCAGGCCGCGGTTCTGAATTTGATTGCCAATACGTCACCGGTGGCCTGGGGCGCGATCGGAACGCCGGTTCACACATTGGCGGCTGTGACGTCGCTAAACGAAAGCGATCTGAATGCGATGATCGGCCGCATCCTTCCAATCACCGCGCTGATCGTTCCGGTGTGGCTTGTTCGGACCATGGTGAGTTGGAAGGAAACAATTGAAGTTCTGCCGGCGATGCTGGTGGTGGGCGGTTCGTTCGCTGCGACGCAGTGGTTCTGGGCCAATCACATGGATAGCAATCTCGTGGATATTTCCGCGGGTATTGTCTCCCTCGTTGTCACGTTACTTTTCCTGCGAGTGTGGCGGCCGAAAAACATTTGGCGATTTGCCGATGAACCGGCCGTCGATGCATCCTCTGCGCGAACTTCGATCAAACATTATTCAGAGCGACAAATCGCGAGAGCGTGGATGCCCTTCGCAATTCTATCGATTTTGGTTTTGTGCTGGGGACTTCCCTCAATCAAGACTGCGCTCAACCAGGCCACGACGCCTTCGTTCAAAGTCGTCATGGCCGATGGCAACCCCCGCCCCGGTCCACCCGGATGGGACTGGCCTTATCTTCACGGGAAAGTTTCGAGAGCCGCGCCGGTCGTAGCCAAACCAACTCCTGAAGCTGCGCGATTCGACTTCAATTGGCTCACCGCGACTGGAACCGGCTGTTTTCTTGCTGCGATTCTCGCCGGCCTTTTGCTTGGGCTCGGATTCAGCCGGCTCTTCAGCATTTTCGGTCGAACGCTGGTTCGATTACGTTTCGCAATCATCGCGATGACCTGCATGCTCGGCATCGGTTACGTGACACGATACTCCGGCATGGACGCGGTCTTGGGGCTGGCATTTACGCGCACTGGCTGGCTGTTTCCGTTTTTCGGTACTTATATCGGATGGCTTGGCGTGGCTCTGACTGGTAGCGACACCTCTTCGAACGCACTGTTCGGTAGCTTGCAGAAAATCACGGCGCAACAGCTCAACCTCAGCCCGATTCTGATGTGCGCGACCAATAGCGCCGGAGGGGTGATGGGCAAGATGGTTGACGCGCAATCGATTTGCATTGCCACCGCGGCAACGAATCAGGTCGGGAACGAAGGCTCCATTTTTCGATTCCTGTTTTGGCACTCCGTGGCGCTGGCAGCGATTGTCGGGTTAATCGTGACGCTGTACGCCTACGTTCTGCCGCAATACATTCCCAACGGGTTGAATTTCATTCATTGAACGGTATGCCGACCGAGTCTTCGTCAGACGTGAAATTCGACATCGGACATGTTTTGTTCATCGACATCGTCGGTTATTCGAAGCTCAACATTCACGAGCAGAGTGAGCAGATTCAAAAATTGAAAGAGATCGTGCGCGGAACAGATCAAGTCCGTTTAGCCGAAGCAGAAGGCAAATTGTTGCGACTACCGACTGGCGATGGAGGAGCGCTCGTCTTTCGGACTACACCTGAAGCGCCTGTGTTATGCGCGATGGAAATCGGCAAAGAGCTGAAGAAACATCCCGAACTCCATGTTCGAATGGGAATTCACAGCGGTCCGGTTAACGAGATCACTGATCTTAACGCGCAAGCGAACATCGCAGGCGCCGGCATCAACATGGCGCAACGCGTGATGGATTGCGGAGATGCCAGTCACATTCTTCTCTCCCAGCGCGTGGCCGGCGATCTCGAACATTATCCACGCTGGAAGCCCTATCTGCACGAACTCGGCGAATGCGAAGTTAAACACGGCCACCGAGTATCTCTCGTTAACTTCTACGACGATCAAATTGGCAATCACAAGACGCCGCAGAAATTCCGCCAGGCGAAAGTGGCTCGAGCAACCAAGCAGTGGAAACTCGCTGTTACCGCTCTGATCGTGATCTTAATAGTAGCGGGCGGACTTTATTATCGTTCACTTCAAGGCAAGCCGCTGACTGATAAGGACACGATTGTTCTGGCCGATTTCACAAATACCACCGGTGATCCCGTTTTTGACGGCACTCTTCGACAAGGACTCGCCTCGCAACTGGAGCAAACACCGTTTCTCAGCCTTATTTCGGACTCGCGAATTGCGCAGACGCTGACCCTGATGTCGCAATCGAAAGACGCACGGCTCACGCCGGAGCTGGCGCGCAAGGTTGGCCAACGCACTGGGAGCGCCGCCAGTATCGAAGGTTCGATTTCGATGTTGGGCAGTGAGTATGTCGTAGGTTTGAAGGCAGTAAACTGCCGCACGGGCGATCTGCTGGCGCAAGAACAAGAGATCGCGACTGGTCAAGAACATGTGCTCAACGCGCTCGGCCAAGCGGCAACAAAGTTGCGGAAAAGATTGGGCGAATCGCTGGCATCGGTTCAGAAGTACGATGCGCTACCGGAAGATATCACGACATCTTCACTGGAAGCGCTGCAAGCATTTGCCCTTGGGAACAAGGCAACCGATATCGACAACGATTATCTGGCTGCGATTACGTTTTTTCAGCGCGCCATCGCACTCGATCCGAATTTCGCAATGGCCTACCTCCTGTTGGCGGAATCTTATCAACCCCAAGGCGAGCTCGCACTCGCCGCTGAAAATACGCGCAAAGCCTACGACCTGCGCGAGCGAACAAGCGATCACGAAAAACTCAGCATCGCGGTTTTTTATGAAATCGTCGTTATGGGCAACCTGGAGGCCGCCCGGCGCACCTGCGAATTAATGGCCCGGACCTACCCGCACGATGAGAGTGTGCAGATCTATCTTTGGTACATCTCTCTCATATGCGGAGATTACGCCAGGGCCGACGCGGCGGCGAAGCGAGCATTTGAGATCAATCCGGACAGTTCAAACAATTATGTCAGTTTGATGTATTGCGACCAGTACTTGGGCCGGCTCGATCAAGCGAAAGCCGCGGCGGAGCAATCGCGCGCAAGGAAGCTCAATTCTCCGTGGTATCCGCTCATTCTTTACGTCGTCGATTTTCTCCAGAACAATCCTGCCGGGATGGCGGAACAAGCGACCGCGACCCAGGGAATTCTCGGCGTGGAGGATCAAATGTTTTTCATCGAATCCGAGACCGCAGCGGATCACGGTCAGTTTGGCCAGGCTCGCGAACTCACGCGCCGCGCGGCCGACTCAGCGCGACGGGCCCAGGAAAAGGAAACCGCGGCAGAGTATGAGGGACACAATTCCCTTCGCGAAGGATTAGTCGGATTGGCCGACTTCGCTAAGGAGGATGCACAGTCCGCGCTCAAGGCGATAAAGGGGAAACATGGGGAGGGATTTTCCGTCATCGCTTTCGCTCTCGCGGGCGATGTCGCCGACGCTAATCGTTGCATCGACGATCTAACGAAGCGATTTCCGCAAGACACCGTTGTTCAAACTCGATATCTGCCGATGGCGCGGTCGGCTCTCGCCCTCAACAGCAGAAACGCCCAATCCGCCCTCGACGTTTTATCCGCCGCCGCACCCTATGAATTGGGACACACCAACGAGGATTTCACCTTTGCGCTCTATCCCATTTATTTTCGGGGCCAGGCTTATCTAACGGCGAAGAACGGCGCCGCCGCCGCGGGCGAATTTCAAAAGATTCTCGATCATGCCAGCATTGTAGGAAACGAGCCGATCGGCGCACTGGCTCACCTAGGATTGGGTCGCTCTTACGCGCTATCCGGCGACACGGCTAAAGCTAAAACTGCGTATCAGGATTTTTTCGCTCTCTGGAAAAATGCCGATCCCGACATCCCGATTCTGAAAGAAGCAAAGGCGGAATACTCGAAGCTCCAATGAATTCTGCGGCGGCCGAATCTTCCTCAGATGTAAAATTCGAGATTGGGCACGTCTTGTTCATCGACATCGTTGGTTACTCAAAACTGCTCATCAATCAGCAGAGCGAGCAGATTCAAAGGTTGAAGGAAATCGTGCGCGGTACGGAGCAAGTCCGTTTAGCGGAAGCGGAAGGCAGATTACTACGATTGCCAACTGGCGATGGTGGCGCACTGGTCTTTCGCACTAGCCCTGAAGCGCCGGTCTTGTGCGCATCGG
Organism: Chthoniobacterales bacterium; assembly: GCA_035568035.1. Classification (GTDB taxonomy): domain Bacteria; phylum Verrucomicrobiota; class Verrucomicrobiia; order Chthoniobacterales; family UBA10450; genus AV40. The sequence goes on along the minus strand of DATMOU010000062.1, from coordinate 6,688 downwards.
AAATTAGCAAAGCGCTTAAGAACCATCCGGAGCTAAAGGTGCGGATGGGAATTCATTCCGGTCCGGTCAACGAAATCACTGATTTAGGCGCACAAGCGAACATTGCCGGCGCGGGCATCAATATCGCTCAGCGAGTGATGGATTGCGGCGATGCCGGTCACATCCTTCTTTCCAAACATGTAGCGGATGATTTGGAACACTACCCGCACTGGCGGCCGAATCTTCACTCATTAGGGGAGTGCGAGGTTAAACACGGCGTCCGTATTGGCATCGCTAATTTTTACCGCGATGGAATCGGCAACCCGCAATTGCCTGACAAGTTCAGAGTTTTGCGACAACGCCGCACCCGTGCACGCTGGACCGCGATCGTAGCCGCGCTGTTGTTCCTCGCCGGCATCATCGCCGCTTTTATCGTTGTCTCGAAAAAATCGGCAGCGCCGGCCTCGACTGTTCTCGGCAAAAGCATCGCGGTGCTGCCGTTCGAGAATCTGAGTGAGAATAAAGAAAATGCGTTTTTTGCCGATGGCGTGCAGGACGAGATTCTCACTGACCTTGCCAAGGTAGCCGACTTGAAAGTCATTAGCCGCACGAGTGTGATCGGTTATCGCGATACCACTGGTCGTAATCCGCGCAAGATCGGACAAGAACTCGGAGTAGCCCATCTATTGGAAGGCAGCGTCCAGCGCGCGGGTAATCGCGTGCGTGTGAACGCGCAGCTAATCGATGCCCGCACGGACGGGCATCTTTGGGCGCAGACTTACGATCGCGATCTGGCTGACGTTTTCGCGATTCAGAGCGAGATCGCCAAAGCGATCGCCGACCAGCTCCAAGCCAAATTATCCCTGGCGGAAAAAACGGCAATCGAGCAGCCACCCACCAGCGATATCGCAGCATTTGATCTTTATACGCGCGCCAAAACCCTTCTCGTTACTGGTTTGTATAGCAGTCAAGGTAAGAAGCAATGGCTTGAAGCCGTCGAACTTCTCAACCAGGCTGTTGCGAGAGATCCCTCTTTTTTCGACGCCTATTGCCAGCTGGTTCTAGGTCACGACCATCTCTATATTACGAATCTCGACCACACGCCTGCCCGCCTCGCCTCGGCCGATCAGGCCTTACGAAGCGCGGTGCGACTGCGGCCTGATTCCGGTGAAGCGCACCTCGCCTCTGCGGGACATCTCCTTCGCAAACTCGAATACGATCCGGCGCGCGCCGAGCTTGCATTGGCGCAGCGCACATTGGTTAACAGCCCCCGGATTTTCGAGTGGGCAGGCTACATTGATCGGCGCCAGGGGCGTTGGGAAGAAGCTGTCCGGAACCTCAATCGGGCGCTCGAACTCGATCCGCGCAACCTCTTCATTCTCGAACATATCGCAATCACCTATGACTGTTTGCGTCGCTATCCGGCGGAACTAGCAACGCTGGATCGCGCGATCGAAATTTTTCCGCAGGACACCGACCTGAAGATTTCTCGTGCATGGGTTGATGTCGATTCGCACGCAAACCTCGGCCCCATACGAGCGGCACTTCACGCAGTTGTGGCCGGCAATCCAACCGCGGCGCCAAGCGTTGCTGAGGACGAATTTTCTGTCGCCCTTTTGGAACGCAACTTTGCTCAGGCCGCCCGCGCCCTGGCTGCAACTGCACCGGCCGCCTCGTTCGGGGAAGGAGGCGCCGTCATGTTAAATCGCGCTTTCATTGAGGGGAAGCTCGCTGGTCTTCAAGGGGATGCCGCCGCGGCCCAGGCTGCTTTTGGAACCGCCCGCGCTCAACAAGAACAAGTGGTGCGCGCGCAACCGGATTACGCTCCGGCACTCTGCGCCCTGGCACTGATTGATGCCAGGCTCGGACGAAAGGAAGACGCCTTACGCGAGGGTCGTCGAGCCCTTGAACTTATGCCCGTGGATCGAGATGCCCTCGACGGTCCGGGCATTGTCTCGTGTTTCGCCCAGGCCTGCGCATGGCTGGGTGAAAAGAATCTGGCTTATGAGTATCTGACAAGGTCGGCTCGAATCCCGAACGGCGTGACCTACGGGGCATTGCGGCTCAACCCGAACTGGGACTCCCTCCGTGGCGATCCACGCTTCGAGCAAATCGTCGCCTCGCTCGCGCCGAAAGATAACGCCGAGAATTCGAAGAAGTGAAGATCGATAATTTCTTCGCCGAGCTGAAACGGCGCAATGTTTAAGTGATGGATTCTTCAGATGTGAAATTCGAGATCGGACACGTCTTGTTCATCGACATTGTTGGTTATTCGAAGCTGCTCATAAACGAGCAGAGCGACCAGATTCAGAAATTGAAAGAGATCGTGTGCGGCACGGAGCAAGTCCGGATCGCCGAAGCGGAAGGCAAGCTTCTCCGATTACCGACTGGCGACGGCGCCGCGCTCGTTTTTCGCACCACTCCTGAGGCGGCGATCCTCTGCGCCTTGGAAATTGCGACGGCACTAAAGAGTCATCCCGAACTTCGGGTGCGAATGGGAATTCACAGCGGGCCGGTCAATCAAGTTAGCGACCTGAACGAACAAGCGAACATTGCCGGCGCTGGCATCAACGTCGCGCAGCGCGTCATGGATTGCGGCGATGCGGAACATATTCTTCTGTCCCAGCGCGTTGCCGGCGATCTCGAACATTATCCGCGCTGGAAACCTTATCTGCATCAGCTTGGCGAGTGCGAAGTGAAACATGGTCAGCTCGTGTCGGTGGTAAACTTCTATCAGGACGGTTTGGGAAACTCGGCCGTTCCGGAGAAATTCGCGGGCCGGAGAAATCGAAAAACACCAAAAGCCGCACGGGGTTCAGGGATTTGCCTTCGACATTGGATCATCGGAATTCTTATCGGCACGGCTGTTGTTTTCGTCTTGCTCGCAGGGCTTCGTTACCTCAAACAGCGATTAGGGGCGACGTTTCCAGTTTCAAATGAAACAGGCCCGAGTTCAGCCAGTTCCACAAAAAGCATCGCCGTTCTGCCGTTCGTGAACATGAGCGCAGATAAAAACGATGAGTACTTGAGCGATGGGATGACCGAGGAATTGATCAACGTGCTGGCCAAGGTCCCGGGACTTCGGGTTCCGGGACGAACGTCGTGTTTTGCGTTCAAAGGCAAAAACGAAGAGGACATCTTTCGTAAAGTCGGTGATCAGCTGCATGTCAATACAGTTTTAGAAGGAAGCGTTCGCAAAGCCGGTGATAAACTGCGCGTCACCGCTCAACTCATCAACGTGAGTGACGGTTATCATCTGTGGTCGAAGGATTACGACGGTGACGTAAAGGACATTCTCAATTTTCAGAGCAACGTGGCCGCGCAAGTCGTGCAAGCTTTGCAAGTCCAGCTTGGCACCGAAGCGGCGCGCGTATTGTCAAAGAAGCCGACCGAAAATCCGGAAGCTCACCGGTTCTACCTTCTGGGGCGCTACGAGTTCGCTAAGTACACGCAGACCGGCTGGAATAATGCGATCCGTTATTACGAGGAAGCGCTGAAACTCGATCCCAACTACGCGTTAGCCTACTGCGGACTGGCTGACAATTACGCTTACATGGGAAGCGTGGTGATGCCGGAGAAGGAAGCCATCGCAAAGGAAAAGGAATTTGCCCAAAAAGCGCTGGCGCTCGATCCGGAACTGGCAGAGGCGCATATGTCGCGCGCGCTTGTACTCGTCGCCGATTACGATTGGCGGAACGGTCTGAAAGAATTCGATCGCGCGCTCGAACTGAATCCGAATCTGGCATTCGCCTATGAACTACAAGCGTGGACTTTGAACGGGCTCGGTCGATTCGACGAGGCAATTGCCAAGACCAGGAAAGCGGTTGAACTCGATCCGCTGAATCCGTTTTTTCAAATGAGTTTGAGCTTCTACCAATATTGGGGTCGTCAATACGACGACGCGATCCCGCAAGCCAGAAAGACTCTGGCGATGGATCCGAATTCAGCGATCAGCCACGTTTTGTTAGGCCTCTCTTTCCTTAAGAAGGGCGACACAGCGGGCGCAATCACGGAACTGCAAAAATCCAAAGCTCCGGATCCCGGTGCGTGGTATCAAGGATTCCTCGGCTACGCTTATGCCATCTCCGGGGAACGCGCGAAGGCCGAGGTCGTCTTAGGCGAACTCGAACAACTGGCAAAACGGCAATACGTCAGTCCAACAGCGTTCGCGACGATCTATCTTGGACTTGGCCAAAAGGAAAAATGTTTGGATTGGCTGGAAAAAGCTTACCAGCAGCAGGACAGCGCTTGTTGGTATATTAAGATTGACCAGATCTACGACAGCGTTCGCAACGAGCCGCGTTTTCAGGCGTTGGTAGAGAAGATTTTTCACGAAACACAGTGAAGATCGACAATTTCTTTGCCGAGCTGAAGCGGCGCAACGTTTACAAAGTAGCGGTCGCCTACATCGTCGGCGGCTGGGCGCTTTCAGAGGGGATCTCGCAGGTTTTTCCCGTGTTCGACGTTTCCAACGCCTTCATTCGTTTGATTGTGATCCTGATCATCGCGGGTTTGCCTTTTGCGCTCGTCCTCGCCTGGATGTTCGAGATAACGCCGGAAGGAATTAAGCGAACGGCAACGGCTGATGCGATGCCGGCGTCGGCGAAACCAAAGAAATACCTTTGGCTTTATATCGTGATCATCGGGTCGGCCGTTTCAATCGGATTGTTTCTTCTTGGTCGCTACTCCGCGAAACCTGGTGTGCCTCGACAAGATGCCAGTGCGGCTCGCACCGAGGCGGCTACAGTTTCACAAAAATCGGTTGCCATCCTTCCGTTTAGAGACTTGTCGCCTAGCCACGACCAGGAGTCGTTTTCCGATGGAATGGCGGAGGAAATTCTCAATGCGCTCGCCCACATCAAAGACCTGAAGGTCGTCGGCCGCGCCTCCTCATTTTATTACAAAGGAAAAAACGTCAGCTTGAAACAGATCGCCTCCGAGCTTGGCGTGGCCAACATTCTCGAGGGCTCGGTCCGCAAGCAGGGCGAACAGGTCCGCATCACCTCAGCCTTGAGTCGCGCCGCGGATGGTTTGCAGGTGTGGTCGAAAACTTACAACGGCACACTCGCGAACATTTTCGATTTGCAGGAATCATTCGCGCGCGACATCGCGGGCGAGCTGAAGGTTGCGCTGTCCGATCCATCCGAAACGCGTCTCGTAGATAAGCCAACCGACAACCCGCAGGCGTACGCGTTGTTCATCGAGGCGCAAAGCCTTGTCAGCCAGCGCGTCGGCGACAGTCTGCCTCGCGCCATTGCCTTACTTCAGGAGGCGACACGGCTCGATCCCAACTTTGCACGCGCGTGGGGAAAACTCGCGGTCGCGCTCGCGGTCGAGCCGCAATATGCAGCCGCAGACTGGCAAACGAATTGGGCCGCGGCGGAGCCAGCCGCGCGTCGCGCGATTGCCATCGACTCGAAAAGTGCGGAAGCCTATGCCGCGCTCGGCTACATCGATTTTTCTCGACGTCAATATCGCGACATGGTCGAGCCGGCGCAACGCGCAATCGAGATTGATCCTAACGACGTCACGGCCAATTTCTGGCTGGCAAATCAACTCGCGGCAATGGGACGCATCGCCGAATCGGAAACAGCAACCGATCGTGCGCTCGGGGCCGATCAAGCCAACGCTTTGTTTACTTTCTACAAGGCGATGGGGCGCTGGGACAGGGGCGACAAGGTCACAGCAGTCAAGCTGGCAAAACGAACGGAGGCGCTTGGTAGTCCTCTCGGCGCCATCACGCTTGGGTTTGCGGCTGCGGCCGAGGGCGATCCGGACTCAGGGGCAGAATCATTCTCGCAGGGTTTCGGTGCGTTCAAGAGTGGCTTCAGCAAGGAGGAGTTATCCGTGATTTTTCGCGGCAGCTACGGTGACGAGGCAAAGCGAAAAGCAGCGCTTGCTGTTATCGCCGCACATCCGCACGACCAGTTTGCGGGCACGCTGCTACTCATTCTGGGCGAACCTGAACAGTCGTTCGCATCCTTCGAACGCGATGGCATTGGACTGTCCGACGCGTATTACACCTTTCTCTGGCAGCCGGAGGCATGGTCGCGCAAAGCACGCCAGCACCCGGCCTTCCAGGCTTTCGCAAAGCGGATCGGCCTGGTCGATTACTGGAAACAAAATCGCTGGCCCGATATTTGTCAGCCGGCGCCGCAACGCGGCCCCGACGCTTTCACCTGCCAATGAACTTCTTCGCTGAGCTGAAGCGGCGCAATGTTTACAAAGTTGCGGTCGCGTATGCGGTTGTCGCGTGGCTCTTGATTCAAGCGGCGTCGATCTTCTTTCCCGCTTTCGACGCGCCGCCATGGGTGATGAAGATATTTATCATCGTCATCATCTTCGGCTTTCCCGTTGCGCTGATTTTTTCCTGGGCGTTTGAGATTACCCCGGAAGGAATCAAACTCGAGTCCGAGATCGAGCCGAACAAATCGATCGCGCGGCGCACCGGGCGAAAGATTGTTGCCGTTACGATCGCGCTCGGTGTCGTCGCAGCCGGTCTGTTCGTGTATCAACTCGTGCGCTCAAACAACGCAGTGGCGCCTCGACAGAGCGAGGCGGCTACAGTTCCGAACAAATCGATCGCGGTGCTGCCGTTCGACAATCTCAGTCGCGATCCGGACAACGCTTACTTTTGTGAAGGCGTGCAGGATGAAATTCTCACACGCCTGGCCAAGGTCGCCGACCTTAAAGTGATCTCGCGAACATC
>DATMOU010000061.1:0-42507 GCA_035568035.1 Chthoniobacterales bacterium | reverse complement strand
TCCGGCGACCATTCCCTTCACAGGCACACCTGCGTCCATCAGCGCGAGCATTCCGCCGCACACGCTGGCCATTGAAGTGGAACCGTTCGATTCCATGATCTCGCTCGAGATGCGGATCGCGTAGCGAAAATCGTTTTCGCTCGGCACAATCGGCTCGAGCGAACGCTCAGCCAAGGCGCCGTGGCCGATCTCTCGCCGTCCGGGTCCGCCGGTTCGGCCGGTCTCGCCCACGCTGAACGGCGGGAAATTGTAGTGCAGAATGAAACGCTTCGAAGTTATTCCGCCACCATACGCGTCGATGTTTTGCGCTTCTTCGATTGGCGCAAGCGTCGCGAGCGCGAGCGCCTGCGTTTCGCCTCGCTGAAAAATTGACGAGCCGTGCGCGCGCGGGATCACTCCGACTTCGCTCGTGATTTGGCGCAAGTCCTGGTAACCGCGGCCGTCCATGCGTTTCTGTTTTTCAAGAATACTTTTGCGAAACGCTTTCTTCTGAACGTGATCGAATGCCTGAGCGATCGAAAACGCATCGGTCTCCGGATGTTTTTCCAGGATCGACTTCTTTACTTCTTCACGGAGCGCTTCGACGGCTTTGGAGCGAGCGACTTTACCCGAAGTGTAAAGGGCGCCTTCGATGCGGTCGCCCGCCACTTGATAGGCGATTTCGAGTAACTCTGGTTTTGCGTAAAGGAGCGGCATCTCGCGTTTCGGTTTCGCAATTTGCGACGCCAGCTCCTTTTGAATCCGAATCATCTCGCGCGCCTGCGTGTGCGCGAACTCGAGCGCTTTGACGAACTCCGCTTCCGGAAGCTCGTTGGCTGCGCCTTCAATCATGATGACGTCGTTCTCAGTCCCGACGTAAATGAGGTCGAGATCGCTGTCGACGCGCTCGATGTGAGTCGGGTTGGCAACGAATTGTCCGTTCACTCGGCCGACGCGCACCGCGCCGATCGGCCCGGCAAACGGAATATCCGAAACGCAAAGCGCGGCGGATGCGCCGTTGATCGCGAGGATATCGGGATCGTTCTCGCCATCGGCGCTAAGCAGGATCGAGATGATCTGAGTATCGTAAAAGTATCCCTGCGGAAACAATGGCCGAAGCGGACGATCGATCATCCGCGAGGTTAGCGTTTCCTTTTCGGCGGGGCGGCCTTCGCGTTTGAAGTAACCGCCGGGAAATTTTCCAGCCGCGGCCGCTTTTTCACGGTAATCGACGGTAAGCGGAAAATAATCCTGACCTTCTTTGATGGATGTGGCCGAGACCGCGCTCGCCAAAACCATGGTGTCGCCGCACGAAACGATGACCGCGCCGTCGGCGAGCTTGGCGATTTTGCCGGTCTCGATAGAGATTTGATTTGCCCCAATTTGGGCTGTGACCTTCTGTTGCATAGTAATTTCCTGGATTGTGCGAGTTCCAGGTCGGTCACCCTGACTGTAGGTTTTAAACCCGTTGTTCGCCGCGGCGAACGCGAAACTAAAACCTAAAATCCAAGGTGGCCTAACGACCTGGGTGTCGCGTTTTTCTAACTTTCGAATCGGCGTTGCACTGAAACGCGCACCACTAGGATCGACATCTTTCCGCGGTTATTTCCGCAGATTCAATTTGTCGATCAACTTCTTGTAGCGTTCGGCTTCGGACCGGCTCAAATAATCGAGCAAGCTCCGGCGTTGGGCGACCATTTTGAGCAGCCCGCGGCGTGAGGAGTGGTCTTTTGCATGGCTTTTCAAGTGATCCGTTAGTTGCCCGATCCGGCGTGTCAGTAGCGCGATTTGCACATCCGCGCTCCCGGTGTCCTTCCCGTGCAATTGGAACTGCTTGATATCCAGCGTTTCCGTGTTCTCAGCCATTTCGAAAGCGCCTATTCTAGACCAAGTCGAAGGAAGCGCAACCGCGACTTGGAGTAGCTCTACCGCGACCCTGGCGCGGGTCGTCTGAATTGTTCCGGGTAATGGACGCGCGCGGTTTAGTGCGCCATCGCGCCGCCCCATTTGCCCCAGGCCCAGAGCAGGATGATCGCACAGATCACTGACATGATGAATCCAGCCGGATGAAATGCCGAGCCGGGCGCCGGTTTGGAAAAGATCCGTCCAATTAGGCCGCCGACAACCGATCCGGCGATGCCGAGGATCGTAGTCATAATAAAGCCAAGGTGCTGGACCCCGGGCATGACGGCGCGTGCGCATAAGCCGACAATGAAACCGACAATGATCGACCAAATGATGTGTAACATGGAATTGATGCTAAACAGGTTACCCGGCCGGAAGCGATTCTTTTTTCAGGTAGGGCCGAGACCTACCTCCGTTGGCGATTGGCCTCGTCGATAGCGAGATATTCGTCCCGGGGAGGACTAAAGGTATCCACGACGCGCGTCTTCTCGATTGTTTCTACACCGTGCGGGATATTGCCTGCGAGATAGAATGAATCGCCCGCCTTCATTTCATGTGGCCTTCCGTCGACAATTAATTTCATTCGCCCCGAGAGTATGTGGACGATCTGTTCCTGCGGATGCTGGTGCGCGGGCATTTTGCTGCCAGCCTCGAGCGTGGCCAGCATTTGATACATCGTCTTTCCGCTGGTGAGAGTTTGCCGCTCAATTCCGGGGCAGATTTTGATCCACGGGTTCTTGGTTTTCATAGTTCAGGCCTGGGGTTCGATCTTAATCCGAAAGTGATAGGATGAAATGCTCATTCGTTTGGAAAAATAGAACCGGTGCGCATCAAATCGCTGCACTCCGGAATCGAGCTCCAGGGTTTCGCAATTGTTTGACCGCGCCTCTCCGATTAGCCAATCGAGCAATTGGCCGCCGTATCCGTGTGAACGGTCAGAGTCCCGGGTGACGAGGTCGTCCACGTAAAGATTTCTGCCGGAAAAGAGCGAATCGAGAAATCGATAACCGGCCACGGCGCGGATTTCACCGTCCGACTCAAGAAACGCGAGCTGATATCCTTGTTTCTTCTGGCGCGCGACGCGCTCAAGGAATTTCTTTTCGTCCGGAAGGTGGGTGCGCAGCTCGCGCATCACCGGATAACAGCGGTGAAGCTCTTCTGGCGTGCCGGCTATGGCGATGCGCGCGTTTGTCATAAAGTCGATGCAGATCCAGTTTCGCGTCTACCTTCGTACCAGATCTCAAGTCCGTCACGCGAACGGGCACCGCTTGGACCACGAAGGATTACCCGCAGCGAGTGCGTAAGAATTTGAGTTGCCGAGTACATTCGAAGTTTTCGCCCCGACGTGATGATCGGTTCCGACAGAATTCGGAAGCGGCCAAGCTTGTTCAACGCGAGGCTGAAATACACTTCTTCCCCGACGTAGAGACCCTCGTCGAAACCGCCGGCGGCGTGGAAATTCCTTCTGGTCGTGAACAGAAACGCGCCGGCGCCGAGTTTAAATGCAAAGTAAACTGCGCAAAAAAGCTTCAGGAGAATTCTCGACCACATTGGAATCGTTCCACTGACGTCCACTTGCGCGCTGCCGCCTGAGCAACCGGTTTCGAGCGCGGCGATGCCGTCTCCCACATGCTTACAATTGATCTGGGTGTCGGCGTCGACAAAAAACAAAACGTCCCCACTTGCTGCGCTCGCTCCGGCGTTGCGTGCCGCGGCGATTTGCCGGCAATAGATCGTAAGTAATTTTGCGCCGAACTCGCGGGCGATTGCACCAGTCCGGTCGGTCGAGGCGTCATCGACCACAATGATTTCGTATTGTCGATCTCGCGCGGCGTCACGAATGGCCCGAAGCGTTCGCGGTAATTCAAATTCTTCGTTGTATGCCGGGACGATAAACGACACCACGTGAGCACAATAATGGAATTAGCCGATGCCTGCACCTGTCCGCTTCCCGGTTCGGCGATGCTGTTATTGCCCGTGCCGGACATTGTTATCCGACCACGCGGACGCGGTCAGGCCTTTTCGACGGGCTTGTGTCGTAAGGCGATTGTGTCGCGACTCAATTCTGAGCCCCGATCAAGTCTTGAATCTGACTCCGGCTCTTTGGACTTCGCGATACGGCAATAGCCAAATCAGCGACTCGTCGTGAAGATCGACAACCTGGATGCGGTTGCCCCACGGGTCGCGGAAATCGCAGCGAAACGGCGGTTGGAGCTTCAATTTGTATTTTTTCGTTACTTTCTCGCGCACTTCCTCGATTTGCTCTTGATCGCGAACGATGATTCCGAAATGCCGGGCGTTCACCGCTTGAACTTTGTCGACTTCAAAGACCGCAAGGAACTGATGCTCGCCGAGTTTGAAAAACGCGTCGCCCTCGCCGCGGTCCATCTGTTCGAGATTGAACACGTCTTTATAAAACGCGACCGCCTTCTCAATGTCGTCCACTTCGACCGCGACATGATTGCATCCGTAGACATTGACGCTCATTTCGTAATTTACACCGATGGTGGTCGCGGCGAAAACGTAAGATCATCATGGATGAGTTCAGTTATCTGTCGGTTCTGCTGTCTGTCATTCTCGGCCTTGCCGTAACGCAAATTTTAAAGGGTTTTCGAGGGCTGGTGTTATCGCGCGCGCAAATCCGAGTTTACTGGCCCGTCGTAGCGTGGGCATTTCTTTGGTTGCTTGCCTGTGTTCAAAGTTGGTGGGCCATGTTCGGAATGCGTGGCATCAACAACTGGACTTTCGAACAATTTAGCGTCGTTTTGTTGCAGACCGTGCTTACCTACATGGTCGCAGGCCTGATTTTTCCCGATTTGTTCGGATCGGAACCGATCGATCTAAAGGCAAATTTTTACGCGCACCGAAGGTGGTTCTTCCTGCTTGCCATGGGCGTGATTGTGACCAGCGTCGTCAAGGATGTTGTGCTCGCCGGCGCCTTGCCAAGCACAGCGAACCTAACCTTCCACGCAATCTTTGGATCCACGCTCCTGATTGGCGCGATCACTCCTAACGAACGCTATCATAAGGCCATGCCGATTTTCGGAATCGCTCTCTTCATCTCTTACATTTTCGTCCTCTTCGCGCGCATCAAGTGATGCGTCGTTTCCTCAGGTCATCGCTTCAGTCGCTGCAATCCGTTGATCATTTCCTCACTTCTTCGAGAAAGTTCCCAGTAATGAACTGCGGCCAACTCTTCAATCGTCGTTTCCCCTTTGGCAGTGAGCTCGACATGTCGCTCACGGCGGTCGCGGTCGCCGCGCTGACGGCGGATCAATTTTCTTTCAACCAGGCGATCGACAATGTTGACGGCAGAGTGATGTTTTACCTGCAGGCGCTCGCTTAGTTGCGAAATGGTCAGGCTCTTGCCCGGGAAGGCTTTGATGGCCAGCAAAGCCTCGTATTGCTCCGGATTCAGGCCGGCTTTTTCTCGCAGCAAATCCTTACTAAAGCGAAGGAATTTGCGACCCAAATAACGAAGGTCGGCCAGGGCCTCATAATCTTCTGGCTGTAACGTGCTCATTTGTCAGATGCTATCGTGCAAAATATCGACCATCGATGCGCTGGCACGTTGATTGCTTGATTTTTCCCACATTATGAAACTGGCCGTAAAGTCGCACAAAGGGTTCACCCTCGTCGAGATAATGATCGTTGTCGCCATCATCGCGCTGTTGGCGGCCATTGCAGTCCCGGGGTTTCTGCGCGCCCGCAAACGCTCCCAGGCCTCCAGAATCTTGAACGATCTGCGTATGATCGATTCCGCGGTCGATCAATACGCCATTGAAACCAATCGCAAGACTGGCGATACAGTTGGGGTCGCCGATTGGACCAACTATGTTAAGAAGGGCTCGCTTCTTTATAACGGCGGTAACAGTATTCTCGGTTCCGCTTACGGACCTCAGACCGTCGACACGATTCCGCAGGTCCCGCCGGCCGATTACACCGTGCTTTCCGATGTAGCGAGCACCGGTTTTTGGTCACCTTACGGACCGTAAGCGGGCGCTTTTTCGCCCGTGTCGGCCCAAACATCCCGGGATTCGGTATAGCGAATTCCCGATTTCTGCCGGTACGCGATTTTTCGCTCTTTCCGGCCGAATTTTTGCTCTCTCAGATGACGATGAATCGACAAGCAGCCTTCGATCACCTGGAAGAGCTTCTTCCGCTGGCCGCACAGTGGGCGATGGAGCAGCAACAGCGCGTTCTCTGCGAAGGAGTGCCTCTTTCAAAAAACGAAATGGCCGATGCCAGGGCAATTGGAGTTCGGAATCCCGAACGTGTTCGATTGCTCCGGGTTGATTCGATTCCGGTTCCGGCCCATCCGACGCTCAAAGCGGCTGCAGCTTCGATTAATTTTGTCACAGCGACGCCGAGCGGCCTCGCTTTGGAGAACGCGATTTATGTGCGCGCCGATCGTTGGGGCGACCGTCAGTTGATCGCACACGAGCTCGCCCACACCGCCCAATATCAAAGACTCGGCGGCGTGCTTCCATTTCTGCAAACTTACCTTGTCCAGTGTGCCACGGCCGGTTATCAGCAGGCCCCATTGGAATTGGAAGCGACTGCAACTGCAGAACGAATCTGTTCCGCCTGACTGTAGCTTTTGGTCGGCTATCAACGGCCGGTCGATTGTTTTTTCAGATGGCCGGTCATTTCCGCTCGGATGCTTCGACGATCCAGTCGAGTCAGATTTTTTTCCATTGCCGGCGTGAGCAAGCGAGTGTGCGGAATTTCGCAAAGATGTTCAGCGATGAACCAGATTGGTCTGTCCGTTGTCATCCAATTTAATTGATCGAATCGGGCCAGGTTCACCGGCCGCGAATAGGTTCGCAGCGTGCGTTCGAATCGGAGATTGAAATAAATATTGAAGTAACTCATCGCCAGTTCGCGCAGCGTTCGATAAACCGGTTCGCGATAACGACAGCCGGTAAAGTTTGACTTCGCGACTGCGCCCCAATATCCGCGCACCTTGAAAATTGCTACGACGTGATCAGTGTCCTGTTTCGCTTCTAAATCAAAGATCAGCGGAGGAAATCCGAGAACGCGTAGTGCGGCGGCCGCGAAAATCCCGCCTTCCAGACACGATGCGATTCGATCGTGCAAAACCCTTTTCGGGGAACGTGCCGTGTAACCAAGATTGTAGGGCAGCTCATCCAGAAACCGCTGCACACCAGCTGGCGTTTTCACGGCGCGGAGTTTGCGCAACTCAGCAGGGGTAAATCCAAAATTGGCAGATGTTGATCTTGCGATGATCGACCTTGCGCTATCCCCGCAGATTTACAATCCGACGGGATGCCGGGCTTCGAATCCGCCGGCCGGCACGCGCTCGGCTGCCTGCCAACCAGGCGCCCACTTGTCATGCGCAGTGAGATATGGCGTGGTGTCGAGGCGCAGCCCCGCGATGATGGCGTAAGTGTGGCCGTTGCGCGCGTAAATTGTGATCCATTTGCCACGGCCGCTTTGGCCGTAGTTGCGAAACTCAGTGGAGCTGATCGGCGATTTCAGCAAGCCGGCGGCGCCGAGGGCGTAGGAAACCGTTCCCGAACAGTCATAGCCGCGGTCGACGAACGATTTGTGGCCGCCGCCAAAAATGTAAGGCTTTCGGAAAAGCTGGTTGGCCGCCCAGATCGCGCGTTTTACAGCGAGTGGCGCAGATTCAGGAGCGGCCGCTTTGCCTGAACGAAGCCGAGCGTGATTCCCCGGAACGGTTGGCCCTGACGAGGGAAAAGTGTTTGCGTTAACAGACGACGTGATCGCGGTCAGAACAACAGCACTAACAAGGATTTTCGGACTCACGGGAAGCACGGCAGGGTTTCGGAGCGTGTCCTATGCCATAAAACCGGGGCTTGCCAAGAAAAAAATTCCGCGAAAGGAACTTTTCTCCGACCTTTTGCGGCAGCAACCACGATGCTTGCTGCGAAAATCTTAGGCTCTACACGAGGAGTCGGCGGTGTGATTGGTGGAATCGGCGGCCACCATTAATGTTCTTCTCGCAGAAATCGCAGTTTTCGGTTTAAATTTCGGTTATGTGGCGCGTTCTTGCGCTCCTGGTCACGATCAACTTGATCGCGTTTGCCGGTAATCAGTCTCCGGATCCTGAGCCCGGTTCGTTCGACATTGAACCACCGTTGTTAATTCCAAATCGGGACAAACAACCGTTGGAGGAGTCGGGATCTCCGAATGATTCGCCGCGCGACGTCGATCTTGCCAAGCTCGAAAAGCAATTCGAACGCGCGAAAAGGAATCTCGCCGGTCTGGACAAGCTACTAAAAATCGGTGCGCTTTCGAAATTGGAAGTGGAGCAACGCAACCTGCGGGTGGTCCATCTCGAGTTTGAACTGGCGAATGCGCGATTGGTCGTGGCGAAGGAACAAATGTTACAAAAGGATAAGCAGCTGGGCTCAGGCGAAATTGCGAAGACGGAGGTCACTCCAGCGGAAAATAATCTGGCGCTCGCGATCGAAACGGCGCATGCCGCGAGCACCAAGCGCGAACAAGCGGACATCGATGCCGCGGAAGCCAACGTCCATCGCCAGGAAAAACTTTACGTTCTCGGCAGCGCGCGAAAATCGGACATCGCCCGGGCCGAACAGAAACTAGCCGAGCTCAGAGCGCAGAAGAATTAGTAGCCCGCGGCTTGACCATCCTTGCGCGATTCACTCGCACCAACGTAGACACGCTGGCCGTCGTGCATCTCGACCTTGATCGCTTGATATCCGCCGTAACCGCCGACGTCGACGCGAACATTGTGTCCGCGCTTGAATAACTCGCGTTGCGTTTCGTAGGGAATTCCGTTCTCGAGATTCACGTAGCCGCCATTTTCCATTTTCTCGCCGGTTGGTTCGTTATCGCCTTCATGCTGCCAGCGCGACGCATCGCCGGCTTCCTGCACATTCAATCCAAAATCGATCTGGTTCGTGAGCACCTGGACGTGACCTTGCGGTTGCATCCCGCCGCCCATAACGCCGAACGCCTCCCACGGTTTACCGTCCTTCATCACAAAGCCTGGAATGATGGTGTGAAAAGGGCGCTTGCCCGGCGTGTAAACATTCGCGTGTCCGGGTTCCATCGAAAAAAGTTCGCCGCGATCCTGAAACATGAATCCAAGTCCCGGCACAACAATGCCGCTGCCCATTCCGCGGTAGTTACTTTGAATCAGCGAGACCATGTTGCCTTCGTCATCCGCCGCGCACATGTAAATCGTGTCGCCATTGTCGATCTTGCCGGCGGCGACCGTTTTCGCAGCGTGCATCGGGTCGATCAATTTACGTCGCTCGGTCGCGTATTCTTTTGAGAGCAACGTCTTGAGTGGAATCTTCGCGAACGCGGGATCGGCGTAATACTTCGCGCGGTCTGCCCAGGCGATCTTCTTTGCTTCGATCATCGTGTGCAGCGTCTCGGGCGAATTGCGCGCCATTTTTGCGAGATCGAATCCCTCGAGAAGGTTGAGGATTTGCAGCGCTGCAATTCCCTGACCGTTCGGCGGCAACTCAAAAACATCGTAGCCGCGGTAATTCACCGAGACTGGATCGACCGACGTGCTGGAGTGTTTCTCAAAATCGATCTTGCGCAAAAAACCGCCGTTCTCCTGCATGAACTTGTCTATCTTGTCCGCGATCTCGCCTTTATAAAAAGCATCGCGTCCCTTCTCCCCAATCAGCCGCAGTGTCCCCGCCAGCGAGGGATTTTTGAAAATGTCGCCTTTGGCCGGTGTGCGCCCTTTGCCATCGAGCGTGTAAGTCTCAAAAAATGCGCCCGGCAAGCCCATGTAAAGCCGGGGCCCGAACGACCAATAGTACGCGATCAAATCCGTAACTGGAAAACCTTCTTCGGCGTAATGAATCGCCGGCGCGAGATCGTCGCTTAATTTCAGTTTGCCGAACTTTTTGTGCATCTCGGCCCAGGCATCGACGGTTCCCGGCACGCTGATCGGCAACATTCCGGTCGGTGGAATTGTCTTGCGATTGAGCTTGTCGAGTTCGGCTTTCATTTGCTCGTAACTCAAGCCGAGCGGCGAACGTCCGCTGCCGTTGATGCCGTAAAGCTTGTTTTCTTTGGCGCTGTAAACGATCGCAAACAGATCGCCGCCGACTCCATTTGAAACCGGCTCCATCAATCCGAGTGTCGCGTTCGCTGCGATCGCAGCGTCGACCGCGCTGCCGCCCTTTTTCAAGATGTCGAGCCCGACCTGCGTCGCCGCAGGTACGCTGGTGCAAACCATTCCGTGGCGCGCCAAAACTTCCGATCGCGTTGCGAAGTTTTTTCCAGTGATCCGATCGATTTGGGCGAACGCGATTTGGTAAGACAGCAAAAGCAGGATGACGGATCTGATGAGTATCATGCTGCAGAGATTACCACGGTGAGTGTATTCTGATTCAAGGAATCCCAAACATCTTGCGTCCAACCAGGTACTACATGCTTCTGCGCACCTTTATTTTCCTTACCGCGATCGTCATCGGTGCTTCGACGAGCGATGCGGCCGAGCCGTCGTTAGGCGACACGCTCAGGAAGATCTTCGCCACTCCGACGCCGACGCCGCACCGGAAGACGGCCACCACGAAAAGGAAATCGCCGACCCCAACTCCAACGCCTTCGAAAAAATCTTCACCAGCTCACACGGAGGCGTCACCCGTTCCATCGGCTTCGCCGTCACCGAAGAAAAAACATTCACTTGCTGGCGAAGAGTCGCCGCCCGCATCACCGAGTGTTTCTCCAAAGAAGAAACGAGCGCCAGGGGCGGAAGCATCACCAACGGCGTCACCCACGATTTCGCCGCGCCGAAAGAAAAAAGCTTCGCCAACGCCAAGTCTCACAGAAAGTCCCTCGCCAACGCCGGCTCCGAGTGGCTCCTCACATCGCAAGAAGAAGGCTTCACCCAGTCCTACCGAGTCCGAATCTCCGTCGCCCACGGCGTCGGAATCGCCATCGTCAACTCCGGCGAAAAAACAACACGCCCCAAACGCCACGCTATTGCCGAACCAGATCAAGGGTTTCGAGAATTATCCACTCAAGGTCCAGAAGCTCCTGACCGCAGCACTCGAGCTGACCACGCGCGATCTCGATTACAAATACGGTTCCGCCGATCCTTCCACGGGCGGAATGGATTGCTCGGGTTTTGTTTATTATGTGCTCAAACAAAATGACGTCGGCGATGTGCCGCGCGACTCGGCCGAGCAATATGTTTGGCTTCGCCGCGCCCGGCTCTTCGAGCCCGTCATGAGCGAAAAGGATGATTCTTTCGAACTGGAAGACCTGAAACCGGGCGACTTGCTGTTTTGGACGGGAACTTACTCGATTGAGCGCGATCCTCCGATCACCCACGCGATGATCTATCTGGGTCGCGAAAAGAAATCCGGAAAGCGCGTGATGGTTGGCGCGAGCGATGGCCGCGTTTATGAAGGCGAATCGCGCTTCGGCGTCAGCGTTTTTGATTTCAAAGTTCAACACCGGGACACGAATGGGGATGGCAAATTGCGGCCGACCTTCATCGGTTACGGCCACATTCCCGGCCTGCAAGATTAGCGAATCCTCGGGCACGAGGGGCCTGCTCGCCTTTTAGATCGACAATCAAACGCAATCGTCCTTAGAAAAGCGCATGAATCACAATCACAAACGAGGTTTCCTGGCATTCATCGTTGCGTTCGTTTTCATGTTCTTCTTCGGCTTCGTCTGGCACGGCATGTTGATGAAGCCGATGTATCTAGCCACGGCATCGCTGTGGCGACCGGAAGCTGACTTTCACAGTCACTTTCCGATCCTGATTCTCGGTCACGCCGTCGTCGCTTTCGCCTTCACCGGGCTGTATGTCAGCAAAGTTGGAGTGAACTGCGCCGGCGTCGGTTTCGGTTACGGCATCGTGATTGGAATTCTGGTCTGTGGCGTCAATATCATCCGGTTCGCCGTCGAACCGCTGACCACAAATATTTTGCTGATGTGGTTTGCGGGCGATCTGATTTGTTTCGCTATCATGGGTGCGCTGGTCGGCGCGATTTACAAACCGCTGACGACGACTGCCTAGTCTTGCAAGACCAACATCGTCTGTCCCCACAGGAAAATTGCTTTCCTCGCCAAACAGCGTCGACTTATGATTGCGGCTTGCCGCGCTTATGGCCGACGTGGTCGAAAAACTGACGACAGGCGAACCGCTTAGCGTCGATCAACTCATCGAATATCTGCCGGCGCTGAAGGAGATTCCACGCGCCCAACTCGACAATTGGGCCAAGGGCGCCGCCGTGCTCCATCGTTATCGCAAGGGGGAAATCGTTTGCGAAGAAGGCGCGTTCGGCTCGACTGCCTATTACATCGTCTCCGGCACGGTCGACATTTTCATTCACAATCCGCTGGCGCATCTGCGCACGGACCCGGTCCGGAATTTTCTCGGGCGGAGCATGCGTCGAATGAAAAGTTTTCTAACTGACGATCAAACTGATCGCCGCCCGGAAGCTCATCAACGAAAATTCATCGGCATCGACGCGAACGTCGATCTTCCAATCAATCGTCCGCTGGCGCAGCTCGGGCCGGGCGAGTTGTTCGGTGAAATGACCTGCCGGACCTATCAGCCGCGCTCGGCTACGGTCCAGGCGCGGGAACCATGCGTCATGGTTGAGATGTTGCGGGTGATTCTCGACATGCTGGTAGGGAATCGAACGCCATCCGACGCCACCAAGGCGACCACGAAGGTGAAGATGCCGACGTTCAAAGGCACTTCGTTCAAGGCCGAGCTGGAAAGAAAATATCGCGAGCGTTCGCTCAGCAATCACCTGCGCAGCGTTCCCCTGTTTGCTTCGCTCGACGACGAATTCCTCGAGCATTTGCGCCAGCACGTGGAGCTCGTGTCCTACAATCAAAACCAGATCATTTGCGAGGAAGGGGATGAAGCCGACGCGTTTTACCTGATTCGCTCCGGGATGGTTCGCGTTTCAAATGCGCTGCCCGGGGGCGACATGGTCCGGACTTATTTGAGCCGCGGCGATTATTTTGGCGAGATTGGTTTGTTGCGAAAGATCAAGCGCACCGCGACCTGCACTGCGCTTGATGCCGTCGACGTGGTGAAGATTCCCGCGGCCGATTTTAATTTGATGCTGGAACGATTTCCACCGGTCCGCCAACAAATCGAAGCGGTGGCCGGCGCACGGTTCGCCGCGCAAGAACAGAAAACAATTCCAGCCGGCGTCCATCTCGACGATTTCCTGAATCAGGGATTGTTCGAGGCGCAAAATCTTCTGCTGATCGATCTCGAGAATTGCACACGGTGCGACGCCTGTGTTCGCGCTTGTGCGACTGCGCACGACGGCGTCTCGCGCCTGCTTCGCGACGGCTTGCGCTACGAACACTTTCTGGTCGCAACCGCGTGTCGATCTTGCCGCGACCCGCTCTGTATGACGCAGTGCCCGGTCGGTTCCATCCGGCGCAAAGAGAACCTTGAAATCATCATCGAGGATTGGTGCATCGGTTGCGGCAAATGCGCCGAGCTCTGCCCCTACGGAAACATCAACATGCATCCGCTCGAAGTGATGCGTGAGGTGAAAACCGAGATCAAAGGCAAGGAAGGCGCGCCTTCCACATTCAAAGTTGAGCAAAAGAAGATGACCGCCTACAAAGCCAACACCTGCGATCTTTGCACCCAACTTTCCACGCCGAGTTGCGTTTACGCCTGTCCCCACGACGCGGCCAAACGCGTCGATCCACAAAGATTTTTTGGCGACGCGATTGCCGCCCAAACCGAATTGGTCGGCGCGGCCTGGTCTCAGCTTCCAGCGCGTTACGAAACGCACCACACTCACTGACGTGAGAAAACCCAACTCCCAACCCCCAAAACCCAAAGAACAGGACGCGCGCCTAATCGAAGCTTGGAGCTTGGAGCTTGGAGCTTCCCT
This sequence comes from Chthoniobacterales bacterium, assembly GCA_035568035.1. Taxonomy (GTDB): domain Bacteria; phylum Verrucomicrobiota; class Verrucomicrobiia; order Chthoniobacterales; family UBA10450; genus AV40. The sequence goes on along the minus strand of DATMOU010000061.1, from coordinate 28,750 downwards.
GGGGTTTGGTAATTGGGATTTGGGATTTTGAACCATGCGCATTGTTAATCGCACACACGTGCCTTGGTTTATCTTTGTGATCGTCGCGACGTTGTTCGCGATCTGGCTCCATGTCGGAAATTTCTCCCCGCAAAGTTTGCCGGATGCGTTCCGCTTGCCCGGTTCGCTTCTGCAAAAGCCGTCTGAGTCTCACCGAGTCGGCGGCACGCCACTCGGCTTGATTTTTGGCACGATTGCTTTGGCAATCTTCATTTTCGCCGCCCTGCTCGGCGTTCGCAAAAAAGTTGTGCTGTGGCGAATCGGCACGGTGCAACGCTGGTTGCGCGCGCACATCTGGCTCACCCTGCTCACGATTCCGCTGGTGATTTTACACAGCGGTTTCCGACTCGGTGGTCCGATGACCACCCTGATCATCGTCCTCTACGTGATCGTGATGGTGAGCGGCATCTGCGGCATGGTGCTTCAGCATTACCTGCCGGCGGCGATGATGGAACGCTTGCCTGCAGAAAGCGTTTACGAACAAATCCCGCACATCCGTGCCCAACTCGTCGCCGCGGCGACGAAGATGCGCGATACATTCAAGCCGGCACCGCCGACAAAACAAGATGCCGGTGCGCCTGCGCCGAGCGCAGAAAAAACTGTAACGACCGGAACCGCTGCAATGGCGTCGACGTCCGCCGAGTTGAGCACGCCAACTGCGCGAGCCAAAACTGTAGTTGGATCGGCAATCACCGCGGAGACAGTTGCGTTGCCGGAAAAAAAACCGGCGCCTGCTTCGGCAACGCCGAATCCCTCCGCGGCGGCAACGCCATCGCCTCCAAAACCGGCGCCTCCGCCAAAACCTGCTGCGCCGACAACGGACGCTGATTCGGAAGCTGCGCTGCTTGAGCTTTTGGATCGGCAAGTCCTCCCGTATCTCTCGGCCAGACGCGGCGATCGAATGCGTTTAGGGAACGCGCGTTTCTCCGAAGACACCTTTCGATTCGTGAAACTCCGCGTCACTGAAGCTTATCGGGATCGCGTGGAGGAAATGCAGAGTTGGTGCGACGAACGGCGGATGCTGGATTTGCAATTGAAGTTGCAGCATTGGCTGCACTCGTGGCTGTTCGTTCACGCGCCCGTCTCGTTTTTGTTGTTGATGCTCGTTTTCTGGCACGCGTTTGTGACGCTGTTCAAATACTGAGCCGATGGCGAAACCCGGACGCACGCAAAAGCAGATCGCCGAGCGGTACAAAGGCAATCTCGGCTACTATCGCCGGCTGCATCCGTGGCGGCAGATGCGACTCATTGTCAGTTTGATCGTGATCTTCGGTGGTCTGATCGCGATCTTTCTCTTCCAGCGTTGCGGGCACGAAACTTTCTTCAACGCCGGAAAAATCGCGACCAGCCACGCCAAGTTCGCGAATGATTGCGCCAAGTGTCATGAATCCAGTGTCGCCGGCGGAAACTTTCCGCCAACGTTGCGTGAGCGTTTTCGAAATGGGATCTCGACCAATGAGATCGATCCCAAATGCGAAGTCTGTCACCAGAAACATAGCTTCCACGAGGCGAACGTGGTGGAGAATCGGTCTTGCTCGGCCTGTCACCAGGAACACCGTGGCCTAACGAATCTTCGTTTGGTGGCAAGTTCGCAATGCGCGGCGTGTCACAATAATTCCACAGCCATGGCTGCGTCTGCTCAGGAAGGAATGCAGCTTCCATCAGATACGTTTCATCGGCACCCGCATCCGGCGCAGCAAATCGTTTTCGAATCGCCGCGGCCGCCGCAGGGCTACACCGCGACCTTCGCGAATTTCTGGGAAGCGCATCCCGAGTTTCAATTAAAAAGAGAAAACGCACGCGATCCAGACGTGCTGCGTTTCAACCATCAACGCCATTTCGCTTCGGACATTCCGCCGGTTAACGGACAGAAACTGGATTGCAATTACTGCCATCAACCGCAGCCCGATGGTCATTTCATGCAGCGGATCACTTACGCTGCCAATTGTCAGGCTTGTCACTCACTTCAGTTCGACTGGCGAAATCCAGAAATGCACATTCCCCATGGCGACGTCGAACTGGTTCGAACATTCTTGCGCAGTCTGCCCGCGCAGTACGCGGATTATGCGCGGTTGAAACGCGGAATTTCGGAGCGCGAAGTGCCGGGCTTCGTCGCTCAACAAATCAAACAACTGCGCGATCAATTCCATTCCGGCGACGAACTTGAGCGCGCAGTGTTCTTCACCAAGGATCCGTACAAACCGCAGCAGACGATGGGTGCGGCCGCGCGCGGGAATTTCACCGGTTGCGCATTTTGTCATGAAGTGAAAGCGGCCCCGAACGGTCTTCCATTGATTACGAAACCAATCTTGATTGATCGCTGGATGCCACAGGCAAATTTCAATCACGCGAAACATCAAATCGATCCCGTCACCCAACACCCGCTCGATTGCGACGTCTGCCACTCGGCGAAACAAAGCCGCGAAACCACCGACGTGCTGATGCCCGCAAGGGCGAATTGCACCAGTTGCCACAGTCCGCAGGGCAAAGTCGTGGCGGACTGCATCACTTGTCACACGTATCATGCACCGCCGGCGGCTCAGCTGGCCGTGTCCTCGATACCTCGCTGAGACGTCGGAAATCCCAAATCCCAGGCTCCAATCACCAAAAGTGCGGGCGCTCAGTGCGGGTGGGGCTAATTTTGGAGTTTGAAGTTTGGAGTTTCTTTGGAACTTGGGGTTTGGGATTTGGAGCTTTATGGCGGATTTCGAAGACACAATACCGGCTGCTCTTGCCTACCGCATGCCGGCCGAGTGGGAACCGCACGCTGCAACCTGGCTGTCGTGGCCACGCCGCGAAGGAATCAGTTTTCCAGATTCGTTCGATCGCGTTCTGCCGACACTGCGGGAAATGGTCGCCGCGCTGATTGGTAACGGCCAATCCGGCTCAGAGCCGGTTTGCATTAATGTCATTAACGGTGCCCACGAGGCCGAAGCCCGCGCCGTGCTCGATTCACTGCCGCACCAGGAATGCATTACTTATTTTGAGATCCCCACGAACGAACCGTGGTGCCGCGATCACGGCCCGATTTTTTTGACCCGCGACGCCGATCCAAAACTCGCGATCGTCGACTGGGATTACAACGCCTGGGGGAACAAATATCCGCCGTTCGATCTCGACGAAATTGTGCCGACCCGCATCGCCGAGCTCCTGAAAGTTCCGGTTTTTTATCCGAAAATGATTTTGGAAGGCGGGTCGATCGAAGTGAATGGAGCGGGAGCGCTGCTCACCAGCGAATCGTGCCTTCTAAACAAGAACCGGAATCCCAACTTATCGCGCGAAGAAATCGAGAAGCGTCTGCGCAATTTTTTGGGCGTTAGGGAAATCCTCTGGCTTGGGGACGGAATCGAAGGCGACGACACCGACGGTCACATCGACGATCTCGCGCGTTTTGTTGCCGAAACGAGAGTGGTCACCGTCGTTGAGGAGAATTCCGACGACGCGAATTACAAACCGCTCCAGGAAAATCTTGGGCGCCTGCGGGAGATGAAAGTTGGCGGGTGCAAACTGGACGTCGAGGTTCTACCGATGCCGCAAAAGATTGTCCGCGAAGGAATGCGAATGCCCGCGAGCTACGCGAACTTCTACATAGCGAACAAAGTAGTGCTCGTTCCGACGTTCTCCGATCCTGCTGACAAGATGGCATTGTCGATCTTGCAGGATTGTTTTCCTGATCGCCGTGTGGTCGGAATCGATTGCCGCGAACTGATCTGGGGCCTTGGCACGTTCCACTGCCTGACCCAGCAGCAACCGGCGACTGGTAGCGGCGGTTCACCGAACCGCCATGGCGATTGAGGTCAATCGCCACTACCTATCCGCCACGGGCGCAGGTTTGTAGCCGCTCTTCAGTATCGCGTCATGCAAGTCAGGCGGATGAACTTTGCGCGCATCGAATTTCACGACGACCCGTTCGTCGGGAAGATCGACAACGACGTCGAGCACCCCGGGAATTTTCATCAATACCGGGCGCAGCTTACGCACGCATGCATCGCAATCCTCGCCTTCGGTCGCAATCTCGATCGTTTCAACGACAGCGTGATCGGCCCGTTCCGGATTAAAAGGATCGCTTGGTTCGGGCTCGTTTGGGCGTGCTGGGTCCATCAACTATTGAACGCGCGCCGGGCTGTCTTCGGTTGCAACTTTGCGCGCGATTGGCTCCAGAACCTGCCAAACATTATCAGCGAGAATTCTCTGACCGGCGGCGTTCGGGTGTACGTGGTCCGGTTGGTTCAATGCAGGATCGCCGCCGACGCCTTCGAGCAAGTAAGGAATCAGTACGGCGTCATTTTTCGCGGCGAGGTCGGCGTAAATCTGCGCGAACGCAGAAACATAATTGTCCTCGCCGTAGTTTGGCACCTGCATGCCGGCGATTATCACACGGACGTTCGGATTGCGCGCTTTTACCTGGTCGATAATCGTCTGGAGATTGTTTCCAATCGTGGCGATCGGCACACCGAGAAACGCGTCGTTGATCCCGAGCTCGACGATGAAGATGTCGGCCTTGTGTTTGAGATGAGCGGGAAGCCGCTCCAATCCGCCGGCAGTCGTGCCACCATTTTGGCTGGCATTTGTGATTTCGAAATTGGTTAACCCGGTGGCGCGCAGCTTTCCTGTGACCAGCGCCGGCCATGCCTGACTCGAGCGGAGTCCAAACCCTTCGGACAAACTGTCGCCTAGGACGAGGATTCGCTTCATCGGTGAAGAATCGCGGGTGTCGGCCGGCGTGGATTGCACGCACAAAACTAACAAAGCGACAGCGATACTTCTCCATTGCTTCATCGAGTTGCCCATTCTACTTTTCCGCCCTCCCTGATTGCTGACGAATCTCAGCAATCGATAAACCACAATTCGGAAATCTATCTATGGCTAATTACGCAATCAACGGCTTCGGGCGCATCGGACGCAATGTCCTTCGCGCAATGACGCAAGGGCAGGTGGAACGCGTCCAGGCAATTAACGATATCACTGAGACCAAGACGCTAGCCCATCTTCTAAAGTGGGACTCCGTCCACGGAAAATTCAATGGCGAAATCGGCCACGACGACGAGAACATTATCGTCCGCGGCCACAAAATTAAGATCTTCAAGGAACGCGACCCCGGAAACCTGCCGTGGAAGAAGTTAGGTGTCGACGTGGTACTGGAATCGACCGGATTTTTCACCGCACGGGATAAAGCCGACCTGCACATCAGCAAAGGCGGCGCGAAGCGCGTCTTGATCTCAGCGCCGGCCAAGAATCCCGACGCCACCATTTGCATCGGAATCAACGACGACGTTTACGATCCGGAGAAACACACCATCGTTTCTAATGCGAGCTGCACGACTAACTGCCTCGCTCCGCTGGCCAAAGTGTTGAACGACAAATTCGGCATCGCGCACGGATTCATGAGCACGATTCACAGTTATACCAACGACCAGCGCATCCTGGATCTTCCGCACGAAGACCTGCGTCGTGCCCGCGCGGCAGCGGTGAGCATCATCCCGTCGAGCACCGGCGCGGCAAAGGCGATCGGGGAAGTGATTCCGACGTTGAAAGGAAAACTGAACGGCGGCGCTTTTCGCGTGCCGACCCCGGACGGTTCGGTCACCGATTTCAGCGCCGTGCTCGAGAAAGATGCGACGGTGGATGCGATCAATGCGGCGTTCAAAGAAGCCGCCGGCGACAAGAGTTACAAAGGGGTGCTGGAGTACAGCGACGAGCCGCTGGTATCGCACGACATCATCGAAAATCCACACTCGTGTATCTTCGACAGCAAACTAACCATCATGCTGGGCAATCGATTCGTGAAAGTCGTCGGCTGGTACGACAACGAGTGGGGCTATAGCAATCGGTGCGTCGACATGATGGAAATGCTGGCGAAGTAGGAACGAGTCCACCTGTTAGCCGAAATACGATTACGCTCAGCAATGGCGAAGCTCACGCTGCGAGATGTCGATGTTCGCGGGAAACGCGTGCTGGTGCGCGTTGATTTTAACGTGCCGATCAAAGAGGACGGCGATCGCGTCGAAATCACGGATGACACACGAATTCGCGAGGCGTTGCCGACCATCAATTATCTACGCGAGCACAAGGCGAAAACGATTTTGATGTCGCACTTTGGCCGGCCGAAAGGCAAACGCGTACCGAAATACTCGCTTCGCCCGGTGGCCGACCATTTACATACCCTGATCGATCAACCGGTGATCTTCAGCCACGACACAATCGGCGACGTGCCTCAGAAAATCGTGGCGGCAATGCACGACGGCGACGTCGCGATGCTGGAGAATCTTCGGTTTCAACCCGAGGAAGAAGCGAACGACCCGAAATTCGCACATGCTCTGGCTGAGTTGGGTGAGATTTATGTGAACGATGCGTTCGGCGCGGCGCATCGCGCCCACGCTTCGACTGCTGGCATCGCCATGTTCATGGAATTGCGCGTGATGGGTTTTTTGATGGAGAAGGAATTGAAATATCTCCACGAGGAGCTCGATAAGCCGGCCAAGCCGTTCGTTGTTATCATGGGCGGCTCGAAAGTTTCGGACAAAATCGATGTGCTTAAAGCGCTGATGCAAAAGGCGGATGCAATTCTGATTGGCGGCGCGATGGCGAACACTTTTTTCAAGGCGGAAGGGATTTCAATTGGCGCGAGCCGCGTTGAAGCCGACAAGACCGGTCTCGCCAGCGAACTTGTCGACCTTGCCAGGAAGCTCGGCGTAAAGTTCCTGCTCCCGATTGACGTTGTCGAAACGCAGGAAATCAAGCCGGGGGCGAAAAAAAGAAATACGAGCCGGCTTTCTCAGGAGAGTGGGATCACCAACGGCTGGCAGGCAGTCGACATCGGCAAGGCGACGATTGCGTTGTTCCAGGAGGAGATCGCGAAAGCGAAAACGATTTTGTGGAACGGGCCGGTTGGGATTTTCGAGATTCCGGATTTCGCCGAGGGCACGATTGCGATCGCCGAAGCGCTGGCGAACTCTGACGCGACGACAATTATTGGCGGCGGCGATTCCGTCACCGCCGTGAAACAAGCCGGACTCGCCGATAAGATGACTTTTATTTCAACCGGCGGAGGCGCGTCGCTTGAACTGCTGGAAGGCAAAGAACTTCCCGGAGTCGCCGCGCTAACTGATAAGAACTAGACAGGATTTAAACGATTGTCTGGATTAAAGAATACTGCTGGTTAGTCCTGTCTGAATAATCGAGCCAATCCTGTTAATCCTGTCTAAGAAAATATGCGTAAGAAAATCGTGGCTGCGAATTGGAAGATGAATATGACGCTCGGTGAATCGGCGCGGTTCATCGAATCGTTTTTGCTCGATGCTGCCGACATTCGAGACGTTGAGATTGTGATCGTCCCACCGTTTACCGCCCTCGCGAAGGTCACCGAATTGCTGGAGAACAAAGCGCAGAGCATCAAGGTCGGCGCGCAAAACATGCACTGGGAGCGCAACGGCGCGTTCACCGGGGAGATCAGCGCGGCGTTACTCCGCGATTTGTTCGTGCACTATGTCATTCTCGGTCACAGCGAACGGCGGCGTTTGTTCGGCGAAAGTGATGAGATTGTGAACAAGAAAGTTCGCGCAGCTCACGAAGCGACGCTACGGCCGATTGTTTGCGTTGGCGAAACGCTCGAACAGCGCGACAAAGGCAACGTGCAAAAGATTTTGTCGATCCAGCTTCGGGGAAGTTTGAAAGACCTCGGCGAAAAAGAACTTCAGGAAACGGTGGTCGCATATGAGCCGGTGTGGGCGATCGGGACGGGCCGCAACGCGACACCGGACCAGGCGCAGGAAGCGCACGCTTTCATTCGCCACACCCTGCGCGAAATGTCCGATGAAGCGACGGCCGACCGGATCCGAATTCAATACGGTGGCAGCGTCAAACCGGAGAATTCGCGGGAGTTAATGACGCAGCCCGACATCGACGGCGCGCTGGTCGGCGGCGCCAGCCTCGATCCGCGTAGCTTTGCCGCAATCGTGAAAGCCGCGCGGGACGACAAATGATTACTTCTTGATCTCAAGATAAGTGCGCGATTCCACTTTGTTAGTGCCGGGCTGCACTTCTTCGATGCGCATTTGTTTTAAAAACCAGCGATTGTCGATCTTTTGGGTCGAAACGACCTCGAAGCGTTTCACGAGTTTGCCGTTCACGTCGTAGCCTTCCATGCGCATCAGCGCGCCGGTCTTCTTGTCCACCCACAGAAAAACGTTCGCGTATTGCGAATCGCGCGACGGCGCAGTCAGCTGCAGTTTCCAGCAACTGCGCGCATGAACGGTCTCGTCGCCGAACACTCGTCCGCCCGGCCAGTAAATGAATTTGAGCGCGAGATCTTCGTAAGTAACTCCGGTGCCGCGAATTTTTTCGTCCAGCTTTTCAGGCGGAAACTTCTCGGCGCCGTCGTCGGTCACGAGGTCGAGTCGCGAGCCGTTCTCGCCGAGCCGGAGCTGCAACACTTCGTCCGGGTCGGTGAACGAATAGCGAATCAGCGGTCCGTTTTGGTTGATATGGAATGGCACGACTGTGTCGTTCTGGCGAAGCTCACCGTCGAGATCGAGCTGTTGGCGCGTTTCAAGCATGCGGACTGATTCGAGAATCTCCTGAGCGGTTGGCGGTGGCGCGGCGGTCAATTGAACCAGAGCGAGAGCAAGAGTAGAAAAAATGACGAAGCACGAATGACGAATGACGAATGAAGCACGAATGCTCAAATGACTGGGGAAGAGCCAGGATTTCATAGTGTCATAGAATTTCGGTCATTCCTTCGTCATTAGACATTCGACATTCGTCATTGATCATTCTCACTGGAAATAACAAACCTGAAAAGACTGGTCTCCAACTTGAGGTCAGAACAGATGGATCAATCTCTATTTCATCTTATCAATGATCGATGGACGAATTCTGTGCTGGATTTGTTCATGGCCGCGATCAGCGACGCCGACCTCTGGAAGCCGTTGCTGGTCGTGATCATCTTTGCCGTGCTGGTGTTTGGCGGGTTCAAAACGCGCGCCTGCATTTGTTGCCTACTGGTCGCGATCGTAATTGCCGAGCCGGTCACCAACACCCTGAAATCGGCAATCAATCGCAAGCGGCCAAAGCACGTCGATTCGGTCCGGATGGTCAGGCTGGAGAAAGGCCGGCCCGAATTTATGTCGATCTTCAAGAAACCGGTGGTGCGGCGTTCCGATGAATCTGACAAACGCCGGGGCGATCCTTCTTTTCCGTCAGGTCACATGGTGAATAACACGATCGCGGCGATTTGTTTGACCCTGTTTTACAAGCGCGGGTGGCTCTACTGGATCTTTGCCGCGCTCGTCGGTTATTCGCGGGTTTATCTGGGGGCGCACTGGCCGAGCGATGTGATTGGCACCGTTGTCCTGGCCGCCGGCGAAACATTTTTCATCCTGGCAGTGCTGGAATTATTCTGGCGGTGGCTGGCTCCGAAATGGGCGCCGCAAGTTTTTGCGCGCCATCCGACTTTGATCGTTAATCCGGGAGAATGAACAAGGCGCGGGCAGTCTGGTTGTTCATCATCGCGCTTACTTTAGTGCGATTGTCGATGCTGGGTTCCACCGACCTCGAATTCGACGAGGCGCATTACTGGATGTGGTCGGAGCGGCTCGCCCCCGGTTATTTCAGCAAAGGTCCTGGCATTGCGTTCGCGATCCGCGCAAGCACGGCAATTTTTGGACCGACAGAATTTGGCGTCCGTTTTTGGAGCCCGATCCTCGCCGCGGGGACGAGCCTGCTTCTTTTTTATTTCGGGCGCCGTTTATTTAACGAAAACGTCGGACTTTGGGCGGCGATCGCGCTCAACGTCACTCCGATTTTCTCCATCGGCGCGTTCGTCATGACTACGGACGCATTGTCGATTTTCTTTTGGACAGCGGCGATGTTCGCCTTCTGGCTCGCGGTGGAAAAAAGCCCGCGCTTTTCGTTTTACTGGCCATTGACGGGTTTGCTGATTGGCCTGGGATTTCTTGGCCGGTTTACTAACGCGTTTGAAGTCGTGTGTGTTTTGCTCGTGCTCGCGTTCGCGCCGCGATTGCGACAGGAATTCAAAAGGCCTGGATTCTATTGGCTTTTCGGAATCTTCATCGTCTGCATGCTCCCGCCGATCATTTGGAACGCGCAACACGCCTGGATCACGCTTACGCACTTGCGCACTCGCGGTAATCTGGCCGAAGACGTCCACTTTCGTCCGCTCGAACCTCTAAAATTTTTCGGCGAACATTTCCTTTTTTATTCGCCTCTCCTTTTTGCCGCCGTGGTTTTGGCAGTCGTCGGGAGTTGGCGGCGGGTGAATCACCAATTCAAGGTGCTGTTTCTTTTCTGGTTCGGAGTGCCCGTGTTTGTTTTTTATTTCCTGCTTTCAATTAATCATGTCGCGACGCCGAACTGGGATGCGGTTTCGTTTATCAGCTTTGGCTTGCTCGCGGTTTATTACTGGCAGGAGCGGCTTGAAAACCGTGGCGTCAGAATCTTCGGCACCGCAGCGATCCTTCTCGGTTTCGCCATCAGTCTGTTCTCGATGGATTCGGATTTGCTTCGCAGCGCCGGCATTCGTTTCTTCCGGAGCGATCCAAGCGACCGCCTGCGTGGCTGGAAAATAATGACCGCGGAAGTCGAGCGCATCCGTAACGATCTCGAATTGAAGCTGGGTGAAAAATTATTCCTGATCGCGGACGAACGTCATCGAGCATCGGAGATTTCGTTTTATCTGAAAGACAAACGCGTCGAAGGACCGGGACATCCGCCGGTCTACCTGGTTGAATCGCAGGATCTGGTGAACCAGTTTTCGTTTTGGCCGCGCTATGATCAGTTCGTCGATGCGCCGGTAAAGCCAAGCCAACCCTCCGAGGACACGTTTACCGAGCAAAAAGGAGTGAACCCCTTTGTAGGACGCAGCGCATTGCTGATTCGGAATTACGGCAAGAACCCGCCGCACAATATTCGTGCGGCTTTCGAGTCAACGGAGGCAGTCGGGACGATTGAGCTGCGGCGCTTTGGCGAGCACGTGCGTTACTGGCAGGTTTTTCTCTGCCGGCATTACCGAACGCTGCCATTATGACCGAATCCACTCCAGCCCCCATGGTTTCCCTGGTCGTTCCCGTGTTCAATGAGCAGGAGAGCTTGCCCATCCTGCAATCGGAGCTCCGCGCAGCGCTGGGCGGATTGGACCATGAAATCATTTTTGTCGATGACGGCTCGACCGATCACAGCGCCGACAAAATCGAACGAGCGCCGAATGTTCGCATCCTGCGATTTGAAAAAAATACCGGCCAAAGCGCCGCGCTTTATGCCGGAATCAAGGCCGCGCGCGGCCGGACGATAGTCATGATCGACAGCGATCTGCAAAACGATCCCGCCGACATTACGCGCCTGCTCGCCGAAATCTCGCGCGGAGCCGATTTGGTTTGCGGTTATCGCGCGCAGCGCAAAGACACACTGTCAAAGCGCCTGACCAGCCGGATTGCAAACTTCGTTCGAAGCCGGTTCACCAAAGATTATGTGCGTGACACCGGCTGCACATTGAAGGCGATGCGACGCGAATGCGCGGACGCACTCGTCCCGTTCAAGGGAATGCACCGATTCATTCCGGCACTGGTTCGCGGCGCGGGCTATCGATTGATCGAAATTCCAGTAAACCACCGGCCCCGGCGGTTCGGTCAAACCAAGTACGGCTTTGGCAGTCGCGCCGCTCGAGCCACCATGGACATGTTTGGCGTCCGCTGGCTGCTTTCCCGGCGATTGAATTATAAAATCCGCGATTTGTGAGCCTGAAATGCGCTTGTCAACGCAACCGACCCCGGTAAGCTTGCGCTCCCGAATCGCGAATTCGCATGTCGTTGGGCAATTTACTTTCGGCCGAGCAAATCATCCCCGAGATGAAGGCCACAGAGCGTTGGCCGGCCATCGTCGAACTGATCGATTTGCTGGTCAGTCTGGGCAAGATTAAAGCGGAAGACCGGGACAGCATTCTCGGTTCGCTCAAGCAGCGTGAGGAAACAATGAGCACCGGAATCGGTTTCGGGATCGCAATCCCGCACTGCTCCTCCGATCGGATCGACAATGTGGTCGCGGCGTTTGGGAGATCGACCAACGGCATCGAGTTCGACGCGCTCGATAATGCGCCGGTGAAATTTGTGGTGCTGTTTATCGTTCCGAAAAACCAGTTCCAGACCCATCTCCGCACCCTTGCATCAATCGCCAAGTTTCTGAACGACCGCGGCACGCGTGATAAACTGGCCAACGCAAAAGCGACCGACGAGATCTTGTCGATCTTCCAAAGCTCGGGACAAAAATGATTGTAGCGGCGGGTCCGAGCCGGACTGGCCTTTTCGACCGCCGATGTAATTAGTTTCGGCGCTTATAGAGCGCCGCTACAATTCCTTCGAATGGAAACGTTCCAATCACTGCTCGCCAAGAGGTTGGCTGAAGCTTTGGCGAAAGCCGGCTTTCCGGGTGCTGGCGAGCTAACGCAGGCGACCGATCCGCGCTTCGGCGATTATCAAACGAACGCTGCACTCCTTCTCGGCAAACAACGCAGCGAAAATCCGCGGGCTGTAGCCGAAGAAATCCTGAAGTCGCTCGATGTCGCTGACTTATCGGAACGGCCATCAGTTGCTGGCGCCGGTTTTATTAATTTCAAATTGCGCAGCGATGCGATTGGGAAAGCGACTGGCCAGCTGTTCGCGGATGAGCGCCTCGGCGTCGTCAAATCGGTCTCACCCAAAAAAATCGTGATCGATTTCGGCTCACCGAATGTGGCCAAACCGATGCATGTTGGGCACATTCGAAGCACGGCGCTCGGTGATGCGCTGGCGCGAATCGCATCGTTTCTTGGACACGATGTGGTCCGCGACAATCACATTGGCGATTGGGGCACCCAGTTTGGGATGGTGATCTGGGGTTGGAAAAACTTGCTGGATCGCGATGCACTGGAACGTGAACCACTGGCGGAGATCGTTCGGATTTACAAGGAAGCAAACGCGAGATCGACATCGGATCCCGCGGTGCGCGAAGCGTGCCGGCGGGAACTGGTCAAGCTTCAGTCCGGCGACAAGGAAAACCTCGATATCTGGAATGAATGCGTCGCGCTCTCGATGCAGGACTTCGAGCACGTCTATGAGTTGCTCGACGTTCACTATGACATCCAGTGCGGTGAAAGTTTTTATAACGCTCGGCTGCCGGGAGTGGTTGACCGCCTTCTAAAATCAAAGATCGCAGAGATAAGTGAAGGCGCGGTTGTCGTTTTCTTTCCGGACGTGCCTGAGCTGGCGGACAAGCCATGCATCATTCGAAAAAGCGACGGCGGATTCAATTATGCGACTAGTGACATCGCCACGGTCGAGTATCGAATCAACGAATTGAAGCGCGACACGCTTTGGTACGTGGTTGGCGCGCCACAGACGCTGCACTTCAAGCAAATCTTCGAGATCGCGCGGCGCGAAGGCTACCAGGCCGACTTGAAACACATCCCGTTTGGAAATGTTCTCGGGGAAGACCGGAAACTAATGAAAACGCGCTCGGGCGAGAACGTGCCGCTGCGGCAGGTGCTTGAAGAGGCATGCAATCGTGCCCGAAAAATCATCGACGAAAAAAATCCCGACTTGAGCGAAGAGGAGAAAACCAACATCGCGCGGGTTATCGGCATCGGCGCGGTCAAATATGCCGACCTCTCGCAATATCGGATGACTGATTACGTGTTTTCGTGGGACAAAATGCTGGCGCTTCAAGGCAACACCGCGCCCTATCTGCAAAACGCATACGTCAGGATACGCTCTATCTTTCGCAAGGCCGGAGACAAACTCGACGGCTTTAAGCTGTCGAGTTTAACGAGCCTGGAGTTGGCGGAAGTCGCAGAGATCGATCTGGCCAAACGTTTGTGTCAGTTCGCTGAGGTCGTTCCTCTAGTGTTGAACGATTTCCGACCGAACTTTCTGGCGAACTATCTGTTCGAGCTGGCGAACAGCTTCCACGGTTTCTACGAAGCATGTCCGGTATTGAAATCGGAGGAGCCGGCGCGCAGCTCGCGTCTCGCCTTGTGCGATCTGACCGGTCGCGTGTTGGAGCGCGGGCTCGATTTGTTAGGCATCAAAGTTCCCGAGAGAATGTAAAAAAACTTCGAACGTCCAACATCGAACTCTGAACATCGAATTCAGAGACTGTAATCGGCGTTGGACGTTCAGCGTTCGACGTTCGACGTTTGCTGTGGTCCATGAAAATGGAGCATCCACGAATTCCAGTTTGCACCTATCGGTTGCAATTCAACCGGTGGTTCACGTTTGCGCAGGCGCGCGAGATTGTTCCATACCTTCACGAACTCGGCGTCAGTGACGTCTATGCATCGCCATATTTCCAGGCGAGCCCGGAGAGCATGCACGGTTATGACATCACCGATCATAACCAGTTGAACGCGGCGATTGGTTCACGCGAAGAATACGATTCCTTTGTCGCGGAGTTAAGCGCCCACGGCATGGGTCAGATCCTCGATTTTGTTCCGAATCACATGGGCGTTATGCAACCGGGGAACAAATGGTGGATGGACGTGCTCGAAAACGGGCCCAGCTCGATGTATGCGCCCTACTTCGACATCGATTGGCATCCGCTGAAAGCGGACCTTCAGGAGAAAGTTCTCCTCCCAATTCTAGGCGACCAGTACGGGCGCGTTCTCGAACGCGGCGAATTCAAAGTCCATTTCGAAGAAGGGGCGTTCTTTCTCGAATATCGAAATCAGCAACTGCCAATTGCGCCGGGGACTTATCGATACGTGCTCGAATTGGCTCTGGAAAATCTGGCCGAATACAAAGACGAGCCATTTTACGCGGAATTCCAAAGCATTCTGACCGCACTCGAATATTTGCCGCGACGGACCGAAACCGACCCCGAAAAGATTGCCGAGCGCGCGCGTGAAAAGGAAATTGTGAAACGTCGTCTCGAGTGGCGTTGTCAGGAAGCGCCCCAGGTGCAGCGCGCGATCGAAAAAGCGCTGGGAGAAATCAACGGGCGCCCTGGCGATTCGCGCAGCTTCGATAAACTCGACGAGCTGCTTAACGCGCAGTCTTATCGGCTCGCTTTCTGGCGGGTCGCTGCCGAAGAAATCAATTATCGCCGGTTTTTCGATGTGAACGACCTGGCCGCGATTCGGATGGAATTGCCTGAAGTGTTCGAGGCTGCTCACCATTTGGTCCTCGATCTCGCGCGCACGGGAGCGGTGACCGGTTTGCGGATCGATCATCCGGACGGTTTGTATTTGCCCAAAGAGTATTTGGACAAACTTCAACGGCGCAGCGCCAAAGCGCTCGGCATCACGCTTCCCAAAGACGGTCGCGCCGTTTACATGGTCGTCGAAAAAATTCTCACCGGCGCGGAAAGGTTGCGCGCCGACTGGCCGGTGCATGGAACGACTGGCTACGACTTTACGAATCAGCTGGCTGGCGTTTTGGTCGATGGTTCGGCCGAAGCCACAATTACTAAAACGTTTCACCGTTTCATCGGCCACACGATGCATTTCGGCCATCTCGTTTATGCCAAGAAACGTCTGGTGATGCGGATTGCGCTCGCGAACGAAGTCGAAGTGCTGGGCAACCTCCTTGACCGTCTTTCGGAAAAAAATCGCTGGTACCGCGATTTCACCTTCGAAGCGCTCGCCCGGGCCGTGCGAGAGACAATCGCGTGTTTTCCAGTTTACCGAACCTATCTCGCTCCCGGCCAGCCGGTCAGTGAAGAGGATCGGCAAGTAATTGAGCGTGCGATCGCTGCGGCCAAGCGGCGTAACCCGGCGATCGAAGAGTCGATCTTCAATTTTGTACGCGACATTCTGCTCTTTCGTTTTCCGGAAAACCTGGATGCGCAAGCGCGCGAAGAACACGCGCGTTTCGTCCTGAAGTTTCAACAGTTCACCGGACCGATCATGGCAAAGGGCGTCGAGGACACCGTCTTCTACATTTACAATCGCCTGGCCGCGCTCAACGAAGTCGGCGGTGAACCGCAGCAATTTGGCATCTCGGTTGAAGCGTTTCACGAGCGAAACCTGGATCGACATCGAAACTGGGCGGCGACGTTGCTTGCCACCTCCACGCACGACACAAAAAGAAGCGAGGATGTTCGCGCTCGAATGCTCGCGATCTCTGAAATTGCCGAGACTTGGCGTCGTTCATTGCCCAAATGGCGGTCGGCAAATCGGCGCTGGAAAAAGGACGTCGACGAATCGGAAGCGCCCGATGCGAACGAGGAATACTTGTTGTATCAAACCTTGCTCGGCACCTGGCCGGTCGGGTCTGATGGCGCGCCGCAGCGAGACGTTGGTCCGGAATACACCGAACGGATCCAGAATTACATGACCAAGGCGTTGAACGAAGCCAAGCTGAACACGAGTTGGATCCGGCCTAACGAACCATGGCTCGCCGCAACGCGCGATTTCGTCGCCCGGATTCTGGATCCGACGCCGAAGAACAGATTTCTGCCGCTGTTTCTGCCGGTCGCGGAGGAAATTGCGCGGCTCGGAGCGATCAACTCGCTTGCACAGACTTTGCTGAAGCTGACTTCACCTGGAGTACCCGATATTTATCAAGGGACCGAGATTTGGAATTTCTCGCTGGTCGATCCAGATAATCGTCGAACGGTCGATTACAAATCGCGGGCTGAAATGCTTTCTTGTTTGTCGAGTAAAACGCCGGAGCAACTTTTGCAGAACTGGCCGGATAGCCGCATCAAGATGTTTCTATCGCAACGCGCTCTACGTCTCCGCGCCGAACATATAGATCTTTTCCAGCGTGGAAGCTATCTGTCGCTGCGCATGACCGGAACGTTTGCAGACTGTTGCATCGCATTTGCGCGACAGCTCGATAAGAAATGGATTGTGGTGATGGCGCCGCGACTGTCATCGCGCCTCGGTTTTCCGCCAATCGGCGAGCGCTGGCAAGACACTGCAGTCGAGCTGCCTGAAGCCCTGGCGACCGAAAGCGGGCGGGAAATTTTTACGGGCCGGGAGGTGCCAATTCAAAATCGGCAGATCCACGTCGCAGACGCGATGTCAACTCTGCCGTTCGCGGTCGTGGCGAATTAATGGTGCGCGCCCTGAGCGAATCGCTCAGCCAAATCACCGACCCAGTGTGAGAAGCTGGCCAGATTTTTTGCGAGATCCGCTCCAAAGTTTACGAACGTGATGTGAGGCGAAGCGATGATCAGCAACACCGACAGGAGAACGAGGTTCATCAGGTAGATCACGATGAGCGAAAAAAATGTTCCGTGGTCGCGGAGATCGGTCTGGTTCTTCGGGATCATCCAGCAGGTGAACGTGAAATGGAACGCCCAGGTGACGCCAATGACGGCGTAAAGGACTCTGCCGTACGGCTGCATGTTATAGAAAATGCTAAGCACCCCGTAGACCGCGATGGCGAGAATGCTGTAGAACGGGAAAAAATACGGCGCAAGCGCGATCCAGAAATTCGTTCGGTTGGTGACAATGTGCCCGCCGTCGCGTCCGACGCGAAAACGGCTGACCCGGCCGCCCATTAACCAAACCCAAACCGCATGCGTCAGCTCATGACCGAAAACGTAAAGAAGAATCGGCCGTGGCAACCCGATGAAAGCGATCAGCCAGAGGACTGCGCCCAATGAAAAAAACCAGAACGGTTCGGCGGCCCAGAGATGTTGAGTAACAGTAGCGCGCGCGAATGCCGTGAAAAACGTTTGGGTCAGGATCGCGCAGATCGGCAGCAGAAAAACGCCGAAGACGAATTTCACCCAGCGGGTCGGCACCAAGTAGGTGCTCGGCGTCGGCGCGCGCCGCGTCGTCGGAACAACGTAAGGCGCGACTTTCACGCCGCGGGACATCTTCCGGCCGCGAACCATTCCCGCTTTGCGATTCATGAGTGCGATCCTATCGCAAATCGTCTTGGGTTGTCATCCGGGGGAATCTTCGACGCAAGGTTGGAGATTAAGACTAGGTGAAAGAGGAAGAGCCCTAGGCGCGGCCCATGTAGGAGCCGGTGCGGGTGTCGATCTTGATGGTTTCGCCTTCCTTGATGAAGAGCGGGACGTTGATCGTTTTGCCGGTCTCTAGCTTGGCCCGTTTGGTCACATTGCTGGCGGTGTCCCCGCGAAGACCTTCCGCCGATTCGATAATTTTCAAGCTGACCGATGCCGGCATTTCGATCTGGACTGGTTTACCCTCTGCGTAAAGGACCTGAATAGGCGTGTTTTCGACCAGATAATCTTTCGCATCGCCGATCAAATTGTCCTGCAACGTAATCGTGTCGTAGGTCTCGGGATCCATGAAATGATAACCGTTGTGGTCTTTGTAACTGAACTCGAGTTGTTTCCGTTCAATGTCGACCAGCTCCACTTTGTCGGTTGAACCAAAGCGGACGTCAGCGCTCTTGCCGGTATTGATGTAGCGAATGATGGCCTGAACGAACGCGCGCAGGTTTCCCGGAGTGCGATGATGCACTTCGAGCACAATCGCGGTGTTGCCGTTGTACTTGATTGCCATTCCCCGGCGAAGGTCGTTAGCGGCTGCGGCCATAAAGAGATTGAGAGGTTGAGAAGTTGAGTTGAATCGGTGCGGCGTCAAGCTCTTCTCAATGGCTCAACACCTCAACGTCTTTAGAGCAACTTCAAGCGGGTAAGGTCCTGTGCATCGACGATGCCGACCGGCTTGTGATCGTCGTCTACGACAACGAGATCATCGATCCGATGACGCTCGAGCAAGTTGAGAACTTCGACGGCAAGCTTGTTTCTGTGAATCGTGACGGGGTTGAGCGTCATTAAGTCGGATACAACGCGCTCGCCGACTTTTGAGTCGGTTTGAAAATGTCGGACAAAATCACCGTGGGTGAAGATTCCTGTCAGTTTCCCATTACGATCCGTGACAACCGCAGCGCCTGCCCGCACGGCGGTCATCGCTTTCAGTACGTCGCGAACCAGCACATCAGGTGATGCTATCGCCATCATGGTTTGCGGCCTCATGATTTGATGTACTGGAATTAGCAAACTGCGGCCAATTTTTCCGCCCGGATGAAACTTAGCGAAGTCCTCTTTGTCGAAGCCTCGCGCTTCCAGTAAGACCATTGCCAGCGCGTCGCCCAGCACCAGCATAGCGGTCGTGCTCGAGGTCGGCGCCAAATTCAACGGACACGCTTCCTGTTCGACATTCACATCGAGAACGACATGGGCGTTTTTCGCGAGGGTGGAATCCGCATCGCCGCACATTGCGATGATTTTTACCTGAAACCGGGCAATCGCCGGCAAAATGCGCACCAGCTCTTCAGTCTCGCCGCTCGCGCTGAGAGCAAGAATAACGTCGCCATCCGCGACCACTCCGAGATCGCCGTGCAGCGCATTCAAGGAGTCGAGCACGACTGCCGGCGAACCGGTGCTGGTCAAAGTGGAGGCGATCTTGCTCCCGATGTGGCCGGATTTTCCGACGCCAAGTACAACTACTTTGCCGCGCGCGTCGACCGCGTCTTTGATAAGAGAGACCGCTTGTGAAAAGTCGTCCCCGAGCCGCTGACGCAGCCGGTGCAGCTCGCCAATCTCGAGGTCCAAAACGCGCCTGGCTTTCTCCAGATAATCCATTTATCTTGACAATACTGCGCCGGAGGAGTCTAACCGGCAAGAACCGACCTTAACCGGAGAAACAGTGATGAAAAAGCTCGTGCTGCTTGGGGTTTTAATGGCCGTCGCGGGCTTTGTCTTCGCCCAATCCCCGCAGCCGCACAAGAAAACATTTACTGCGAAGACGACCGGCAAACCTCGTCCGTCTCAAACAGCGCCTCCGTTGCGCCGGGAAAACACCGAAGGCAGCCTCGCGCGCGCAGCTCGCGGCGGAAATCCGTTGCAATTGTTGAATCCGAAAGCGCCCGCAGTTTACGGTCGCGCCGAGGACAATGTTTTTCTCGATCCCGACACTGGAAAGTGGAAGGGGTTCAAGCTGCTCACAATTAACTTCTGATGTTCGCCGTTTGATTGTTGCGGACGGGCTCGTCCTGCGGCGAGTTTGATTCCAAACATTGAACGATTCGCCTGACCCACGCCCTGTTGTCGCTCTTTACTGCGCGACCTTTCTCAAGCCGGAGATGTTGCACATCTACCGCCAAATCACCGGCCTTCGGTGTGTTCGGCCGGTTGTCATCGCCCAAAAGCGCGAGAATCCGGAAAAGTTTCCCTTTGAAAAGATCGATATCATCGAAAAACCCTCCACCCATTTTCTGCGCCGCTTCTGGTCTCGACAGATTTGCAACAAGCCGTGGCAGCTGTCGGCACCGGAAGTCGAGGCGATCACTGCAGTTTTGGGCCGGGAAAATGCGCAGCTTCTGCACATTTTTTTTGGCCACATCGCGGTTCACCTTTTGCCGCTCATTCGGAAATTCCCGAAGCCGAGAGTGGTTTCGTTTCACGGCGCGGACGTTCTGGTCGACATGGACAAGCCGGCCTACCGAAAAGCGACCAGCGAAATGCTCAGGATGGTGACGCGAGTTTTTGTCCGCTCGGCTTCATTGCAGCGCGCCGTGGTGGAACTTGGCTGCGACAAAAATAAGATCGACGTGGTGCGGACTGGAATTCCGTTGCAGGAATTCTCATTTCGTGAGCGCGAATTTCCGTCCGATGGAAAGTGGCACTTTCTTCAAGCAAGCCGCCTCGTTCAAAAGAAAGGGATCGCCACAACCTTGCATGCTTTCACCAGGTTTCTGAACCATTACCCGGATGCGACCCTGACAATTGCCGGGGAGGGTCCGATGTCAGCAGAGCTCAAGGAACTTACCCGCAAACTCAAGATCGCCGATCGAGTGAAGTTGCCGGGATTTTTGCCGGCGGCAAAATTGCGGGACGTCTATTATACGTCCCACATTTTTCTTCATCCAAGCGAAACGGGCAGCGATGGAAATCAGGAAGGCATTCCAAATTCGATGTTGGAAGCAATGGCGACCGGACTTCCCGTTTTTGCCACGGATCACGGCGGAATTCCGGAAGCGATCAAGAATGGCGTCAGCGGAATTCTGGTTGCTGAGCGCGACTACGAAGCCCTGTCGCGCGTTTTGATTGAAGCGGTCCAGGATCGGGATTTTCTCAAGCGACTGGCCCGAAACGGCGCGAATGTGGTCGCCGAAAAGTTCGACCAGCGAAAGCAGATCGAGCGGCTCGAAGAAATTTATTTAGGAATGATTCGCGATTCGCGAAAAGAAAATCGCTAACTGTTTTCGAATTGCCTGAAACGAGATGCGTTCAGCGCCGCGCCATTGCGTCTCAACAATGGCGGTTGCCCGCGCCGACGTGTTCTTGAGCAACTCGAGCGCGATCGTCTTCAATTGCGCGCTCGTTCGGCCTTCGCCACAAAAATTCGGGAACGCGATGCGTTCGATTGCACCATCGCCGCCGACGCAAATCGTTCGGGCTAGCAACGTGTCGCCGGCAACCTGTCCTGGTACGCGGCTGCGGTCGAGTTGCAGGACGATTTTATGTTTCGCGACTTCGCGCAGATAATTTGGATATGGTTCGCATTTGTCGTGGACGCGCAGTTTTCCGGGCGGGAATTGCAACTCCTCCAAGAGCTTGGCGCCTTTGCGTCCGTTGAGATTGAAAACCGTTACCGGCTCGCCGCTCTCAGTGCAGATTTCCCGCGCCAGCAGGAGCGCGGCAAGATGATTGCGTGAGGGCACGGTCCATTCGCGGGTGCCGACAAAAATGCCGGATTGCTGGTTCGGCGGCACCGCCAAATCCCAGGCCTTTTCTTCCAGCGGATACGGAGTTGGAATAAACGCGACAGTGTCCGCGTCGTACTTGAGTCGGACGCGTCGAAAAATCTCCGCTGCTTCCGGCGTGGTGGCGAGGCAGCCATCGGCGCGCGAGACCACTCGCAGGAATCGGGCAAGCCTTCCACGGTCACGCAATTGCTCAGCCATCTGATGCAGTCCAGTCTCTTTCAACGCGATTGCGACCGTCCGTCTCGCGGTCTGGCACTCAACCAGCGCCCGTTCAGTTGCGCGAAAGTTGCCGCGAAGCAGTAGAAGGATCGGACGCTTCTCTTCAATTGCATCTTTTGTCGCGCGATGCACTGACCCGCGGGTGCAGGCGGCAAATCCGTGAAAATTTACCGGTGGATGCGTCGTTGAGTCGAGCGTTGTCGGTTGGTCGAAATATTGTTCGAGGTCGCGTCCTCCGGGATTGAGGACGCATAACCGGAAATCAGCTGCGTCGTTCGCAGCCATCTTATTGGTCGCCCGAGTTTCCCGGCGGTGGCGTGACCGCTTTCAAGAGCGCGCCCTGGTCAACTTCGTCCATCGGGCCCACCGGCAATGCACGCCGAATTTCGACCGGCGTTTCTTCCGGTTTTGGTTCGACCGGGATTGCTCGCAACACCGGCTTTTCGGCATCTTGCTTTGCGCTATCGCTTTTTTGGTTTCGCGTGTCGCCGCCCGCCCTTTCTGTTTCCTCAGGGCTGTTCTTCGCTGCGTTGTCGGTGACTTGATCGGCGCTGGCCGCATCAGTCTTCACGGTGGATCTCACCGAATTGTAGGGATCGTTTTGAGCGAGCAGAGTTGCTTCCTTAAGGGCAATCGGTTTTACCTCGCTGAGATCAGCCGCCGGCTCGGCGCGGGGCGCTTCAGTTCCCTGGGTTTCAGCTTCAGTAACAATTCTCGCACGAGGTTCGCCATGAACATTGCACGGCTCGGTTGGCATCTGCGCAGCGGTCGCGATCTCCGTGTAAGTCGTGCGCTTCTGCACCGGATCACCGGTTGGACCTTTGACCGTGTCGTAGCATTTGTCTGTGGCCAGCAATCCTGAGCGCGAACAAATTTCAACGTCTTTCAACCCGGCGGGGCGCTTGATTTCTTGCGGTGGCAAATGCTCAGCCGCCGCGTTCATGATGTCGACCCAAACCGGCAACGCCAGCTCGCGGCCGAACGCGCCGCGATAAATCTTCTGGGGTTTGTCGAAGCCGGCCCAGACTGCGCAGGTGACATTGCTGTCGTAACCGGCGAAGAGCGTGTCGGTAAAATCGTATGCGGTTCCGGTCTTTCCTGCGGCTGGAAATTTTTTCAGATCGAATTCAGTTCGCGCCGCTTTGCCGGTCCCGGTCTCAAGCGCATCCATCAAACACGAATGCACTTCGTAAGCCGTTTCCGGTTTGATCACGGTTTCCTTTTTGACGTCGCGTTGGGCGACCCAAGCGGTGCCGTCTTTTTCCTCGATTTTTTCCAAAATATGCGGCGCTGCCGGCCT
The DNA here is from genome assembly GCA_035568035.1 of Chthoniobacterales bacterium. GTDB lineage: Bacteria > Verrucomicrobiota > Verrucomicrobiia > Chthoniobacterales > UBA10450 > AV40. The sequence continues at coordinate 5,509 of DATMOU010000061.1, read as the reverse complement.
CCAACCGCCATTGGGGAAAATTGTGTAGGCCAAAGTCAGCTCTGCCAGCGTGACTTCGCTACTCCCAAGCAATGTTGCCGGATATGGACGAAGATTGGAACGAATGCCGGCTGTTCGGCAAAGTTTCAAGACGTCGTCGAGTCCAGTGTCCATTCCGATTCGGACAGTTGCGCCGTTCTTCGATTTCGCGAGGGCTTGTCGTGCGGTCATCGCGCCTTCGTAGCGGTTTTCGGCGCTTTCCGGACCCCACTCGCCGAGAATTCCGGTTGTTCCGCCAACCATCACTGCGCGATTATCGAGCGGGGAATCTTCGACCATCGATCCGGGATACATGCCTTGCTCGAACGCGGTTGCGTAAACGAACGGGAGCATCGCCGTGCCAGCGGGGCGCTTTGCCTGTAACGCCCGATCGTACTGATTGTGCTCGAAATCGCGCCCGCCAACCAATACCAGAATGCCGCCGGTCTCATTGTCGATGCCAACGACCGCGCCTTGCAAATAATCCGGCGCCGGCTGTGCCGACGCGGTGCCGGTGGATTTCGCCTGTTTAAATCGCGCCGCGTACTCGGCGTAGGTTTGATGATCATAGCCGGGATGCTGCTCTGCTTTGTCCAAACTTCGGCGTAACGATTCCTCGGCAACTTTTTGCAATTCGCCGTCAATTGTCGTGTGGATCTTGAACCCTTCGTTCATCGCGCGATCCCAGCCGACTGAGTTGATTACCTGCTGGCGGATGTAATCGACTGCGTAGTTCTGCCCCTGGGCGTTCTGCCGATTGCCCACAACCAGGTTGTGGGATTGCGCTTCGACGCACTTGGCATTGTCGATGAATCCCTGATCGAGCATACGAGTAAGCGCATAATTTCTGGCGTCGCGCGAGGCAGACTTGTCCGACCAGGGCGAAAGCCGGTTCGGACTCTTGATTAAGCCGGCGAGCGTTGCGCATTCTTCGAGCGTCATTTCGCGGGCCGGCTTGCCAAAATAACCGCGCGCCGCCGCTTCGGCTCCATAGAGTCCGCCACCGAAATAAATCCGGTTCAGATAAAGCTCCATGATCTTCTGCTTGTTGAAATTGTCCTCAATCCGGCGAGCCAAAAAGATTTCGACTAGTTTGCGGCGATACGTTTTTCCTTTGAGCGCGAAACTGTTGCGGGCGAGTTGCTGGGTAATGGTGCTGGCGCCCTGACGAACTCGTCCGGCGGTCAGATTTTTCAAAGAGGCACGCAAGATTCCCAAAGGGGCGTATCCGTGATGTTGATAGAAGCGCGCGTCTTCAACCGCGACCACCGCGTTCACCAGATCGCGCGGAATCTGGTCGTACGGAATGGTCTGGCGATTTTCGACGTAAATCTGACCGAAGATCTTGCCGTTGCGATCAAGGATTACGCTCGCCGATTCCATCTGGTCGAGCTTGTTCAGATCAAAGGTCGCGGCCTGGTTCTTCAAGTCGGCCACATTCATCGAGACATAGATCGCGAGACCGCCGAGAATGAAGGCCGCTACGGTGATCGGAACATAAAACTCCGGGCGCGTGTACCAGGGTGGGCGGAACCGATATCCCGGGGGTGGACTGAGATAACTGCTGGATTTCGGCTTTCTCACGCGAGGGGAGCAAACTTAGGCAGCAAACGCCGAACGCTCAACGTCCAACATCGAATCTCGAATTCAGAGTGCCGCATTTCTGACATTGGACGTTCGGCGTTGGGCGTTCGACGTTTTTGGGTTGAACAGTGAACTCACGAGTTTAATTCGTCGAAGGATTCAAGACGACGGTCCGCAGCCGTTCGCCTGGTTCATGGAGCAGGCGCTTTATCATCCCGAACACGGTTACTACGCGAGCGATCGTGCCGCGATTGGACGGGAGGGTGATTATTTCACCAACGTCAGCGTCGGTCCGCTGTTCGGACAACTTCTCGCAATCCAGTTCGCCGAGATTTGGGAGCGACTTGGAAAGATCGACAAATTTACGATCGTCGAACAAGGCGCGCATCACGGCGAATTCGCACACGACACTCTCGAATTTTTGCAACGGCGATTTCCCGGATTCTTTTCAGCAGTCTCCTATTGGATCGTAGAACCGTTTCCGAAACTGCAACATCGGCAATCGCAAACGCTCAGGGAATTCGGCGATCGAGTTCAATGGCGAAGATCAATCGACGAGCTCGAACCATTCACCGGTATTCATTTTTCAAATGAACTGCTCGATTCGATGCCGATCAATCTGCACGGAAAACTTGTCGGCTTGGCCGGTGACCAACTCGTTTTCGTTGATTCGCCGAAGAAGCAAAAAGCAACCCAATCGCGGCGCGATTGGATCAGGAACATCGCAATCAAGCTGCGACGCGGTTTCGTCCTTGCCATCGACTACGGATTTCCCGAAAGAGAATTTCGCGAGGTGCTGCAAGTCCGTGCGCGCCATCGACTTCTCGATTCGCCGTTTGAGGAAATCGGAAGCGCCGACATGACCGCGCACGTCAACTGGACGGAAATCGCTCAGACCGCGGAAAAAAACAGGCTGCGCCTGATTGGTTTCACCGACCAGCATCACTTTCTCACGGGCGTCGTCGCATCGTTTCCGGAAATCGTCGTGGAAGAGAAATCAAAACGCGCTCTGCAAACATTGCTTCACCCGGAAATGCTCGGCCGCAGCTTCCAAGTCCTTGCCCTGTCGAGAGATGTCGAGCTTGGAGCGTCGCTGTCTGGATTCAAGTTTGCCCGCGACGCGCGGGCTCAGCTGGGCCTTTGAGTTGCATCTCGCCCGTTTCCACCTAACTTCCCGCTCCCTCAGCGTAAAATTATGGCCGACGTCGCCAACAAGTATCCTGAAAACGCAGCTGGCAAGTTCTACGTCGATGAGCAATGCATCGACTGCGATTTGTGCCGGGAGACTGCGCCTGCAAATTTCAAGCGCAACGATGACGGAGGGCACTCCTACGTTTACAAGCAACCCGAGTCGCCCGAGGAAGAAGGCCTCTGCAAGGAAGCGATGGAAGGTTGCCCGGTCGAGGCAATCGGCAGCGACGGCGCGTAGGACGCCGCGTTTGTGGCGGCAGGCTGTTGAGCACGTAGATTTCTCGCGTGGGATTCATTTTTATGATCATCGGGTTGATGGTCTCGCTGGACATTCTCTGGTGGATCGTTTTGGCGCGCCTGGCGAATCACGGCATGGCTCGTGTCGTTGTCTCCATCTTTATGGCGGCCATGATGCTCGGATTGATCGCCGTGATTGTCGCGAGGATGACGCGCGGTGATTGGGATCGGCTGATTCCGAAGTTTGCCGTCTCCGCGATTTTCATCTGGCATTTCATCAGTCTCGGCTTGCTGACGCTGATCGGGCTGGCCCTCATTCCTATTTTGCTCGGACAGAAAATTATTTCTCACCGTGCGCCGGCCAAAGTCGAACAATCGGCCGGGCAGAGCGCCTGGAGCCGCCGCGAATTTTTGCGGTTTGGCGCGGCAATGTTGCCGCCGGTTTTCACTCTTGGCCTGACCGGGATCGCACTGCATCAACTGAATCAGGTTCGCATCCGGCGTTTCACGTTGCCGATTGCCGATCTTCCGAGTGCGTTGAACGGAATGACGATCGCGCAGGTGAGTGACATGCACGTCGGGAGGTTCACTCAAGGCGAAGTTCTCGAGAAAACCGTGCAACTGGTGAACGACCTGCGCGCGGACCTTGTGTTGCTCACGGGCGATTTAATCAACGACGCCCTGGCCGATCTCGACGCTGGCCTGGATTTGGCGCGACGGATGCAGGCGGGCTTCGGAATCGCGATTATTGAAGGCAATCACGATTTGATCGAGAACCCACGCGAATTCGAAACGCGCGTTCGCGCGTCGGGTATTCCGTTTCTGCTCGATGAATCGATAATTGTCGATGTTCGTGGAACGCCGGTGCAATTACTTGGCCTTCGCTGGACCCGGGTTTATGGCGAGGCGCGCGACGCTGCGATAGGAGTTGAGGTCAAAAAGTTACTCGAGCAGCGAAGCGCCGATGCATTTCCAATTTTGCTGGCTCATCATCCCCACGCTTTCGACGCGGCGGCCGAAGCTGGAATGCCTTTGACTCTTTCCGGTCACACTCACGGCGGGCAATTAATGTTGAGCGAGCAACTCGGATTTGGTCCGGCTCTGTTTCGCTACTGGTCCGGGCTCTACACTCGCGGCGCGAGCAAGCTCATCGTCTCAAACGGCGTTGGGAATTGGTTTCCGTTGCGCGTGAATGCGCCGGCGGAGATCGTCCACGTTACTCTGCGGCGCAGCTGAAGCTATAGCGTCGGTCTGCTCCAGAAAAATCGCGGATCAACCAGTGCTTCGTCTAACGACCACGAGTTGCTACGAAATCTGGACACCGATCGCATTGGTCTCGTGATTGCACCGTGCGCCGGAGCAGCCGGTGCGCGAGTCGCAATCTGGCGGCTCACCACGAGCGAATCGGCCGCCTGAAATTTGTGTCCGCCCTCGTATCCGTAAAACGCGATGTAACTCCGACGATTCTTCAATTTAATCGCGGCGTTCCAATTGAAGGTCGGATCGAGTAGCAGCGTGCCGATCCGCGTCTGCCATTCCAGCCAGGCGTGAGTGAGTGAATCGTCGGCGCGGCGTTTTCCAATTACCAAACGCAGATTGGTCGCGCCGTTTGACTGCATCCGTTCGTAAAGCGCCAACGCCTTCCCTTTGCAATCGGCAACATTCGCGAGTTCAACTTCGTAGGGCGTTTGCCATTCGCGCGAATATCGATACGGCATCGCGCGCAATTCCATCATCCACTCGTTCACGACGCTGACCGACGGTCCATAAATGGCGTAGGAGAATGGTGCGGTTAGGGTCGGCTCAACGCGTTCCATCTGGTGATCGTAGGGCGTGGACGCAACTTCGAAAAAAGCCGATTGCGCGAGTCCGATCGATGTCGAGCCCCAGACAACAATCAGTAGCCCGAGGGCTTTCTTAAGAGGAGAGATCATGGCAGGTGCCATGACCTAAAGCACTGACTGTACCGCCCTTTGCTTAGGATTTGGTCGGCGCTTCCGGCGGCGCGTCCGACGAGGGTGTCGATCCCGGCGCAGCTGCCGCGGATGGAGTGGGCGTTGGCGGTGTCGCTGCTTTCGTGGCCGCCGCTTTTGCCGCGGCTTTTTTCTTCGCTTCCGCAGCTGCTGCCGCGGCCGCGAGATTTTTATCGACCGCCTCTGCTTCGGTTGGATGAATCTTGTGGTAATACTCGTTCGATTTCGACAGTTCCTGTTTACGGAACAGCAGATGATTGAATCTCTCGCGCTGACTAAGCTCGAAGTCCTTGTCCATCTTAATCGCTTCGAATGGACAGACCTCGACGCAAATCTGACAGCTCATGCAAACCGAGATGTCGATGTCGAACACCTTCGGATAGAGCTGCGGCTTGCCCATGTAATCGGGCTTCTTGTCGTCGCTCTTAATAATATAGATGCACTGCGGCGGGCATTCCTTCTCGCAAATCTTGCACGCCACGCAACGCAGCCCGGCCTCGGCATCC
>DATMOU010000060.1:0-22104 GCA_035568035.1 Chthoniobacterales bacterium | reverse complement strand
TGCGAAAAAAGGACCGCCCAGGAATTGCCAACCCAGTCGTGGAATTTGATCCGGCCCTCGCTTGTTTCCGCTTCGAAATCAGGTGCCGTTTCGCCGATCTTCATGCTTCTTCCTCCTGTTGTTGTGCTTACGGAAAGTCTTTCCGATCAGTTCACTACAGTCAACTTCACTCCGTTGGTGGTCAACCTTCGTTCGAGAGCAGCTGCCACTCCTGCCCCTTCTCTTTTCCATAGAAAATCGGCAGTGAGTTACCTGATCTGCCACTTCCGTTTGCCGGTGCGCGGATTTTTCTCCCAAAGACGCAGCCCGCCGAGAAAAGCGTTTTCGTTCTTGCCGCGCTCGATGCCCTTCGGCAGCCGGCGAAAACGGTGCACGTTGCCGCCGCCCAATACCACGTAGTCGGCGATGAACGATTTCCTTAGTTGCGTGACTGCGAAAATTACTTCGCGTTTCCATTTCTTGAGGCCGAGTCGTTTGACTCCCGGAATGCCGAGAAAATTTTCGATAATATCGCGATCGCGATAGGGAAGATCACCGAGTTCAAGTGGGAGCAAAAGATTCTCCAGCAACAGGGCCGAACCGAGCCCGGTCCCGAGCCCGAGGAATAACATCCTCTTGCCGTGATGACTTCCGAGCGCCTGCATGGCTGCGTCGTTGATCACCTGCACCGGCTCGCCTAACGACTTACGAAAATTAAAATCCAGCCAGCCTTTGCCCAGATGTTTCGGGTTACGGATGATTTTGCCATCACGGATGGGCGCGGGGAAGCCGATCGAGATATTCTCGAACTTCCAGTCCCGGGTGTTTGCTTTAAGGCGCTTGACAAAATCCTTCGGTCCCATCCGTGGTCCGGAATCGAACTCCCGGCGCTTGTTCGGTTGCATCATCAGCTTCACATGAGTGCCGCCGATATCGACCACGAGAGTCTTTTTCATCGGACCCCGAAATTTCCCTCGTCAACGCGTTACTCGCCGAGGCCGATGGCCTGACCGAGTTTCTGAAAGATACCTTTTTTGTCCTGCCCGCCGGTAGGAGTGGGCGACCAGCATTCGACAATTTCAAGCGCGAGAAACCGGAAAAGCGTCACGCTCGCAAATTTTAAGTCGAGTCGCAGATTTTTGGCTATCTGCTGGACCGATCGAGCGCCGTTGAACTGCGATGCGAACTGGGCTTCGGCCACGGTCAGGCGAAGATTTTGGATCCGCTCAAATCCGTCGCGGGTGTAGGCCGGAATGGAAGTCGGATCGTAATACGCGTGGCTGCCGAGCTGCGGGAATTGCACGAAACGCAACGTGGCCAGCGCCCATTGATCGACATCGGAGTCGCCGGGGAAAAGCGTCGCGAAATCCGGAAGGTTGCCTGGTTGAAACGAGAAGCGGACACCCGGCGCGCTCCAGAGTTGAGCGAAAAGTTGCTGTCCGTGATGCTGGACGAGTTGCGTCGCCGGCTCGTGCGAAATCAAATTCTCCTGCATCAGGGTAACAAAGAGCGGACGACCGGTTTCCTGTTGTTGCGCGCGGGCCGCAGCAATCCGGTCAGGATCGACATTACTCAGTGTGACCGGTGCTTCCGGGCAGTACAACTCCGGATCGCGCGAAGTTGCAAAAAGAATTTGTCCGTTTTGAACGAGAAGTTCGACCGGTGACTTGTCCCAAAAAAGTTGCAGTGTCCCGCTCAATTTTTGAGTGACGATAATTTGGAGGGCGCGGTTCAGAGAAAAAAACTGGGTGTCGCCGCAAAAGAGTATTCCGCTGGTGACCGATTCATCCGGAGCGGGGGATTGTTCCGCTGCCGGTTCGAAAACGGCGGGCGCTTCGGGTTGCGTCGTCGGCGCAGGTGCCCACCAGGGAGTCTCTCCGGTTTGCGTTATTTCGGGACCAACCTCGGTCGCCTCTTGATACGCCGGCTCCGGTTCCGTCGGAAAATCGGCCTCCACCGAGTAAGCGGGTTCGGCTGGCTGCTCCTGTGGGTGAGTTGGTTGGGGCTCGTCCGGTTGTCGAGGCATATGAGTCTCTACAGTTTTGATAAGCAAATCCGAAGTAAACGGTTTATTCAAGAACCCAATAACATTCGGATTCTGGCCCTGGGTTGCCTGAAGCTCGGCGCCATAGCCCGACATGTAAACTACGGGAATACCGGCCGTTCCCGGATTTTCGAGCAAGCACCGGCAAACGTCGTTGCCTTTCATGTCCGGCAGAATGAAATCCAGAAGGATCAGGTCCGGCAGATCGGATTGCGCCGCGCGCAATGCCTCTTCACCGGTCGACGCGGACGTCACCGCGTAACCGGCGTCCAGCAAAACGTCTCTTACGAAACTGAGCAGCATCAGACTGTCGTCGACCACCAACAGTTTTTTCGCGCTGCTTTTCGCACGGTCGGTTGATGCCGCCGGCATTTCGTCCGCCTGCCTGACCGCTTCCATCAACAAATGCTGCCAGTCCATCTCGATCGTGCGCGGGCTTGGGCCGGTCTCGGTCACTTCGGAAATGGTCCCGCCTTTCCAACGCACGATCTCGTTGAAAGCCGCCAGCCCCTGACGGCCCGGCGCAGTGGCGTGCCGGACCTGGCCGTTTTCAAAAAAGACGCGCGCCTTTTCGCCGTTCGGTCGGGTGAACTCCACCACGGACGTCGCGCCGCTCATGCATTTGAGTTGTATGATGTCCGTGAACTGGAGATCGCGCAGCGTGCCTTCAAATTTCTCGCTGGCTGCAGCCGGCGGTTTCAGCAAACGCCCGACCAGATCGACAAAGTCCCACTGGGTCAGAGGTTTCTCGAGAAAATGAATCGCGCCGAGACCTGAAACGTGCTCCCGCTGTTCCGGCAGGTGTGCGCCGGTTAGAATAATTGCGCGCGCGTTCGGATGGCTGGTTCGGAGATCGTAGAGAAAGTCCTGACCAAGGTCAGGCGTCGCATCAACGTCGAGAACGAACAAATCCGGTTTGACTCCGAGAACGATCTTCTGCGCTTCCTCCAGATTGTCAGTAAGTTCGATCAATGCCTCCGGCGCGGCCTGCTCCAACGCCGTCATAATTGCCGAAGCCACTTGCTCGTCCGGTTCCAGGACCAGTATCCGCGTCGCTTGTTTTGATTTCTTCTGTTTCATTGATCTCCAGTCGGAGAGGCACTGCTGTTCTCTTCGTAGCAATGCCCGCTTCTGGACAAATGACAAAGGGTTTTTGGTCCGACCGCACGGGCGGTCAGTTGGCCATTAACGGACCGGCGTGGCGGGATCAGGCACTGAACCGGCGGGCCAACTCTTTTCGGCCAATTTTTCCGCGCTCGTTCGTAGGAATGGCGTCGACGATGAAAATCCGCTTTGGGACCTGCCACCCACTCAGCGATTTTCGACAAGCTTCCAGCAGAACAGCTTCTTCGAGATCGGCATTCCCCACGACACAGGCAACGACTTCCTCGTTGCGTACGGTCGATTGCCGTCCGAACGCAACGGCCTGACGAACGCCGGGAAAGCGCATCAGCGCCTCTTCGATTTCGGCCGGGCTCACTTTCTTCCCGGCCACATTGATTACGTCCGAAACGCGGCCCACGATCTTGAATCCGTCGCCGGCACGCGCGAGCAGATCGTCCGGAACAAAAATTCCATTGCCGAGTCTCTCGTCATCCGATTCGGGAAAATAGCCGTCGCCGGATGCGGCGCTGCGAACTCGGACCTGGCTCGAATCGGCATTCGGATCGATTATTTCAAGGTCCACTCCATTCATCGGCGTGCCGACGTAACCCTCAACCTCCCCGGCTCCTTCGCGGTCGTAGCAAATTCCGCCGCATTCGGACGCGCCGTAAAACGAATGGATCGCCAATCCAAATTTCTCCTGAACCTTTTTCGCGATTGTGAGTGGCAAGGGCGCCCCAGCGGAGATGCAAAGGCGAAGTTTTGGCAGCGCCGGAACATTTTCCATTTCGCAAAATGCTTGATAAAAGACCGGCATTCCCGGAAACACCGTCGCATTTGTCCGCGCGAGATCGTCGAGCACCGCGCGCGGAGTTCGGTCGCGGCTTAGGAGCATCGGCACGCCGCGCGCGATTAACGGTATCAGCAGATTGCTGAATCCGTAAGAATGCGAAACTGGAATCACCCCGAAGTTCAGATCGGCATCGGAAATTTCTTTCGTGTCACAGATCTGGTCGCAGTCTGCGAGTAACTGTTCGCTGCGAAACCGAATTGCGCGCGGCGCAGCAGTTGTTCCCGAAGTTAGTTTCAGGAGCGACGGAGTGTTCGCTCCCCAATTCGGCCGTTCATTGTCGATCTTGCGCACCGTTTCCGGGTCTTCCACTATCCCGCACACGCAACAAGTGTTCAGCGCGGCATCGCGCTGTTGATCGCTCATCGATTTTTCGAGCGGAAGAACGACCATTCCGCGCCGAAAACCTCCGACCAGGATCGACGGCCACTCTTCGTGATTCCCGATTTGGACGGCAATAACGCTGCCCGGCTGGAGATGGCCGATTTTTCGTTCGAAGTCGCCCGCGCGAAGGTCGATTTGCCGAAACGTCCGGACCACTTCGCCGGCGGTATTGAAAATGCCCGGCGCATCGCCTTTTTGGGCCAGAATTTCCACCCATCTTTCGAGCAGTGCGTTCTTGAGTTTCATTGCTTGCGTAAACCGCCGGTGCGGCTACATTCGGCGCTCATTTCTGACATGAAAGCAGCCATTCACCCAGAATATCACGAGACCGACATGGTTTGCGCGTGCGGCGCGGTGTATCATACGCGCTCTACCCGACGCGACATTAGAATCGGTATCTGCGCCGCTTGTCATCCGTTTTTCACGGGCGAACAGAAGTTCGTCGATACAGCTGGTCGGGTTGAGAAATTCGCCAAGCGCTACGGCAGCACCAGGGCCGCGCGTTCGGGCAAGAAAGGTTAGCTGATTGTAGAGGCGTTCGCCGTGGCGAACGCCTTTTCGGAGCGGCCGACAGGGCCGCCACTACATTCTTATGGACTTTCAGCCTCTCATTCAACGCAAACGCGAACGGTTCGACCAACTCGAAGGCGAGATTGCCGACCCAAAGCTTTTCGACAACCGGAAGCGCGCGAGCGAGATCATGCGCGAACACGCCGGCATCAAAGATCTGCTTGCGAAATGGGACGAATTGGAAAACGCACGCAGGCAGCTCGATGACAATCGTGAACTCGCCAGCTCACGCGATGTCGAGATTGCGGCGATGGCTGACGACGAAATCCCCGATCTGGAAAAGCGCGTTGCCGAGCTCGAGCGCGAGTTGCAGATCGGGCTGCTGCCGCCGGATGAAAACGAAAACCGGGACGCGATCGTCGAAATTCGGGCCGGAACCGGGGGTAGCGAGGCTGCTATCTTTGCCGCCGATCTATATAGAATGTACCATCGCTACGCGGAATCTGCCGGTTTGAAGGCCGAAGACCTCGAATCGAGCGCTTCAGAGATGGGCGGACTGAAGGAAGTGATTTTCAAGGTTTCGGGCGAATCGGTCTTTCGGAAACTGCGTTATGAGAGCGGCGTTCATCGCGTGCAACGCGTGCCTGCCACGGAAGCGCAAGGACGTATCCATACTTCCACCGCGACTGTCGCGGTCTTGCCGGAAGCGGAAGACATCGACATTGAATTGAAGCCCGAGGATTTGCGGATTGAAGTTTCGCGCGCAGGTGGTCCAGGCGGACAGGGCGTTAACACAACCGATTCGGCAGTTCAGGTCCTGCACATTCCGACAGGGACGATCGTTCGTTGTCAGGACGGCCGAAGTCAGTTGAAGAATAAGGAGAAGGCGATGTCGATTTTGCGGGCGCGTTTGCTGGAACGGAAACAGCGCGAGGAAGCAGAAAAGTACAGCGCCCAGCGTCGCGGCCAGATCGGCACCGGTGGCCGGGAAGAAAAAATCAGGACCTACAATTTTCCCCAGAATCGTCTTACCGATCACCGGATCGGCTTGACTCTCTATAATTTAGATCGGGTGATCGATGGCGACCTCGACGAGCTGATCAAGACGTTGCAGTCGGCCGACGTAACAGAACGACTCAAGGAATCATCCGTTTCGTGAACCAAACGAAGACGGTGCTGGAGGTTTTGCAGTCAACCACGGTGTATTTCGAAAGGCACAAAATCGAGAATCCGCGGTTAAACGCCGAGCAATTGCTTGCGCACGTGTTCGGTAAGACGCGGATGGACCTCTATCTAGAGTTCGAGCGACGCCTTTCGGAAGCCGATCTGGCGCCGCTCAGAGGATTGGTCAAACGCCGCGGGCAAGGCGAGCCGCTCCAGCATTTGTTAGGCACGGTAGAATTCTGTGGACACATATTCGCAATCGACAAACGCGCTCTGGTGCCACGACCCGAGACCGAGCAACTCGTTGAGTTGCTCGTGTCAGAAGTCAGAAGTCAGAAGTCGGAGGTCAGGATTCTGGATGTTGGAACGGGGAGCGGGGTAATCGCGCTCTGCCTGGCGACGAAGTTTCCAAAGGCGGAAGTTTTTGCGGTCGACATTTCGGAAGATGCGTTGTCGCTCGCGAAGGAAAATGCGGCGCGACTCGGTTTGGGTTCGCGAGTTCGATTTCAAAAAGGCGATCTGCTCGAGAATTTGACCGAAAGATTCGACCTGATCGTTGCGAATCTTCCGTACATTTCCATGAAGGATCGAAGTCTTCTTGCCCGCGAAGTCCTGCACGATCCGCAGGTGGCGCTTTTTGCCGGGCCGGCGGGCGACGAACTGGTTCGTCGCCTGATCGAGCAAGCGCCGGCGTATCTCAATCATGGAGGGTTGCTCGCCCTGGAAATCGGAATCAATCAGGCTGAAGGATTGACCGAATTCTTGGGTCAGAAGAATTATCACGACATCGACGCGAAAAGGGATTATTCAGGTATCACCCGTTTTCTAGTAGCTAGGTATGGATAAGATCCGCATTCACGGTGGACGCCCGCTGAGCGGTTCGATCAAGGTCAGCGGCTCGAAGAACTCTGCCCTGCCGATTTTGGCGGCCACGTTGCTCACGAAGGACCCTTGCACCATCCGGCGCGTCCCGGACCTCAGCGACACGAATTACATGCTGCAAATTTTGAAGCATCTCGGCGCAGAAGTGGAACGCGCCAGCGGTACGGTGACGATCGCGGCTGCGAAAGTTGATTCAATCGCCCCATACGATGTCGTTCGGAGAATGCGTGCGTCAGTTTGCGTGCTCGGCCCGTTGCTCGGCCGCTGCAAGGAAGCAACTGTCTCCATGCCCGGCGGCTGTGTTATCGGCGATCGTCCGATCGATTTGCACTTGAAAGGATTTGAAGGACTCGGCGCGGCTGTGCGCGTCGAGGGCGGTAATATCAAGGTTTTCGCGCCGAAACTGAAAGGCGCCGTCATCGACCTGCGTGGGAAGTTCGGGCCGACTGTCCTCGGAACGGACAACGTGATGATGGCCGCGGTGCTGGCTGACGGTACGACGGTGATCGATGATGCCGCGCAGGAACCGGAAGTTGTCGATCTGGCTAATTTTCTAAACAAGATGGGCGCGAAGGTCGAGGGCGCCGGCACCAGACGGATCATTATTGAAGGCGTAAAGGAAGTGCACGGCGCCGAGCACGACATCATTCCGGACCGAATCGAAGCCGGAACGTTTCTGGTGGCCGGCGCGATTTGCGGCAAAGGCGTGACAATCAAACGCGCTGAGCCTTCGCACCTCACGGCGGTAATCGACGCGCTTCAGAACTGCGGATACCGAGTTGTTGTCGACGACAAATCGGTCTCCGTTTCACCAAATGGCGTGGCGAAACCGGTGGAGCTTGCGACCGAGGCGTATCCGGGCTTTCCGACCGACATGCAGGCGCAAATGTGCGCGTTGCTTTCCACGACGCGCGGCTTGAGTTCGATCACAGAAAATATTTTTCCGCAACGCTACATGCACGTTGCCGAGCTGAAACGAATGGGCGCACACGTGGAATTGGAAGGCGCGACTGCTCGCATCGAAGGCGTCGATCAACTTCTCGGCGCGCCGGTGATGGCGAGCGATCTGCGCGCCTCCGCCGCGTTGGTGTTAGCAGGCTTGAAAGCCGAAGGAATTACCGAAGTCAGTCGTGTTTATCACATCGATCGTGGTTACGAACATTTGGATGAAAAACTGAGCGAGCTCGGAGCCGAGATCGAGCGTGTGAAAGGATAATCCATGAGCGAAACACAACCCACATCACCGCAACCACCGGTTCCGGCTTCCTCAACCTCCTCTGATGTCCGCACCTGGTCAGTGCTTTGTCACGCCAGTGCGTTGCTCGGATTGTTCCTCCATTTCTTTGGCCATCTACTTGGGCCACTCATCGTGTGGCTGATCAAACGCGATATGTCGCCCGAGATCGACGCTAACGGAAAAGAATCGCTCAACTTCCAGATCTCGATGCTGATCTACGACGTGATCGCCGGGATCCTCTGTATCGTGGTGATCGGGATTCCAATCTTGATCGCGCTTTGGATTTTGAATACGGTCTTCGTGATCATCGCTTCAGTTAAAACCAGCGAAGGCAAATTCTACCGGTATCCGTTCACGATCCGGTTCATTAGCTAAATGACGAATGACGAAGGAATGACGAACTCAGGCAATTTCGTCATTTGAACATTCGAATTTGTTTCTTCATTCGTCATTCGGATTTCGTCATTGTTTCTGCGAGAGGCGTCGCAGGGTCCCGAGGTTAATCACGTCTTCGCGCATTTCCTTGCCTTTCGGCGTCTCGAGAACCTTCGGAATCTTTCGGAATCGACGGTCGCGCATGATGAACCGAAACGCGTCGAGACCAATCTGACCTTCGCCGATATGCTGATGTCGATCGACTCGTGACCCGAGTGCGGACTTGGAATCATTCAGGTGGATCGCAGCGAGTCGATTTAATCCGATCACGCGATCGAATTCGCGAAATGTTTTCCTTGCGCCGGCTTCGCTTCCAATGTCATAGCCGGCCGCGAAGACATGTGCCGTATCCAGACAAACGAAGAGCCGCTCCGGTTCGCGCACATTCTGAATGATGCAGGCGATCTGCTCGAAGCGGTGGCCGAGACAGGATCCCTGGCCGGCGGTAGTTTCGAGCGCGATCCGCGTTTTTACTTTCGGGATCTTGCCAAACACGCGGTCGACTGATTTCGCGATTTTGGTGAGACCGGCTTCCTCGCCAGCGCCGAGGTGCGCGCCCGGATGCAAAACCAGGAAGGGAAGCTCGAGCTGATTGGCCCGGGTTAATTCTTCGGACAGGGCGCGAATCGAGTTCGCGAGAAATTGCGGGTTCGTGGCCGCGAGATTGATCAGATAATTCGCGTGGCCAAAAATCGATAACAACTCGCGGCGTTGTTGATGTTCGAGAAACGCGCGGATTTCTTCGCGCGTGAGCGGACGCGCGAACCATTGCATGTTGTTCTTCACGAATATCTGGATCGCAGTGCAGTCGATTGAACGGCCGCGCTCGATCGCGGTGTGAACGCCGCCGCCGATCGACATATGCGCGCCCAACAAAATTCGTTGTGTCATTTCGTACGATGCTGAGCCAGAAATTCGAAATTCGAATATCGAACCTCGAAACAAACACGAATCAACGAAACTCCAAATTCAAAACAACCTGGCTATTTCGATTATCTGAGTTTTTGAATTGTTTCGGATTTCAGATTTCGAGCTTTCGAATTTGTGAGGGGATTGTCTCTGCCTTAGCCTGTGAGGCTCAGGTGATCTTCGACAAATAGGACGGCAGCATGTCGCGCCAGTAATTCCAATCGTGGCCACGCCATTTCCCTTCATCCAGCCAGTGCTGGATGCCTTTGGAGTTGAGGATCTCGGAAATCCGATACGATTCGTGTCGGGTGTTGTCCCATTCGCCGGTGCCGAGAATGATTCCCATGTGATTGTATTTCCAGGGGTCGGTAATATTCGGCAGATATTGGTAAGGGCTGTTGAAGTAAATGTTGTCGTCCCAATACCCGTCGAAGAAATCGCTGATGTCGAACGAGCCGCTCAAGGAAATGACGTGGCTGACCAAATCCGGATGGCGAAACGCAACATTGGCCGCGTGATATGCGCCGAGACTGGCGCCGCCGACCGCCACCCGGTGACAACCACATTCTTTTCGGGCGAGATCCAACAGGTCATTCACAATGACGCGCTCGTAGGCGTTGTGCGTTCTCATCCGATCGGCCGGATGAATCGCTTTGTTGTAAAAACTGTCCAGGTCGATCGCGTCCGGACAGTAAACGGTCACTTTTCCCGCATTGACGAAATCCGCGACCGAACCGACGAGGCCGAAGTCCTTGTTCTGGAAGTAACGGCCGAATGAAGTTGGATAAAGGATCAACGGCAGGCCGCCGCCGTTGCCGAAGGCGAGCATTTCGAAATCGCGACTAAGCCAGGGTGTGTACCAACGGATGTAACGTTCGTTCATTGGAAAAGCTGGAGAATAAGAAGAACGGGCGATTGAGGTCAATCGCCTCTACCTAAAAATCGCAATTCAATGCGGACATGCGGTGGACAAGGTGGAGATCTTCAACGAAGCATCTCGTTTTCCATGCCCAAACACACGCTTACCGGCAGCATTCGCCGGCATCGAAAGTTTCCGTCCAAGATTCTTGGAAATCGACGGGACGTGCTGGTCTGGTTGCCGCAGGGGTATTCGCGTTTTTCGCGAAAACGCCACCCGGTTTTGTATTTGCAGGATGGCCAGAACGTTTTCGACGCCGCAACGTCCTTTGCGGGCGTGGAGTGGGGTGTAGACGAAACAGCGCAACGCCTGGTCCGCGAAAATTTGATCGAGCCGTTGATTATTGTAGCAATTGCAAACACCGGTGAAGAGCGAATTCATGAGTACGCGCCGACGACGGGTGTGATTGATTCAAACGCGAAGCGGAAAAAACGCAGCAAAGGCTGGGCGCGAAGATACGGGCGTTTTTTGATCGAGGAGCTCAAGCCTTATATCGACAAGCAGTATCGAACGAAACCGGAAGCGGAATTCACAGGGCTCGGTGGCTCATCGCTGGGCGCCTTGCTCACGCTTTCGTTGGGTCTTTGGTTTCCCAATGTGTTCACGCGACTGATTGCAATGTCGCCATCGGTCTGGTGGGACAATGAAGTGATCGTGAAAATGGTGAACGACCTCGATCACAAACCGCCATTGAAGATTTGGCTCGACACCGGAACACACGAACCAGGTTGGGAACGGGCGCGAACCTTGTGCGCGGCGTTGATCGAAAAAGGCTGGCACCCGTTCGAAGATTTGCACTATCACGAAATCGAAGGCGCCGATCACAGTGAAGGCGCGTGGGCGACACGAGTCGATCCGGCACTAAGATTCTTGTTTCCGCCTAGGTAGCGGCGGTTCACCGAACCGCCATGGCGATTGAGGTCAATCGCCGCTACCTATTGCAACGCTTTGCCGTAGATCTGAAACACGCGGGTGAAGCCGCCGACGAACTCCTGATCTTTCTCGAAACTGAACTCGCGCTTTCCCGGATTCCAGTCCAGGTGCCGCGGCCCGTCGGGGTGATTTGGATCGTAGACCAAATAATGATTGCTGCCGTCGGGAGGAGTTGGGCGGGAGTATTTGTAAACAAGAACCGAATGGTTGATGTGCAGAATTGGGAAATCCGACAAGTAGGCGACAAAAAATTCTTCGCGAGCCAACGCCTGATTCAGTAATCGATGCGTCTTTTCCTGGTATCGCCTGTCGTGCAAATAAAACATTCGCGCATTTCCAGGCCGCAAATAAGCGACCCAGCCGAGACCAATGTTTCGCTGCATCAGCCGCGTATTCGCCTGACTCATCTCCCGCAAATTGTGATAACCCGGAAATACGATCCGTTTTTCCCGCGGCAGCGGATCGCGCCAAGGCTGTATCCGGGTAACTGCTCGAACTCGCTTCTGCAGCTCTGACTCACCCAGACGCGGAGCATTTGGCTGGAACCGGGCGAACTCGTAGAATTGTTCGACCGTTCGGGTCATCACAAAACAGCGGCGAGTATAGCGATCAGATTTCCTGCTCCAGCGAGAAACGATTTCACCTTGGTGATACTCGAACACAGTGGTGTTGGCGAACGCGAGAGTGTCGCGATTGAAATTGAAATCCGCGCTGGTTCCAGCTCTGGCGGATGAGAGAGCGAACAAAATCGCCGCAAAACATCCCCAAAATGGACGGGTCCCGGATCGCATCACGAAAGTATCAACGTCCGGAATTCGTTTTCGATTCGGCGAAATTTCCAAGGCCGCGGAATTTTTTGTAGCGCTTCCTCAGCAGCTGGTCGATCGGCGTTTCAAGTAATTTTGCCAGATTTCTACGGAGTGCGCTGCCGAGATTGAACGCGGCAGTTTGGTAGTCGCGATGCGCGCCGCCTTCCGGTTCGTCCACCACTTCATCAACAACTTCGAGCCTCAAAAGATCCTGAGCGGTCAGCTTCAACGCTTCCGCGGCTTCGGCGGCGTGCTTTCGGTCCCGCCACAAAATGGCGGAGCAAGCTTCCGGACTGATGACCGAGTAATAAGCGTTCTCCAAAATCAACACGCGATCGGCCACACCGATACCGAGCGCGCCACCGGATCCGCCTTCGCCGATGACCGCCGCGATCGTCGGCACTCGAAGGTTCATCATCTCGCGCAGATTGACGGCGATCGCTTCCGAGATATGACGTTCTTCGGACCCGATTCCCGGAAACGCGCCGGGCGTGTCGATCAAGGCAATCACCGGCATGTTGAATTTTTGCGCGAGGCGCATCAGTCGAAGCGCTTTGCGATAACCTTCGGGATGCGCGCAGCCGAAATTCCGCATCACGTTTTCCTTGGTGTTGCGTCCCTTTTGGTGAGTGATTACGACGCAGCGCGTCGAATCGAGCATCGCGAGTCCCCCCGGCATTGCTTTGTCGTCAGCGAAACAGCGATCGCCGTGCAACTCCGTCCAGCCGGTGAAACAACGTTCGACGTAATCGAGGGCGAACGGGCGTTGCACGTGGCGTGCAATCTGAACGCGTTGCCACGCACTCAGGTTTCCGTAGATCTCGCGCCGGGTATCGCGCAATTTCGATTCAATCGCTTTCACTTCCGAATCGAGATCAACATCGTGTTCGCGCGAATGCTCCTTCAATTCCTGAAGGCGCCGTTCCAATTCGAAGATTGGCTTCTCGAAATCGAGCGGTTGCAATTCCATCGGGCTAATCGGTGATCGTGACCGGGGTCTTATTATTGACCAGACTGCCGAGTTCTTCCACGTCGGCTGCAGCGAGGCCGATTCCCTGCGGGGGAGGCGTCTGGACGACTTGATGCGCGGAATCTGGCACTGCATAAATCGTGTAGGCCTGACTGCTCAGGCGGACCCAGCGGGTGCTGCCGATAAACTCCTTCGTGCCAAATCCGACGCGTTTGCCGTCCCGCCACGCCATCACCTCAGCGACCTTGGTCGTAACTTTGGATGGCGTTTTGCCCGGCAACTTCTCCTCGCGAATATGGTACTGCTTGAAAAATCCGCCGTGATTGAGAAGCACGAGCAATTTCGGTTTGCGCTGGACCACGATCGAGAAATCGGGATGCGAGACGAGCAGGTGTTCGCCGATGTGCAGCATTGTGCCGTTTAAGTTGTTCATCCGCATAATCAGCTCGGGTGTCGACTTCACTTTGCGGGCGACCTTCGCCAGAACGTCGCCCGGTTTAACGATGTACTCCTCTTTTTCGGGAGACGGCGTTCGCGAGAGAAAGATGTCGATGTTGATTTCGCCCAACAAATCTTTCGCTTCGTCTGCGTGCGGGCTGGTCGGATATTTTTGGACGAACCCGGCGAGCGCGGCCCGCGCCTC
Source organism: Chthoniobacterales bacterium (assembly GCA_035568035.1). GTDB lineage: Bacteria > Verrucomicrobiota > Verrucomicrobiia > Chthoniobacterales > UBA10450 > AV40. The sequence goes on along the minus strand of DATMOU010000060.1, from coordinate 8,332 downwards.
GGGCAATTTTCCATCCTGCCGCAGCTTGGCCGCGGCCTCGTAATCCGGCAGGGTCAGGTCGATGCGCGGCTCGGGCGTCACTTCGCCGCGTTGTTCTTTGGCGACCTGAATGTCTTCTTTGAAGACGAAGTTGTACCCGAACCAGGCGGCGCCTCCGAAAATGATGATTGCTAGAAAAAGGACAAAAAGCCACTTCATGGGTCGGATCGAATCACGCGATCGGTAATTTTGATGCGGCGGCGGCCAATTTCCAGCCTCGTCGCGACAAAACTAGCTCGCTTTTTCTTCTCCCGGGAAGAACCGATGCCAGAGCCGGCCGATCGTGCGTTCTTCCTCGTTGCTCCAGGTATAATGGCAATCCTGGCAATAAAATTCCTTGGGAATGATTTTGATCGCGCAAAGCAACGCCACCAATGCCGGAGTCAAAAATTTTCGCGTCATCTGCGGATACTCAATGTTCGACGACCCGCACTGCGGACAGCGAATCATCGCCGCGGCGATTTCGGGATCGCTGGCTTCCCACTCGACCATTAGATTCTGGGCGCGCTCGAAATCGGCATCGTCCACCAACACTTTGGCATTGGCCATTGGGCGGGACATGAATGCCATCTGCAAGTGGCCCTCGTTGTGAATGTCCGCCTTGATCCCACCTTCCTGGAACCGCTGCTTCAAGCGCTTGGCTTTCTCCAGCTCATTAAATGTCGCGATCGTCACCATAGTCTAATTGTGCCTTGCCGCGGCCTACTTCAGCAAACATCAACTAGCGGCGAAGTGCAAGAGTCTGAGCCCGGACTGGCGCTATTGCGGCGGGAACCATTGGTAAAGCATGAAATAAACGAGCACGCCCGTGACCGACACATAAAGCCAGATCGGCATCGTCCAGCGGCCGAGCCGGCGATGCTTGTCCCACCGGCGCTGGAAGACGGGCACCAGGGTCACGATCACCAACGGTAGGGTCACGAACGCGAGCAGAACGTGTGAGATCAGCAGGGGGAAATAGATCCACGCGATCAAACCGGAGTAACCGGAGGATTTTTCACCCGCATAAGCGTGATAGGTAATGTAGCCGATAAGAAATCCGGTTGAAGCAATCAGGGCGACAATCATGCACGGCACATGCCGTTGCCAAACGTTCCGCCTAATCCAAAACCAGCCCATGGCAATGAAAACGGTGCTGACCGCATTCAGCGAGGCGTTGATCGCCGGGAGATCACGAATCGTCATTGACGGCTACTGTAGCGGCGCTCTATGACCGTCGCACTTTTGATTTCGACGCTCGCGGAGCGCCGCTACAGCTTGAAATCCGTTCAGCGCATCGTAGCGGTGAAATAATGCCGCCGGTCCTAGAACAGCCGCAAATCCAAACGAGTCGCCCAACTCGACCTTCTCGGCGGAGGCATCCGCTCGTTCATCTGATTTTGCGGCTCTCCCTTGTCTTGACGATCGCGGGAACGATTAGCGGCGGGTGGTATTTGGCGCGCAAAGGTTTTCGCGGGCAATGGCGTTCGCGGGTAGTCGAAGAATTGCACCGGCGCGGCGTCGAAGCATCTATCGGCCATCTCACCCTGGATCCTTTTCGTGGCCTGGTTGCGCGCGACGCGCGCATTTTCAGCTACAAGGACCGTAACGAGACGCTTGCCTTCATCAGCGAGATCGCGCTGGACATCAATTACGCGGCGTTTTTTCATCATCAACCGTTTCTCAACGCGCTCGACATTCGCAACGCCGAAGTGACTCTGCCGCTGAAAGCGCCCGGCGGAAAAAAAATCGAGCAACCGCAGCTGCGGAAGTTTTACGCCCACATCTATTTCCCGCCGGAACAAATTCACATCAGCCAGGCGGAGGGAATTTTTTGCGGCATTCATATTTCGGCGACCGGGCAACTGATCAAGCGCGAGGATTATCAAGCATCGCCGCCACTCTCGGAAGAGGAGCGCGAAAAGCGCTGGTCGCTGTTGCGCCGCATTGTTGCCGAACTCCAGAAATTCAGTTTTCCGGGCGGACCGCCATCGTTACAGGTAAAATTCAGCGGCGACCTTGCCAATCTCGAAGACGCGCGCGCCGAGGCAACGTTACAGGGCGCCGTGTTGAAACGGAAAAATTACGAAATGCGCGACTTCAACGCCGCGGCGGAGTGGAGCGACCAAACTCTTAGTATCACGCGATGTGAATGGAGCGACCGTCTGGGCGGTCTCGCCGCGACCGCGAATTGGAGTCGACAAACCAATCAGGGAAACTTCGAGGCCAGAAGCAGCCTCGATCTCAAAACGCTGCTCGATGCGGCGGACATCAGCGAATCGCTTGCGGACGTAAGTTTCAATGTGCCGCCGATGATCGACGTTTCCGGTTCAGCGAATTTCGCTGGCACGCATCCTCAGATAAAACTTATCGGCCACGTTGCCGCCGAGAAGCTTGCCTATAAGAATCTCCCGCTGTCGGATTGCCGCGCCGAGTTTTCGTGGGACGGCGAGCGGACCTGGATCCGCGACATTCACGTTCGCCATCAAAACGGCGAGCTGCGCGCCGAGGTGTTCGAAGCGCCGGACGAATTTCGGTTGAACGTCAACGGCCCGGTCGCCATCGGCGCGCTGCGTCCGTTTGTTTCGCCTGAGATACAGGAATTTCTGGGCGAATGGGAATTTTCGCGGGAGCCCGTGATTCAACTCGCCATTCGCGGAAAAGATCGGGAGCCGGAAAACTGGCAGGGCGATGGAAGCATTTCCCTCGATCGCACCCGGTTTCGTGGTCAGTGGATGAACAGTGCGACGGCGAAAATTCATTTCGCGAACGGCGCCGTTACTTACGAAAACTTTCGCGTCACACGGGATGAAGGCGTCGGCACCGGCACTTTTGTCTACGACTTCGCCAATCACGAAGTTCGGGTCTCGAACATCAAGGCGAACGTGCGGCCCGTCGACGTCGCCTGGTGGATCGATCCGGATCTGCCGAAAACAGTCGCGCCTTACAAATTTCATCAGCCGCCGACAATCACAGCGAGCGGGGTGTATCAATTTCGCGGCGGCACCGGCACCCGGCTCGAGATCAACGTGGAGGGACCTGCCGGGATGGACTACGTGTTTCTTGGTAAAACACTGCCGTTCTCCAAGATCAACGGCCGCCTTCTTTTCACCAACGATCGTCTCCAAATTGTCGACCTTCATGGTGGATTGCTTTCAGGAAACGTCCGCGGAAGCGCCGACATTTCGCTGGCCCACAACGATCAACACTATCGGGCGAACTTGACCGTCGACGCGATGGACTTTCCGCGTCTGACCGATCTTTACTGGGGATATAAGACAGCCCATGGCGAGTTAAGCGGTAGCTACGATTTCACCGGGATCGGCGACAATGCGCGATTGATGCAGGGAACTGGCAAGGTGAACGTGGCCAACGGCGACGTCTTCGCGATCCCGGTTTTCGGTCCGCTTTCGGGACTCCTGGGCGCGGTAATTCCCGGCGTTGGATACAGCATTGCCCGAAACGCGACCGCCAGCTTCGCGATCAAGGGCGGAACGATTCACACTGAAGACCTCGAAGCGGCCGGTAAGCTCTTTTCAATGGTCGGCCACGGTGATATTCACTTCCTGGACGACAAACTCGATTTCGATGTGCGGGTCGACCCGAAAGGGCCGGGTATCCTGCTCACCCCGGTCTACAAATTGTTCGAGTACAAAGGCGAGGGCAGCCTGAAAAATCCGGATTGGCATCCGAAACGGTTCTAGACATTTCCAATTGCCAATTGCCGACTGTATCTGCGTAAATCTGCATTGTCTGGGGACGCCTCCTTATGAAAAAGATCGGAATTCTCTTTGGCCAGGAACACAGCTTTCCGCCGGCATTCGTCGAGCGAGTAAATCAGAAGACCGGCGGTAAAGACATCGTTGCCGAGTTTGTCCGGATCGACAAAGTGATCCAAGGCGAGCCGTGCGGTTACGATGTGGTGATCGATCGCATTTCGCAGGACGTGCCGTTTTATCGTGCGTGGCTGAAAAATGCCGCGCTTACCGGAACGGCAGTCGTGAACAATCCGTTTTGGTGGAGCGCCGACGAGAAGTTTTTTAACAATGCGCTGGCTATGAAGATTGGCGTCGCTGTTCCGCGCACAGTGTTGCTGCCTTCAAACCAGCCGCCTCCTGACACGAACGATAAATCGTTTCGTAATCTGGCTTATCCGATGAACTGGGAGGAAATTTTCGCCTACGTCGGTTGGCCCGCGTTTTTTAAACCGTTCGCCGGCGGCGGTTGGAAAAATGTTTATCGCCTGCACAATCCCGACGAATTTTACCGCGCCTATAGCGACACCGGCCAACTGGTGATGATGTTGCAGGAGGAAGTGAAGTTCGACATGTACTTCCGCTGTTACTCGATCGATCAGCGTAATGTTCGCATCATGCCGTACGAGCCGCGGCATCCTTATCATTTGCGTTACCAAACGGAAGGGCAGGCGCCCAACGAGATTTTGGACAAGGTCGAACAGGGCGTGCTGCGACTAAATCAATATCTCGGCTATGATTTGAACACGGTCGAGTTCGCGATTCGCGATGGCGTTCCGGTGGCGATCGATTTTTGCAATCCAGCTCCCGATGCGGAAGCGGGGTCAGTCGGTCAGGCGAATTTTGAGTGGGTGGTCGAAGCCATTTCCGAAATGGCAATTCGCAAAGCGCGGGAACACGTCCCGGGTCGGGACAACTTGAGCTGGGGCAAATACATTCAGGCGGCAGTGACGAAGCGTTCACTAAGCGAACTCGCGTAGCATCGACAATCGTTTGATCGCCGGCAAATCAGGGCGAACAGGTCTGTCGGCCATGTCGCACAGGTATTTACGGCAAAATCATTGACGCTTGTTGATTAAAAGTGTGTGATGGCGGCGCCTGATGAAGTTCCCTGAATGAAGTTTCTCCCCCGGTTGCCTTGCATCCGTCTACTTTCGTCAGCCATGGCACCTAAGAAAGATAGTTATATATGCGCCTGTTTCTCCGAGGTTTACTGCTGACGCCGGTTTTATTGCTCACGTTGAGTGCGAGCTCACCCGTTCCGCGGCCCTCAGCACCGGCGACGCTACTTCAAGCAGATCGCGCAAAAGCGGAAGGGGAACCTCGTTCTGAATCGCCGGCAAAGTTCTTCATTGAAAATTTGCCGCCGACTCCAAACTTGCCGCCTTCAACTCTCAAGGCCGCCAGCGTGCCCGCTTTGCAACCTACAAAAGAGGTGGCCACTCCCTCATGGACTGCGCTCGGCCCATTTCCGATCCCTAACGGACAAACTGAAAACAGGACCGATCCGGTGAGCGGACGCGTTACCGCCATTGCCATCGATCCGGCGAATCCCAGCATCGCCTATGTTGGCGCTGCGCAGGGCGGCCTCTATCGCACATTGAATGGAGGAACGAGTTGGACGCAGTTGATGGACAACGCGCTTTCTACGGTCATTGGAACGCCACTCGCCATCGGTGCGATCACGATTGATCCGACCAACTCGAGCAATGTCCTCGTCGGCACCGGCGAAGGCAACCTTTCCCAGGACAGCTTCTTCGGTTCAGGATTCTATATCATTACTGGTGCCAATGGCGGAAGCCCGGTTGTGAATGGGCCTTATAACCTGAGAGCCAGCGACAACGCGGATATCTTCACCGGTCGCTCCATCGTTTCGATCGTTGTCGATCCGGCCAATCACAACAATGTGTTTTGTGCGACTTCTTCGGGAGTGGGCGGCATTGTTGCATCGGCTTACTCGACGCTGCCGCCGCGCGGGCTTTATCGCTCGATCAACGCATTCGCGGGCGTGGATGCGACTGGGACGCCGGTTTTCACGCAACTAACCGTCAATGCGTCCGAAACCAACGCGATTACAACCGCGGCGATAGCCGATCCGAGTAACGCGAACAATCTTGTTTGCGCGATCTTCAGCCAAAGCGGTACCAACACGACCGGTGGCATTTACCTCAGCACGAATGCGCTCTCCGCCACACCCGCTTTTACCCGTACTCAAGCGCTTCCGGACTTCACTAATGTAAAGCTCGCCATCAATAAAGTGGCCAGCGTCGTCACTGTTTACGCCACAGCTGATCAGAGTTCAGGTACGCTCTACAAGTCCGTCGATGGTGGCGCGACCTGGACGAATCTAGCCAGTGTGAATGGATTTGCCGGCGGCCAGGGTTTTTATGATCTCACAGTCGGGGTGGATCCCACCAACGCGAACAACGTTTATGTCGGTGGCAGTGTCAGCCCTAGTATCTTCAGATTTTCCACTGACGGGGGGACAAGTTTCGGCACCAGCGAAACGGGACTTCATGCGGACGTCCACGCGATTACCGTTGCCCCGTCCAACCCGGCAGTCATTTATCACGGAAATGATGGCGGCATTTGGAAATCGACCGATTCAGGCGCGAACTGGACGCCGCTCAACAACAGCACTTTCAGCGCGACGCAATTTCAAGCGCTAGCCGTTCATCCGCACGACCGCCTTTTCTCCATCGGTGGAACACAGGACAACGGCACGGAATTTCTTGAACCAAACTTTACCTTTACCCGGGCTGACTTTGGCGATGGCGGTTATTCGTTGATCGATCAAAACGCGACCGACACTACCAATGTCACGATGTATCACACCTATTTCAATCAGACGAACAATCTGATCGGGAGCGCACGAGATTTAACTGTGCCTTGCGCGAGTGACGGCAATTGGTCCTTTAAAGGTATTTACACTGGACCTGTCAGTCCGACTATTCATTGCGATGGCACGACGGACTCGTTTAACGGGATCCTAATTAGTGACACGGTAAATTTCTATGCTCCGCAAGCGCTCGGACCAGGAAACCCAAACACGTGGTACTTCGGCACGGACAAGCTCTACCGCTCGATTAATAAAGGTGATACTGCAGTTGCAGCCAGTCAGTTGCTTGAGAATGGCGTCGCTGTAAGTGCAATCGCCATTTCTGCTCAAGACGACAATTTCCGAGTTGTCGGTTTGAATGATGGCAAGGTCTTCGCAACGACCCTTGGCGCAACCCCGCTCCTGCAAATCGCAGGCACCGGAGCAACGAACGGAACCGCTACTACTCCTGCCACCGGTCTCGGCCGGATCGCAATTGATCCGAATAATAAAGCGATCGCTTATCTTTGCTTTAACGGTTTTGGCACCAACGCCACGCCGATCGCCCACGTTTGGAAAACGACGAGCCTCGATGCGATTAATCTTCCGGCCGGGATGGTCACCTGGACGCCCATGTCCACGGGATTGCCCGATATACCGGTTAATGCGATCGCGATCGATCCGGTAACTCTTTCCTGTGGCGTTTCCACCGATATCTACGTCGGAACCGACGCGGGTGTTTATCATTCTTCTGACGGCGGCACCTCCTGGAATATTTACGGAGGCGGCTTTCCCCATGTCGCGGTTTTCGGTCTCGAAATTGAGAACCCGTATCGCCTTATTCGTGCGGCCACCCACGGCCGAGGGCTCTACCAGACATCCACCGCAATTTCTGCTCAAACCGTCGCAAACTATCCTTTCACCGGAAACTCATTGGCTTCGACCGATACCGATACGAATTCCAACGCGAGCAATTTCTCCGCCGGCACAGGACTCTCCGCTTTCGCTAACTTCTTCGCTTTCTTCATCAATTCCCCCGCCTATGGCATGACCTCGGATCACACCCCGAGCACGGAAGCACTGGCGATCAGCGGCAATGATTACTTTAGTTTTACGGTAACTCCGTCGAGCGGACTTTCGCTCGCCTACTCCAGTCTCAATTATAACCTCGACGTTCAAAACAATAGCAACGCCATTAATGCAAACATTTCTGTTCGTTGGAGCGTGGATAATTTTGCTTCAACGCTGACCACGACGACGTCAGCCGTTGGCTCCGGCCAAAACAGCGCCAGCGGGGGTGGTGTCGATCTTTCCGCATTTCCCGCGCAGAGCGGGCCGGTCGAGTTTCGTTTCTATTTCTTCGACGATCAGGATAGCTCTTTTACCACTGTGGGTATCGACAGTATCACTTTAACCGCGACGGAGTCAGGCTGTGCTGCATCACCATCACCAACACCAACTCCCACACCCACGCCGACTCCTACCCCGACCCCGACACCTACTCCCACTCCGACTCCGTGTGGACGTGGATGTGGCCCAACCCCGACTCCTACTCCGACTCCAACGCCGACTCCTACTCCAACACCAACTCCCACACCCACAGCTACTCCCACTCCTACGCCGACATCTACACCTACGCCCACACCCACAGCTACCCCCACGGCAACACCAACCGCTACACCTACTTCAACTCCAACGCCTACTCCAACTCCCACACCCACGCCGACTCCTACCCCGACCC
>DATMOU010000059.1:0-14653 GCA_035568035.1 Chthoniobacterales bacterium | reverse complement strand
GCGCTGCCAGCAGGACTGGGGACCGGCAACCAAATTCATTCCAGTTATTCAGGAGGAGTTGGCCGTCGGTCGCGGCAACACGTTGATTATGGCTGTTGATGACGACCGCATTTACCCGCGCGATGCGTTGGAAACATATCTGCATTACCACGCGCAACTGCCGGACGCCGCGCTTTGTTTCCGTGGCGCATTAATGCCGCATAGCCTTGTCTGGTTCCTGCCGAAGATGATTCGCGCCAATCAGATTCGCGAGCCCAAACCAGTCGCAGTCATTACAGGCACTGCAAGTTATCTTGTTCAGCCGCAGTTCTTCGATTCCGCGTTGTGGGATTACACCGGCGCGCCAAAAAGTGCGTTCTACATGGACGACATCTGGATCAGTGGCTGCTTGGATCGACGGGGCATCAAAAAGTATGTCGTGCCGGCGTCAGCGATGATGCGAGCCGTTCGAGCACAACGGGGCACGATGACGCTTTGCGATGTGCCAAACGGCGCGGTCCGAAGCAATACCGAGATAATAAACTTCTTTCGCGACAGTTGGACCGTATTCTTTTCGCGGCGCACCCTATCTTTGCCGATCATTCGGCTCTGGATCAGATCGTTCTTGCCGAATCAGGCCGAAATCAAATCCCGTAATACATCTTCAGCCCCCAAACGCGGACCCGCTGCGGCAGAAACCGGAAAATAAATGGCGCGACCTTGGATTGAAACGCGTCGCCAACCGTGATCCGGGGTGGGGGATTAAGTGAGTCAATCAATTCGAGTGCACGTTTGGCGACGAGATCCGGCGGCGGCGCTTTCTTCATATTGCGATCGACCGCGGACCAAGTCTTGGCGACGCGTTCTTTGTAGCGCGGATCGTGCTCTTCCCTTTTTGGAACGGCGTCATTGAACGAAGTCAAAATGTCCGCCGGCTGAAGATCGACGATGCGCACATTCGAATCCGGCAGCTCAAGCTGGATCGACATGGTATAGGCGGCGATGGCAGCTTTAGCAGCGTTGTAAGCAGCCATGAATGGAACCGGTAATCGCGAGGCCAAGGAGGTGACGTTGATGATCAATCCTTGGCCGCGCGCGCGCATGGCTGGGATCGCCCTGCGCATCAGTTGTAAATGTCCAAACACCAGAATTTGGAACTGTTTTTCAATTTCCGCGTCGGAGAGGTGTTCGGCTGCGCCAAAGTGACCACTGCCGGCATTATTAATTACGACATCGAAATAGCCGGCTTCTGATATCGCGCTGTTAAATGCCTGCTCGATTGAATTTGGATCCAACAGGTCGAGCCGAACGGGGTGAATGTGCGCCGATTGCGGGATTCGCGTGGGCTCGCGTGACGTTCCCCAGACTTCATCGCCGCGGTTGCTCAACATTTTTGCAATGGCAAGGCCAATACCGCTGCTCGCTCCGGTGAGAAAAACACGTTTCATCAATCTTTACTTGGCTTCACTTGGCTCCGTCAGAGCTAGGGTGTCAATCGCGGAGCGGGGATCCATGGCGCAATTTCGCGATAGGCTTGAATTGTCTCGACCGCCATCTTGCGCCAGTTAAAGAGAGCAGCGCGCCGGACCCCTCGCTCTGAGAGAGTGATTCGCAGATTTCGGTCCTCAAGGACTTGTCGCATTGCGTTCGCGATCCCGTCCTTGTCCTCCGGTTTAAAGTAGAGCGCCGCATCGCCCGTCACCTCCGGGAGCGAGGTCACGTTTGAGCATAAGACCGGACAACCGCATGCCATCGCCTCCAGCACAGGTAAACCAAAGCCTTCATAAAGCGACGGAAACACGAGGGCCTCGGCCCGATTGTAAAGCGCGATGAGTTCCTCAGCCTCGACCGAGCTTCGGATTTGTATCCGGTCGTCAATCTGAAGGCGTCGAACGAGCCGTCGCAACTCCGGCGGAAACGGCCGTCGCCGTTCAACCACGAGCAGCCAAATATTTTCGGAATCTCGAAATGCTTTGGCAAAAGCTGAAACCGCCGCGACGTGATTCTTGTTCGGATAACCTCCGCCGACAACCAGGAAAAAACGCTGACCTATTGGGACAATGGACGAGGTTGCGCGCTCGGCAGTCTCTCTCTCTATCTGGCGAAACGATGGCGATTTTCCGTTAAGCGTCACGCGAAGCCGCGATGCGCACGATGCGTCGACGCGGAGAGTGTCGTTGGCGCTATGCTGGCTGACGGCGAGTACTCGATCCGCCCGACGAAGCGAGCTTCGGATAGCCAGGGACCAATATGGTGCGACGAAGGCGCGTATGAATCGATTTGGGAAGACGAGCTCGGGGCAGACCACCTGCATTACATCGTGAATGGTAATGATGGTCTTGGTCTGAATGTTGCGAGGCAGGATCCGATAAGGAGCGTGAAAGATGTCATCGGGCTCGAGCCGGGCGCGGAGCCAATGTCCCAATCGAAAATAATTCCACACCCCGTTTGGATCTCCATTAAGGTTCCAATGGGCGACGTTAGAAGCTCGCGACAGCGGATAGGGCGCGTCTTGGTGCCGCAGCAGGATGATCGCCGCATCGGGTAAGAGCGCCGGTAGATAGGCAATTAGCGCTTCGGTATATGCAACTACGCCGCCAGGTGTGCGGCGAACACAACGGGCATCTAAAACGATACGGCCCGGCTTCATCCGCTAAACCTGCGGAATTGTCGCATATAACAGCTTCGAAGGTGGCAATGGCGATGGCTCCGAAAATCGTTTCATGCTAAATATTAGCAGGACTCAAGCATTTCTCAGCATTGTGATCGGTTGTAGAAGTTTCGGGCTGTCGTGGCGCATTCTTGATATGCATTTCGTTGCTTGCTCATGATCTATCTGGAGGTCACAACTTCGTGCAAGTCCGTGCGGAACACTGGGATCCAGCGAATCACGCGCAATCTATTTCGCGAGCTCGCTGGACGCGTTCTCATTACCCCGATTTCATGGAACAAAATTGGGAGACGGTTCCAGCTTCTGAGCCCTGGCGAGCTTGCAACTCTTCAGGCTCCATTTCACTTACGGTCGCGGGCGACTGCCTCGCCGGAGATGCGAGGAGAGAATTTTGTGGCCGAGACCTACCGCCTGATCTTTCGTCAGAGCTTACGCCTGGAGGATGAGCTGGGACCGGGCGATGTATTTTTGATTCCGGATATTTACCGCGACGCGCGCACACGAATTCTCCCGAGCCTTATTGCGCGAACAGCGGGGAAAAGCGTCGCGATTTTTCACGATGCCGCGGAGCTCCAGTTGCCTTCGCTCTATCCCCACGCCGCTCCCGGATTTCGCAGCTACATCGAGTCACTCGCCAGGTTTGATCTTGTCATCTGCATTTCGCGCAGCTCGCAGGACCATTTGCAGAAACTTTGGGCACAATATCGGACGACGCCGACAAGAACGGCAGTGGAAATGTGGCCGACTGAGTTTCCGGAGAAGGAGCGGAATTGCGCGACAAACACGTCTCAAGATCTGATTGTCTGCGTCGGCTCGCTCGAACCGCGGAAAAATCATCTCGCGTTATTACGCGCCGCGCAAGCGCTCTGGCAGCGTCGCCTCTCTTTTGAGCTTCGACTAGTCGGCCGCAGCGATGTTGTCTTTGGAGGTAAAGTTAACCGAGAAATTCGGCGATTGCAGAAAGATGGTTACCGAATTCAGTGGGTGCGGCACGTGGAAGAGCAGGTGCTTCATCGTGCTTACCGTGACTGTAAGTTTACTGTTTATCCTTCGTTAGCAGAAGGCTTTGGACTTCCGATTATGGAAAGTCTTTGGCATGGAAAACCGTGTATTTGTGGTGGGACCGGTGCTCTCGGTGAAGTGGCCCAGGGAGGCGGTTGCCTGATTGTCGATCAAACCAGCGACAGCGCGATCGCGGCCGGAATTGAGAAATTGCTCAATGACCCGGAAACATACCAAAGGCTATGTCGGGAAGCTCGCGCGCGGACCTTCCGCTCCTGGTCGGATTACACCGATCGACTACTCAGTCACCTGCAGATGTTGCGCGGGAAGCACACGATGATGCTTGCGGAAAGCTAGTGTCAGACCAAAGATCGCGATGATTCGCGGCAACTTGCACAAATTGTTTTTCCCGTGAATGGGTGTCGATCTTACATGGCTGTTGACGTTCTCCATGGGCCTCCGGTCGAAGGATCCGTTGCCAATGTTCAGCGACGGCGCGCGTTTTCGGTCGCGGCGTTGATCATATTTTTGTTTGCCTTTTGGCTCGGCGTGCAGGCGCCAATCGGAATCATGTCCGCCACGGACGAGCTGCTGACCGCTGAACGCACCCGCGAAATGCTCATGACCGAGCCGTTGGTCGTTCATTTTAACTTTGAACCTTCGTTTGAAAAACCGCCGCTTCAGTACTGGCTCACCAGTCTAACTCTTGCGCGATTTCAAAATCGCGCCGTAGCAGTCCGCGTCTGGCCGCTGTTTTACGCTGTGCTGACACTGCTGGCTGTTGGTTGGCTCGTCCGTTTGCTTAAGCCTAACGAACCTTGGTTGGTTCCGCTTTCTTTCGCGATTCTGATCTCGGCGCCGTTTTTCAACAGTGAGTCCGCGCGCGGTCTTCTCGATATCGGCCTTACATTTTTCACGGTGTTGACGTTCGTTTTCGCGGAGCTTGCGCGGAAAAAACCCGCATGGTGGATCGCAACGGCGGTTGCAAGCTGGCTCGGCAGTCTGCAGAAATTCCCAATACCATTCCTGTTTTGGATGCTCATCATCGCAGTGCGCTTAATGAATCGCCCAGATCGCCGCGAACTTCGAAGCGGCCGCGGTTGGCTGATTGGAAGCGTGGTTGCAGCGCTCGCGCTGATGTCGATTTGGCCACTGCTTCAGTTGATCAAATATCAGATGCCCGTCGGCAGCGTATTTCACGACGAAGTTGTCGTTTGGCTCGGCCCGGAATGGCTTGGTCGGCGGCCTTACTTTGAAATTCCGATTGGAATGAGTCTGGCCGGCGGCCTGTGCGGGTTTCTTTCTCTTGTCGCGCCGTTCGTGATTCTGTTTTCGAAAAAAGAGCGGGCGTCGCCGGTGATTCGAGAGCTAGTAATTGTTAGCCTATCGTTCATCGCGATAGTGATTCTCTCCAACTTCCGGAATGCGCGTTATTCCATTCCAGTTTTGCCGTCGCTCTGTTTCCTTCTCGCTCTGGTGTTTTATCGGTTTCTGAGACAAGCGTCGCCGGTCCGAACCTGGGCAATCACCGCGCTAATCATTCTCCTGGTTGCCGGATTTGTTCACGGCCAAATAAAGATCAACGTTAGGCGGCTCGATGTCGCGAATGAGAAGGTGATCGCGGAAAAATTGGGCGAACTGCAACAACCCGGCGTTCAGACAGTATTGATCAAGTCGCTCTTTCCCCGGAACGAACTGATGTGGGACTCGTTTTATCTTTTTCACGGTAACTTCCGGTTCCCGGTGACCAAGTTCACTACCCAGGAAATCCGTGCTAATTCTCCAAAGCCACCGCTAATCGGTGTGAGCGTCGCGCGCGATTTTCCAGTTGTGCGAGAACTTTACCCAAATGTTCAAGTCGAACTGACTCGCGCCCAATTCGTCTGCTGGCAGGTTCCTGCTGAATGAAACGTCTTACCGACGTCACGAGTTCCTGGCGTTTGGGTCAAAACACCGGCATGCACTATGACGCGCGAGATTTTCGCCGAGCTAACGCAGCGACTGGATGTGCGCTCGATTTCCTGGAACAAGCGAAAAAATTATTATACGGAACTTGGCCGAACCGACTTTGGTTTTCTGACTCGCTCGTTTGCAGCGCTCCGGTGGGATTGCCCGTCCGGAATGGCGAGGCGGGGACCCGCTCACTGAATTTTGTTCCACAACTCTTCCGCGGCGCGAAACAAACCCAAATGATTCTTACGGGCATGTCCTCGCGACTTTGCGATGAAGCGCGCACGAGAGAATTCCGTTCCTGGTCAGACTACACCGGCAAATTGCCTAGGCATCTTCGAATTCAAAATTGCGTTAAGTCTGTCGTGATCAACTGTTGAGACCCAAATCGCGTGGGGCAAGGCGAGTCCGCTGGAAAACGGTCGCAATAGGAAAATTTCTGCTCATTCCAACTCGAAACCCCGTTTTGGACAGAGTCCGCAACGTCGCGAGCGGGTGCCTAAGGAAGATTGGCCAAAAACTCGTGAAACCCTCAAGCCAGTAACCGACACGTCGCATTAGAGAACGCGCCAGAAGAGTCTTGTAGGGTAACAGGAGTAACTCGCAGTCGCGCTCCGTCAGCAAGCCTGGATAGCGTTGGCATATTGCCGGCAAGACGTTTTGACACATCTTGTTCATTGCGCTCAGTCGAGTGTTATCACGACGCAAACTCAGTTGGTCTCCGTGAAAACGCCAGGTTGCCAGTTTCTTTGGCAAGTGGACAGAGCCGGTTAGACTCGTTAGGCGAACGAGCCAGCCAAAATCTGCCGCTGAACCGACCGTCGTTTCGAAAAAACCTGCTGCCTTTGCCGATGCTGTGCGAATAAGAAGTTGCGTAAGAGAAAAGTAAACGCTGCGTCCTGTGAAATGCAGGAGACAATCATGCGGAGGCGGTCGGTAATTGATCTTGCGCTGCCGCGTCGACTGCGGGGACGTGCGAACGGCGCCGGATCCTAGGAGATTGCGAATCTGTCGTTTTGACAATCGATCGCTCATATCTTCCGCGCGCAATTCCTGACCGTTCTGATTGATCAATAAACAATCGCAGACCGCCACGCCGGCATCCGGGCACGGTCCGAGGGCCTCAATCATTTGAGCTAAGAACTCTGGCGCCATCGTGTCGTCGCATGGAGCGATGCACAGAAATTCACCTCTCGCGAGATCAAGACCGCGGTTTAAGGCGCCATACAGTCCTTCACGCGGAATTTGATACAGCCGGAATCGTGAATCGGTTTCGGCAATTGTTTTAAAGAATTCCCAGCTACCGTCGGTCGAATGACTGTCCAGAACGATCGCTTCCCAATCGGCGAACGTTTGCCTGAGCAGCGAGTCCACTCGTGGTTCCAGGAACTTCCGCTGATTTAGCGATGGCAGTAAAATGGAAACCTTCGGTGTATTCTCCGCCATGATTAGCCGGGCCGGAGACAGGTCACACTGAAATCCGCTCGCCGTGTGGATGGCTGGCGATAATTCGGCCGTCTTTCATTTCGTGCACCCAGTCGCAGGCGTCCGCGATGAAACGATTGTGAGTCACCAGCAGAAGCGCCTTGGCGCGCTCGCGCACGATATTTGCCAGCAATTCGAACGCTCGTTGCGAATTGCCGGTGTCGAGGTTTCCAGTCGGCTCGTCTGCGAGAATAACCTGTGGATCGTTGGCCAGCGCGCGGGCGATCGCCACCCGTTGTTGCTCGCCGCCGGACAGATGGCGGCTCTGGCGGTTCAATTTGCTACCGAGATCGACAGCTTTCAGTAGTGCCGCGGCGCGATCGCGCATTTCATCTTCGTTCATTTGACCGAGCCGGCGCATCGGAATCATTACGTTTTCCTGCGCGGTGAAGTCCTCCATTAGAAAGTGAAACTGAAAAATGAAACCGATCAGCTCGTTGCGGCGGCGTGCGAGTTCTTCATCGAGAAGATGGGAGATTGCCGTCGAACCGATTTGAACGGAACCGGCGTCCGGCTCGTCGAGCAGACCGAGGATGTAGAGCAACGTGCTTTTGCCGCAACCCGATGGGCCAACAACTGCGTGCAAACTCCCGGCTTCGACATTGAGCGAAACGCCGCGCAACGCGTGAACCCGTTCTTCCTCCCTGCCCAGGTAGCGTTCAATGTCCCGGCAGCTGAGAGATATATCGCCTTTCATAAACTTGATCCGCGCAATGTGTCGACCGGTTGAAGTTGAGCAGCGCGCCTCGCAGGTACGTAGCTGGCGATGAACACAGAGATGATAGCGAGGATCGTTGCCCAAAGATAATGGCGCCAGTCCCAGTCCACCAAAAAGTAGTTCGCGTACAGCAATCCACGAATGTGGATCGGAATGTGCGAAACGACCCAGGTCATCAGTGCGCCTAGAGCGCAGCCGAGGAGCGAGCCGACAGTAGCGATGAGGGCGCCTTGCCAGAGAAAAATCGCGGTGATGTCGATCCTTCGATAACCCATCGAGCGCAGAATGGCGATCTCCCTAACCTTCGAGAGCACCGACATCGTCAGCACGTTGAAAATCCCGAAACCGGCGAGCAGGATGATCAGCGAAACCGTAATGGCGACGGACATCCGCAGTGTCGTAAAGATTTGGAGATTTCCTTCCTCGCGGTCCTGCCAGCTTTGGGCACTGTGCTGAAAGAGATCTTCGAAGTGGCTGGCCAACGCTGGGGCGCGGTCCGGGTCCCGCAGTTTGTAAATAATCATCGACGCCTGGTACGGTTTTTTGAGGAGCCGTTGCGCGACTCGAGCGTGCGCGTAAATGCGCTCCGCATCGATCGCGGTAACGCCGCTCCTTGTGATGGCAGCGACATCGAACCGGAAATATTCGCCGCCGGGCGACAGCAGTTGCACTGCGTCCGCAGGGCCGACGTGAAGGAGGTCCGCCAATCGATTACCGATGATCACGCTGCTGGTATTGTTTCGGAAGTCATCGAACTTCCCGTCGACGATTTGCTTGGCGAGATCGGTCGTGCGCAAATGAGAAGGCGGATCGATTCCGAAAAGTTCCGCCGTCGTGTTCTCAAATCCCGCGCGAGCGCTGATGGAGCCGCGGAGCACCGGCGAACAGGCAATCACGTTCGAAAATTGGCGGCTCACGCGCATGATCTCGCTGACGTTGGCGATTCCCTCGAAGTAATTTCGGCGCGCGGTCACACCACCCGTTTTTTTGGCCGAGACGATCATTCCTTCATACCGCGGTTGAAATCGCGCGCGCAAAGTAAGCGCGCCGTTACTGCCGATCGTCGAGTCGATAAAGAACTGGGCGAAGCCCTGGGTTTGCGCCTGGGTGCAAATGAAAATGCCAACACCGAAAACAACGCCGACCAGACTGAGGAATAAGGCGCGTTTGCGGTGCGTGGCGAAACGCAGCGCAATGTAAAGCGGCGCAGTCACGGTTTTGGCGAAAAGTCGACCCGACGTTGCCGCACTGGTTCTCCGCTGCGCAGCTTATCCTGGTCTGAAACCACGACGCGATCGCCAGCCGATACGCCGCTTAACGCCTCACTGAAGTCGAGCGTGCGAAAACCGACTTTGATCGTGCGCTTTTGCACGATGCCGCGTCTTACGACCCACACCTGATCGACAATCAATGCGCGGGTCGGCAGAAGAAGCGCGTTTTCGTGCGTGCCGGTGATGATGTTCATTTCGCCGGTCATGCCGGCCATCAAGTTGTCCGGCGGTTTTTCCATTTCCAGGATGATGGTGTAACGCTGAGTGTCCGGATCGGCCGCCGGCTGAACGGAGGAGACCTTCGCGGGAAAAATGTTGTTGCGATAAGCGTAAAGTTGCACTTTCGCTTTCATTCCCGGTTTCACTTCGCCAACGTCCTCTTCATTGACTTCGCCGCGCACGTAGGTCTTGCGAGACGAAACGGTGAAGAGCTGGTTGCCTTCGTTGACCAGCTCGCCATCGATGGTGCCCACCGCGCTGAGCAGGCCGTCCATCGGCGCGCGGATTTCTGAATTGCGCATTTGCGCCTCAAGTTTTTTGCAGGCTTCTTCGAGCGCGTGAAGATTGCGGTCGCTCTCGATTCGCTCGTTGTCGCGGGCGCCGCGCAAGCGGTTCACTTCGCTTTTGGCTTTTTCGTAATCAACTGCCGGCACGTTCCCGGTAGCGACCACTTGTTCGAGCCGGCGCAAATTGTCTTCTGCGGCTTTGAGCGGTTCCTCCGACGGCAAAGGCAGTTTCGCGCGTTCGGTTGCGGCCTGCAGATCGGTCCGCGCCTGTTTCAATTGTCGCGCGGTAGCTTCGTCGGCGATCGTGGCGAGCAACTGTCCCTTCGTCACGCTCTTGCCGA
This sequence comes from Chthoniobacterales bacterium, assembly GCA_035568035.1. Taxonomy (GTDB): domain Bacteria; phylum Verrucomicrobiota; class Verrucomicrobiia; order Chthoniobacterales; family UBA10450; genus AV40. The sequence goes on along the minus strand of DATMOU010000059.1, from coordinate 4,730 downwards.
TCGCGCCCCGGCCGGCTGAGAACTCTTCAGCAAGTTGAATGAAGCCGGAATTTTGTGCGCGCACGTGCACGACAAACGCCGGCTCGATTCGCACCGTTCCGTAAACCGCCGAGATCGCGGTGCCGCGCTTGACCAAGGCCACTTCGGCGACTTGCATGAAGAAATAGTAAGCCGCACCGCAAATCAGAATTAGCAGCGCAGCCGCGACCCACCAAAGCCGCCTGGGTTCCGGAATCTTCAAGGATTGGAACTAACGCATATCTTCCGAAAATTGGAAATAGCGGCCGGTGGCGCGGTCCCAGTCAGCCAGCGATACATTTTGCAGGTAACTGGCCTCGAGTAGCCCGCTTTGCGTTTTCAGGAAGCTGCTTTCGGCGACGCGATACTCGAGTTGAGAGGCGAGACCGCTTCCGAGATTTTGTTGAACGGCCAGAGCAGCCTGTTCGGCGTTGCTGGCGCCGGAAATCAGCGCGTTGTGACGCTCTGCAATTCCGTTGAGCTGGTTGCGTATCCGCGAAAGCTCTTGTCCGACGTTCGTCTCCAGCTTTTTCAATTCGATCTCGTTGATCTCTTTGGCGGTGCGCGCTTTGAGAACCGCGCCGCCCACCTTGCCGTTGTCGATCACCTGCCACGTGTAAGCCGCGCCCTCCCGAATCTCCGAACCGACAAAGTCCTGGTTCCGGCTGGTTGATCCCTCGCGATGAATTCCGGTCACCGGAATGTAGTCGCCCGAGAAGCTGCCCGTTGCCGACGGATAATAACCTGCCGCAATGATGCGCTCGTCTTCATTGGCGGCCCGGACGAGCAACCGCGCGAGTTTGATATCGGTCCGTTGCTCGAGCGCGGTGTTCATTTCCTTGTTCAGATCGATATCGACTGTCGCGAACGTCAGTTCGCCTTCCGGTTCGGGAAGGGGCGCTTCCGACTTGAGATCGATTGCCATCGCCTGGCCGAGTTGCAACTGCGCGGCCGAATACGCACGCTGGGCGTCTTCAACCATCGGGTCGAGTCCACGCGCTTCGACCGTTGCGGTAGTGAATGCGCTTCTATCGACCAGGCCCGCGCGGTAACGATCGCTTTGACTGGCCACGTTTTCGTCCAAACGCAGCCGCTGTTTATCGCGGAGCGATCGCAGTTGTCGCTGATAAAGTGCGGAATAAAATGCCACGCGGGCGGTGTGTAGTTGCTCTTCCACGGCGAGGTTGAGCTGTTGTTCCGCGATCAAAACCTCGATATCGCCGCGGCGAAGCGACGGCGGAATCGAGACATCGATCAATGGTTGAGTCAATGCGCCGCGCACAAACCCAAACAGCTTCGTCGACGTGCTGCCCGCGCGATCGCCGCCTTGAATGCCGGCCGGCACATTCATTTTAAGGTTCGGCCAAATCACCGACCGAAAAACGAGCCGGCGTCCCGCCGCAGCCTCGAGCTTTAGTTTTGCCTGTTGAATCGCAGGATTGTTGTCCAGGGTCGCCTTGAGAGTTTCATCCAGGGTGATCGCCGGCGCCGTTCGAGCTAAACACATTGATGCGATCACAAGAATCAGCGTCACGACACAAGGTGGATCGGCCGCTCCGCGGGCGATGTTCGGAAAAGGCGGCCTTCGGCCGCGTCGAAATAAAATCGAGCAAGGGACTGCTCGATCCACCTTTGCAAATCGAGGTTTCATCGACTGGTGATCTTTGCTGGCGGCCGCGCCACATCGACTGCCTGTTGCTCGTTGCGCTTCTTCAAACGGTTGGAAGCGAAATCGAGCGCCTCTGGGGTGCTGCCACAAGCCCGGGCCAGGTGAGCCAACGCGACGTTGTGCAGATAAATCGCGCTCAATCTCGTCGTGCGCGTGCGAGTGACGTCGGCCGCGGCCTGGAGAATATCGAGCTGCGTTCCGAGTCCGGCAGCGAGATTTGATTTTGTAATCTCAAGCGACTCATCCGCAGTCTGGACGTTTTGCGTTTCCGATTGGAGAACGTTGTCGGCTTGTTGGAGATCGAGAAACGCGCTTCGGACTTCGGATGCGACCCCACGCCGCGCCGCGTCGAGCGCTTGCTCCGCGGCTCCGCGCCGCGCGCGCGTGGCCTGCATTCGGCCTTTGGTCGCGAAACCGTCGAACAGATGCCAGGTCGCGTTTACGCCAACCAGATATCCGTGATTGAACTCTGGACCGACGTTCGGGTCGCGTTCGCTGTAAACTTCGTATCCGGAAAAAAGTTGAACGTGCGGACGCAGTTCGCTGCGATCGACCAGATACTGCCGATCTTCAATTTCGACATCGAGCTGCCGTGCCTTGATCTCGGCCCGGTTGGCGTCGGCGCGACCGAGACATTCGTTCAAATCGGGATGGAGCGCGGCGTATTGCAATTGTCCTGCGACTTCAAATCCGGATTGAGCGGACTGAGTGCGATAATCGATGCCGAAAAGTTCGCCTAACCGAAGGTAGGAGTTTCCCAGCTCGGTCTTGGCGTTGGCCAGTTCCGGCTGCTCATTGGCCAGGGCAACTTGTGCGCGACGGACGTTCAACGTGCTGACAATGCCCGCCTTCAATCGTTCCTCCTGCGTCTTCAATTCTTCATCGAGCACGCGCACCGAATTCTCCCGGACGTGGACTTTGGCGCGATTCAGGAGCACGTCGTAAAAGCCGATCCGCACATCCATCGCCACTTTGTTGCGGACCTCCTCCAGCTCGCACCGTTGCTTTTCGATGGTCAATCGCGCAATCCCGACCTGGTTCGAGACCGCGCCGCCGGTGTAAACGTTTTCGAGCGCGCGAACGGAAGCGGTGTAATCCTCCTCGCGCAGGTCGCTGGTGGTCTGAGTTTGGCGTTTGTCGGCGAACCCGGTTGAGAGTATGGAAGGCATATAACCAGCCCGCGCTTCAATCAGCCCGCCCCCGGCGGCCTCCAACTTTTTACGTGCTATGAGGATGTCGGGGTTTTGGCTGTCGGCCAGGGCAACGCCCTGATCGATCGTGTAATTAGGCGGCTGGGCGAGCGTTACATCGCAAAATCCGGCAGCAAGAAACGCCGCCGGAATCGAAATCAGGCGTGCGACATGTTTTGTCCTAACGAACATCCTCAAAAATGCTTGCATGCTAGCCCCGTCTACGGCACTTTCCACGCCCAAATCGTGGTAGTGGTTTCTCCTCGGGTGAAACCTCACATTCCACTGACCACCTTAACCTTAATGCTTTAAACCTGCTACATTGCATCTTGCCCCTAGCATAGTGCTCCGGGTAGGATTTCCTTTTTCCCATGAGAAAAATCCGAATCGCCATCGTTGGAGTGGGCAATTGTGCCAGCTCGCTCGTCCAGGGGATCAATTTTTACCGCGGCTCCTCCACCAACGGCACCGCCGTGGGCCTCATGCACAAGCAGATCGGCTCCTACCGCCCGGGGGATGTTGAGGTGGTGGCTGCGTTCGATATCGACCGCCGAAAAGTCGGCCTCGACGTCTCCAAAGCCATCTTTTCGCCCCCCAATTGCACCCAGGTTTTTTGCGACAAGGTCAGCCTGACCGGCGCGATCGTGAAGATGGGCGTGGTCATGGACAGCTTCGCCGACCACATGGCGGATCACGATCCGCTCCGCACGTTCCTGCCCCTGGAAAAGGAGTCCACCCGTGAACAAATCATCTCTGAGCTCAAGGATTCGGCCACCGAAATCATGGTCAATTATCTGCCGGTTGGTTCAGAGGAAGCGACCAAGTTTTATGCCAGTTGCGCGCTGGAAGCCGGTGTCGGGTTCGTGAACAACATTCCCGTTTTCATCGCCAGCGATCCGGCCTGGGCGAAACGTTTTGCCGACAAAAATCTCCCGATCATCGGCGACGACATCAAATCGCAGCTCGGCGCGACCGTGCTTCATCGAACCATTGTCGATCTTTTCCGCAAGCGCGGTGTCAAAGTGGAGCGCACCTATCAACTGAACACCGGCGGCAACACCGATTTTCTCAACATGCTGAGCCGGACCCGTCTCAGCTCGAAGAAAACTTCCAAGACCGAAGCCGTCCAATCGGTGATGAACGAACGGCTGGCCGACGAGAACATTCATATCGGCCCGAGCGATTACGTTCCGTGGCAGCTCGACAACAAGATCGCGTTTATTCGGCTCGAAGGCCGGCTGTTCGGCGACGTGCCGATGGAGCTCGACGTGAAACTTTCGGTCGAAGATTCGCCAAACTCAGCCGGCATCGCCATCGACGCGATTCGCTGCTGCAAACTCGCGCTCGACCGCGGGATCGGCGGGGTGCTCAACTCGCCCTCTTCCTATTTTTCCAAGCATCCGCCCGTCCAGATGAGTGACGACGAAGCTTACCGCTGCGTCGAGCAATTCATTCGCGGGGAGCGCGACCGGTAAAACAATAGTCCGGTCAATGTTCCTCCCCGAGTTAGGCGAAAATTTTTCGTCTAATTCTCGTTAGACCCTATCGCACGTACAAGAGGACCACACCATCCACATCGTTCTCCACGCACTCATGGCCATTGGTTCGCCGGTATTGTTTATGTTCATGCTTCTAAATGATTAACGTTTAGGAAACAGTAACTGCGCGCGCTCGACTTCTTAATTTTGAATTCTTCCTTCTTACTCTCTTTATAGGTACTTAAGGCAGTTAGCTTTTTACTGTGTCCTGTTCCCAAAAACGACACGACTCCGTCCCAAGTTCGGGAAAGTTAGTGTGTCGCGAAAAATGCGCGGACCCATGTAAGAGCCTCAAGAATTGTTGATTACGTCTGA
>DATMOU010000058.1:0-37058 GCA_035568035.1 Chthoniobacterales bacterium | reverse complement strand
AATTACTTTTTCAGGCTGGCAACTTGGCCAGCATTTCGTCGGGAATATCTAGATTTGAGTAGACGTTCTGCACGTCATCATCGTCCTCGAGGGCGTCACACAAACGCAGCACCTGCCGGGCCACGTCCTCATTGGCCACCGGGACCGTGCTGTCAGGGATGAAGGTAAACTTTTGCCCATCAGTCGTAACATTCGCTCTCTTGAGCGCGTCAGCTACAGCGTAGAGCCGATCGTGCGAAGTAGTTATAAGATACTGATCTTCCTCGGTTGTCAACTCTTCAGCCCCGGCATCCAAAACGATCTCCAAAAGCCGGTCTTCGTCGATCGAACTGCGCGGAACCACGATCTGCCCCTTTCTATGAAACATGTATGAAACGCTGCCCGCCGACCCAAGGTTGCCATTATTTTTCGTGAAAATGCTGCGAACTTCCGCAGCGGTGCGGTTTTTATTGTCGGTAGCCGCCTCGACAATGATGGCAACGCCGCCCGGGCCATAGCCTTCATAGATGATCTCTTCAAAGTTCGCCGCCTCCACCCCTTCGCCGGTGCCGCGCTTGATCGCGCGTTCGACGTTGTCGTTGGGCATGCTTTGGGCGCGCGCTGCCTGGATCGCGCTACGGAGGCGTGGATTGCCCGCCGGATCCCCACCGCCGGTTTTGGCAGCGATACTGATCTCTTTGGAGAGCTTGCTAAAGATCTGACCGCGCTTCGCGTCGATCGCGCCTTTGAAGCGCTTGACCTTCGACCATTTGCTATGCCCCGCCATATCGGGTTTTCAGATAAAAATTGCCTAACGAGTAAGATTCCAAGAGCACGCCGCGACCTGCGGACGTGGAGAATTACCAAGCCGTATTAAACCGCGCCCGAGCCGATTTGTCAATCTCGCCTACGCCACTGCCGCGGCGGCACTTCGTTTTCGGGTCGTTGCATCCAGAATACGTTTGCGCAGCCGCAGCGATTTCGGCGTCGCCTCGACGTACTCATCAACGTCGATGTACTCGATGGCACGTTCAAGGCTCATGCGCAACGGCGCTTCCAATTGCACTCCCTTGCCTTCGCCTTGCGATCTCATGTTCGTAAGTCGTTTTGCGCGGCACGGATTAACGGGCAAATCTTCTGGACGCGCATTTTCACCGACGATCATCCCGGCGTAAACGTGTTCCTGCGGACCGATGAAAAGCCGGCCGCGCTCCTGAGTGGTGTTCAGCGCGTAAGCCGTGCTTGTGCCGTTTTCCATTGAAACCATCACTCCACGATTGCGCCCTTCGATCTCGCCTTTGAACGGCGCGTATTCAGCGAACAAATGACTCATCAGGCCTTCGCCTCGGGTGAGGTTGACCAGGTCGGTTTCGAAACCGATCAGACCGCGCGTGGGAATGACTGCTTCGACGGAAACGCGATTGGCATGATGATCCATGTGCACGACGTCGCCTTTGCGCGCAGCGAGCGATTGCAAAACGTCGCCCAAATTTTCCTTGGGAAGATCGACATAAAGATTTTCGAGCGGCTCAAGCAACTCGCCGTTTTCGTTCCGATGAAAAATAACCTCGGGTCGCGAGACCATCACTTCGTAGTCCTCGCGCCGCATTTGCTCGACCAGGATTGCGATTTGCATCTCGCCACGAGCATGGATTTCAAATGCTCCCGCCGTCTCCGTGTCGTTGAACTGAAGCGAAACGTTACCGCGAGTTTCCCGAACGAGCCGATCGCGGATATGTCGCGCGGTCACAAATTTTCCCTCTCGTCCGGCAAACGGCGAATCGTTTACCAAAATGCGCATTCGAATCGTCGGCGGATCGATATCGACAAATTGAAGCGCGGCGCCCTCTTCTCGATCGGTCAATGTTTCGCCAATATAAGCATTTTCAAATCCCGCCAGCCCCACGATTTCGCCAGCGCTGGCCTCCTTGGTTTCAACTTGTTCGAGACCGGAATGGGTAAAGAGCGCCGTGACCGTGGCGCGTTCGCGATTTCCATCGCGATGAATGCAAAAGATTGAATCTCCCACCGCGACCCGGCCGCTCACGATCCGACCGAGAGCGATGCGGCCGATATAATCACTGTACGCAAGATTCGAGACGAGCATCTGGAAAAAAGGGTCGGAAGAAACTTTCGGCGGCGGCACGTGCTGAACAATGGCCTCGAAAAGCGGAGTCATGTCTTCGTGCTTGTCATTCAATTCGCGCACGGCAAAACCATCCCTGGCGCTGGCGTAGACGATCGGAAAATCGAGCTGCTCGTCGCTCGCTTTCAGTTCGACGAAGAGATCGAAGACCAAGTCGAGCGTTTTACGCGGTTCCGCGTTCTCTCTGTCGATCTTGTTAATCACGACGATGGCCTTGAGACGATTTTGCAGCGCCTTGCGCAACACGAAACGGGTTTGCGCCTGCGGACCATCGTGCGCGTCCACCACGAGCAGAACGCCATCGACCATTTTCATGATCCGCTCGACTTCCCCGCCGAAGTCGGCATGGCCTGGCGTGTCCACAATGTTGATGCGAAAGCCGTTCCAATTAAATGCCGCATTCTTCGCGCGAATGGTGATGCCCTTTTCACGCTCCAGATCCATCGAATCCATTACCCGCTCCTCGACCTTCTGGTTCTCTCGAAAAGTGCCCGATTGGCGCAGGAGCTGGTCGACCAGGGTCGTCTTCCCATGGTCTACATGCGCGATAATGGCGATGTTGCGGATCTCTTTCATGGATCGTGCTCCTGGGGGCGCAGAGGAGCGCGCAATATGCCGCGAGACGGCAAGAAATCAACCTAATCGCTCCTGACCCGGACGGGCGAAGGGAAAATGAAAACAAAATGGGCGGGACAGTTTCCCGTCCCGCCCATCAGTGAAGAACTAACTGTTAACTCTTAGTAGAGATTTATAAACCAGCCACCGAGACCGTGGGTCGACGCATATAGGATGCGCGCGCCCGGGACAATGGTCAGGTGCGGCACTTCAACTATCGGCATGCCCAGACCTGCGACGTCCCAGATAGTGTGACCAAACGCCAGCCGGAACACAATGAAGTCCGAGCTGACGTACAAGTCGCCAGTCACCGGGTCGACAACGACGTCAGTGAGCGGAATATCCGGCAGGTTGTTCGTGATATTCGTCCAGGTCGCAGCTCCAGCGCCGCTCCAGCTAACGCTAAAGATGTGTCCCGGTTGGTTAGGCGTGTTGAAGTTGTATCCAGAGTACGAGACCCAGGCGTGGAAGTTGTTGAATGTATCAATGGCAATTCCCGTCGGGACACGCGTTGGATCTGTATTAGTAGCACCCGAGTCTCCATCGAGTCGATTCCAGATGACGCTGGTGGCAGGGTTCGTGTCAACGTTCGTGCTGATAAACACACGGCCGCGGGTGCTCGCCGCCCACGCTACGTTGGTGTTGCTCGTGGTCCGCGAGATCACGTTAACGTTACCGGTCGTGCGATCACCCCCATAGAAGGTTCCCTCTAGGTCGCCGGCATTGTTAATACCGGGCGCACCACCCAGTCGGACGAAATCGCCGCAACCCGGCATCCCCGCGAAGGTGGTAAACTCAGGGCAGTTCGTTTCCAGGAACGCCTGGCTGCCGCCCCAATCCTGCGTTCTCCAAACGCCACGCGATCCTTCGAAGATCGTGTTGGCCGCGGCTGAACTCGGATCGGCAATGACCGGCGGATAGAATAACGCTGTCTCCGGGCTGTTGAATATCGGCGCGCCGATAATCACCCATTTTGTCGGGCTACCGTTCTGGAAGTTCGCATCGTTCGCCTGACCGGTGAAGGTGTTAACGCGCAGGAACGAATTATTCTGATTGATTCCGCCCTGACCACCATCACCGTAGATGACCTGGTTCCAGGCGAATGAACCAACGGTGTCAAATGTGCCGTTGTCTTGGGTACCACCCTGGAGATGGAAGGGATTATTCCCGGCAACAGCGAAGCTCATAAATTGCAGGGTATTGAGCCCAGCATTCAGGCTGGTGATCCGATTTGGCACGCCGCAGGGATTTCCCAAGAAGGGACAACCGATTCCAAGCAGCAACTGGCACTGGGCAAGCGTCCCGGTGCCCGGCGGGAAAGTCCGCGCTGCGCATTGCGCACTGATATCAACTAAATTGCCGTCCGTGCGCACCAATCCGCCATCTGATCCGTCAAAGAACTGGAATGGGCTTCCTGGAACCGTGACGATGAAGTGGTGATCCGGATGCATTTGATTCGGCGTAACCGCATTGGGATTGCAGCAAGACGCGGGGTTGGGCCCGCTGTTTTGCGCATCCCAGGTTGCGTCGGACCAAAGAGCTCCGCTGGCTCCGGCATCTGTCGCGTAGACAACGCCTCGGCAATCAGATCCCTCGGCGCACTCGTTGTAGGTGTAGGAACCGCCCACGTAGATGATGTCCGGGAAGCCCGGCGGACTATAGATCACGTTATCGTACCAGCACTGACCGCTGCAGTAACCGGCGGTCGAAGGCACGACTTCAAGCGCGGTTAAGTTCGTAAACGAGGGTGCACCGGTTTGAACCAAATCACTCCGGAAAACCTGAGCCGTGGCGGCACCGTCGTTACCGCAGCCCACATACATCCGGGTGTTAAATGGAGGAACCAAGAGTGTGTTCACGGAGAAGCTGCAGCGGTCAACATTGTCGCCCGGTGTCAGCGCAGACTTGATCTGCGTCCAGCTTGCGCCGCCATCATTCGAACGCCAAACGCCACCGCCACCGCCAGGACCGGGGAAATCGGCCGCGTAGACGATGTTATGGTTGGATGGGTCAAGTGCGAGATCGTGCACACCGCGAATGGACGAGACCGCGCCGCTTCCAAGACATGTCCCCGCGCCGCAACTAGGGTCGCCGTCGAAGATAAAGGTGAAGTGTTGACCAGCGTCCACGGACTTGAATAACCCAAACGGAGGACGCGGCACCGGCGGATTTGAAGTCGGGCCACCATAAGTCTCATCAATACCGCGGACCGCACGCGTTGATGCAACATAAATAATGCTCGCATTCGTTGGATCGATAACGACCTTGCTGATCGCCCGGCCGAAGAATGCGTTTCCGGAATACGTGCCGTTAGCCCCGGTACCCGGCGAGTTTGTTGTGATCGGTCCAGTTAGAGACGGCACCTGTAACCAGGTATCGCCGCCGTCCAGGGACTTCATGAGTCCCAAGCCCGCTTCCGAGTCAGCCGAAGCGTTCGGCTCGCCAGTGCCAACGTAGAGCACTCCGTGCGCGTTATCGTAGGTCATCGATCCGATCGCGTTGCTGAAGACATCAAACGAAGTCAGGAACGTCCAGCTTGGACTGGCGGCCAGCGCGTTGGTCGTCCTCCAAATGCCACCGCCCGCAGCGCCAACCCACAACCGGCAAAAGCCCGGGGTGCAGCCGGAGGCGGTATCGAGCGCAAGCGCGGTGATGCGTCCCGAAACCGTGGTTGCAGCGCCGGAAAAGGTCAGGACACTCGGATCGGTCGCCAAAGTTGGACCGGTGGGGAACCAGGTGTTGAACCGCGGCGCTTCCGGGGGTTGCTTCTTGTTTTTCTTTGTAAGTACACCCTTTGCCGCAGGCGGCGGCGTCGCGTTACTCGCGGAGCTCGCCTGGAACCTCTTAAAGCCGATTATGGCATTGAGCTGAGCCGTGAACGGAGTTTCATCCGCAGGGAAAGCGCGTTTCGCAGCCTCTTCCATCGCCGCGGTAAGCGGAGTTGCGACCGAACCGTCCTTCATGGACTTTTCGGCTCCGGCGCCACTGACGCTGTCCCGGATCGAAGATTTGGACAGGGCCGCGTATTTTGTGGACGCGTCTTCCTGTGCTGTCAACACGTTCGTCGTCGTCGCAACGAACGCGAGCGCCGCTGCTGCGGCGAAGAATGCGAAACCGGCGCCAAAGCGCAGGTACGTAATAATCCGACTGTTTTTTGTTTTCATGGAGTTAGGTTAGAGCAGGGGTTGGGTTAATGGTGCGAGGCTGGCGATTTTGCGACTTCTGGTCAAGAAGTAATTTCACGCTGTCTCAAAAAAATCGGAACCGCCTGTGGCGCATGATCCTACGAACGATTTAAAACCGTTGCTGGCCACGCCCCAAAAAGCAGCAGGATCCGTGCTTTGCCCAACTGAAATTTCTTCCGTGCCGGCAAATCCGAAAAGCCAATGCCAAGATTGCTAAAATAAAAACGGGCCGGCTGAGAAACAGCCGGCCCGTTCCAAATGAGCCTAACGAGTTTACGATGACTTTTTGAATCGACTGCGAAGCGCCACCAGCAAACTCGCTCCGGCAATGCTAAACGCGATGGTGGTTGGCTCCGGAACCGGACTCGTGACTTGAATGTTGTCCACCAGCAGCCCGGACTGTACATCTTTGGTAACCGCATCCGAGACGCCCAAGCCGAGGGTGTAAGTCCCGGTGGTGGTAATGCTGATCGTCGCGGTTTGATAACCGGTCTCGAGAGAAAACACTGTGTTGCTGGCATTGGTAGCATGCAGCAACGGGCTATTTGTGTCCGCGAGCACGTTGACTGTACTACTACCGACCAAGAGGTAGTAAGCGAAGTCATTATGCGCGTTAGGCTGAATTTCGTCCGTAAGGAAGTCGTAATTGAAGGTCACGGTTGTTCCGGCAGTAAGCGTACCAAGGTTGATTTTGAATGCCGAACCCTCCTGACTAACCGCAGCGCCATCACGTGGCTGGGTCGAGGCGAGACTGAAGAATGAATCGATGGAAGAGTTCGGAACGGCGTCAGAAAACTGATGCGAGACACCCGGATCGCTGGTGTTGTTGATGGTAGTCATCAACATTTGATGCGTTCCTTCGGTCGGCGCAATCGTGAAGTAAGTCGTGGTGATGCCGGTGTCGCCGACGGTCGATTCGGATCCGTTGAAGCTACCCGATTCGAATCCTTCGACTACCGCCCCCTTCGCGGTGCCGAAAATCGACATCAGCGAGACAATCGTCATTACCGCACTGAGGCGGGCCATTGAGATATTTGGTTTCATATCGTTATCCTTGTTTGAATCTGTCGCTTTACGGAATTGAGAAATTCCCTGGCGCAGTGGTTGAGCCGGCCGCGTTCGAGACCTTGATTGGGCCCGTTACCGCGCCTGCCGGAACCGTGGCAAGCAATGTGTTGCTCGTCAGCACCGTAACGGTGGCGGGCTTGTTGTTGAAGAACGTCACAGTTGTGCCGGCGTTAAAGTTGGTGCCGGTGATCGTTACATTCGTACCGACCGGACCGTGACTCGGGCTGAAGCCGCTCACAGTCGGTTTCAGGAATTTGACCACATCACTGTGGCTGCCCGAGCCGTTGTGGGCATGCAGCAGCCAGACACCGACTGAGCCGTTGGCCTGGAAGTTTGTGCCGTTCCAGTTAACCGGAACCGAATTGGTGGTGAGGTCCTGATACCAGAACGGTTCGAGGAACGGAGGCGCTCCGGATGGAATCTTGGTCGCCGCCGTTGCGCTGCCGTTGTCGACTTCCAATCCAGGATTCGCCAGGTCGTAAGTCATGATCGGCGATTCGTCGACTTCATTGCCGTTACGATCGAACGTCACCACCATGTATTGGAACAGCGTATTGCCCGTTCCGGCCGCGCTAAGCAGACCAATATCCGTCGCGCGAATCGGGAATACGATTCCACTGTTGTTGTAGATATTCGTATCCGCTGACGCTGACGAGAGACCATTGGTGAAGAAGCGCAATGCTCCGGCATGTGTGCTGAGGTTGACGATTTCCGGAACGTAGACGTTCTCTAGCCCGGTGCCGACGTTGGTCAGGAACGCCGCATAATCGAAGATTCCATCGAGGTTAGTATCGATGAAGATTTCTGTGTCCGAGCTACCGGCATCCGGTGTCGGCGCGTCGCCCCACTTCTCAACACCGAACATGATGTTGGTGCCGGCGGTCTGTGTCGCCGTGCTCGAGCCGACCGTGCGGTTCTTATAGTCGCTGGTGACACCGGCGTACTTGATCGCGTTGCGATCAGTCGACGCAATGGGGTTGGCGTATTGCAGCTCGAATGCTTTGACCAAACTGAGCACGTCGAACCCGGAGCCAAGGCTGGCGCCAGTGTTCACGGGCGCGCCGCTCAGCCCAACCGAGAACGATCCGGTCGCAGCGTTCGGGACAAAACCGGTGATGGTTGAATGCATCGCTGCCGCCGGTCGTGGCGCAGCATACAACTCAACCCGCAGGACTGGAGAAGAGTCGGTTGGCGTAAGGACGGCGTAACCGCCCGCCTCGGTGAGCCACTGGCGCGGGTTTCCGCTTTGAGTGGATGCCACTGAGCCTTCACGCGCGTGCTTCAACGAGCTGCCGGTTCCAGTAAACGTTACCGCAACCGTGGTGCTCGTGCCCGCGTTCACAGTAAAGTTCGCGGTACCGAGTGTAAAGACGCCGCCGGTCAACGCCGGGTCGTTTTGAATGCTCGTGTTATAGGTGATGTTGGTTGCGCCCTTGTTCGTGACCGTGATGTTTTTGGTTAGGGTCGTTGTCCCAGTGACGGGAACATCAACGACTCCGAACGAAACGCCCATCAGGTTTGGATCGGTGCCGTTGTACGCAACCACACTTGCGGCGGCCGCATTACCAACGTCGATGCGCCCAGCGCCCACGCGCCCAACACCAAACTGGGTCGTGTGACCAGTCGTTGTAAACAAATCATGGGTCGAAGTGTTGCAGGCCAGTGCGAGAATTTCCTGGATGCTCCAGGTCGGATGCAATTGTTTGAGAAGCGCCATTTCGCCAGCAACATGCGGCGTAGCGGATGAGGTTCCGTTGAAGTTCTGAACAGCATTGCCCGCGAAGCTGTCGATCGTGTGACCGGGTCCGGCAGCGTTCACTGCCACGGCAGTGACTTCAGCGGGCGCCGAAATGTCCGGCTTTGTCGCACTGTCAGGCAACCGGGGACCGCGCGCGCTGTAGGTCGGCATGGTGTCCGGAGCCGCACCACCGTGCGTGACAACATTGTTATCGTTGTTGATCGTAACGTTGACTGGATTTGTTGGCAGCCCCGTCCCTGGGTCGAAACCGCCAGACGCGGCAACGATGGTGTCACGATCCGAGCGCGAAATCATCACGGCGGGAATCGCGTTAGAGCCCGAAAGCGCCATTACGATTGGGTCGGCGCCGGGATTATTAAAGTTGTCGACGATGCACGCGATCGCACCGGAAGCTTGGGCGCGACCAACTTTCGTGGCGAAACCAATGCCATTACCGCGGTCGACCAAGCAAATGTTGCCGTTGATCTGCGCCGCGTTGTTGTACGGCGTGAATGGCCCGGTCGTTCCCTGGTCCGGACTACCATCGCTCGGCACGGCATAAACGACGTTTCCGGTCAGACCGCCCGATGGAACATGCGGCGAGGGGCTGCCGTAAATCGAGGCAAACTTCATCCCGGCGATGGCGGGCGGCGCATTGCCAGTCACATTCGAATCGGAAATAAAGCCGGCCTGGTCGTTAAAGGTCGCGGCAACGCCAAGGGTCAGCTGGGCCGCTGCCGGGCTGCTGTGAATATAATATGAGTCCCCCGCATTACCCGCCGCCGAGCAGACGATAATGCCTGTAGAGGCAGCGATCGTCGCGGCGACATCGTCCGCATCATCGGCGAATCCTTCGTTTGAACCCAACGACATATTCACCACGTCCATGTGGTCGGAGAAATTGCCGTCGCCATTAGGGTCCATCGCCCATTCCAACGCTTGGATGACCACATTGGTCGAACCGGAGCAACCAAACACGCGCACTGGATAAAGTTTCGCGTTCGGCGCAAATCCTGGCGGGATTCTCATCGTCGTCATGTCCGGATTGCTCGCGTCGTAGGTTCCGGAATAAGTGAATCCGGCACTGGTTTCACCGAAGCCCGTAATCAAGCTTGCTGTCGCAGTGCCGTGGCCGTTGCAATCCAACGGGTTATTGTCCGGATGAGGGATTAAGGCTGCGCCTGAGCCCGAAGCGTTGTAAGCGTCACCGACCAAGTCAATACCGCCCGGGATTTTCGGCGTCGGAAAGTTCACATTGGGAACTGCGCTAGTGTCACTAGTGCTGGTGTAATCAGCCGCCGCACCTGAACCACCAAAGTTGCGATGAATGTAATCCAAACCAGTGTCGATATCGGCGACCTTAACGTTCTCGCCATGGGTCCCGAATGGTCCAGTCGTCCAGGCAGGACGCGTATTCAGGAAATCGATGTCCGAGAAAGTCGAGACCAGATATTTCGGATTCATCGGGTGCACTGCCTTCACTCCAGGCATTGCCGCAATCGCCGAAATCTTGTCCGTGCTGACGACCATCGCGATACCGTTGTAAACGCGTTGGGCCCGGAATATGACCTGCCCGCCAATGTTCGCGCCTGTCAATGAAGGCAATAGCGCGCGTTGCGCCTGATCGATTTTCGTCACCGTGTTCTTGACCTGATTCGCCGCCGAAGAACTAATCTGAAGCGAAGTGGTTGTTTGCTTCAGGAAGGCCTGGGAAGTCCGCGAGTTCGGGTGCTGCAAAGCGTAATTTCTCTGCTGATCGTACTGTGCCTGAGCTTGCTTCAGAGCCGCCGCGTAGGCGACACCCGCCGGAGCGTCGTTCAGCTCCACCATTACTTGCACGGTCTTTTGCATGCTGGGCGGCAACGCACTTCCCGCAGGCGCGGAAATCGTGTTGGCCTCCGACTGGGCCAATAATGGCGATGCAAGAGCCAGTGCCAGAACCGGGGTAAAGAGATAACGAAGGCGGTGATTGATTTTCATAGATTCGAGGAGACTGCGAATTAGAGTTGAGTGAACCGCGAGTCTGCTCAGGTACGCGCAAAAAAATCAAGACAAATTCTCTTTCGTTTTACAAAAGAAATGACTGATCCACCCTCGCAGAATTACAACTTTGTAATCCGAACACCGACCGGTGGAGCGGACATCTCTGCCGGGGTTACGTTCTGAAAGACAAGAAGAAGCCCTTGGGCGGAAATCCCACCCAAGGGCCAATTTCTTTGCCAGCGTTCCTGGCTCCGAACCTGTCAGATTATTTCATCAGCAAGGCCGGTAGTGTCCATGGATCCAGCGGTGATGCCAACCCCAATGGCCCGGGACCCAGCACCAATAAGCTCCACGCGCCCAGTAGCGCGGCCCATAGGTGTAATAAGGCCGATCGCCAACCTCGATGTTGATACCAATTGCATTGGCGGTCGACGTAAATCCGCTAATGCAAAACAATGCCACAAATAGTAAACCAAGTTTCTTCATAAGATTCTCCTGCGTATTTTCTTAGACGGGTTCGAGCCTGCTTTATTTAATAGTCGCAGCGCAAGCAAAATGTCAGGCCAGAACCGGCTCGGTTGCCGCCGGTTCCGCCCATTTCCCATGCTCGCGAATTAAATCTTTCAAGCGATCAACCGCTTCGGCTTCGGGAATGTTGAACTTCACCGCCGTTTTGCCGACGTAGAGATTCACTTTGCCGGGCGCGCCGCCGACATATCCGAAGTCCGCATCCGCCATTTCTCCGGGGCCATTCACTATGCAGCCCATGATCGCGATTTTCACTCCCTTGAGATGCGAAGTAGCCGCCTTGATCTTCGCTGTTGTGGTTTGCAAATTGAATAACGTCCGGCCGCATGAAGGGCATGCCACGTAATCTGTTTTGAAGATCCGCGAGCCCGCCGCTTGGAGAATGTTGTAGCTCAGGCGCAAAGACTGCCCTGGCGCCTCTTCACCCTGCACCAGAATTGCGTCGCCGATTCCATCGCAAAGCAACGACCCAATGTTTGTCGCCGCAATCAGTAACGTCTCGAGAAAATCTGATTCTTCTTTCCGCTTTCCGGTTTCCGCTTTCCGGTTTTGCAAAACATCCTTGAGCAGAATTGCGTGGCGACTCTCCAACTTCGCCGCCAGCAAACGAAACGCTGCGATCAACTGAACGCCTGTCCTGAGCGAAGTCGAAGGGTCACCACCGTCTTTCACGGTCACAAACTGTGGCGCGCGTTCGGAATTGATTTTTGAAATCGCAGCATCGTCGCCAGGGTCCACTTCAATGATCCGGGCGTTCTCGTAAACAATCTCGGGTTTGTAATCGCCCATCTTGTCGATCTTATGGGCGATCTTGTCGTAATTCGCTTTTCGCACAACGACCCGAATCAGCTCTTCGCCGCCCAACCGAACTCCATCTCGCTCGATTCTTTCCGTCGCACGCCGCTGATAGGAAAATGGGTCGAACGAAAGTTCTGTAGTGGCAGCCGTGTCGGCTGCTTTGGGTGCGGGCGACACGCCCGCCGCTACAGAAGAGGTCAAGCGCACCAACTCTTTCGCGACCGGAATTTCGTGCGGGCTGTCCTCGGTCAGCGAAACCCGAATCGTGTCACCAATTCCATCCGCCAGGAGTGATCCGATACCGATCGCGCTTTTGATTCGCGCATCCTCGCCTTCGCCGGCTTCGGTCACACCGAGATGGACGGGATAATTCCAATCCGGACCCAGCTCATTCAATCGCGCGACCAGCAATCGATACGCCGCGATCATGATCTTCGGATTACTCGCCTTCATGGAAAAAACGAATGCATGATAATCGAGATCGCGTGCGATTCGGGCGAACTCGAGCGCGCTTTCCACCATCCCCAGCGGCGTGTCGCCGTATCTATTAAGAATGCGATCGCTCAGCGAGCCGTGGTTTGTCCCGATTCGCATGGCGACGCCGCGCCGCTTGCAAAGCTCCACCAGCGGCGCGAACCGTTCCCGAATCCGGTTTAACTCGCCCGCGTACTGTTCGTCGGTGTACTCGCGGATCACGAACTTTTTCGAATCGGCGTAATTCCCGGGATTGATCCGCACTTTCTCCACCCACTTCGCCGCTTCCATGGCCGCTTCCGGTTTGAAATGGATATCCGCGACGGTTGGCACTTCACAGCCGCGATCACGCAAACCTTTGACGATATTTTCCAGATTGCGTGAATCTTTCACCGTCGGCGCGGTTATCCGGACGATCTCGCAGCCGACATTGGCCAGCTCGATTGTTTGTTGGATCGATGCCTCGGTGTCCATGGTATCGCAGGTAATCATCGACTGGACGCGGATCGGATTGTTCCCCCCAATACCAACGTTGCCGACCCTCACCTCGCGGGTCGCGCGGCGATGGTACTGCAACGGATTTTCGCAATAGCGCATTTTCAAGCGGGATTAGGCTCAACTAACACGGCGGTGCCGTAACACAAAACTTCGGTAACGCCCTGCATGATTTCAGTCGCGTCGTAACGCAACCCAATGATCGCGTTCGCGCCAAGATCGCGAGCATGTTGCAAACAAAGTTCCAGCGCGTGTTCCCGCGTCTTCTCGCACAGGTCCGTGAGAATCGTGATATTGCCGCCGACCAAAGTCTGCAGCCCCGCCCCGATCGTCCCAAAGATGGAGCGCGAGCGCACGATGATCCCCCGCACGACGCCGAACGTTTTCACGATGCGATAGCCCGGCATTTCAAATGCCGTCGTTGTCATGGACGGATTCATGAAAGGAATCTAAAAGCTGCGCCCGCCCGGCGCAATTCGATCACGGCACGTCCTGGTCCTTGGCCTTCTGGGACTGCGGTGCGTATTTATCAAGCGCGTGTTTCACGAAAGGAATGTCCTGCACGTCGAAGAACGTGATGTAAATGAGCACTCCCACAATCAGGAGAGTGCACACGCCTTGCACATATTCGAGCACTTTCATGTTCAATGGCTTGCGCCGGATCGATTCGATCAGGCCAAACAAAATGTGGCCGCCATCCAGGACGGGAATCGGGAGCATGTTCAAGATCGCGAGATTCACATTCAAAACGACGCTAAGCCAGAGCACGAGCTGCCATCCGCGCTCACTCTCGAAGAACAGAAAATAGATTCGCCCGATACCGACCGGACCGCTCAAGTGCTGCAGACCGACGTCCGATTTCGGCGAAATGACTGCGCCGAGCGTGTTCAACGTGCTGGTCACACTGTTATAGATCAGTTCGATCGGGCTCGGGTGCGAGTTTGTCAGTTTGGTGTCCCACCCAATGCCAATGCGCGGTTTGGGCTCCTTTTCTCCTTCCAGTTTCATCGGCACGGGTTTGACCTGCACGTCGAGCGTCGCACCGTCGCGTTCAACCTGGAGTGTCATTGGCTCGTTCGGATGATTTTTCGTCTGCTGAATCAGCGCCTCCGTGCTGTAAATCTTCTGGCCGTTGATCGCGCGAATGATGTCGCCTTTTTGCAAACCGGCGTCCGCCGCGGGCGACTTCGGTTCCACTTTGTCGATGCTCGCCGTTTCAGCGGGAAGGATCAGCAGTTGTCGAATGCTTTTCCTGCGAAACCAGCCGCGCGATTCGGCCCTGTAGGGCTCCACATCGACGGTGCGAACCTGACCGTCGCGTTCGAACTTGATCGGGATCGTCTCGCCTTCGCTTCGAACCACCGCCCAACTGACGCTGTTGTTCATTCCCAGAAACCGCGTCACGGGCTTTCCGTCCACTTCCAGAATTTTGTCACCGGGTTGCAGTCCGACTTTCGTCGCCGGCGATTCGGGCATGATGTAACCAACCGTGGTCGTCATGTCCGATTCACTGACCGGATAACCCACTACCCAGACGATCGCAGCGAACACGCTCGCCAGGAGAAAACTGAAGAATGGCCCTGCAACCGCCACGATTATTTTGTCGAGCGCCGAAACCGGTGGAAGCGCTTCACGATCGATATCGGCTTTCCCTTCGATGATATCCATCGGCGCCAATTGCGGCAGCGCCACAAATCCGCCGAATGGCAGCGAGCCTAACGAATACTGGACACCGCTGATTTTTTTCTTCCAAAGCGGCTTGCCGAACCAGATCCCGAACTTTTCGATGTAGAGACCGCGCCAGCGCGCCGCGAGAAAATGCCCAACCTCATGGACCACAATCAGCAAATTGAAAATGATCAGGACTTCGATGAGGACGAGGATGACGCGACCAATGTGAAGAATCATTAGCTGGCTGATTATTTTTTCCCGATGGCGGCGGTCGCTTCCGCGCGCGCCCACAGATCGGCGGCCAATATCGCACCCAGATCGGGATGTGCAACGGTCTCATGCCGGTCCATTACCTTCCCAACCGTCTGCCAAATCTGCGGAAACCGGATTTGCCGGCTCAAAAACGCCGCCACTGCGACTTCGTTGGCGGCATTCATCACCGCCGGCAATGTGCCACCGGTTTCGCCCGCCCGTCGCGCCAGGTTGAGCGCCGGAAAGTCATCGTAACGCGGCGGAAAGAATTCCAACTTCGACAATGTCGAAAAGTCGAGTGGCGGCAGCGTATTCGGCACCCGATCAGGCCAGGTCACCGCATACTGGATTGGAAAACACATGTTCGAGTAACTCAGCTGAGCCAAAGTCGAACCGTCGGCAAACTCGACCATTGAGTGCACGATGCTCTGGGGATGGATCACGACTTCGACGCGATCCATTCCAACATTGAAAAGCCAGTGTGCCTCGATCATTTCCAGGCCTTTATTGAAGAGTGTCGCCGAATCGATGGTGATTTTGGGGCCCATGTTCCAGGTCGGGTGTTTAAGCGCTTGTTCCACGGTGACGCTACCCAGTTCGCTGGCGCGAGTTTCCCGGAACGGACCACCGGAGGCCGTGAGAATAATTCGCCGAACTTCCGACGGCCGGCCATCGAGACATTGAAAGATCGCATTGTGCTCGGAATCGACCGGCAGAATTTTGACTCCGCGTCTTTGCGCCGCGCTGGTGACTGCTTCGCCCGCCATCACCAGAATCTCCTTGCTCGCGACCGCCAGATCTTTGCCCGTTTCGATCGCATCCAGCGCCGGGTGCAATCCCGCTGTGCCAACGATCGCGATCAGCACCATGTCCGCGCCATCGAGTTTTGCGATTTCACAAAGACCGCTTTCGCCGACAAAAATCTCCGGTTCGTACTCCAGCTTTGATCGAAGAACGTCGATTTTCCGCTCATCGACAATGCACACAGCCGGTGCGCGCGTCTTGTTCGCGGCAACCGCGAGCTTGTTCGCATTGCTGTTCGCTGCGAGACCGACGATTTCCATTCGTTCGGGAATGTCATTCGCGACTTTCAAGGTGCTGTCGCCGATCGAGCCGGTCGCGCCCAGCAATACGACGCGTTTACGTTTCATCTTTCGACAGAATGAACAGAATTAACAAAATAAATTCAGAAAAAGATTTCCTCTTTCTTCGGCGCCCGAAACTTTTTCTCAAATTCTAAGCGCTCCGCGCCAAAATTCAGTAAAACACCTTCGTCGAACGCGGTGGCGGTCAGATAATTGACGAGTTGAACTTCGTACATCGTCACCAAGGACTGGGCCGCCTTCAGAAATCCTGAACCGAGCGTTGAGTGCACTTTCATCGCTGCGCCGATGACTTGGCCACACGAATCGTAATGCGTCGGCGCTTCTTCCATTCTGATCATTTTGTTCATTCTGTCAGAAATCCCTTACGGGACTCGAATTACCAGACGCAGGTAGAAAAACAAAAGCGGCGCGGTGAACAAGAGACTATCGATCAGATCCAGCGCGCCACCAATTCCAGGGAGAAACCCGCCGGAATCTTTTACCCCGGTGCTCCGTTTGATGATCGACTCGGCGAGATCGCCGATGATCGCGGCGAATCCGAGCAACAAGCCAAGCACCGTGGCGTGGGTCCAAGTCAGCATCGACAACTGGCGCGGCATCAATTTGAACAAGGCGAGGCTGCACAGAAGCGCGAAAGCGAGCGCGCCGAAAAAGCCTTCCCAGGTTTTTTTCGCGCTGATGTGCGGACTCATCAGATGCCGGCCAATTGCGCTTCCGGTCAGATACGCGCCCATGTCGCTGAATTTCGTGACCGCGATCAAATACAAAACGTAAAACTGCCCAGTCACCATTCCGTTGGCCGAGCGCGGAGTCAGATAAAGGATTTTCGTGATGAAATTGAACAGCCAAAGCACGTAAAGCAGTCCAAACACCGTGTAGGCCATCGTCCGCAACGGCTCATCGTGACGAAGTCGCGCGAACATCTGTCGGGTGAAGACGGTGAGCAGAAAGAAAAGCAGAACGGCCAGTTCAAAATCGTACGACTCCGCCGGCCCAACTGTTGAAAAATAATGAAAGCTCCCGGCCAGCATGATCGCGCCGCAGATCAAACCGGTGATCTTAAAATTCGGCAGACGCGCGTGGTCGAGCATCCGATAAAATTCCAGGAGCGCGATCAGCCCAAACAAGCTGATCAAAAACCAAAACAGGATTTCGTACCCCGAGAACGCGATCACGAGCGCGACCGACCAAAGCGCGACCGTGCTGACGAACCGCAGAATGAAAGCAGCCCGCGGAGTCGCGGTTTGCGGCGCAGGTTGCTCAATCGTCACGGGCATGGCCTCCAATCTTCCCGATCAGACGGAAGTTTGTCCACAGATTACATAGATTTCCGCAGATTTAGTTTAGAAACCTTGCCTGATTAATCTGTGTGAATCTGCGAAATCTGCGGATACAATTTAGTTTGTGCAGAAAACGATGAAAGCCGTCGTAAAGGCGAAAGCCGAGCCGGGTCTCTGGTTGGAGGAAGTGCCGGTGCCCGACGTCTCTGGCGACGATGTCCTGATCCGGGTCCTCAAAACGTCCATCTGCGGGACGGATGTACATATATATAACTGGGATTCCTGGGCCGAAAAGACGATCCCCGTCCCCATGACCATCGGGCACGAGTTCGTTGGCGTGGTCGACCGCGTCGGCGAACACGTGAAAGGCTTTGCCAAAGACGATCTCGTCGTAGGTGAAGGCCACATTACCTGTGGCCATTGCCGGAATTGTCTCGCCGGGCGGCGTCACCTTTGCCCGAACACTCAAGGCGTCGGCGTGAATCGCCCGGGCGCATGGGCCGAGTTCGTCGCGATCCCGCAATCGAATTGCTGGCACGCCGATCCTTCGATTCCGCTCGATGTCCTTTCCTGTTTCGATCCGCTGGGCAACGCCGTCCACACCGCGCTCTCGTTCGATCTGGTCGGCGAAGATGTGCTCATTACTGGTGCCGGGCCGATCGGTTGCATGGCCATCCCGATTTGCCAACACGCCGGCGCCCGACACGTCGTGATCACCGACGTCAATTCCTACCGGCTCGAGCTCGCCTGGAAAATGAAGGTCGATCTGGCGCTCAATGTGCAAACTGAAAAACTAACCGATGCGATGAAAAAACTCGGGATGAAAGAAGGATTCGATGTCGCCCTGGAAATGTCCGGTAATCCGAAAGCCTTTGACGACATTTTGCCGAACATGTTTCACGGCGGAAAAGTTGCGCTGCTCGGAATTATGCCCGGCACCGCCGCCGTCGACTGGAACACGATTGTCTTCGATCAATTAACGATCAAAGGAATCTACGGCCGCGAACTGTACGAAACCTGGTACAAAACGACTGCGCTCATCAAAGGCGGCGTGGATATTCGACCGCTCATCACTCATCACTTTCCCTACACGCAATTCATTGAAGCGATGGAGCTCGCGAAGTCGGGCAACTCCGGCAAAATCATCCTCAACTGGAGCGAACTTTAAGTTCAACCGCAGAGGACACGGAGTCTCGCAGAGAAGGTCAATTCCTTATAGCCTAGCGATCTCTGAGCTCTCAGCGGTTAGCTATCCGATTTATTGCAGCGAGGCAGCTTCCTGGTCGCGACCTTGGAGCTCAAGCACCATTCGTTTGATGTGCTTGTAGTCCTGATGCGATTGCAGAATTTGCAGACTTTCCCGCGGATCGCCCCAGTGCAAAACCTGGATCGGTTCCTGGCGCGCACCCCAGGCGTTCATATCGCGCTGATTGGCCATGTAAAGATCGATCGTGTTCCGGCCGCTTAAAGCCCAACCGTAATCTTCGACGCGATACATTTGGCCGGTCGATAACAATCGAAACGTCGTTCCCATCGGCCAGCGGGACCAATCTGCCGCGGCGCTTCCGATTTGCGGCGGAACTTTGCTCGTTGCCACTGCGCGTTTCGCGCCGCGCGCGGTTGTGGTCATTGTTTTCGTAACGCGCGTTGTGGTCACGGTCGTTGTAACGCGTGTTCCTTTTTTCGGTTTATCTAAAGAAAACTTCTCGAGCTTGGTGTCGCTGCTCGAAATGTTAATCACGTCGGTATCGTCGCTGTCTGAAATCGCGCGCGCCTGGCGAACATTTTCGGCGCGACGAATTGCCGGACTGGCCGCGTGCAATTCGCCGCCGAGAGCGTTGCGATTGCTGAACGCGCGATGATCGGCCTCGGTGTGAGTGTAAGCGGTGGTGCGGACGTTTTGGAATTCGCGCTTTCCGAAGGGCGCTTCGTAAGCAGGGAGAGCTCGGGCGGTCCCACCGGTTTCGCACCCGCTGAGGAGAATGATTGCGATGAAGGCCGCGAGAACGGCCAGAGCAAGGCTGCGAAGCTCAGCGTGGGTCAAGGTAGATCGCCGGCGAAGTTATTAACACTTATTCACAGCCTCGCAACTTTCTTTTTTCCGGACATAATCCGAATCACCCAATCGACCAGCTCCATGAATCCAAAGTTCATCAAATACGCCGAGTGGGCCGTCGCCATTCTCCTCTCCACGCTGGTCTTGCTTCTCCTTGTCGTCCGTACCACCCATGTCGGAGCGCTTTGGCGGGACGAATGTGATTCCGTCGAGCTCGCGCGGATGCCGGCGTTCGCTGACATTGTTCACAACTTAAAATTCACGTCCTTCCCGATTCTTTTTCCGACGACCGTTCGCGTTTTCACGACTTTATTTGGAACAAGCGACACCAGTCTGCGCTGTTTCGGTTTTCTGGTCGGGGCCGGATTGTTGGTTGTAGCCTGGTTCAACGCCCGGAGTCGTGGTGACGTGCCTTTGATCTTGCCGGCGCTGGTTGGACTCAATGTCACATTTCTCACCGTTGGGACGTGGATCCGCGGTTACGGACTCGGTTCGGTCTTGGTTACATTGTCATTTGGCTTGACCATCCTATTCGTCGCCCAGCCAACAGTCAGGCGACTGATTGCAATGTTTGTTTGTTACATCGCGAGCATGCAATCGCTTTACTTTCCGGCCGCGCTGATTCCCGCGGTTCTTCTCGCCGCCTTTACGGTCTGCGTTTTCCGCCGGGAATTCAAATGGGCTTTGGCGCTCTGTGCGGCCGCTGCGATATGCGCGCTTTCCTACGTTCCGAAATTTTTGACCTACTTTGAAATTCGAGATTGGGTCGTGGCTTTGCAACGGGCGACAACCCCCGCCGAGCTCTGGCGCCAATTCATGATTGCCTGCGGCGAGCCGGCCGGCATCTCGCCCTGGATCTGGCTGGCAGTCACCGTGCTCTCGTTCTTCGGTGCGATGTGGATTGTTGCGGCAAAATCCCGTCGCGATTCAACCAGTGCGGATGTTTTCGCTTTTGGCGCTCTCACCATCGCCCTGGCAACGCCGATGTATTTCATTTTTCTCCGGACCCTGCACAACATCCCCGAGACTCGTTACTATCTCACGCTTTTCTGCCTGCTCGCCGCCGCGGTCGAATTGATCGTTGGCCTGCTCAGCCAGTTTGTTTGGGTCCGTATCGCGCGACTCGTTCTCGTGATAGTGCTGGCAGCGGTGTTGCCGATTTTCGCCTGGCCGAAGATCACCGAGCGTGAAACAAATCTCGATCTGCTCGCGCGAAATTTACAGAACTACGCCCATAATGGCGACTTGATCATCGTCAACCGCTGGTTCCTGGCGCCGGGTTTCAGTTGGTACTATCATGGCCGGGCGCGCTGGATGACCCTGCCGGAGTTAAGCGAGAAACGCATTCATCGCTACGATTTGCTGATCGCAAAAATGCAATCACCTGACGCGCTCGCCGACATTCGGTCAGCAATCTCAGAAACGCTACAATCCGGAAATCGCGTTTGGCTGGTGGGCGGCGCGCAAGTCACCCAGCAGGGCGAACCTCTGATTCTGGGACCGGCGCCCGATCCGCAATACGGCTGGGACTCGGGGATGTATGATTACTCGTGGGCAACGCAGCTCGGCACATTTCTCCAGCAACATGTGGTCGACGGGGAAGTCGTTCTTTCGCCAATGGGCGGCGTCAATTCGAACGAAAATGTGCCGCTGCTCATTGCCCGTGGCTGGAAAGAGTAAAGGCAGGTCATCTTGAAACCGCGTCGCCAAATAACTAATTCCCGCCGCATGCGAGACGTGGCCTGGATCGCGCTTTTTTTCTTTGCTGCTTTCCAAAGCTGTCGATCTTCGGTGGAGGAGCGTCGCGTTCGATGCGCTTTCGCGATTCAAAACGGACTCGATTTCGTGGCCGCCAGTCAAGCCGCAACCGGCGGTTTCATCACCGATTGCTGGCATGTCGACGCGCCGGACCAGAAAACGCCTGTCGACGCAGTCTTCACTGCTTCGCAGGTGCTTTATTCGCTGTCATTTTGTCGCGAATCGGCAAGTGCGCGCAGCACCGAAGAACGCGCGGCCAAATATCTGGCGACTCAACGCGATCCTACCGGGGTCTGGCATTATTACGGCAGTGGAACTGACATTAAACTCTCTGCCGACGTAGACGACACATCGGTGGCATGGGCGGCTCTCCAACGCCTCGAGGTTCCGATTCCGCCCGCCGCGCTCGACGCTGTTCGCGCGAGTCGAAATCAAAACGGTTTGTTCACGACCTGGATTGGTCCGCCGTCCGGTTGGTTCAACATCGACAGCCGCGATATCGATACGGTCGTCAACATTAACGCACTTCTTCTATTCGGATTGGCCCATGAAAATGTCGACGCCGTGTGCAAATACGTGGTCGCCCAAATCGACAACGATAATTTCCGTCGAGGGACGGTTTACTACCGCTCGCCATTGATGTTTTCCCATGCTTTCTCGCGCGCGT
This sequence comes from Chthoniobacterales bacterium, assembly GCA_035568035.1. Classification (GTDB taxonomy): domain Bacteria; phylum Verrucomicrobiota; class Verrucomicrobiia; order Chthoniobacterales; family UBA10450; genus AV40. The sequence goes on along the minus strand of DATMOU010000058.1, from coordinate 15,259 downwards.
ATCGGGAGGGAAATGTGAAATGCCTGGAAGCCGGCGTTGGAAAACTCCGTGATACGATTCTTTCGCTCCAAAATCCCGACGGCTCGTGGGGCAACGATCTTGAGACCGCGTTCGGCGCGCTCACCCTCTTGAATCTTGATTATCGCGGCGCCGCCCTGGACCGCGCGATCAACATTCTTCTCACCCGGCAGTCCGCTGACGGCGGCTGGGAGCTCGCGCCGGCCTATCGCGGCGCGGTCCAGCCGTTGAATTATGGCGCCCGAGCGCTCACTACGGCCGTGGTCATCGAAGCGCTCGCCAAATATTCCGCGCACCAATGAACACGCCTTTGCACAGTCGCGCACTCCTTCGCCACATTCGCTTTGACGAAGTTTTCGTCCTCCAGGGGACGCCGCTGATGGGCGCGTTGTTTTCAATGGACGCGCTTACCATCGCCCACTTTGAAACCCTCATGGTATTTCTCATCGGCAGCATCCTGCTGGTCGCTCATGTTTTTACCTTGAACGACTGGGCCGACATCGCGCATGGGTTAAAGGCGGCCGACCCGCAGGTTTCGTCGCTGCGTTTGTTTTGGTTCTCCTTGTTTCTGCTCTTTGCGAGTTTGCTTGTTTTCGCCCTGATCGACCTGCGCGTCGTAATTCTGGGCGTAATCGTCGCGGTGCTCGGCTTCTTCTACTCGCACCCGAAACTCAATTTCAAAGGAACGCCGATTGCGTCTTCGTTACCGCATCTCATCGGCGGGCTGTTTCATTTCTTGCTCGGCTACGCCGTCTTCACACCGATCGATCAGCGCGGCATCTTCATCGCGCTGTTCTTCGCCCTCACCTTTGCCGCCGGTCATCTCAACCATGAAGTTCGCGATTTTGACCTCGACCAAAAAAACAGAGCGCGAACCAATGCAGTCGCATTCGGCAAACGGGCCACATTCGTGGCCGGACTCATTTTGTTTACGTGCGCCTACCTTTGCCTGTTTCTTCTCGGCTGGTTTCGACTTGTCCCGCGGCCGCTGAGTTTTCTGGCGGCCGTGTTTTACCTGCTTCATCTTTATTGGTCGTTGCGCGCGCTTCGCAGCCAACTCAACCCCGACACCCTCGATCGATTTCAGGTTCAATATCGATCGCTCTACGCCGTGATCGGGATCAGCATACTTTGTTTTCTGTTTTACAAGTAGCGAACGATGATTGAAGACGCTCCACCTGGCGCCGTATCGTCTTCGCCGTCGCGCAAGACAGGCGTCCTCGCGCGACTGGAGCTGCTCATCGCCATTTCGCTCACTGCGACAGTGCTGTCCTTTCTGGCAACCCGCGCGACTCACGCGGGCGCGCTTTGGCGCGACGAGGCAGCAACTCTTCAACTCGCCCAAATGCCGACGATCAGCGAGATCGCCGCAAATTTTCAGCACGAGGCTTTCCCGGTTCCGTTTCCCCTTTTGATCCGATGTTACGTTGCGCTGTTCGGCGCAAGCGACGCCAGTTTGCGGTGGTTCGGGTTCGCCGTTGGCGTCGCCCTGCTCGCAGCGGCATGGTTCAACTCGCGCACAGTCGATGATCGTGGTCCCCTCTTATTCCTCGCTCTGTTCGGCCTGAACGCGACCTTTCTGCTTTGGGGAACATCACTGCGTGGTTACGGACTTGGCTACGTCTTCCTGCTCTTAACCATCGGCCTCAGCGCTCAAGCCGTCCGGGCGCCGACAAGTCGAAATGCGATTTTCGCGACCGTCGCATCGATTGGCGCCGTTCAATTCATGATCAACGCGGTCCCGTTGATCGCGGCGATCGCACTCTCGGCAATTCTTGCGTTCGCGATTGAAAAACAGTTCCGTCGCGCGGTGATCGTTTGTGTGTGCGGTGCGGTTTGCGCGATCTCGTTCCTTCCCTACGCGCATTCCTATCTCGGCGCCGATTGGAGCATCGTTCTCAAATATCCAGTCGACTTTTTTTCATTGTGGGACAAATTCCAACTGTCGCTGCAAGAGCACTCCATGCTCGCGGCGATTCTGTGGTACGCAGCGGTGCCGTTGATAATCATTCTCGCGCTTTTTCGTCTTTGGATTTTTCGCCGTCAGGATTCTTCGACCGAAGCACGTCTTCTTCTGTTTCTGACAGCGACCTGCGTGTTGTCGATCCTGACCTACTACGCTTTCCTGAAAATCCTGAGCTACGCAACACGCCCATGGTATTACCTTCCGCTGTTGTGCGCACTCGCCGGAGCAATTGACCTGGCCGGCCGAATCCTGTCCAGCGACCAGTTGTTTCGAATCGCGCGAATTTTGTTCGCGATCGTTGCTCTGTTCTTCCTGCCGTTCAAACTTTGGGCCATCGCGCAGGAGCGCCTGACCGACATCGACGTCCTGGCGCACAAACTGGAACAGGAGGCAGCCCCAAACGATCTGATCGTCGTCAATCCGTGGCATTTTGCTCCGTCGTTCTTTCGTTATTACCACGGTTCGACTCCGTGGATCACCGTTCCGATCATGACCGAGCATCGAGTCCACCGCTACGACCTGATGAAATCGAAAATGATCGAAGCCGACCCGTTGAGCGATGTGCGTTCCGCGATTCAGCAAGCATTGCAATCCGGTCACCGCGTTTGGATCGTCGGGGGCGCGCGTCCGCTCGATCCGAACATGCCGCGGTTGGGCCCGGCGCCGAATCCGTATTTCGGGTGGGCCGGCTACATGTCGTATTGGTCGATGGAAATCGGTTCTTTTCTCAATGAGCACACCGCGAATGGCCAGGTCGTGATCGAGCCGATGCCCGACGTGAACGACGGCGAAAACGTTCCGCTCCTGATGGCAGAAGGCTGGAAAGACTAGTTTTGCATCGGCGGCGCTTTGATTGAAACTGTTTTCATGCTCGCCGAATTCGAAAAGCACCTTTCGCAAACGCTCGAGGAAATAAAATCACAGGGCCTGTATAAAACGGAACGCGTGATCACTTCCCCGCAGGACGCGCACATTGCGGTCGCGGACGGCAAACGTGTGCTAAACATGTGCGCGAACAACTACCTTGGACTCGCGGACAATCCCGAGCTTATCAAGGCGGCAAAGAAAGCGCTCGACGATCACGGCTTTGGCATGGCCAGCGTGAGATTCATTTGCGGCACGCAGGACATTCACAAGGAGCTCGAGGCTGCGCTGACCAGATTTCTTGGAACTGAAGACACAATTCTTTATCCGAGCGCATTCGACGCCAACGGCGGCTTGTTCGAGACGCTGCTTACCGAAAAAGACGCCGTGATCAGCGACGAACTGAATCACGCTTCCATTATCGATGGCATCCGTCTCTGCAAAGCCCAACGCTTCCGTTACAAGCACAACGACATGAATGATCTCGAAGCGAAGCTGAAAGAAGCCGGCAACGCGCGGTTCAAACTCGTCGCGACCGACGGTTGCTTCTCGATGGACGGAACAATCGCGGATCTGAAATCGATCGTCGATCTGGCGCAAAAATACGACGCGCTCACGATGATCGACGACGCGCACGCGACCGGATTTCTTGGACCCAAAGGCCGCGGCACCCACGAGTATCGAGGCGTCATGGGCCAGATCGACATCATCACCGGCACGCTTGGCAAGGCGCTCGGCGGCGCGAGCGGCGGTTTCACCAGCGGGCGAAAAGAGATTGTCGCTCTTCTGCGGCAGCGATCGCGACCATACTTATTTTCGAACACGGTCGCTCCACCGATTGTGGCCGCTTGTTTGAAAGCCTTGGAAATGCTGACGGCGACAACCGAATTGCGTGACAAGCTTGAGGCCAGCACAAAATATTTTCGCGAAGCCATTACGAAGGCCGGTCTTACGATCAAGCCCGGCGTGCATCCGATTGTTCCGATCATGATCGGCGACGCGGCGAAATCGCAGAAGTTCGCTGCCCGGATGCTCGACAAAGGGGTTTACGTGATTGGCTTCTTCTATCCGGTTGTGCCGCTTGGGACCGCCCGCGTTCGCGTGCAAGTTAGTGCCGCCCATTCGCGCGAAGACTTGGAATTCGCGGTGAAGGCGTTTGCCGAAACGAACGACGAGTTGAAAGAACTGTAGCGGCGGCGGTGTCGGCCGCGAAATCGATGGAACTCAAGCTTGAGCGTTGCACGATTCGCAACTGGCGATTGGATGATCTCGAATCGCTGGCGAAACACGCGAACAATCGCCGAGTCTGGCTTGGATTGCGCGATCGCTTTCCACATCCATACGGAATTGAAGACGCGAAAGAGTTTTTAGAGCGCGCCACAACCGGAAAGGAGCAGGAGCAATTTTTTTGCATCGAGATCGATGGCTGTGCCGTGGGCGGCATCGGAATAACTATCGGTGAAGATGTTCACCGGCTTACCGCCGAGTTTGGGTATTGGCTGGCCGAAGAATTCTGGGGACAGGGCGTCATGAGCGAAGTAGTTCCGGCGTTCGTGAATTACTCCTTCGATAAGTTTTCGCTGAGACGGATCTTCGCCGCGGCTTACTCAAATAATCCGGCATCGGCACGGGTATTGGAAAAGGCCGGCTTCGTTCTCGAAGGTCGTTTGCGAAAAAATGTCATCAAAGATGGCCAAATTCTCGATTCGCTTCTCTACGCAAAGACGATGTAGCCTTGCTCTGATGCATTACCTGGTGATCGAGAAATTCAAAGATGCCCACGCAATTTATCAACGCCTGGCCGAAAAGGGACGCATGATGCCGGAGGGTCTGAATTACGTTTCGAGCTGGATCGATCACAACTTGAAAACCTGCTGGCAGATTATGGAGACCGAGGATTTCGTGCTCCTCGAACGCTGGATCGACAATTGGAAAGACTTGATGGAATTCGAGATCACCCCGGTGCACACATCAGCCGAGGTGCGAGAAATGATAAAAGGAAAGGGTTTAGTAACATGGCGGAACGAACGGAACCCCACGTAATTGTTCAAGGTGACGCGAAAGGCTTCGCGCAAAAAGTTCAGATCGGATCGTACCATCTCACGGCGGACGAACCAGTTTCGTACGGCGGGACCGATTCCGGCCCATCGCCTTACGATCTCATTCTCGCCGCGCTCGGCGCCTGCACCTCGATGACGATCGGTCTCTATGCGCGCAAGCGGAGTTGGCCGGTGCAAAGAATCTCTGTCTCGCTCTGGCATTCAAAAATTCACGCGAAAGATTGCGACGACTGTGAAACAAAGGAAGGACGGATCGACCGGATCGAGATGGAGATTCATCTCGACGGTGCGCTCACTGACGACCAACGCGCCAAACTAATGGAAATCGCGGGCAAGTGCCCCGTCCATCAAACGCTCACATCCGAGATCAACATCAAGACCCGCGCGATTTAGTACCTGAGATTCTCAGGCACGAGAATGTTTTGAAAATAGCCCAGCGCTTCGGCGCTGGGAGAACCGGGTCGTTACAAGACCAGTCCTGACAAGGACGGAAGATGGCTTCTTTCGTCCCCCCCTTGCGGGGACTCGCCGTTCATGGCTCTCGCTAACCCAGCGTTAAAACGCTGGGCTATTGTCAATTCGATCAGAGATCCATCTATCGTTCGTGGAGCGCGATGCTTGATCCGACCCAGGTCTTGTCCTTGTTGAAATTAACTCCCATCATTTGGCCCTGACTCATTCGAACCAGGTTGTTAACAAGGACCGGTTCGCCGCGCTCCGTCCAGACAAACATCATTCGGAGTTCCGCTTTTGATTTAGGTCCGTCGATCGTCGAAACGAACGACGCGTATTCGACTTTTTTCTGCAAGATCCATTGATGCGGATTTCTCAATGCGGCGATCTTTTCGCGCGTTGGCTCCATCTCAACGCCAAGACCGGCAAATGAATAAAGCGGTTTCAAAACGTAATTTCCTACGTTTTCTCCAGAAGGAAATTCGTCCGCGAAAAACGCGGGTGACGTATGCGCCGTTTTGATGAACGGCAGGGAGTGTTTACTGATTTTGTAATACCAGTTCGGGTGTGCGATCCAGGCGACATCGAGCTCTTCCTGGAACCGAAATTGCAAGGTGACGTCCGGCCGGCGTTCGAGCTCGTCGAAAATGACGCGATTGTAGATGCGTTCGACGTGCGTTTCGCGTCCGCCATGATCGTAAAACAACTCGCGTCCGCGCTTCTTGATTTTCGTCACGCAGACTGACTGAATGCCGAGCAGCGCCTCCGTTGCCGAAAAATCGATCCGCGTTTTTTGTTTGTCTGGCTCGATCTCCAGCAAAATCACGTTCTCCGGCTTGCAATTGCCGATGATCGTTCGGCGCAGGATGTCGAGGTATTGTTCGTCCCTGATCCCACCAAATGACGACGTCCAATTTCGCGGAATTGCCGGGAATGCTTTTCGCATGCACCCAAGAAGCATGAACTGAAACGCATACAAACTCGGAAACGCCTGCATCTCGATCAATCGTGGGACGAGACGATTCCCCTCCTGGCACACGGCGAGGTCGACGATCAGAAACTCCGGGTGCCTGGACTCGTTCGGCACTTCGAGCCCGGACGGGATGGCGGACGCGGAATGTCTCCGGAATTCAGGCGTCAGCGTTTGGGCGGCGATCTCGTTCGCCGCATAAACCACTTCGTCCGTAAACTCGCGCGTCAGGAAGATCGGCGTTTCGGAAATCCGAAAATCGGCGGGCCACTTGGTCGCTTCATTCACGCAGCGCAAAAGCGCCGAATATTTCGCCGGGGTAAAGTCGGCGTTGAATCTTTTTCGCAGCTCCGGGTGCACTCTAGAAGAACGCACGAAGTGCCGATAACCACAAAATCAGCGCACAACCGACGCTCACTACTGGCGCCCAAAATCTTTGCGACAAGATCGACATCATAGCGAGGGATAAGACGCACATCGCCGCCCCAACCCACCAAAAGAGATTCGAATGCAGCGCCGGAACCATCCCAAAAAAATGGACGCCAACAATAAACGCGATGACCGGAATCACATATTGTTTCGCATCGAGACGACGGAGCAGCACCACGGTGCAAATAATGGCGACCGCTTCCAGGGTGACGAAGATTCCGTAAATCCGTCCGTCAAAACCGGCGCTATGCCTTCCGAACGGAATACGCGTTGCCGCGACAACGATCGCGACGGAGATCAACATGGCCGTCACAAATAATAATCCAAACCAGCGCCGATCAAGCTGATGCGTGCCAGCAGCGACCCAGGCGACGGCAAAGCACGCGAGGATAATCGCGCCGATCGAATTCACACGAGGAATTTGCCGGCGCGCATCACCGGTTCGCCATCAAACCAGATGTCGAAATCGCGGCCGACGCAGTCGATATGGGTCTTCGATTTCCAATCGGCGCCGGTGTGCTCGGAATAGGGATGACCAAAAGCGATGTGAATGCCGGGAATTTTTTCGTCCTGCAAAATATTTCCGATCACATGCGTGCAGGCGGTATTGGTGCCGACGGCGAACTCGCCGACCCGATTGCTGTTTTCGTCCGTGCTGGTGTAAGCGCGAAATTCTTCGAGTAGTTCCTTGTCGTCGCAGCGCAGATCGACAATGCGATTTTCGCGCACTTCAATCGATAGCGGCGTGTCTTGCAGATCGCCATATTTCGCGCAGAGGTAATCGCCAACCACGCCATCGACGACGAACGTTCCGTTCGTGTTCATCGGCGCGGTAAATATTTCGCCGCCCGGAAGATTACCCCATTTTTCTCGACTGATAATTCCGCTCGTCTTCAACCATTTCAGCTTTGGTGAAAATTCGCCCTCGAATTCCGTGCCGCGGGGTGTTTTGCAAATAATTCGTTTAGCTTGGCGCGCGCGTTCGATCAACCGTTGGCTGAGCGCGTCGACTTCGCGAAAATCGGCGCGCATCCCTTCAATCATGATTTGACGAGTGATGTTCACCATGTGGCCGTGGCGAATATGTTTCTTGTTTACGACGTCGCTCATTTGCATCCGAGCCGGCAATTCCCCCGGCTGCGATTCGGCGGCGAAGATCGACACTTGTGAGCGGGCGAGATCGTCGAGAACGATCTGCGGCATCGTAGTTAGCGGGCGCGTCGCATAATTCTCCAAAACGAAAACGGCGTGATCCGAGCCGATCTCTTCGACTTCCGCTTGCAACGCAGCTGCGATGTCGCGCGTTGCCTCATCGGTAATGATGGTGATGCGCTCGTTTGGTTGCAATTGCAGACAAACGCGAAGGGCGTTGCGCGCCCCGGGAGCTAGCTCGGCGTCGATGGTATCGATAGTGAGACGGTCAGGCATTTAGCGATTGAGAATGACGCGAAATCTCCGGTTTGTCACGAAACACCCACCGTCAGGCCCTCATAAGTTTCGGCCACGATTTGATCGACCACCGCTTTCATATCATTGGTCCGCGCGAACGTGGCGAGTTGTCGATCCGCGCCGGTGCCTTCGCGCATGATCCGTTCGATGTGCTCCATCTCGCGCCGGCTCCCGAGCTCGTTCACTTCCGTCGAAACGAACTCGAGCAGTTCGTTCAAGAGATTGCGCGTTTCGACTTCGGTTTCGCGGCCGAAATCGATCAGTTTCCCATTGATCCCGTAACGAGTCGCGCGCCATCGATTTTCATCCAGCAAACGCCGGCGATACACTCGAAAGGTGGTGTTTTTCCGGAGGAGCTTGAACAATTTGCAGACTATCGCCTGGAGCAACGCCGCGATCGCGAGTGTGTCGTCCACCCGCGATTGCGCATCGCACACGCGCACTTCCAGCGTGTCGAAAAACGGATGCAGCCGAATGTCCCACCAGATTTTCTTGGGATTGTCGATGCAACCGGTTTTAACCAGGAGCTTGCAATAATCTTCGTACTCGGAGAGCGATTCGAATGCGTCTGGAATACCAGTGCGCGGAAAACGTTCGAACACTTTGAGCCGATAACCTTTCAAACCCGTATCCTGACCGACCCAGAACGGCGAGTTGACCGAAAGCGCGTAAATGTGCGGCAGGAAATAGCGCGTCTGGTTCATCACGTGAATCGCCGTTTCGCGGTCTGGGATTCCCACGTGCACATGCAATCCGAAAATCAGGTTCGCGCGAGCAAGCGATTGCATGTCGCGCAAAATTTCCTGATAACGTTCGCCTTCAGTGATCAGTTGGTCGCGCCAGTGCGAAAACGGATGCGTCCCGACCGACGCAATTTTCAATCCTCTTTCGCCCGCGAGTTTGGCCAGTTTGCTCCGAAGATCGACCACGTGCTCGCGGGCGCAGTGAATATCGGCGCAAATCTCGGTGCCGAGTTCGACCACCGACTGGTGCATCTCGGGTTTGATCTGCTCCTTGAGCACCACTTTGCCGCCCTCGAGAATCTCCTGAATGTGGGACCGTAGTTCGCGCGTCTCGGGATCGACGATCGCGAACTCCTCTTCGATTCCGAGCGTGTAGGTGTGCTCTTTGCTCGCCATGGGGCGACAAATCTCTCCCAAAAATGCGGACCTGTCATCCCCGACGGGCCAGTTTCAATCTAATAAAGCTGGATGTCGCCGCTGGTGAGATTGCCGTTGGCTGAATAGCCGTTGCTCAGGCGGATCGAGAAAAAGCGAATGTGCCCGGCAAACCGTTTCCGTCACATCCACCGTCGAGCTGACCGTTGATTTTTTGCCGAGCCTTGCCGTTGCGATGAAGCGGGGCGTCGTTCCGTTAAAACTGAGCGAAGTAACGCTGCCTATCGAAAACCATCGATTGGACGCCGCATCACTGTAGCTAACCAGTGCCCCTCAGCTAGGTCCCGGACCCCTGCGTATCGGCGTTGGAGTAGGTGTCGGAGTAGGAGTAGGTGCCGCTGTCGGGGTGGGTGTCGGGGTCGGAGTAGGCGTTGGCGTAGGACTAGGTGTCGCGCTTGGTAGCGGAGTTGGCGTAGGAGTTGGAGTCGGGCTACTGACCGGAGTAGGCGTTGGCGTCGGGCTAGGGCCGCATCCACCACGTCCACACGGAGTGGGTGTTGGAGTCGGTGTAGGTGTCGCGGTCGGAGTAGGAGTAGGAGTAGGAGTAGGTGTTGGTGTTGGTGTCGGCGTCGGACTGGGTGTCGCGCTTGCTAGCGGAGTTGGTGTAGGAGTAGGAGTCGGCGTTGGAGTTGGAGTTGGAGTAGGAGTAGGCGTTGGAGTTGGAGTCGGGCTACTGACCGGAGTTGGCGTTGGAGTCGGGCTAGGGCCGCATCCACCACGTCCACACGGAGTGGGTGTTGGCGTCGGTGTAGGTGTCGCGGTTGGAGTAGGAGTTGGTGTTGGAGTTGGCGTCGGACTGGGTGTCGCGCTTGCTAGCGGAGTTGGCGTCGGCGTAGGCGTCGGCGTAGGCGTCGGCGTTGGAGTCGGCGTTGGAGTAGGAGTCGGGGTTGGTGTCGGGCTTGGGCCACATCCACCACGTCCACACGGAGTGGGTGTTGGAGTGGGAGTAGGCGTTGGGGTCGGCGTTGCCGTGGGTGTCGCGGTCGGAGTGGGCGTAGGTGTAGGAGTCGGAGTGGGCGTTGGCGTCGGTGTAGGAGTAGGAGTCGGCGTCGGAGTGGGTGTCGGAGTGGGTGTCGGCGTAGGAGTAGGCGTGGGTGTAGGAGTCGGAGTGGGCGTCGGGGTCGGTGTTGGAGTGGGTGTTGGCGTTGGGGTCGGTGTTGGTGTCGGCGTGGGAGTAGGCGTAGGAGTTGGGGTTGGCGTCGGAGTAGGCGTTGGACTTGGTTCAGAGCCGGCGTCGTCGTCGATGATTGTCACGGTTGCTGTCGCCGGACCGCTCAGCATCTGACCCACGCCCACGATATTACTCAGAGTAACCGTGAATGTCTTGTTACCTTCGTTTGCTTCAGACCCCGGATCTGTTTGCTCGTTAATGGTGATCTGAACTGGTTGAGTCGTGTCGCCGGGACCGAAGTTGAGATCGCCAGAGGCTGCATTGTAATCGGCAGACGAAACTGCAGTGCCGTCGGCCGTCGCGTAGTGCACGGTAGCGCCGCCACTGGTGTCGCCATTGCGCGTAACGTTGATCGTGATGCTGCCGGCAGTTTCGTTTACGCTGTAGCTCGGACTTGAAAACTGAATGCACGCGGCAATTGGCGAAAGTAACTGCACCGCGATGAAATCGGGAATGTTCAGGCCGGAGCTGGCAAAGACGGCCGGATTGCCGGCTGAATCGAACTTCTCGATCGTGTTGTTGACATTGACCGCATAGAGATTGCCGTTGAGGTCAAAGGCCAGACCTTGAGGGTTGTTCAGGCCGGAGTTGGCGAAGAGTGTCGGATTTCCCGCCGAATCGAACTTTTCGATCGTGTTGTTGCCTGCGTTGGCCGCATAGAGATTGCCGCTGCGGTCAAAGGCCAGACCATAAGGCACATTCAAACCGGAGCTGGCAAAGACGGTCGGATTGCCGGCTGAATCGAACTTCTCGATCGTGTTGTTGACATTGGCCGCATAGAGATTGCCGTTGAGGTCAAAGGCCAGACCTTGAGGTCCGTTCAACCCGGAGCTGGCGAAGAGTGTCGGATTTCCGGCCGAATCGAACTTCTCGATAGTGTTGCCGCTATTGTTCGCGGCGTAAAGGTTTCCGATGCTGTCAAAAGCAAGACCGACAGGATTGCTCAGGCCGGAGTTGGCGAAGAGTGTCGGATTTCCGCCCGAATCGAATTTCTCGATCGTGTTACTGTTGTAATTGGCCGCGTAGAGATTGCCGCTAAAGTCAAAGACCACGCCATAAGGCCCATTTAACCCGGAGCTGGCGAAAACTCCCAAGTCCGTGCCACTGGCGTCGAACTTCTCAATCGTGCTGTTGCCAATGTTCGAGACGTAAAAGCGCACGGTCTTGCACTTGCCGGCGCTGCCCGCGTCATAGATGGAAGCAACTTCGTCCGAAGTAAGGACGCGGTTGAAGATTTCTAACTCGTCGATTCGCCCGATAAAGCGGTTACTATTGACCGTAGCCCAATTGCCGATCCTCGCATGAGCAGAACTGACACCAGGCGCGCCAGCGGAATTGCTGCCACTGGCCGAAACTGGCGCACCGTCGACGTAGAACGCAAACTTTGGACTGGCATTTGAATCGTAGGTAACGACAACGTGCTGCCAAACACCGGTGCTAATGACATTTGCGTTCGTTGTGTAGTCGGAAAATGAGCCACCGTTAGCAACCAAACCTTCAAGGATCCCAGTGTTATCCACTTGCACCAGAAATCCGTTTGTGCCGTCAAAGTTAGAAATAATGATGCCGTTCCCGGTGTAATCGGTTCCGTTAATCCACGCGTCGATTGTGAAAGTACTTCCGGGATCGAACTGTCCGACATCAACCGCCTGATTGTTGCCGTTGAAGCTAAAGGCGCGATCGACTTTGCCGTTCCCAAAAGTTGCTCCATTCTGGAGCGTCCCGTTGTTGCTGCCTTGAATATCGGTCGCGGTGTTATCGCCCGGCCACCAGTGACTCAGTCCGGACGGCGGTGGTGTGCAGGTTGGTTTGCACTTACCAAGACTCCCGGCATCGAAGATCGATTGAATCTCGTCACTGCTTAGTGCGCGGTTAAAGATTTCAAGCTCGTCGATCAGCCCAGAAAGTGAGCCACCCACGAGGTTGTCCGCGTCACCGCCGAATACGAAGCGGTTCGAGCTATATTGAATCGCAAAGCTTGAGTTATAGCCGCCTGACGAAAAATTAGCAGGCACCGCCGCGCCGTTGACATAGATCGTCATATCAGTGGCGTCGAAATTAGTGGCTTTGTAGGCGAACGCGACATGCGTCCATTGATTGAGTGGCAACGGACTGGTAGCAATCCATTCCGGCGCTTCGGAAGAGTTCTGCAGCCCGATGCCAACATTCCCGTTCGGATCCAGGAAAGCAAAGTAGCTGGCATTAGCTCCCGGACTGATTGCCTTGCCAAAGATGAGCTCAAAACCGCTCGTGCCGCCACCGATTTGAGCAGGATTGATCCAGAAATCGAAAGTCAATCCCGTTGTCGCATCAAGATGGAGCTCCGGTGAATCGTCTACGCTAACAAAGGCACCAGACCCATTAAAGCTAAACGCCTGATTGACTTCGCCGGTCCCAAAAGTCGCGCCGTTCTTGAGCAGCCCATTATTGCCGGAGGCTAGATCCTTCGTATTTCCATCGCCCGGCCACCAACCGACCAGGTTGGGCGGCGGGGGCGTGCAGGTGTGACACTTACCGAAGCCGCCAGCGAGATAGATATTTTGAACTTCCTGTGCGCTCAGCCCGCGATTAAAGACTTCTACTTCGTCAATCAGGCCGACGAAGTTGAGGCCATCTCCGCCAGCTATGTCGAACGCCTGCCCTGAGTCGTCAATATTTCCGGTGACCGATTGCGACGCAACAGCTACGCCGTTGAAGTAAACAGTCATCGTGGCGCCATCGTAGGTCAGAGCGACATGGCTCCAAGTGTTAGCTGGCGGGTTAATTCCGGTCGCGAGAAAGTTCTCCACTCCGTTGGTTTTTATTGAGCCAGTGAGTTGGCAAGTTGGGCTGAACAAGCAGAACAAATCGTAGTCATTGCCGCCGGAGACGGGTTTACCGAAATAAACCGCCTCGCTGGTACTGGCTGAGCTCGATGGGTTAATCCAGCCATCAATGGTGACTTGGTTGCTCAGGTTGATCAGATTTGAAGGTCGGCCAGCCGTTGCGAAACCGCTGCCATTAAAACTGAATGCTTGGCCGACTTTGCCAGTGGTAAATATCGCCGGACCCAGCGACAGATTGTTGTGACTCACAATGTCGTCACCATTTCCTTCGGCCGGCCACCAGCTGATCATTCCCGACGGCGGAGCTGTGCATGAGGTCGGGATGGTGAACGTGTATTGTGTTCCGGCGGCAGGCACGGTCCCGCATGGAACCGCAAGCGTGTATTGGCTGCCGGTATCGCGTTGAACACCAATGCCGACCGCCGAAGTGATGCTGCCGTAAACGAAATCGATCCGCCGTTGACCTTCGTAGAGTCGAACCTCGAAATTCTCGGTTGGTACTCCGTTTTGGCCGCTACCTGCACGGGTCGCGCGCCACTCTATATTAAAGATACGATTCGGAGCTGTTCCGCTGACCGATGTAAAAATGCCCTGCCCGTCTGTTGGATCCGCGGTGTAAAGATCCTCTGAATCCGGAGAGATCCAAAAGTTGAATTGATTGTTTGGAAGGCAGAAACCACAGCAGCCTTGGAAGTTATTGTTGAACTCAATGACGCCGTTGGAACTGACGTTGATGAAACTGCCGGAGGTGAAAGTTTGATCGTAAAACTGGACGTCAAAAGGCAATGCGACTGGCCCAGTGCAATCGTCGCAATTGATTCCGGTATCGTTGGTTCCCGGCACAATTGATGCGCCGGAAGAAACCCTGACGTAATAATCATCCGATGGCGTAACAAATTTCGGCGAAGGCGGCGGTTTCGGCGTTGTCGTGAATACAGGCGGTACTTTGGTATTTTTCCCAGCCGATTGAGATATAGCGGACGGCAGCGCGGCACCGAGCGCGAAAATTATTGCGAGCAAAATGAACAAGACGGAGGACGGATTGCTCGCGCCCGTTTGCCTCACTCGCTCAAGGAGGAACTTCATCTCGCGCAACCATCAAACACTTTTTACCAACAAAGCGTCAACAATTTTCCCAAAAAAGTGGATCCAGTTCAATTTGATAAGATTTGTCGCCGGGGAAATCCAAGCAGGATGCGGGCCGCTTGGCCTAACAACGCCGATCGTTAATGAACCTCGATGTCGCCGCCGGTGAGGTTGCCGCTGGCCGGGTAGCCGTTGCTCAGGTGAATTGAGAAAAAGTCCAATGCTATGGCAGTTTCGTTGTCGGTCACGTCCATGCTGAAACTTGCCTGCTCGCCCTGTGGGCTCGCAATTGAGCCGTTGCAAGTTGACTCCGACAACTTACTGCCCTCTCCGAATCGGAGTGGGCGTAGGAGTAGGTGTCGGACTACCTACGGGCGTCGCCGTGGGAGTGGGTGTCGGAGTTAAAGTCGGAGTCGGCGTAGGTGTGGCGCTGCTGACCGGAGTTGGCGTCGGCGTGGGGGTTGGTGTCGGAGTCGGCGTAGGACCGCATCCACCACGTCCGCACGGAGTGGGTGTTGGTGTCGGAGTAGGCGTTGGCGTCGGACTAGGTGTCGCGCTTGGTAGCGGAGTTGGAGTAGGAGTAGGAGTCGACGTTGGTGTCGGCGTCGGAGTCGGGCTTGGGCCGCATCCACCACGTCCACACGGAGTCGGAGTGGGAGTAGGTGTCGGGGTCGAGGTCGGGGTAGGAGTCGGCGTGGGTGTTGGAGTAGGAGTAGGAGTAGGAGTAGGAGTAGGAGTCGGGGTTGGTGTCGGGCTTGGGCCACATCCACGTCCACACGGAGTCGGAGTG
>DATMOU010000057.1:0-7657 GCA_035568035.1 Chthoniobacterales bacterium | reverse complement strand
AAGCGTCAGCAGGACCAGATCGAAAAACAGAAGCGCGAGCTGGAGGAACTGAGCCGGAAACAAGAAGAACTCGAACGTGGCCGGGCCGAGATGTCCGACAAGCTGACGCGGTCGCTGGTCGTGCTCGAACGCGAAGCCTACGACGCGCAGAAACGTCTCGAGCAGCTTCGAGGGATCCGGGAAAGCTTTGGGCAGCATTTGGAATTAATCGAGGCGATCGACCCGAAAAGCTGGAACCCGTCGGACTTGCACAAGGAATTGAGCCGGGCGCTAAGCACGGTCGAGGGCGCACGGGTCGAATTTGTTCAACAGCGGAGCCGCCTGCAAGCGACGGGCGAAAGCAACGGCGATGAACCTCTGGCGGAGGTGGAACCTGTCTTCTCCAGCAGCGGCCGTTCGTTGTTGGAATGGATGAAAATTGGCTTCGCCTTCTGCCTGCCGGTCATCATTTTCGGATTTGTCGCGCTCTTTGTCTTTTTCTGGGTCGCGTCGCACACTCGGTGACGCCGCATGCTTCGTCGTCCGTCTAGATCGACAACGCCACTCGATCAAACCAAGCAGAACCTGGTCCGCCAGGAATCGGAGTTGCGGGAACAGATGCAGCGACTTGAAAAGATGATCGCGGACGCGCCGCGGGTGGCGGAGGAAGTAGGAAAAAGACAACGCGAAGAATTACTGATGCGCGCGAGTGAAGGCGGAAGCCGCCTTAATGTTTCCGCTGCGTTACAGGACAAGCGTTACGGTGATGACAGCGGACGCTCTCGACCGCGCGGTTCCCTTCGTAAAGCGCGACGCGAAGGCCGGATTGTTTTCATCGTTCTTGTGATTGCGCTTTTGACGGCGGCGCTTTGGTTACTTAAAAATCTCCATTTCTAATTTATGGCCAAAGGAACCGACTTCGACGTCGGCTACGTGTCGAAACTTGCCCGGCTCAATTTGACCGACGAGGAAACGCGCCTTTTTCAAAAACAGCTGGCCGACGTCTTGAAATACGCCGAGAAACTGCGTGAGATTGACGTCGGCAACGTTGAAGCGGCAGCGCACGGCGTGCCGATGTTCAACGTGTTTCGAGAAGACGAGCCGTGCGATTGGTTCACAGCCGAAGAAGCACTGAGCAACGCGCCGCACAAAGCCAATCAGCTTTTCATCGTCACCAAAGTTGTGGAATGAGCCGGTCTGATTTGCCGGCGCTGACGATCGCCGATCTCCAATCGCTTCTTCGCCGCAAAGAAGTTTCGCCGCGGGAAGTTCTCGAATCGCTGCGAGCCCGAATTGAACAAGTCGAACCGAAAATCGAAGCCTATCTCTCGATCGATTTCGATGCCGCTCTGAAAGAAGCGGAAAAGGTCGATGTCAATCTTCCGCTCGGCGGTGTGCCGATCGCGGTTAAAGACATCATCAACGTCGCGGGGCAACCGTGCACGTGTGGTTCGAAAATTCTCGGAAACTATCGCTCACCTTACGACGCGACGGTGATCGAGAGACTAAGGGCGATGGGCGCGATTCCATTCGGCAAGACCAACATGGACGAATTCGCGATGGGTTCGTCGACCGAAAACTCAAGCGTGAAAGTAACTCGAAACCCATGGGACCTTTCGCGTGTGCCCGGCGGCTCGAGCGGTGGATCGGCTGCGGCGGTCGCGGCAGACGCGGCATTTGCCGGGCTCGGCACCGATACCGGCGGATCGATTCGTCAACCGGCATCGCTCAGTGGCGTCGTCGGGGTGAAACCAAGTTACGGTCGCGTCTCGCGCTTCGGCTTGACCGCTTTCGCGTCGTCGCTCGATCAAGTTGGACCGTTGACCAAAACGGTGCGCGACGCGGCGATGATCATGAAAGCGATGGCCGGTCATGATCGGCACGATTCGACGTCGCTGCCCGATCCCGTTCCGGATTACGTAAATAATCTCGGCCGCGATTTAAAAGGCGTTCGACTGGGCGTTCCAAAGGAATATCGCGTCGAAGGGATCGATCCCCAGGTGAGCTCGGCCGTGAACGCGGCGATCAAACAGCTGGAATCGCTCGGCGCGGAGATTGTTCATCTCAGTCTGCCTCACACCGATTACGGGATCGCTGTTTATTATTTTCTCGCAACCGCTGAAGCGTCAGCCAACCTCGCGCGTTTCGATGGCGTTCGTTACGGGTATCGCGCGAAGGACACGAAAGATTTGCTCGATCATTATGGCCGGACCCGCGAGGAAGGTTTCGGCGAGGAAGTGAAACGCCGGATCATTCTTGGCACCTACGTTTTGAGTTCTGGGTACTACGACGCCTTTTACGTGCGCGCCCAAAAAGTTCGCGAACTCATTCGCCAGGATTTTGTCAAAGCGTTCGAGAAATGCGATGCGATCGTTTCGCCGACTTCGCCCGAGCCGGCATTCAAGCTGGGCGAGCGGACCGCGAATCCACTGGCGATGTATCTGGCCGATATTTTCACTAACACCGCAAACCTCGCCGGCATTTGCGGGATCAGCGTTCCATGCGGATTTGCGAAAGTGAACGGCAGTCAATTACCGATCGGTCTGCAAATTCTCGCCAAGCCGCTCGACGAACCGCAGATTTTCCAAATCGCGCACGCTTACGAGCAATCGACAGATTGGCACAAGGCGAAGCCGCAGATCTGGACATTCGGTTAGCGATAAGGTGCCGCGATTTGTTCCGTGCTAATCAGTTTGAGCCGCTTTGCTTCAAACTCGCCTTGTTCCGGTGCCACCTGCGTCAGCTTGCCTCTGCCTTTCCACATGCCCGGTTCGATCTCGACTTTGAGATAGATCTTGCTGCCGGACTTCAGCGTGACTTCCGTTCCGGAATTCTGATTTTCAATTTGAAAAACGTGGCGGCCTGGTGAAACCAAGCCGACAAAAACGCGGCCATTGTCGATGTCGACCAAGCTCTTGCCGTCCACTTGCACGGTTGGGGACAGAAATCCTCCGAGAGAATTGCGCAGACGGTAAACAACAACCGTCGCTTTATCAGAATGGCCGGCCGAGAGTTTTGCCGCCGTCGCGGCGTCCGGCTGTCTCGCGGTAGACTCGCACGCGCAAAGCATCGCGCATAGTGGGACGAGAACGAGGACTGAGATCGAATGTTGATTCATAAGTGTTTGAGTTCGATGGAGCCGACGACGGGATTCGAACCCGTGACCTACGGTTTACGAAACCGTTGCTCTACCAGCTGAGCTACGTCGGCGCGCGGGCGGGAAGATTACATCCGTTGGCATCGGACTCAAGCAGCTTAAACGCAGTAAAGACAAGAATTAATCAAGAACCCAGGAAAACAGGAAAAGACGAATTTAATTTTTCCCGCGTTCATGCTTTCCTGATTCGATTCAATCATGAATCGCCTCGACGAAATCTTACGGACGAAACGCGACGAGATCGAACGTCTGCGGCCCCACGCGGTCAAACTGGAACAAGAGGCGCGCATACGAGGGGATTTCCGAAATTTTCGGGCCGCTCTTCAGCGAAACGATGGAAGACTCGCGGTCATCGCTGAAGTTAAGAAAGCGTCCCCGTCGGCGGGCGTCATCGCGCAGTCGTTCGAGCCGGTCGAGGTCGCGACAAATTACGAACGCAATGGTGCTGATGCGATTTCGGTTTTGACAGACACAAAGTTCTTTCAAGGAAAACTGGAGGATCTGGCAAATGTTCGGCGCAATGCTTCACTACCGCTGCTTCGCAAGGATTTCATTCTCGATGAAATTCAGATCGCCGAATCGGTAGCGAACGGCGCTGACGCGATTTTGTTGATCGTGGCGGCATTGGAGCAGTCAGAACTTATAGATCTTCTAGTGGCTGCGGCGGAACATAAAGTCGACGCGCTTGTTGAAGTGCACACTGAGGAAGAGCTCCATCTCGCGCTGGAGGCGGGTTCAAAGATTATCGGAATCAACAATCGCGATCTGACTACGTTCGATGTCGATCTTGGCACTACCGAAAAGCTGTGCCGCGAAGTTCCCGATGAGGTCGTTCTGGTCAGTGAAAGCGGAATCAAAACGCCAAAGGACGTGGCGCGACTGAAAGGGTGCGGCGTGGACGCAGTTCTAGTCGGCGAAGCGTTGATGCGCGGCGAAATCTCGGTCGAACAACTTAAGACCTAGACGACTGTGGTGGCAGCCACAGATTCATGATTTGCCTGCAAACGCGCGCCGAATCGATCGCCAAAAACTACGCGGCGCCGCCATTGAACCCGCACGCACCACCAGCACCGGACAACTGGCGTGATTCAAAATCGTCCGCGTGAGATCGCCCATGATGTAATGCCGCAACACGCCGCGCGCTCGCGATGACCCCGTCACGACCAAATCGTAGTGTTGCGCTCGGGCCTCGGCAAAAACCTGGTCGACCACGATTCCATGGCGGATCCGCACTTCCGCGGGCACGCCAAGTTTCTCCAAAACAGCTTTTTGGGCGGACAAGTTCATCCCAAGCTCTGATTTTGACGCCATCAAGCGATCGACATCCTCTTCAAGCCTGACCAGATCGGCGTAGATCGCGGGCGGCTCGGCCATGACATGCAACAGAGTGACCGAGGCCCCGACCGCCTTGGCAAGTTTTCCAGTCAATTGGACCGCTTCTTCGATGAATTCCTTTCCGCCCGTGCAAACGAGAAAACGTTTAAGCTGCGCCCATTCCCCCATCGCTACCAAAACCGGTGGCGAAATCGATTTGATCAGCTCGTACATTTTTTCCGAGCGCCAATGCAAACCGGTCACACCGGTTTTGCGCGCGCCAACAATGACGAGATCGTATTCTGTCTTCGCTGTCTCATCAGCTATTCGCCGAACCGGATCGCCGGCACACATTTCAATCTTCGGTGAGACGTTTTGAACGCGCAGCGCATCTGCCTGTTTCTCCAGCGCCCGCTGGAGCGAAGATTCGTCTTCGGGTTTTTCAGCGACACCAAGAAGGATTACATCCGCTTTGAGCGGAGCGGCAACTGCCGCGCCGAGTCGCATAGCATTCTCCGCTGCGGACATTCCATCACTGCAGATCAGGATCTTCATGCGTCGTTACAATTTGTGGCCGCTCATGAGCGTGTAAATGACGATCGCGGCCCCGATCAAAGGCAATGGCACGAAGGCAAGCCGGATCTTGGGGCCGGCAAAATATTGAGTCGAAATCGCGCCGATCTGAGCGCCGACTGCCGCTCCCGTGTTCATGACCAGGGCGATTAGTATGTCGACATTGCCTTTTATCGCGTGGCTGAACGTTCCATAACTGGCGGAGATAATGATCTCGAACAAATCGGTGCCGACAGCGAGATGAGTTGGAATTCCGAGCACGTAAACCATCGACGGCATGCGGATGTAACCGGCGCCGCCACCCAGGAAACCGCTGAAGAGCCCGCCGACGAATGCAACGACTAGAATGATCCAGAACGAAACTCTTACACCCGACGCCGGCAGATGAATCATGGGTGCGAGTTTGAATCCTTGGATGGCGCGCGTGACATGGCTAAACGCGGAATGATCACGTTTCGTATTTGGCCTGGCGGAGGCGAGAGATTTGCGACTCTCCCAAATCATAAAACTGGAAATGCTCACATAGACGACGATCGAGACGACGCTAACCACGAGGTTCACGTTGCCGGCGCGCTTCAATAGTTGGATCAGCTGGGCGCCCACTTCGGCGCCGCCGATCGTGCCGATCGCCATGATCAACCCAAGCTTGAGATCGACATTTCCCAATGCGCGGTGACGCTTGGCCGCCACGACCGATTTGCCAACGATATGAGCCAGGTCCGTGCCGACAGCGAAATTCCAATCAAGCCCAACCGCTCGCAGCGCCGGGCCGGCGATAAAGCTGCCACCGACGCCGAAGAATCCGCCAAGGATCCCAATCAAAAAACCGACCAGCGCGAGATAAATCGGGCTGATGTGCGCCCCAGAAATCGGAAAAAACATATCTATTCAGATCGGCCGCGAAGCATTCGTAGAAGAAACGTGGTCACACTTTCGAGCAGGACCGCCTGGCCGATGATCAGGAGAATCGCAACAGTCGCGTAGGAGTAACGATGGTGTGCTTCGAGGGAATGGAGCCATCCGCCAAGGAAATGAAGAACCAGAAAAAAATACGCCACCACCAAAACCGCGTAGACGACCAGCTCGATTGAGAATGCCCGCAGAGTTTTGGCCGTTTCCTTTTTCATTCGTTCCAGATTCTTCGCTTCGAACCGCGTCTACGGTCGCGTGCAATTTCACCAAAGGTCAAATTCCGTTGCGCCCGCAGTTCTTCTCCTTAACCTTTCCGTCTTCTCAATGGGATAAAATATGGCGGACGCAGCAAACAAATATCCTGAGAACGCACCCGGAAAATTCTACGTCGATGAGCAATGCATCGACTGCGATCTGTGCCGCGAGACGGCGCCGGCAAATTTCAAGCGCAATGACGATGGCGGGCATTCCTATGTCTACAAGCAGGCGGACGGGCCCGAGGAAGAAGCTCTTTGCAAGGAAGCAATGGAAGGTTGCCCGGTCGAAGCGATCGGTAACGACGGCGCGTGATTAAATCCATTCCGGTCGCATTGACCATCGCCGGCTCCGACAGCAGCGCCGGCGCGGGAATTCAAGCCGATCTGAAAACGTTTAGCGCGCTCGACGTTTATGGCCTGAGTGCGGTGACCTGCCTCGTCGCCGAAACCCCGGGCAAAGTTTCGCGCATCGAACCGGTCGATCCGGAAATGGTTCGCGCCCAAATCGAAGTCGTATCAAAAAGTTTCCCGATCGCGGCAATAAAAACCGGATTGCTTTGTTCGACGGCGATCATATCGGCAGTCGCGCAAACGATTGTTGATCTTCGGGTCCGAGTTCCGCTCGTTGTTGATCCCGTGATTACCGCAACCGGCGGCGATCCGCTTCTGGAGCGTGGCGCTATCGATGCTTACGAAAAGGAATTGTTTCCGCTGGCATCGCTGATCACACCGAATCTGGATGAAACGTCGCAGTTGCTCGGAAGAAACGTTACCGACCGCAACTCGATGGAGCACGCCGGCAAAGAACTGACGAAGAAATTCAAAACCGCCATCCTGCTTAAGGGCGGACATTTGACGGGCGAGAACGCGCTCGATCTGTTGTTTGTCGACGGTAGGGTGATCGAATTCTCGGCCCCATTTGTTCGCGACGTGGCGACGCATGGAACCGGCTGCACTTTTTCGGCGGCAATCGTGGCTGGACTCGCGAAAGGCGCGTCTCTGACAAACGCGATCGCGTCGGCAAAAAAGTTTGTGAGCAAGTGTATTTCCGGCCGGTTTCGGTGGCGCGGGCCGTCTGGAAACGTTGACGCCTTGCGACACGATCCGAGCGGCTAGCTTTTCTTTTTTCTCTCAGGTTTGCTGAGGCGTTTCAGTTTTTTCCAGCGCTTTAATTGCAGTGCTTCTTCAGCAGCAGCTGTCTCCGCTTGTTTCTTACTGCGACCGTGACCTTTCCCGAGAACAATCCCTTCCCAGACTGCTTGCACAATGAACCGTTTGTCGTGCTCGGGACCGCTCTGGGAGAGAACTTCGTAAGCCGGACTCCTGGGCGAAATGCTTTGCAACAATTCCTGTAAATTTCCCTTCGGATTGATATCGACAGGTTCTTCGGCAAGCAGCGCCAAGTCTGCTTTCGCCTGCGTCAAAATAAATTTTCTCGTTCCCTCCAAACCGCCGTCCAGATAAA
>DATMOU010000056.1:0-50346 GCA_035568035.1 Chthoniobacterales bacterium | reverse complement strand
GAAAACCTCTTCCTGCGGGCGCAGAAAATTTTCGGGATGGCGATGACATTCGAGACACCACGCCATGCTGTGAGGCTCGGCAATGGACACCCGCGACATGTGATTCACCTGACCATGGCAACTGAAGCAACTGATCCCGCGGTTCACGTGCGCGGCGTGATTGTAATACACGTAATCCACCGAGCGATGAAGCCAGACCCACTCGATCGGCTTGCCGTCTTTCCAACTTTGTCGGACCGGTTCGAGCTTCGGATTATCTTTTTGCACTTGGGTGTGGCAGTTCATGCAAAGCTGCGTGTTTGGCACGTTGGAATGAGCGGCCACTTCCACGAAGCTGTGGCAATAACGGCAATCCATTCCGAGCTGCGTCACGTGGATGTCGTGCGGAAACGGCACTGGCTGGATCGGTTGATAACCGACCTTGGTGTATCTGGGCGTGACATAATACCAGGTGGCGGCGGTCAAACCGCAGACAATCAAAAAGCCGGCGACCGCCATCTGCAGCGGCAGCCAGTTGCACCAGCGTGGAAAGAAATTCGCCATAAATCAGCGGACGCCCTGCCTGCCCAGATTCAGCCGACAATTTAGAAACGAACCTGATGTGATATTGGGATGTGCTTCGTTCAAACGCTGCGGAGTTAAGGTGATTGCTCGCCTGCGGGGAAGCCAGATTGTATAAATGGTCACGATGACGGCAAAAGAAAATTCACGGTTCATTTTCATAGCGTCACGATCAGCTTTCCCGATACAGAAAAGTGACGGATTCGCAAAGCTGATCACGTCAAAACTTGGGCAAACCGTCAAGTGAAAGCGTTCGTGATCCTATTTTTGTTTTGCGCGTTAAATTTCCCGGCGAAGGCCGCGAATGAAGATGCTGACCTTCTGCTTTTCAAGGGCAACGTTTACACCGTTAACGAAAAGCAGCCGCGGGCCGAAGCGATCGCGGTCAAAGGCGGGCGGATTCTCTTCGTTGGTTCAAATAATGACGCACAAAAATTTCACGCTACGCGGGCGATCGATCTCCACGGCCGCACCCTTGTCCCCGGCCTCACCGATTCACATTGCCATATCTTTGGAATCGGAGAACGCGAGCTGACCCTGAATCTCGAAGGCACCAACACGCTCCAGGAGTTTCTGGCAAAAGTTTCGGAGCGAGCGACGAAAACCGAACCCGGAAAATGGATCACGGGACGCGGATGGGTCGAAACGTTTTGGACGCCGGCCCAATTCCCAACCCGTCAGGATTTGGACAAGGTTGCGCCGGGGAATCCCGTCTTTCTCACCCGCGCGGATGGTCATGCCTCGGTCGCAAACTCGGCGGCGCTAGAGATTGCGAACATTGACAAGAACACGCCGAATCCGTTCGGCGGCGAAATTCTCAAAGATAAAGCGACCGGCGAACCGACCGGAATGGTAACGGACAACGCCCAGGACCTCGTCCGAAAAAATATACCCAAGCCAACCCCGGATGAACGCGAGCAAGCCTTGCTCACTGGAATCGACCGTGAACTAAAACTCGGCTGGTGCGAAATTCAAAATGCCGGTAGCCACAAGGAAGACATCAATCTGATCAAAAAAGCTTACTTCGATGCCAAGGCGCGGATCCGGTTCGTCAACTGCGTTTACGGTCCCGGAGAAGACGCACGGAACTTTTTGAACGAGGGCGCCATTATTGACGGTTTCGAGCATCATTTCACTCAGCGCACGATCAAAGTTGTTTTCGATGGCGCGCTCGGCTCGCGCGGCGCGGCGTTGTTAAAACCCTACAGCGATGCGCCGGACACGTCCGGCTACCTCACCGAAAAGCCAGAGGAGCTGCGACCGATGTTTGAAGAAGCCCTGCGACGCGGCATTCAGGTCGAGACCCACGCGATCGGCGATCGCACGAACCGGACGATTCTCGATCTTTACGAGGCCGCGTTCAAGGCGGTGCCGCCCGATCAAAGAAAAATCCGTGAACCGCGTTGGCGAGTGGAGCACGCACAGATCCTCAACGCTGCCGATTTGCCGCGGTTCGCCAAGCTCGGGGTGATTCCGTCGATGCAGCCTTCGCATGCGATTAGCGACTTGTTCTTCGCGCCGAAACGATTGGGAATGGACCGCCTCGCCGCCGCTTATGCGTGGCAATCGTTCCTGAAATCCGGTGTGATCATTTGCGGCGGATCCGACGCGCCGGTCGAGCGCGGCGAACCGATGATTGAATTTTATGCGGCGGTCGCGCGTAAAAGCATCAAAGGCGAATCAGGTCCGGGCTGGCATCCGGAACAAGCAGTCTCGCGCGAACAAGCGCTGAAGATGTTCACCATCTGGCCCGCATTTGCTTCGTTTCAGGAAAAAGACAAAGGCTCAATCGAACCCGGCAAGCTCGCGGACTTCACCGTTCTTTCCGCCGACATCATGAAAATCCCCGCGCCGGAAATTTTGAAAACACAAAACGAGATGACGATCATCGGCGGCGAAATCGTTTATCAGGCGCCGAGCAAATAAATCGCGACGATCGTCAGCAGAAAATAGGGAACCAAAACAGCGGCACCAGCGTACTCCTTCGCCATCCGCTGTCCAAAAAACAGACAAAGAATCGCAACTGCCGAAACGATTGCGCCGTAAAAGCTAAAAACTGGATTGTGCGCGAAGAGCAACGCAAAAAATCCGATTCCGCTCAAAACGCCTGCCGCAACTTCAATGATCGTGAGAATGGTAAATAGAAGCGGAACTATTCCCGCGAGCGGACTCTTGGAAAAATGCCCGTTTAACCAGCTCAGATTTCCTTGTCGATCCACGATCTTGTCGATCCCCGACTGCAAGAACAAGATCGCGAGAAACGCGGAGACGAGCATCTGAATCAAGTATACCGGAACAAACACGCCCGAGCCTAATCAGCCGTGGCTCAAATCACGAATATAAATATTCATCGTGATATTGAACTCGTTCGCCTCCCGACTCTCTCGCCGCTACCCTCGCGGCCGCACGGTCCATGTCGCTCGTCCCACTCGCTCCATTCCCGCTGCGGCGGAATGTTTTCTCAGATAGCAAAGCGCGTCACGAATAAAGATACTCATCGTGATATTCACGCTGCGGTGCAAACTGGACGGTTTGGTCCCCGCCGGATTCAGGATACTCGAAGATTTTGCCTTCGTAATTGCGGATCACGATCTTTTCGTTGTCGTGATAGAGAACGTAACCGGGATTGATCGGGACTTTGCCGCCGCCGCCAGGCGCGTCGATCACATATTGCGGCACGGCATAACCGGTGGTATGACCGCGCAGACCTTCGATGATTTCAATCCCTTTCGCGACGGACGTGCGCAAATGCGATGAGCCGTTGATGAGGTCGCACTGGTAAATGTAATACGGCCGGACGCGGCAAATGAGTAGTTTGTGCACGAGCGTTTTCATCGTCTCGAGATCATCGTTCACGCCGGCGAGTAGGACACTTTGATTGCCGAGCGGAATGCCGGCGTTGGCCAATCGCTCCAGCGCTTCTTTCACTTCAATCGTCAGCTCGCGCGGATGATTCACGTGCACGCTCATCCAAAGGGGATGGTGCTTGGCTAAAATCGCGCATAACTCGGGCGTGATCCGTTGCGGCAGGAAAATCGGAACGCGTGTTCCGATCCGTAGAAACTCGATGTGTTTGATCGAGCGCAGCCTCGTCAGCAACTTGTCGAGCTTGTCGTCGCTGAAAATGAGCGCGTCACCGCCGCTTAAGAGCACGTCGCGCACTTCGGTGTGTTGTTCGAGATAACGAAACGCTTCCTCGAAATCGGTGTGCAATTCCTGTTCGCCAACGCCGCTCACTACGCGCGAGCGCGTGCAATACCGGCAGTACGCCGCACAACGATCGGTCACCAAAAACAAAACCCGGTCCGGATAACGATGCACCAGGCCCGGCACCGGCATATGCGAATCCTCGCCACAAGGGTCGGCCATGTCGTAGGGCGAACCCCAGGTCTCCTCGACACGCGGAACGACCTGCCGCCTGATCGGATCGTTCGGATTGTCGCGCGGTATCAGGTTGAAAAAGTGCGGGGTGACTGCGAGCGCAAGCTTGTCGCCGGAGAGCAGGACCCCGCTCCGCTCCTCATCGCTGAGGTCAATATATTTTTCGAGCTGCGCCAGAGAAGTGACGCGGTTTTTCAGCTGCCATTTCCAATCGTTCCAGAGCTCGGGCGCAACGCGGCCATTTCCAGACCAATAGCCGGGCGCGTGCGACACGAACTCTTTTCCATCTCCGTTACCCAAAGTGTGCATTTCAGTAGGGTTGAAACGCTAAAAGCGGTCAGATTTGTGTCAATACGCGCACTGAAAAGTGCGCCGCGCACCGATACCTTATCCAGCTTTTTCCCTACTGGACGGTGACCAGGGTGCCGATCGGAATCTCGGCGAACAGCTTTCGCGCGGTTTCGCCCGGCAAGCGAATGCAGCCGTGCGAAGCAGGATAATTTGGGACAACACCTTCGTGCATTCCGAAATCGAGACAGCTTAATCGCATGAAATACGGCATATCGACGTGGTAAATCGTCGAACGATGATTTCTTTCCTTATCGGTAATTACGAAATTGCCGCGTTTCGTCGAGTAGCCTTCGCGGCCAGTTGAACAAACCGAATCCAAAACCGGAACGCCGTCTTTGATCAGCGACATCTTCTGTGACGAAAGCGAGATTTCGATGCGCAGCTTCTCAGGAGCCGGCCCGCTTCCCAACAGAAGCTGTGCCGATTGCCAATTGCCCAGTTCAGCCGCGAAATAAAGCGCAACCATCTTGTAGCGCCCGGTCGAGCGGTTGCGCTCGGCACCCGATTGCAAAAGAGCGTGCACGTAATCCGTTCGTCCGAGGCCGGCCGCCAGCATCAGACAGGTAACGTTCTTGTCGTCCTCGATGTAATTGCGGAATGATTTCGAGGGGAGCGAATCCAGGAATTCCTGGTCGTACTTTCCGGCAAGGGTCGTGTTCGGATCAGCGCCGCACTCGAGCAAGGTTGTAAACAACGGCGCGTTGTCTGTAGCGATGGCATACGCCAACAGCGGCACCCGTTTTCCTTCCGGCGTCGGTTGGGGAATGTGTTTGGAGAGCAGTAACCGGACGGACTCGCGATCACCAGCCCGCAGAGCACCATCCAGCGCCCGCAGCGCTCCAACGCTCCATTGTTCGAACCGCGGCAACTTCGAAAGAATATCCTGGGCAACCTTTGTGTTCGGACTGCCCAGTGCAAGAGTCAACAACTCGCCGCTGTCGCCATAGGCCAATTCGAGATTTGGCGTCAGACTGAGAAGAAGATCGACAACCTCGATCTTCTGCGCGTTGACCGCGTAATACAGCGCGGAATGGCCGGCGCGGTCCCTCGCTGCAACGTCTGTGACGTGACCAATCAATGCGCGGACCGTCTCCAAATCGCCGTGCATCGCCGCCACCATCAGCGGCGTGACGCCCGCATCGTCCGCGAGGTCGCCACTTGCACCGGCATCAAGCAGTCTTCCTGCGAGAGCGTGGTCGTCCCGCAAAACAGCGGTGAAAAGCAACGAACGCTCGCTTGTGATGCGAGCGTTTGGATCGTCATGTTCGACGAAATAACGGTCGATCAACGACGTTTGATGCGTATCCAGCGCGCGAACGAATTCTTCC
The DNA here is from genome assembly GCA_035568035.1 of Chthoniobacterales bacterium. Taxonomy (GTDB): domain Bacteria; phylum Verrucomicrobiota; class Verrucomicrobiia; order Chthoniobacterales; family UBA10450; genus AV40. The sequence goes on along the minus strand of DATMOU010000056.1, from coordinate 44,725 downwards.
GCTGTGACCGGTTTGGCGGAGTGTTGATGAAAGGCGAACCGTACCGCGACAAGCACAAAAAGGCCTGCGACGATACCCACCAGTGCCTTGTTTAAGCCTGCTGAACGCATATCCGGAGAGAGCCGACCGATAGTATATCATCAGTCAAGCCGTTTGCCTTGCAATTCCGACATCTCTCGGGCCCGAGGACCGAGTGGACTGTGCCGTTGAACGTAGCATGTTCAATGCTGTCCAACTTCGAACCGATGCGTTTCATCTTAATTCCAGTCATAATTGGCTCCCTTGGCACGATTTCTATCTTCGGAGCTACTCCCGAACTCCCACCCACGCCGACGATTCCCGCCGCCGCGGCCGAGCAGGGCAAGGATGTCGTCCACCAGTTAAACAATGCTTTCGCCAAGGTTTTTGAAGTCGTCGCACCGAGCGTCGTTATCATCGAGGTTTCGAAAAAAGCTGATACTGAGACTTCGGCGTTCGAGGACCTTTTCTTTCAAGGTCCTCCAGATGAAAACAATCCCCGCCGGCCACAGCGTAATCTTCAGCCGATCCAAAGCGAGGGTTCGGGTTTCATCGTTCGGCCCGATGGCTACATTTTTACCAACTTCCACGTCGTCGAGGAGGCCGACAAAATTGACGTGAAGCTCAAAGACGGCCGCGAGTTTCCAGCCAAAATCGTCGGCACCGATGAGAAAACGGACGTGGCGGTCATCAAGATCGACGCCAAGGATCTGCCGTCGGCCCAACTGGGCGACAGCGAGGCCGTGCGCGTCGGTCAATTCGCGTTCGCGATCGGCGCTCCGTTCAAACTCGATTACACGTTCACCTACGGTGTGATCAGCGGCAAAGGCCGAAGCAAATTGCTCGCGACCAGCGGTTATTCGATCGCCGACTACTTGCAGACCGACGCATCAATCAATCCCGGCAACAGCGGCGGCCCCCTCTGCGATATCGACGGCAAAGTGATCGGCATGAACACGCTGATCAACGGTATCAACCGCGGTCTCGGTTTCGCGATACCGAGCAACATGGCCAAGGAAATCGGTGACGAGCTTATCGCCGGCCGCAAGATCGTGCGCCCGTGGCTTGGCATTCGAATCGAAACGCTTGGGGATGATCCCGGTATTCGCGATTTGTTCAAGGGCATCGAGAAGGGCGTCGTCGTCCGGACGATCGAAGCTGACGCGCCGGCCTACAAAAGCGACTTGCGGCCCTTTGACGTCATCACGCAAGTCGATGCAAATCCAGTGGTCACCGATTCGCAACTGCAGCACGAAATTTTGAAGAAGAAAATCGGCCAAAAAGTCGAGCTGACGATTTGGCGGAAAGGGCAAACTTTGAAAGTCCCGGTCACCACCGGCGAATTGCCAAATGAAATTTCTCGCGCTTCCAACGAGCCGGCTCGCTTGCCGCAGGAAAAACAACAGGAAGTCGGCAAGTTCGGGCTCCAGGTTCAGGAACTGACCAAGGAAATGGCACAGCGTTTCAAGCTTGGTGTCCAGAAAGGTGTGATCGTCACCGACGTGGCGGACAACAGCCTCGCCGCGCAACAAGGGATCGAGCGCGAAGACGTAATCACCGAAGTCGATGGCAAACCGGTGACCGACGTGAAAACGTTTCGGGAAGCTTTGAACAAGTCCGATCCGAAGAAAGGCGTGTTGCTTTATCTCGATCGCAAAGGCAGCAAGACGTTCGCGGTCCTAAAAGCTGAGGGCGGCAACGCTCCGCCCGATCGCTAGGATCGGCCGCCTACGTCCAACGCACGGCGCGGCAAGCATCTTACTTTTTTGCATCCTGCGCGCGCAGGTAATCCGCCAGCGGCTGACTATCGATGAAGAGTTGCTCCAGTGCCGCGTCGCCATTGCAGACTCGCAGAGTGACATACGCGTTTTCTTTTCCACGCCGGCTGTTTTCGCGGTAAGCCTGCTCAGCCCGTGGCGCGATTTTTTCCGTGACCCAATAATTCCGGAACGGAAACGAAATCGACTGCGTGCCATCGGACCAGCCGCCGGCATCCGCTTGAACCACGTTGTCGCCACTGACCGGCGTCTGACTGATGTGATCGACTTGGGCGAAGCCGTCGGCATCTTCCTTCAACACCACATAAATCGGCGACTTCCAGTCGGCCCGCTCACTCTGAGCGAATTCCGAGATCGCGTACTGCAACCAGATGTAGCGGCCCCGGACGACGTCGACCGGGTCGACCGGCGCGGTCTTGAGTTTCCAAATGCGCCCATGAGCAAAAGTTTGCTCGCGCTTCCAGGCAACGGAAGCCGGCACGGCCAATTGCGCCACAGCAACAAGAACAAAAATGCCAATGCGTAAAGTTTTCATGCGGGGACGCGTTTCTTGAACAAAACGATGTTCGCAAAAAGAAATCCTGCGCCGACAACGATGAAGCCGAGTCCGCGCGTGACAAAACTGAGATCGCTATCGAAGAAACGAGCCACTGCGAGCGCGGCGATGAGAACAAGACCGAAGTTTGCGCGCGCGATGCTGTGGGTCCGAATGCCGCGCATCAGGATGTCGATCCCCAGCAACAGCATATATCCATTAATCACTGCCGCCCCGGCAAACATGCAGCGTGTATCCGTCGAGGAATCGCAAGACCTCGCGATCCACCACGCAATCGCTGCGACAATCGGGAACGCTGCGGCGGAGAGACTAAATCGCCATTGCTTGCGAATGAGATCCCAGCCAGCAAGGCAAACTGCCGCCACTGGAAACAATAGCTCGATGATTAGCCCAAGATTTTGGGAACCGCTGCGTTTATCCCATGAAAGTGTGTGCGACGCGTGCCAGGTCCCTTCGAAACTAAGAACGATTGCGGTTACCCCGATTCCGATCCCGCCGAGAAGCGCGACCGTATGAAGGCGTTCGTCCTGTCGCGGGAAGAACTTCATTCCGCAGAGATAGATTCCAGTAAGCAATCCGGCGAACGCGATACAACCGAGATCGGCCTTCGTGAAATCCGCAGTCAGTCCCAGCGCCATCACCGATGCCAACAGCATCACGGTCGCCAAGATAGTGGTCTCGCGGCTGTCGCAATCCTGGCGATAGCGGAGCAGGAAATATGGAATGACCAACAGAAGTAACAGCCAGGCGAAATTCGGGTTTTGCTGCCCACCCAGGATGCCCCAGTGATCAAACAACCAAACGATCGTACCGACGACATACACAACTGCGCCAAACGTCGTTCGTAGCAGATACACAATTGGAATACTCAGGAGCAACCAGACGCGCATGAAGGAGTCGAACGTCCCCTGGACTTGATACGTTTGGCTGATCAGCGAAATCGCAGTTGCCACGGCGGCCATATCGAAGACCGCAACCGCTTCGCGCCAGGGACGCGATTCGTTTCGCTGCATGAGCACGAAACCGATCAGCGCCAGCGCGACGAGAAGCGGGATAAATGCAATCACCGTCCGAGCCGCGCGACTCAGGTCGTCCCAATTATGGGCGATGAGCAGAATGATGCCGGCGCCGACGAGTGCCGCGCCGACTGTCGCGAGAATTACAAAACCAAAATTCGTCCGGGATTCGACCGAACCGTAATGACGCTCGATCGCAGCTGCGTTCTCGGAAGAAATAGCGCCGGCCGCAACCAATTCCGGGAGTTGGCCACGAAGCCAGCGAACCGCGCGCCGATTGATAATTCCGGGCACGCCCGGGATTCAACCAGAGCGCTTCCCTAAAGTAAACGACGGTTACGACTTGCGAGCGCCGATGGCGACCAGGCCAATTCCGCCGATCAGACAGATGCCGCTCACGATCGGCGGAAAGCTAATACCCTGGTTCTCCGAGTGTTTAATTTCCAAAGGACCAAGCTGGGCGTCTTTCTTTTCGGTCGACCAATGAATGCCACCATAAGCAAAGCCAATGATGCCGACGATGATAAGAATGACGCCGATAATTCCAGCAGGTTTCACAATGCCGATGCTACAAAGGGCGCCGGCCTCCAATCAATTGCAGAATGAGCACCACGAGGGCGATTAGAAGCAGAACATGAATGTAAGCGCCCAGCACGTGGAAGCCGACAAATCCAAGCAGCCAGAGAATCAACAGGATTACAAAGATAGTCCAAAGCATAAATTCCTTTCAGTTGAGGTTGCTGATCTTAGATCGTTTGGCCAGGCGCAACCGCGCGTGACAAAAGTGAGACGGTAGACACTCCAGTTTTATTTACCCGCTTTTTTTAGAACGGCGCGCAAGTCCCAACCGTTCTGCTCTAACTGCGCGCGCGCGGAGTTGTAATCTGACTCCGTCAGCTCGGCCACCATTCGCGTGGCGCGATCGCGTAATTTCGCGCTCGTCGTGTTCAAATCAATCATCAGGTTGCCGCGCACTTTGCCGAGCGCAACCATCGCGCCGGTGCTAATTATGTTAAGCGCGATCTTCGTCGCGGTTCCGGCTTTCAACCGCGTTGAGCCGGTCAAAATTTCCGGACCGACTGCGAGATCAATCGCGAGATCGACTCTGCCGCTGGATTCGTGCGCAGGATTGCAAGTCAGCAGCACGGTCTTCACGCCTAGCGACTTTGCTCGCGCCACCGCGCCCAGCACAAAAGGCGTTCGCCCGCTGGCGGTGATGCCGATTACAACATCAATATCTTTGACGCCGCGACGATCAATCGCCAACGCGCCGTTACTCCCCTCGTCTTCCGCACCTTCGACGCTCCGATGCAACGCAGTCGCGCCGCCGGCGATAATTCCTTGGACCAAATCAGGCGGCGCGCCAAATGTCGGCGGGATCTCGCTGGCATCGAGCACGCCCAGTCGACCGCTCGTCCCCGCACCGACATAAAACACCCGGCCGCCTTTGCGGAGCGAATTGGCAACGAGGTCGATTGCGCGCGCAAGATCCGCGGCCACCGCGCGGAGTGCGTCGTCGACGAACTTTTCCTCCTCGATAAACAGCTTCACCAATTCCTGCGCGTTCATCTTTTCGAGATCTTCCGACCGCGGATTCCGCTGCTCGGTCAACGCCGCGGCGAGGTCGTTGACCTTTTCCGGCACCGGTTCGGGATGGATTTCCGGCCAGCTCTGCATTTCAGCTGCGAGCCAGGCCGCGCCAAATTCTGGCGCTCGTTCCGAATTCGCGACGCGCGCATCCGGCAAGGCTTTTTTCAAACGCCGCCGAAATGCATGATTGTAGATCGAGTCGCGCTGAAACAACCCGCCGAGCAATACCACTTTCGGCGCGAGCACGTGCAGCCGGTTCGCGACCGCTTCGGTGTATTCGCACAGAACACGCGCGCCTTCTTCGATGATTTCCATGACCCGCGCGTCCCCTCCGGCGGCCGCTTCAAAAACCACCGGAGCCAGCATTGCCACCTCCATCTTGTCTGCCGTTTGGGCCCAGCGAACAAGCTCGTCGAGATTGTTCAGTGACAAGGCGCGCAAAATTCTGCTGGTGAATTGGACTTCGCCGCGATGGAGATCGTATTCGCGCAAAATTAATCGCAGCGCTTGGAGACTAAGGTAATAACCTCCACCGATATCGCCGAGGATATGTCCCCAGCCCCCGGCGTTCTCGATTCGCTTGTCGCGCCTCCCGGTCACGGACGAACCGCTTCCCGCGTTTACAACAATCCCATCGCTGGCTCCGAGGGCCGCAGCCAGACCGGAATCGCGATCACTCCCGACGGCGATCTTCGCCTGCGGCCAGGTTTCGGCGCATAACCGTGTGAGCGAATGTCTATCTTCTTCCGTGCCGCAACCGGCCAGAAAAATTCCGGCCCGCGCGATTTCCTTTGGCAACTCGCGAAACATCGCGCGCAATTCGCCGGGTGTGGCCAGCCGAAAATTGGCCGGAGGCAGCTTGCCTTGATCCAAAACCCGCAGGTCCGACGCCGTGCGTTCAACCAAAACCCAGGAGGTCTTGGTCCCGCCTCCTTCGACGCCGAGGATTTTTTCGCCGCCGTTCATTGTCGATCTTTCGGCTGTTTGTATCATGCTTCATGGCCAAAGACGAGGCTCAAGCCGCGGGTCGCATCGGGCAGCTCCGGCGCCAAATCAAAGAGCACGACCGCCGTTATTATGAGGAAGCGGCTCCGACGATCAGCGATCGCGATTACGACCGACTATACAAGGAGCTGGTCGACCTCGAGACGAAGTTTCCGGAACTGGTCGCCGCCGATTCGCCAACTCAACGGGTCGGCGGAAAACCGCTCCAGGCCTTCGCCCAAATTCAGCACCGGGTTCCGATGCTCAGCCTCGACAACACTTATTCCGAAGATGAAGTCGCGAATTTTTACAAACGAATCACCAAACTCCTGCCGGGCGAAAGAATTCCGGTCGTAATCGAGCCAAAGGTGGACGGCGTAGCTGTATCGGTGATGTACGAGAACGGCAAACTGAAGTATGCCGCTACGCGCGGCGACGGGCTGATTGGCGACGATATCACCCAAAACATCAAGACGATTAAATCTGTGCCGCATCAATTGCACGGCGCCGCACCGAAGATTTTCGAGGTGCGCGGTGAAGCCTATCTCGACAAAGCCGGCTTTGAAAAATTGAATAAGGAACGCGAAGCCGCTGGTTTGCCGTTATTTGCTAACCCGCGAAACGCTGCGGCCGGATCGTTGAAACATCTGGATCCAAACGTCGCCGCGAAGCGTCCGCTCGGAATGATTTTTTATGGAACGGGCGCCGTCGAAGGCGTCGATGTCGATCTTCACTCGAAGATTTTTCCATTGTTCAAGAAGCTTGGACTCCCGACGCATCAAGATTGGTGGCTGGCCGATTCAGTCGACAAAATTTTGAACGCGATTCGCGATCTCGACGAAATCCGGCGCGATTTTCCCTACGAAACCGACGGCGCGGTCATCAAAGTCGACGCCCTTGAGCAACGCGAGCGACTCGGATTCACGGCAAAATCCCCGCGCTGGGCGATTGCCTGTAAATATGCGGCGGAACGGGTCGAAACAAAATTGCTCGACATCAAAGTTCAGGTTGGCCGCACCGGAATTCTCACGCCGGTCGCCGTGCTCGAACCGGTCTTGGTCAGTGGGAGCACGGTTTCGCGCGCGACATTGCACAACGAGGACGAGATCAAACGCAAAGACATCCGCATCGGCGACACCGTGGTGATTGAGAAAGCGGGCGAAGTGATTCCGGCCGTCGTCGAAGTTGTGAAATCCAAGCGGAAGCGCAATGCCAAGCCGTTCGATTTTTTGAAACACATTCACGGTAAATGCCCGGTTTGCGGCAGCCAGGTTCGGCGCGATCCGGAATTTGTTGCCTGGCGCTGCGAAAACATTCGATGTCCCGCACAGACAACGCGGCGCGTCGAATTTTTCGCGGCCCGGGGCGCGCTCGACATTGAAAGCGTTGGCGGAATTGTAGCCGACAAACTGGTCGAGTGCGGATTGGTGCGCGAACCGCTCGATTTGTTCGAGCTCAAAGTCGATCAACTCGCGAAATTGAATCTTGGGACTGACGACGCGCCGCGCGTATTCGGCGAAAAGAATGCGAACAAGGCCATTCAGGCGATCGAACGGGCGCGGACATTTCCACTCTCGCGCTGGCTCTACGCCCTTGCGATTCCCGATGTTGGCAAAACCACAGCCACCGATCTCGCGCGTTTTCACGAAACGATTGAGGAGGTGGCGAATTCTCAAGTTCTTCGCGACGTAGTCGACTATCACGAAAGCAAAAGCGACAAACAGCAGGCCAAAGAGATTGCCGAGCGTTTGATCAAATCCGGTTTTGCCGAGCCATCAAAGAGCAAGGCGGACAAACAACGCGGGATCGTTACCCAAGTCGGCCCGGTAGTGGCGCAAAGCGTTCTCGATTTCTTTACGTTATCGAGCGGGAAGAAAACCCTGCAGCGAATCAAGCAACTCGGGATCGAACCCAAAAGTGAAAAAGTTTCGGCGAAAAAAATGGCATCGCTGCCCCTGGCCGGAAAGACATTTGTGCTCACCGGAACGCTGCCGTTAATGACCCGCGAGGAAGCATCAGCGAAAATCGAAGCGCTCGGCGGTCACGTCAGCGGCAGCGTCAGCAAGAAAACCGATTACGTTCTCGCCGGCAGCGAAGCGGGCAGTAAACTCGAAAAGGCAAAAAAGCTCGCAGTGAAAATCATCGACGAAGCTGAATTCAAGAAAATGTGGTAGCGGCGGTTCACCGAACCGCCATGGCAATTGAGGTCAATCGCCGCTACCTACGGCGTATTTTCCGGCAACGACTGCAAATTCAGCGGCATTGCGCGATTCAACGATGGGGGCGCCGCTAGCCGCCCGTCTGGATATGAATCCGCCTGAATCTGAAACGTGATCTTTTCACCGTCACGCGCGACGGTTATCGGCACGGCATCGCCGGCCGTCAAAAAGAACGATGCTTCGAGAATGTCTTCCGGCTCGTGCACCTTTGTCCGACCGATTTGAAGGACTACGTCACCGGGCTTGAGACCGGCTTCGGCGGCGGGCGTGTCCTTCATCACCTTAGTCGTCACAGCTCGCGAGCCCTCGACCGGCGCGGCGGCTTCTTGAACGTTGGTGCCAATCCAGCCATAGCGCGGCTCACCGAAACGCACGTAATCGCTGCGAAGTTTTTCCGCCGCCTCGATCGGTAACGCGTAACAAGAATTGTTTTCAAGGGTGTAAAGCAGAATGCCGACTACCTCGCCCTTCAAATTCAAAAGCGGCGCGCCGCCTTCCCCCCGCTGTGGCGGGAGATTCACCCGCAGGTGTTTAGTTGGAAAAAAGCCGCCGAAACATTTGCGATCGAACCCGGCGACCATTCCAAAGCTCGGGGTCTCGGCCAGGTCGAGCGGATATCCAATCGCCACCACCGGCGTTGCGATTTCGAGTTGTTCCGAATTTCCAATCGGCAACGCGGGGGTGGCCAGCTCCACTTTCAACATGGCGACGCCGCTGCGGAGGTCGGCCATCAATTGACGCGCCGGATATTTCTTGCCCTTGAATTCGACGCTAATGTTGTCGGCTTCGCCGCCGACTGAATAAGCGGTGTAAAGCGTGCCGGTGGGATCAACAAAGAAACCGGTGCCGGAGAGCTGACCGTGTTGATCAGTCGCCTCGATTTTGACGACGGCTTTGGAGCATCGTTCGAAAACGTCTTTGACCTCGCGACTAATGGCGGTCGGTTCCTGCGACTGTTGAGCAGAAAGCGACGTCGCTGCCGCCAGCAATGCGACTCCGGCCAGCGAAGAAAAAGCCGGGGCCGGTCTAAAACTTGAAAGTCGTCTCATAACTCACTGGCACGCTGTCGAGCACGTAGCGCGGCGGTGTACCGGTTCGGTGAGTTTGGGCGCTTTCCGTCATATTACGAAGCGACCGCGTGCTGAAAACCCGTGTCGCCACGGGCGATGCCAGCGTCCATTCGTCTTCATTGCTGGCGGGAACGGCGAGAACAGGTCGATCCTTAAGGGCGACCGTCGCCGGTTGAGGTGTTTGATAAATCCGCAGAGAAAGAATAGCCGCGGAAACCAGCACGGCCGTGACTGCCACTGGGGAGGAAGTGAGGGTGGAAAGATTGAACTGAAAAACGAAATCGCGCGCCCGATCGATACAGATGCGCCACAACGGCTGCCGCAAAAGTTCGTTGCGTTGGCGACGATGAAATTCGTGGAGGAAGTTGTCGAAGTAGCTGGGGGGCGGTTGTTCGTATCGCTTCAGTCGAAGCAATTTCGCGATTTCGTTGTCGTTAAATTCGTCCATTTGCGCGCTGATCAGGTGACCGGGTTCTTTCGAAATTCGTCCAGATAATTTTGCAGTTGCCGGTTGGCGTAAAAGAGACGGGATCGTACCGTGCCTTCGGAAACATTCAAGATTTTACTGATCTCTGCGTGGGGCATCCCCTGAATATGAAACATGGTGACCACAGCTCTGTGTTCATCAGACAATTTCATCATCGCCTCGTTCAACCTTTTTTGGAGCTCCGACAGGTCCGCCTCCCTGACCGGGCTGCTAGAGGCCGTGGCCTCGAGGAATTCCTTGTCGTTCTGGATGCTGGCGTCCACATCGTCCAGGCTCAGCGAATAACGGCGGCCACGCTTTTTCAGGAAGTTCAGGGTCATGTTGACCGCGATCGAGTGGATCCAGGTATAGAACGACGATTTGCCCCGAAAACCCCGGATCGCTTTGTAAGCCTTGGCGAAAATGTCCTGTAACAGGTCGTTCGTGTCCTCGTGGTTTGAGGTCATGTTGTAGACCAGGCCGTAAAGCCGTGGCGTGTACTTCACGACCAAATCGTCAAACGCGCCGGCATCGCCTTCTTGCGTGCGCGCGACTAGTTGCTGGTCTTCGTCCTTGCGAGCCTCGTCCATCGCCTTCTTTTTAGACTTAGCATCAGCATCCGGGCCGGACGACAACAAATCGGCAATGCGCCGGGCCGGCGGTAAGGCGATCGCGGGATTCATCTTATTCAATGAGGTCGCAGCTTAGCGACGATCGCGCAGGGACAACAGCCAAAGCAGGTTGCCGAGCGCGGCGATGAAGGCCGCGACATAAGTCAGCGCCGCCGCGTTGAGTACATTATTGACCCCGGCCACTTCCTGGCCCGGTTGCACGATGCCCATTTGTTGCAAAATGATCTTGGCCCGGCGCGACGCATCGAATTCCACCGGAAGCGTGATCAACTGGAAGACGAGCAGGATGGCGTAACAATAAATGCCGAGCGTGATCAAACCGCTGATGCGAAAAAATATTCCGCCGAAAATAACAAATGGGAGCATTTGCGACGCGATCATGGTCATGGGCACGATGGCCATGCGTGCTTTCAGCGGAGCATAGGCTTTGGCGTGTTGGATGGCATGACCAGTTTCATGCGCGGCGATACCGAGCGCTGCCACCGATGGCGTGTTGAAGACGTTGCTGGAAAGGCAAAGCTGCTTCTTCGCCGGGTCGTAATGGTCGCCAAGAAAACCGTCGACTTGTACCACATCGACGTCGTGGATCTGCGCTGCTTGCAAAATTTCCCGTGCGCATTCCGCGCCGGTAATGTTCGAGGTCGCGCGCACTTTCCCCCATTTATTGAAGGCGCTGCTAACGCGAATCTGCGCCCAGATGCCGATAATCAAGGGCACACCGATATAAAGCAGCCAACTACTCCCGCCAAAGCCGATTGGATAGAACATGCCTGTGGTAATCTAGTTGCCTAAATTAGACGCTCAACTGCGCGGGGCGTTCATTTGGTAGCGGCGATTGACCTCAATCCCCTTGGCGGCTCGGTGAGCCGCCGCTATCTAAATTTCCAATGGCTTGGGAAATCTGGACAAAATTTTGCAGCCCGTCTTGGTAACAACGACCACGTCCTCGTGTCGAACGCCGCCAAGGCCGGGATAGTAGAGACCCGGCTCAACCGTCAGAACTTGTCGCTCTTTCAACACAACCTTTTGCAGTCGCGGATATTCATGGATCTCCAGCCCAAGACCGTGGCCAGTGCCATGGAAAAATCCGACGTTTACTCCGTTCCGAACTTCGGTCGGATAACCGCGTTTCTTAAAGAGCGCCTGGATCGCTTTGTGAATTGTCATTCCGTCGACGCCGTCCTTGATTTCGCGCAGCGCGAGCTCCTGACCGTCTTTCACCGTTTGCCAAAGTTTGCGTTGCGCCTCGCTCGCCCGACCCCGCACCACGGTTCGTGTCATGTCGCCCCAATAACCGGTCTGCGCATCACGCGGAAAAATATCGAGGATGATGAGCGAGTTGACGTAAAGCGGACCGGAACCGCGCTCGTGCGGATCGCACGCCTGATCTCCGCCGGCCACGATCGTGTTGGTCGGAGTTCCGCCCGCGCGCAACATCGCTGTATCGATTTCCGCGCGTAGAATCTCGGAAGTCAGCGTCTTGCCCGACCAACTCAACTTCTTTCCTTGAGGCTTCGACGCCTTCAAAACCTCCATCGCGCGTTTGAGCCCGGTTTCGGTGATTCGCAGCGCGCGACCGATCAATTTCAACTCCTCATCGGTTTTCGCTTCGCGTTCCGGCCAAAAGAGTCCGTTCGTTGTAGAAAGTTCGACATTGTCTTTCGCCAGTTCGCGAGCGTAGCCAAGCGCGAAATTCGCCGGAACTATCGCGTTTTTTATTCCGCGTTTGCGCAAAAAATGCGCCATCACTTTTTCAAACGGTGGTGCCTGCTTCGAACTTCCCTGCACTTCGCGCTCGAGTTGATTGAAGGAAACAAATTCGTCGGCCTTGGCCGTCCGTTTTCCACGGCCCATTTCAAGATCAGTCAGGACGACTGTGCGTTTGCCCTTTTGCTGGAGAAAAATGAACGGATCGCCGGCCCAGAACTTAGTGGCGTAAAGCATGTCTGCATCGATGTCGCTCGGCGCGACAATAAGTTTCGTTTCGCCGTTGGTTTCGTTTTTCATAAGTAATCTTCCTCTAGCTCGTACTCTTCGTCTGCTTCCTACAAACAGATTAAGACTGAGAGGAAGCGGAAGAGACTTCGCTAACTTCGTCGAACTTCGAGTTGTCGCCGCAAAATGTAGTACAGTAAACCGAGCAGACCGAGCGTTGATCCAATCAACACCACAGTGTTGAACATAAAAACACTGACCTTCGCACCGAGATAACGCTTTTCCGCGCCGAAGAAAACGTTCGGTCGCGTTCCACGTCGATAATCGCTCTGCTCCATCTCCGCGTTCGAAATCAAATCGGAGACCTTTTGGTTCACGTAAATCTGTTCCGCTGTGACCAGTCCTTTGGCTTCTTTAAAGTCTTTTGAATCGAACGTTTTCTTCCGATTCAAGACCTGATCGATCTTTTTCAGGTAACGATCCAACTCGTCGGCCGATTTCGCTTCGAGGCCCGACAGAACCGCGAGGACTTCCTTCAGTTCGTCGAGTCGTTTCCCGTCGGCGGGATCCGACGAATGTTTCGCGACAATCGCGTCGATCTCGCTCTGAGAGCGATCCTGTCGCGAAGTGAGTGGATTTAGTTTGGCCTGCGCCACGACCATTTCTTCGTAGGACCAGCGCATCGGAATGAACTGGCAAACGAACGGCACCTGCAATTTGCTGTCCATCTTTTTACCGCGGTCTTTGCTCGGATGTTCGTGGAACCAGCGAGTCAGCGTATAAACCAGGCTGAGGTTGCGGTTCATGTCCTCATACTTAATTAGAGCGCCGCTCATCAGGATCTGTGGAATAAGCACCAGCGGCACGATGTTGGCCGCGGTCTTGGCGTCGGATACCATCGATGATACGAGCAAGCCAAGGGCAACGCTACCGACCGAGGTCATGAGCATTAGTCCCAGGTGCAACCAAAACATCCCGCGAATCTCGAGAATGTAGTTGCCGATGAACACGAAGAGGATGCACTGGATGAGCGCGAATACCGACAGCGACGACATCTTGGCGAAGATGTAATAGGGCAACCGCACATCCAGATTCCGCTCGCGTTGCAGCACCGGCCGGTCGCGAATGATGTCGTCGGCGCTGTTGGTCAGCGAGAGGAACATCGCCACCAGCAGTCCAAGGAACAGATAAGTCGGAATGTGAAACGCCGACGCAAAATCGTATTTCCCGCTTTCCGAATAGCGCAGCAATGTGCCGATCATCAGCGCGAGCACGGGCGCAGCGCACGTCGTGATCCAAATGTTGGCGCGGTTGCGCAGTTTGCTGATGAACGAGCGTCGCAATAGAGCGCGGAACTGCGTCCATTCGTCATGCCAGCGAATCGGCGTCCGTTTTCGCTTTTGCGTAACCGTTGAAGGAAGCGGCGGCGCTTGCTCGCGACGCAACGAAACCTGTTTGACGTCCTGGATTAGCCGGAACGCTTCGTACTTATCGCGCCAGAACTCAGGGGAATAACGTCGCGCCGCCACCAGCTGACCGCGGCTGTTCTCTTCATAGATAATGTCACCGCTCAGGTCGCGCAGAGGCGTTTCCAGCACGTCGAAAATAAATTCCGGTCGTGTCGTGCCGCAGGACGGACACGCGCCGAGCTCCGCGCCGAACTGGTGTTGATGCTCGGCCTCGGCAAAATAACGGAGCATCTCGCTCGGTGTTCCGAAAAACACCAGCCGCCCGCCTTTGTCGAGCAACACCGCCTTATGAAACATTTGAAACAGCTTCGAGCTCGGCTGGTGAATCGTGACGATGATGATTTTGTTGTGCGCCATCGATCGGATGATTTCGATGACGTGCTCCGAGTCCTTTGAGGAAAGTCCCGATGTCGGTTCGTCGAACAGATATACGTCGGACATCCCGATCATATCCAGACCGATGTTGAGTCGTTTGCGTTCGCCGCCACTCAATGTTTTCTTCGCCGCCGCGCCGACAACAGCATCGCGGCGTTCGCCTAGTCCGAGCTCGACCAGCTTTGCTTCCAGGCGCCGAACTCGATCCCGCCGTGACAAGTGCGGCGAACGAATTGCGGCCGCGAATTGCAAATTTTCGCCGATCGTCAGGTGCTCATCGAACGCGTCCTCTTGCGGGATATAGCTGACGTATTTCTTGAGCTCGTCCAAATTTGGGTAAAGCGACCGGCCATTTAGATAAACGTTGCCGCTGCTGGGTTGAAGTTGTCCGGCCAGAACACGCAGCAGCGTGCTCTTGCCGCAACCGCTCGCGCCCATCACGCAAACCAGCTCGCCGCGTGTCAGCGCCAATGAAATGCCATCGAGCCCGGTGTCGCCGCTGCCGAAGTGATGTGTCACTTCGGTCACTTCGAGCGTCCGAATGATGTTGCGCTCCTCCTCGATGATGCGCTCGGAAAAGTTGCAGCGCAGGAATTGTCCGATGTCGATCCGGATCGTGTCGCCGTCTTTCAAGGGATACGTTGATCGAACCGAAGCGTCGCCGACCAGGATCGGCCGGTCCGCTTCTATCACCTCCAATTGTCCGACCCGCGCGTCGTAATCGCAGAAAATTTTCAGAAGCACGTCGCCGGCCGTTCCGGGCGAAAGCAAAATATCGTCCGCTTGCAGTTTGCTCGGATCATTCGAGACCAGGTATTCCGATTTCGACGCTTTGAGTTGGAACCGGCCACCGAGAGCGCGAGCGCGGCGGCGCAGGTCGCTCAGATCCATTTCACTGTTGTTGTGAAAAATGATCCTGTCTTCGAGTGACGCTTCTACTTGCTCCCCGGCTTTGAGTTTCACGCCGTTGAGCACCGCATCGACGTCGCGCAACGCCTTGACGCGCACCTTCAATCCGAACGCGATCTCGAGCGCGCTTTCCCGCGTTCGCGCGCGCTCGAGTGCCACTTCATCCACGTCTTTGTTTACCCGAATGTAGATTTGCGGGACTGAAACGTTTTTCTTCGCGTTAAAGTACTGGGCCAGCTCCTGATACGTCAGCACCGTGTCGCCAACCAGGATCCGTTGGCCCGGGTAAATTCGACAGAATCCGCCGCGCACCAACGGCCGGCCCCGGACCGAAACGTTCTGGGCGCTGTAATTCTTCAGCAGGATCAGTTCGTGGTAACGAAATGCCATTAGCCGATCGGCGTCGGTCAGGCTCTTCATTTTCACGTCGGCTTTGCTGTTGTTGGCGAACGAAAGCGATTCCAACGGCGACGCGCCACGCTGATAAATCGATGGGTCGGCGTCTTCGGACGCGTTGAGTTGATAAACGATATCGATCGCCTGCGCCGCCATGCCGAGCAGCGACATAAACGAATAAAACGCGACGACTTGCTCCTGTTTGAGCCCCGCTTGCGAAATCAGGTCGTAAAGTTGGACGCCAAGCATGATTTTGCGCTCGGTGCTGAGCTGCGTGCTCAATTTCTGCGCCATCGCCGCCAGATCCTGCTGCTCGTAAAGCGCCTGGCGGAAAAGTTGACGCAGCTCGGAGTAAACGGCCTCGGGATAATCGTAACGCAAAAACCCGAGACTCGAGTCGATTTCTTCCTCTAACAGAACCCCGTCGGCCTTCGAGAAACTCGCCAGCACCTGGATGAGCAGCGGCAACAGATTCGGACCTTCCGAGACGCTCCGCGGCTTGCGCAAAGCGCGCCGCATCAGCCGCCGGCCCTGGCGACGCACCCGATATGCGAGTGGCGTTACCTTCTGGACCGCGCGGTCGAGCTTTTCCGCGACCGTTGAAACCAATTGAGTCATTTGCCGATTCGGACCTCGCCTTCGTTCCGCGGTTGCGGAGACTCCGGCGTAGCCGGTTGAAATTTTACAGGAATCGCGTCGTTAAGCAACGAAACCGCGACTTCCTCTCAACATTCTCAACCCTTCAACACCTCAACTCCCCATTGGCCCACACCATGCTTTTTGCAATGCAATCCGTTCATGATAGCGTTCTTCTCAGCTAGTAATCGCACCCCTTATGCCACAATCCGATCGTAACTCCCAACGCGACAACAAGCAGCGCGGCAACGGAAACGAGCCCAGTTTCAACTGGCGCGGCGTAATCCTCGTCGCCGTCGCCTTCGGCTTTTTCGCCCTCGCGATGTTGTTCTATAGAGGGGGGTACCAGCAATTCGAAGATGTCCCCTACAACCGCTTCCTCGAGCTGGTCGAGAACAAGCAAATCGTTAACGACAAGAATGCGCCGCTCACTCTCTACGTCGAAGAGGGTCAACCGACCCAGCAGCTCCGCGGTAAATATATCAAGCAAGGGGCCGGTGGTGCGCAAAACCAGGAGGTCTGGTTTCGCACGACCGTTTATTTGAATTTCACGAACGATCTTCGCGATAAACTGTCCGCCGGAGGAATCTCCCCGGCGATCAGATCGGAGTCGCATCCGTGGACTCAAGTGTTCGCGAGTTTTGCGCCGGTCCTTCTGTTACTCCTGCTTCTCTATTTCCTGTTCCGTCAGCAGATCCGCATGGCCGGCAAAGGCGCGCTTAATTTCGGCAAATCGAAGGCCCGTATGCTGGCGCGTGACAAAAATAAGATCACGTTCAAGGACGTCGCCGGCGTTGAGGAAGCAAAAGACGAAGTCCAGGAGCTCGTGGAATTTCTGCGGGACCCGAAAAAGTTTCAGAAACTCGGCGGCCGAATTCCAAAAGGCGTGTTGATGGTAGGCCCTCCGGGCACCGGCAAAACTTTGCTCGCGCGCGCGATTGCCGGTGAAGCGGACGTTCCGTTTTTCTCGATCAGCGGTTCCGATTTCGTTGAAATGTTCGTCGGCGTCGGCGCGAGCCGCGTCCGTGACATGTTCGAGCAAGGCAAGAAATCCGCGCCCTGCATCATTTTCATCGACGAAATCGACGCGGTCGGCCGTCATCGCGGTCACGGTGTCGGCGGCGGTCACGATGAGCGCGAGCAGACGCTCAATGCGTTGCTCGTCGAGATGGATGGTTTCGACACGCAGGAAGGCGTCATTATCATCGCCGCAACAAACCGTCCCGACGTTCTCGATCCGGCATTACTGCGCCCGGGTCGTTTCGATCGACAAATCACAGTGAATCTGCCCGACGTGAAAGGCCGCGAAGAAATTTTGCGCGTGCACGCCAAGAAAGTGAAGCTCGCGGAAGGTGTCGATCTGGCGGTGGTCGCGCGTGGCACACCCGGTTATTCCGGCGCCGAGCTCGCGAACGTGATCAATGAAGCGGCGTTGCTGGCCGCGCGTCGCGGATTAAAAGGAATCACGCTCCACGAATTGGAAGAAGCGCGAGACAAAGTGCGTTGGGGCAAAGAACGCCGCAGCCTCGCGCTCAGCGAAAAAGAAAAACAGAACACCGCATATCACGAAGCGGGTCACGCGCTGTTGCTTGAATTGTTGCCGCACACTGAGCCGCTTCACAAAGTCACCATCATTCCGCGCGGTCCGTCGCTTGGATCGACCATGTGGTTGCCGGAGGAAGACAAATACACCAATCGTAAAAACGAATTACTCGCCAGTCTGGCCGTGAAAATGGGCGGCCGCGTCGCCGAAGAAATTGTTTTTGGCGATGTAACCAACGGCGCCGCCGGTGACATCAAGATGGCGACGGCGATGGCGAGAAAAATGGTTTGCGAATGGGGCATGAGCGAAAAACTCGGCATGGTCGAGTACGGCGAGCACGAAGATTACGTTTTTCTCGGCCGCGAACTGACTCGCAACCGCGACTACAGCGAAGCGACCGCCGAAGAGATCGATCGCGAAGTGCGTCGCTTGCTCGATGATGCTTACCAGACCGCGAAACAAACGCTCATCGCTCACCGCAATCACCTCGATGCGATCGCGAAAGCATTGCTTGAGTATGAAACCTTGGACGGTCAGCAGATCAAAGAATTGATCGCATACGGCGAGCTGCGTAATCCGCCGCCAACAATTGGCCCGCCAAGCGGCGAAAAAATGCCGCCAGAAAAACCGCCGCGCCAAGTCGTGGTCGGTCCCGATGTTGGCCCACCGCTTCCGGACGCTCCCGGCGCTCCGGCGTAGTTATCGGTTCGTTGGTCGACCCGTTTTCCTCTGATCGAGCTCTTCTCGAACCGGTCGCGCAGATGCGGAATCTTCATTCACAGGGGGGGACGGGCGATTGAGGGCAATCGCCCATACCTGGCTAAGCCGTTAAACGGCTAATGTCGATGCAGGGTCTTCGGTGATCACCGGGCTGAAGCCCGGTGTTAATCGAAAGTGAGACGCCGCAAACCTACTCGCGGCGCTGTTTCTCCACGAGGTGGCGCAACTGGCGCTCCATCGTTTTGAACGCGTCGTGGATTACTTTGTTGAGCGGCTCGTGCGAGCCGTTATCCATCTGCTCCTGGTCGCTCACCAATTCATGCCGTGGCCGAACGGTCACGTCGATGCGGCAGCGGTACGGATTGCCTTTTTGATGGGTATGATTTTTCTGCTCAATCGCGACGTCGCAGCGGTTAATGTGATCGCAAAATTTGTCGAGCCGCGCAGCGTAAGTCATGACGAGGTTATCGAGCTGATCTGATTTTTCCAGGCCGCGGTAGGTGATGTTGACGGGCAATTGCATACCAAACTATTGAGCTTAAAGCGGACGAAGGGAACGAAAATGTGACGACAACTTCGCCGGTTCCACTTTGACCAAATCGGACTTCACGTGCTCGACGATCCGATCGCGAATTCGGCCAGGCAGAAGATCAACAATCGCAGCGTGAATTTCGGCCGGCGCGGCGAACGACCAGCCTTCGAAACTGCGGCCATTAATGATCTTCGTGATTTGATCGGCCAACTCCTTGTTAATTCGTCGGTCGGTCTCTGTTTGGAGTTTGCTCTCAGCGATTGAGGCCTGGCCTCGGTGTGCCCCCGCAGTTTCGGTCACTGGAAATCGGCCGGCCAAATCGGTCACTTTGTCGAACAGCTTTCCGTGCGCGTCGGTGATGTCAAAGGCCTGCACCAGTTTCAAACTCGGACCGCGAGTCGGCGTTTCGTTGACCTGATACGCTTTCAAACTTCCACGGTCAGCCAGGATGACAAGCGATGTCGGTGTCATTGAACGAACTGCGCATCGAACTGCGCTTGATCTCTCTATAATAGATTCGTTTCCAAGGACAAGTGCGCGTCCAAAAAATTTCAGGAATGGGTCCGTTCCTCTTCCGCGCTCACTTCGGCGAACTTGAACAAACGCTTTCTCCACGATTCTGTCCGCGCCTTCGGCTGTTCGCCACCGACCAGTCGCAACAAACAGGCGCTTCGATCGCGAAGCTCGGCGTCGTCACCGGACGGAAACTTTTTCGGCTTCTGGAGAAAACCTTCCTCCGTCGCAGTGTCGAGAATCAGTTCCCACTCGAGGTGCTGCTCGCCCGGGAGCAGGAACGGAATCGGTTCGTAATGCGCGTTGATCAGCAATAGAAACGTCTCATCGCGAACCGGCTCGCCCCGCGAATCAATGACGTCGGCGGCGTCGCCGCTGAGGAGCATTCCGAGACAACGGACGAACGGGGAGGCCCATTCCTCGTCGCTCATTTCATTGCCGCCCGGATTAAACCACATCACGTCCTTGGTTTCCGATCCGGGGACACGTTTGCCCCGCAAAAATTTCGGACGCCGAAAAACCGGATGCTGTTTGCGAAACTGGATGAGTCGTCGCGTGAAATCGAACACCTGATTGTCGCGTCGCTTCCAATTGAACCAGCTGATCTCGTTGTCCTGGCAATAGGCGTTGTTATTTCCGTTTTGGGTCCGGCCAAACTCGTCGCCACCCAACAGCATCGGCACGCCTTGCGACAAAAAGAGTGTCGTCAAAAAATTCCGGCGTTGCTTGCGCCGCAACGCACTGATTTTCGGATCGTTGGTCGGACCTTCAACGCCACAGTTCCAGGACTGATTGTTGTTGTCGCCATCCTGGTTGTTCTCTCCGTTGGCTTCGTTGTGCTTCTCGTTGTAACTGACGAGATCGTTCAGCGTGAAACCGTCGTGGGTCGTGATGATATTTACGCTCGCGCTCGGTAAGCGTCCGTCGTCTTGATACAAATCCGGGCTGGCGCTCAATCGATACGCCACTTCGCCGATTTTGCCCTCGTCGCCTTTCCAGAAACTGCGGAACGCGTCGCGAAATTTCCCGTTCCACTCCGACCATGGCAGCGGAAAGTTTCCAACCTGATAACCGCCCTGGCCCACGTCCCATGGCTCCGCGATTAATTTAACCTGCGACAGCACGGGGTCCTGCTGGATGATTTTGAAAAACGCCTCAAACTTGTTGAAACCACTCCCGTCACGCGCCAGGGCGGGCGCAAGATCGAACCGAAAACCGTCGACCCGCATCTCGGTCACCCAATACCGCAAGCTGTCCATCACCAGTTGCAGCGTGTGCGGACAAAGAGTGTCCAGCGTGTTTCCGGTCCCGGTGTAATCCAAATAGAAACGCGGGTTATCCGCGAGCAGCCGGTAGTAAACGGGATTGTCGGCACCGCGAAAACAAACCGTCGGGCCGAGATGATTTCCTTCGCCGGTGTGATTGTAAACGACGTCGAGAATCACTTCGAGCCCGGCCGCATGAAGATTGCGGACCATTCCCTTGAACTCGATCACTTCCGCGCCGGGTTCGCGGTTGCTCGAGTATTCGGCCTGCGGCGCGAAAAATCCGATTGAATTGTAGCCCCAGTAATTCATCAGGCCGCGATCGATCAGCGCCTTATCATCAAGATGAGTGTGAACCGGTAGCAACTCGACCGCAGTCACGCCGAGGTTTTTCAAATAGCTAATTGCCTCCTGGCTGGCGAGTCCAGCGTAACTGCCTCGCAGGTGCTCGGGAATATCGGAATGTAATTTCGTGAAGCCCTTAACGTGTATCTCGTAAATTACCGTCTCCGAAAAAGGCGTTTCCGGCTTCTTGTCGTCGCCCCAGTCGAATCTTGAATCGATAACCACCGATTTCGACATCGCCCAGGCGTTGTCTCGCGAATCCCGCGCCAGATCTTCAGTCGAATCGCCGACGATGTAGGAAAACATTTCATCTGACCATTTGATCTGCCCCGCGACCGATTTTGCATACGGATCAAGCAACAACTTGGAATCGTTAAATCGCAAACCGTGCGCGGGATCGTACGGACCGTGAACACGATAGCCATAAAGCTGCCCGGGCCGCACGTTGGGCAGAAATGCGTGCCAGACGCACTCGGTCTGTTCCCCCAACCGAATCCGGATTTTTTCCTGCGGCGCATCGATGTTGTCGAACAAGCAGAGATCGACCGCAGTCGCATGCTCGGCGAAGATCGCGAAATTGACTCCGTTGCCCAGCCAGCTCGCACCGAGCGGGTACGGTTTTCCGGGCCAGGTTTTAGCGGTCATGACACGACACTGATTCGATTAAGGCAACGAAGGGACGTGATGACTCTGCAGGCCAAACGTCGCTTAGCCAAGTTTGATTCGCAGAAAAGCTACTCGACGTCTGGTTTGGAATCGAGATAAAGCACCACGAAAGCGATGCCCAGAAGCGGCTGAAGAATTCGTTCTGCGACGTTCAGGGCCAGGGCCTGATAGTCGACGCCGTGCGTTTGCATCGCGGCAGTCATTTTTTGGTAAAGCGCCTGCGGATCCTGGGTCTGCATCACTTCCTGCAAATATTCGCGCAGCATCGCCCACTGTGGCGTGATGGTGATCGCCAGAACGAACGCCATCCAGATCGACGCAATCAACGCGCCGCGCCAAAGCGGACGTTGATACCACGTAAGATCGCGCCCGCTCCGGGCGAGCTTATGACTTTCGCGTAGTGCATCGAAGGCGTTCAAATTTTCCAAGACGGCAAACTGTTGCCAAAAAAGAACGTAGATAAAGAAACGGGCGAACAACCAGACCTGAAGCGCGAGCAGACCGAGCACGATCACGGCGGAAAAGACCGTGTGCGCCGTGGCGGCCGTAGCAAGCAAGCCAAATCCAAACAAAACCAGTAAAAGGAAAACTATGAAAACGAAGAGGGCGAGGCCGGCGACGCGCGGCCAGTATTTCACGGCCCCATTGAGAACGCTCAGGAAACCGATGCGCTGTCCTGTCGCAAGTTCGGCGCCAAGAATTTGAATGCCCGCGATGTAGATCGGAATCAGAACCAGCCGAAGCACGATCATGCACAATCCAAATGATCCGGCGACCAACGTGCGAAGATCTACATTCACGCCCGGCGCGGTGTCGATGAAACGACTGGTAAGCTCGGCGCACGCAATCGGCACAATGCTGAGCAGCGAAAGACCGAGGAATTGGAAGAAGCCGCGAAAATAAATGCGAAACGTTTCGATTAGAAGGTTTCGACTCGGCGGTCTTGAAAGTGTAGCTGCGGCCGTGTCGGCCGCGATTGCATCAGTGAATTCCGCGCGCGACACACGCGCCTCTACACCCCGCTGCACAGGCGGCGGCTCGGCCCGAAACAACCCCGGAATTTCCGCCGCTGTCTGCCAATGCTCGAGATCCGCGCGGCGCGCCTGATTCGCGGGAAGGACGCGGCCATCAGCCTTCCATTCCCGCAAGGTTTCGAGATCGGTCGGACCGTAATCTTTTCCCTGAACTCGAATGATCCATTGCTCGGCCATGCAACTGATAATTGGGCAGGATTTACCAGATTAACAGCGAGATTTGTTTTCAAGATAGCTGTCTCGGATTTTGAAATCCGTCGAATCCAGTGAATCCTGTCTGGTCAATGAGACTGCTCCTAATAGATGGCCACTATTATGTTTACCGGTCGTTTTTCGCGATCCCGAACCTGTCCAATTCGCGCGGCGAACCGACCAACGCGATTTTCGGCTTTACCAAGACCTTGCGGTTAATGATCAAACATCTGCAACCGGACCGCGGCGCGGTTTTTTGGGACGAAGGGATGCCGGAGCGGCGGGTCAAATTGCAACCCGCCTACAAGGAAACGCGCAAGGAAATGCCGCTACCGATGGTCCCGCAGCTGGAGTTCATTCAGGAGAAACTGACCGCGTTGCTCGGATTCAAGAATATCTCCCTGCCCAACACCGAGGCTGATGATCTGATGGGTTGCTACGCCATGACTGCCTGCAAGCGCAAAGGGATGGAAGTTATTCTCGCGACCAACGACAAGGATTTGTACCAACTCATCGGGCCCTGCGTGAAAGTTTACACGACGGCGAAGGCTGACCTCGCATCGCCGAAAGACGCGTTCGCATTGCTTGGCGAAGCGGAAGCGACCGCGAAATGGGAGGTGCCTCCGAAAATGATTGGCGACGTGCTCGCGTTGTCCGGGGATTCGGTGGATAACATCCCGGGCGTTTCCGGTCTTGGCCGCAAAACCGCCAGCGCGCTGGTCCGCGAATTTGGCGGCCTGGATGGTTTGCTCGCCAACGTCGAAAAGGTCAAGAGCGACAAGATGCGAGTAAAGCTGATCGCCGCCCGGGAGCAGATTCTTCAAAACCGCAAAATGGTCGAGCTCGATTGCGACATGGAGCTGCCGGCGCCGATCGACGATCTCAAAATTCAACCGGTCTACCCGGCGCTGATTCAGGAACTGGAGGAATGCGAGTTCAAATCGTTGCTTCAAGAGGTGAAAATCGAGGCGGCGAGAGCGACCAGCTCGGGCCAAACAGAGCTTAAGCTGTAAGCTCCTCGGCCAGTTCTGCTTTCGCGTGTCCGAAAAAATCGTAAAAAATTCGAACGTCAGCCGCCGCCTGCTGTCCAAATTAACAGGTTAAGGCGATTCGGGCGGTTGCACGTTTCTCGTATTTGCTGTTTCTCCTTGGCGTGCGCTGCCCGAATCTTTTTTTGCCCAAAAGCGCCTCCCAATTCCGGGGTTGCGGCTCTCCCAGCCAAAATGCTTTGATAGCGGCCGCGGTTTATGCAGAGCAACACTAGCCGGTTCGGCCTCCGCGGTTTTTTGATCGACACCCCTGAATTCGGGGCTTTGCGCGGGCGACCAAACGGCGCCGTTCTGGTAGAAAATGGACGGATCTCCAACGTTGGCGACAACGACGAGATTCGACGTCTGCACCCGCCGAATTCAATTCAGTGGATCAACCGCGGCGCGGTGGCCATATTTCCAGGCCTGATCGATTGCCACACTCACCTCCCGCAATACTCGGTCGTTGCGAGAGGTGAAAGCGAGCTGCTGCCCTGGCTGCGCCAACACATCTTCCTGGTGGAACGCGAGTTCACCGGACCAAAGGCGCGCGACGAATCGCCACAATTCTTCCACGAGCTTGCCCGCAACGGCACCACCACCGTCATGGCCTACGCCGCTATCTATGAGGACAGCTGCGACATCGGTTTTGAGGCCGCGCGCCAAAGTGGCGTCCGCACCATTCTCGGCAAGATGATGATGGATCTCGGTTCCTACGGCCAAATTCAACCGAAAAAAATTCTTTCGATCTCACTGGTGGAAAGCGAACGGCTTTGCCGGAAGTGGCACAAGGCCGAAAACGGTCTTCTTGAATACGCTTTCAGTCCGCGATTTGCAGTCACCTGTTCCGAAAAATTGATGCTGGGCGCGGCACAACTGGCGGCGCGGTATGGAGCTTATCTGCAAACTCATTTGGCCGAGAACCGCGAAGAGTTGGAGAAGGTCCATCACCTGCACATGACTGCGCGCGATTACACCCACGTCTATGAAAAATGCGGGCTCCTCACGCCACGCACCGTGCTCGGCCATTGCATTCATGTAAATCCTCGCGAGATCGCAGCCATCGCTGCCGCTCAATCCAGCGTGGCGCATTGCCCGAGCTCGAATCTTTTTCTCGGCAGCGGCTTAATGAGACTCGACCAGCTCTTGAAGGCTGGAATCAACGTCGGACTTGGCTCCGACGTCGCTGGCGGGCCCGAATTAAGCATGTGGCGAGTGATGCGTGCGGCGATTGAAGTTCAAAAAGCGCGCACGGCTTACGAACCTAGCTTGCGGCCACTTCGCCCCAGCGAGGCATTGTACCTCGCCACCCAGGGTGGTGCCCGGGCGCTTGGAAAGTCCGCCTCCATCGGCACGCTCCACGCCGGGAAAGAAGCCGATCTGATCGTCGTCGATATCACCTCGCTTCTCCCCTATCCGCAACACCGCGGTGCAATGGCTGGATTGACGCCCGAAGATGTAGTTGCACTTTGCATTTACCGCGGCGGGCCTGACGCAAACCTCGAAACTTACGTTCGCGGAAAGTGTATCTATCAGGCGCCGAATTTGCCTAACGTCGTATGAACTCCGCTAACGTCGATCCGATTGACATCGCTTTGGGCGAAGACATTGGCGAGGGCGACGTGACCACGGATTCTTTTGTTCCAAGAAATACTCGCGGCACTGCGCGAATCGTGGCCCGCGAACGAGCGATCGTTGCTGGAACCAAGACTGCCGCCGAAGTTTTTCGCCGCGTCGACAGCGCTCTCCAAGTGAAAATAATTCGCAAGGACAGCAGTGAAGTCAACGCGGACGACGATGTGATCGAAATTAAGGGGTCGGCCCGTTCGATCCTTAACGCCGAGCGCGTCGCGTTGAATTTTCTGCAACGCTTGTCCGGGATCGCAACGATGACACGAAGATTTGTCGATGCCGCCGCCAGTGAGCACGTGAAAATCCTCGATACTCGGAAAACGACACCTGGCTTGCGGGCGCTGGAGAAGGCTGCAGTGGTCGCCGGCGGCGGACGAAATCATCGCTTTGGTTTGTTCGATATGGTGCTGCTCAAAGACAATCACCTTGCGTCGATCGCCGGATTCGACGAACTCGCCAAAGCGGTGCGCAAATTCCGTGAAGCGCGACCAAACATCCAAATCGAGGTCGAAGCGGATACGCTTGACCAAGTCCGTGGCCTCCTGGAAATCGACGGCATCGACGTAATTCTCCTCGACAACATGAAGCCGGCGGAAATCCGGGAAGCGATCGCGCTGGGCAAACACAAAGTGAAATTTGAAGCCAGTGGCGGAATTACATTGAAAAATATCCGCCAAATTGCCGCGACTGGCGTTGACTACATTTCCATCGGAGCGCTCACGCACTCCCCGCGCGCGATCGATTTTTCACTCGAAATGACCGATGCCGGTGCGTGATCGACTTCGTCCCGGGAAATTACGCGGCGGCACAATCATCGGCTGCGACGTCATTGTGTTGGAACAAACCGAGTCAACCAATGATGTCGTCGCCCAAATGGCTGTGGGCGACTGGCCCGAAGGACTGTGCGTTTTTGCCGAAGAACAGACGGCCGCGCGCGGTCAGCGCGGAAATAAATGGGAAGCTGCCGCCGGCAAAGGCCTGTGGTTTTCCATTCTGCTTCGGCCGAAGATCGACATCAAAGAATCTGCGCGTCTGACGACCTGGGTTGCGGGCATCATTGCGGACACGCTTCACAATGAATTTGAACTTCCGGCCACGGTGAAGCCACCCAACGACGTTTATATTAATGAGCGAAAGGTCGCCGGCGTCCTTGTGGAAATGCGCGCACAACCTGCCACACTGCACGTTGCTGTTGTCGGCATCGGCGTCAACGTGAACCACACTCCGGACGATTTTTCGGAAGAAGTTCGCGCGCGTGCAACTTCAGTCGCAATTGCTCGTCGCCGCCGGCTGGACCGAAATCTTGTCGCGCTTGCCCTGTTGCGGAATCTTGACCGCTCTTACGCTGAGCTTTTCGGGCCAAGCCCATCACTCTGAAATAGCCCAGAGCTTTAGCTCTGGGTCAACGAATGCAGACACCGCAGGTCCCGAAAGGGACGAAAGAATGAACCAAAAAACATTCACATCGCCTCTGTCGCCCTGCCCGGGCTCTACAAATTGTATCTAAAACCAAGGACTGAAGTCCTGGGCTACGTTAACGACGAGATTTTCGGTGAGTAGCTTTGTAGTGCGCGAAGTCTTTCCAGCGCGCGACCGCTGTCGATTTCTTCGCGCGCCAGTTCGATTCCCTCTTTCAGATCTTTCGCCAGACCGGCCACGACGAACCCGCCGGCGGCGTTCACAACCGTCATGTCGCGTTTTGCATCGCGAATCTTTCCTGAAAGAATTCCCTCGATCGTCTCCGCGTTCTGTCGCGCGTCTCCTCCCTGCAATTCGCTTACCGAAGCCCGCGAAACCCCAAGCCAGCTTACATCCATGACTGCGGAGGTTACTTTTCCATCGGCCAATTCGGCTATCGTGGTCGCTCCGCTGATCGAGATGTCGTCCATTCCGGCGCCACCATCACCAAACCCGTGAACGACCCACGCTCGTTCGCGTCCCATCTGCCGAAGCACTTCGGCGAAAAGTCCGGTCAACCTCGGATCAAAAACGCCGATCAGTTGCCGCGATGGGCGGGCCGGATTCAGCAACGGCCCAAGTAAATTGAAAACCGTGCGCATTTGTTGCCGGGCCAGACGCTCGCGCATCCCCGCCAAAGTGCGGAACGCCGGATGATACATCCGCGCGAAAATGAAGCCGAGCCCGTGGCGCTTCAAGCTTTCGCAAAGTTGTTCGGGCGCCAGGTCGATCGCGACGCCGAGTTGTTCGAGAACATCGGCGCTGCCGCAACTCGAAGTCACCCGGCGATTGCCATGTTTGGCCACGACCGCGCCGCCGGCCGCAACGACAAACATCGCAGCTGTTGAAACGTTGAAAAAACTCAGGCCGTCCCCGCCGGTGCCGCAAATGTCGATCATCGGACCCGGTAATTCCGCCTGATCGATCATGGGATCGACCGCCCGCTTCATCAGCGGTCGAACGAACGCGACGATTTCTTCCGCCGTTTCGCCTTTTTTGTGGAGCGCAGTCAGGAAATCGGCTTTCAGCTCGTCATCGACCTGATCGGACAGCAGCTGGACAACGGCAAGATCGATATCTCCGCTGGTGAGATCGAGTTCGGCCTGAAGTTTTTCTACCAGCGCTTTCACGTGTTCCCTGCGAGCCACTCGCGGTAGACTTTCGGAGAAATTTCGGATGGCTTGATCTCGCTGCGGCCGCCCCAAAAAACGTTCGTGTAGGAAACGGGAATGCCGCAGGCCGCAAGATGCCGATCGATCGCGGCCTTGTGTTCGAGCAATCGCGGTTTCTCCGTGCCGTGCGCAACTGCCATGATGTTGACGTTTTTGAATTCGGGGCCGGCTTCGCGCCAATAGCAGTGCGTCAGAATGTGATGACGGCCAACTTCGCCGCCGGTTTCAATTTCGCGGCCTTGCGGCACCGCCCAGTGAAACAGCGCATTGAAACGCGTGACGCGAACACCGGTTTGCGATGGCTTCACGTGCTCGAGAAAGGTGGAAAAGCGGCCGATGATTTTGCGCGCGCTTAAGTCTTCGGCCACGCGAAAGAATTCGTCAGTGGTCACGCCGGCCTCAGCCGCACGCGATGCCCATGGACTCCGCTGAATTTCCTTCGGCGCAAACTCACGCTTCAACGCTAGCAAAATATCCCATTCGTTTTCGTTAAGATTGGCGACTTCCACGCGAATCATTTTAGCGGGCGCATCGGCCTTCTCCCCCGGCTCAAGGTTCTTCCTTCGGACGTGGCCGACACCGAGAGTGAAAATTCCCTTCGCCGGCATGATCCGGAATTTTTGCGCGCCAACTTTCTTCGAAAGCAATTCGCAATGTTCCTTCAGCGAAAATCCGTGGGAAACTTTCAGCGTTGTCCAAAGCTTATATTCCGAACCGG
The DNA here is from genome assembly GCA_035568035.1 of Chthoniobacterales bacterium. Lineage (GTDB taxonomy): Bacteria > Verrucomicrobiota > Verrucomicrobiia > Chthoniobacterales > UBA10450 > AV40. The sequence goes on along the minus strand of DATMOU010000056.1, from coordinate 15,858 downwards.
CCGTCACCGTATCGGTCGAGCGCACCACCACATGACCTGAAAACGGATCACGCTGGGACATCCAATCAAACGCACTGTCGATCTTCTCTTCCGGAACCTTCCAGGCGACAAGCGCACCGTCGGCCAGATTGGTGGCCAGAAGAGTCTGTCGAACACGCCGAATAGTTCCCGCGCCGACCATTGCCGTGATCCGCGCCATCACAACATCCACATCCACGCCTGAGCGGCGCGCGATTTCCTCGAACGGTTCGCGAACGAACCCTTCGATCTTGTCCTCCGAAATCGCGAGGATCTTCGCGTTGATAGGATCGTTGTGCTCGACCGGCAGCATTCGAATTAATCCGATGTTCGGACGCGATTGTCCAACCGGCGCGACGTCACTCGGCGGGCTTTTGCTGGTCGTTCACGCCCATCCAATCGCGGAGGCGTTGCCGCCGCTGCTCGAATGTTTGATGGAGACGCGGCTTTTGGTCCGGCGTGAGGATGGCTGAGATCCGGTCTTCGCCGCGCGAAAGTATTCCTTCCGTTTCGCGAAGATCGACTGCGCGCCGATTGGCCAGCTCGTCGTCGATCTGTTCGAGAATCGGACGGATCTTCTGATCCTGGTCCGGAGTCAGCTTCATTTCTGTCCGCCAGCGGTCAGGCGTGTTGCTAAACCAACGCAGAGGATCACGCTGGCGCCGCATTTCGTCCTTGGCCGAGCCCATAATCAGAAATGCGCCGGTGACCGCGCCCGCAACAAAACTTGCGAGGACGAGGAAAGCGACTTTCCATCGAATTGCGGAGTTCATGCCTAAACAAAACAAAATCGAGCCGATCCCGAAAGCGATCTTTTTCGACGCCATGGGCACGCTCTTTTACCTGACTCAAAATGTCGGACATCATTACGCGATGGTCGGGAATGAGATCGGCCTGAAATTGGATGCGGCAAAACTCGACAGCGCGTTCCACAAAGCGTGGAGCTCAATGCCGGTGCGCGAAGCAATCGATGGCCCGCGCGAAAACGACGACAAAGATTGGTGGCGCGAAATTGTTGAAAGAGTGCTCCGTGAACTTGCGCCGGGTTTGAGCGAACTGGACCGCGACAATTTCTTTGAAATCGCTTACGAACACTTCGCCGAAGCGGGCGTGTGGGAGCTTTACCCGGAAGTTGTCGATGTTTTGGAAAAATTGCGTCCGCGCTTCCAGCTCGCGGTGGTTTCCAATTTCGACGGACGCTTGCGAATGATCCTGGAACATCTCGGTGTTTCGAAATTTTTCTCGCACATTTTCGTTTCCAGCGAACTCGGCGCCGACAAGCCGGAGCCGGAAATTTTTCGGCGTGCGGCGAAGTTCATGAATCTCGAAACAAATGAAATTCTGCACGTTGGTGATGATCCCAGGCGCGACTGGAAAGCTGCGACCGCTGCCGGCCTGTCGATCTTCAAACTGGATCGCGGAAAGAACTCGCTGCGCGATTTGTTAAAGTCGTTCTAACACTAATCGACACGAATTAGCACGAATGGTGGAATGCGCTCTCCGAGCGCGTTTTTCAAGATTCGTCTTCGGAGAAGGCCGCCGCTGTGCGGCAACCCACAATCGGGTACATTCTGGCCGAACTAGCGGGAGCGTAAGCCGATCCACCCTCGGAACGTCAAGCTTGGGTCGGCCGGGACTCGAACCCGGAACCAACGCCTTAAAAGGGCGCTGCTCTACCGATTGAGCTACCGACCCGAGGGAGGACAAGTTTCTACCTCACGTCACGCACTGCCGCAACAGGTCTAACCAGCTAGCGGGCGATTGAGGTCAATCGCCCTACCTTTAACATTTCAAACCGCACCGCTCGCGTGATAAGTATCTCGCAGTGAGGCTGAAGCTTTTCGCTGTCGCTCTGTTCTATGGGACCGCCGCGTCCCTTCCCGCGGGCGATTTCGATCTCGCGGCGAAAGCGACAAACGAATTTGGCGTCGATGTATATCACCAGCTAGCCAGGGGCGACGATAATCTTTGCCTTTCGCCTTATTCGATCGAAAGCGCGTTGACCATGACCTTCGCCGGCGCGGACGGAGAGACGCGAACGGAAATGGCCCGCGTTCTCCATTTCCCAACCGACGGCGACGCAATTCACGCGTCGCTCGCATCGCTACAGCGTTCACTAGAGGAAATGTCGCAGAAGACCGCGAAGATCGCCGACGAATCAAAGAAGCGCGGCGGGCCGAGCGAGCCGATCACGCTTGCGATCGCGAACCGATTGTTTGCCCAAACCGGCTATGACTTTCGCGACGCGTTTCGAGAGTTGGTAAAAAAATTCTACGGCGCGCCGTTCGACCCAATGGATTTCAAGAAAAACCCAGAGCGGGAACGCCAATACATCAACAAATGGGTCGCGGAGCAAACACGCGATCGGATTCGCGATTTGATTCCAGTCAACGGAATTGATGCAACGACACGTGTTGTGCTGGCGAATGCGATTTATCTCAAGGCGCCGTGGGAAAGCGAGTTCTCCGATTTCTTCACGAAACCGAAACCGTTCCACGTTCGCGGCGGCAAAGCTGTCGACGTTCCAACCATGAACAATGTGAAAAAGTTCGGCTATGCGAAGAAGAATGGATTCACCGCGGTTGCACTGCCTTATTCCGGCAACGAATTGCAATTTCTATTACTTATTCCCGATGAAGTGAAAGGTTTGGCTGAACTGGAGTCGCAACTAACGGCTGACACGCTGATGCAGTGCGCGAAACTTGATACCAACCGCGATGTCGATCTTTCTTTGCCGAAATTCAAATTCGAGCCGCCGACAATTCCGCTCGCGGATAATTTGAAATCGCTTGGAATGAAAACGGCGTTCGATGTTCCGACCGGCAGCGCAGACTTTGACAAGATCGCGCCACGCAGACCGAACGATTATCTCCTGATCTCTGAGGTCTTTCACAAAACCTTTATCGCAGTAGATGAGAAAGGCACTGAGGCTGCGGCCGCGACTGCGGTCGCGACGTTAGCGGGGGCTGCGATGAGATCGCCTCCGCCACCGCCCATCCCCGTAAGAGTCGATCGGCCATTTGTTTATGCGATCCAACACGTGCCAAGCGGGGCGTGCCTTTTCATCGGTCGCGTGACCGATCCTAGCGGCGGTCTGTGACCGCCGAATTCAAAATTTAACGGCGCTCATAGAGCGCTGCTACAGAAGATCACCATAACTCAATTCACCGTTCACAATTTTCGCCGCGGACGTGAATGGATGTTGCTCAACTTTGTTGTGATCGAGAATGTGCAGGACTTCAACGCCGCGCGCTTTTAAATAATCCGAAATCAATGAGCGATGACATCGCCACCAAACTGCTTCTGCACACATGATCGCTGTCGGCCCGGTTTTTTCCGCTAAACCGACAAGTCGCTCGATTCCTTTGCGAAATTCCTCCGTCTCCATGTAATCGGCATAACCCCGGAACATTTCGTTCCGCCAGGCAGTGTTCCTCGAGTCAGGTTTTGCTTTTCGCCGCCCGCCAAGTTCCGGAAAATGTTCGTAACGAATTCCTTGTTCGCCTAGCGACTTCGCCAAAGCTTCCCGACCAAACTGCGGGTAACGCCTGGATCCCGGATACATGCGCACATCGGCGAGCAGCGTGATTCCGCTTTCCTTCAAGAGCGAAACGAAATCGTCGATCTTGCGCGTCGAATGTCCGATAGTCCAAATTCTCACTCTTGAAGAGAAAACTCCTGTTTGCGTTCGCTGCAATCACACTGCTCTCGAGTTTCGCACTTGTGGTCACAGTTGGCTGGGCGCTCGCCGCACCGGTTCAAGTAAATATTGGTCCCGCTCCAGGCGACCTCGATGCTGAGGCTGTTCAATTCAAAAGCGAATCAGCTGCTCTTGTTCATGGCTGGTGGTGTCCAGTCGACAACGGTCACGGCACCGTCCTGTTGCTACCCGGAATTCGAGCGAACCGGCTCAGCATGGTTGATCGCGCGCGATTCCTACGACACGCGGGCTATTCGGTTCTGCTAATTGATCTTCAAGGAACGGGCGAAACGAAAGGTGATCACATCACATTTGGATGGAAGGAAAGCCGCGATGTCATCGCTGCGGTAAGTTTTATTCGCGAACGCGATCCGCGAGCGCGAATTGCGATAATCGGCAGCTCGTTGGGCGGAGCAGCCGCCTTGCTGGCGATTCCGCCGTTGAAAGTAAACGCACTGGTCCTTGAAGAAGTTTATCCAACGATTGAAATCGCGACCCGAAACCGACTGGACCACTACTTGGGTACACTCGGCCGATATGTCGCGCCTTTGCTCTTAGGCCAGCTCCATGCGCGAGTCGGAATCTCATCGAGAGACCTGCGACCGGTCGATCACATCAAACAAATCAGCTGTCCTGTTTTGCTTATCGACGGAGAGAAGGATCGAAACACGCGGTTATCGGACACGCAGATGTTGTTTGATCAAGCTCCATCCCCGAAACAACTCTGGATTGTTCCAAGCGCGGAACACGTCGACCTTCATCACGCATCACCGGTGGAATATGAAAAGCGCGTCCTGACTTTTCTGCAGTGAGCTCCAGTGAAACGCAAATGCGTGAATTTGTGAACAACATGTGTGAATTGGTGAATAAGGTTTTTTGGAATTGTATCGTAATCGGTTGCCGTTTTTTCTAAAAAAGTTTTTGGAAACACTGGAGGTGAACCGATGCGATTAAGAAAAGCGCGGGTGAGAAAGTATCGCAGCATTCGCGATACGGGTTTGTTCGATATCGAGCCCGGAAAAACGATTCTGGTGGGGCCTAACGAAGCGGGGAAAAGCGCGCTGCTGGCGGCGTTGCAACGGATTAATCCGCCGGGTAGCATCCGCAACTTCGACGCGCTGCGCGATTATCCGCGCTCCGAGTTCAATGATCTCGTTTCGGGAAAGATTCGTCTCGAAGAGACGACGATTGCAGAAGGCCATTTTGATTTGGAAGCCGCCGACAAAGAGGCAATCCCGGCGGAATTCCGCGAGTGCCGCTACATCTATGGCCGCCGCGTGGACAACAGCGCATGGCACATGCTCGATGGCGGACCGTCGCCCAAGAAGTTTGGCGATCTAAGAAAAGACCTTGCGCATTTGCTCGCGCATGTCGATTCGCGCGTACCGCGCGGTTTGGACGGGCTTCCGCCCGCCACAATTCCGAGCGCAGCCTTTGCTGAGGCAACGCGAGGCTGGGAAGACTCGGTTGAAATCAAAGGCGAACGCGCGGCAACCCTGAAGAAGGGGCTGGAGAAAGTCCTTCTGCTCATTGAAGAAGGCAACGAGACGGAAGAGAAGCGGTACGATGAATTGATGGACGCGGTTACGCTCGAGGAGCGCAGGCTCGGCGCGGTGCGAACTTTGCACCAGCGTCTTCCCGTCTTCGTTCGGTTCCGTGATTATTTTAAGGTGCGGCCACTGATTCACCTCGAGCATCTCGCCCAGCGATTGGAAACGAATGTTCTGGACGGCGACTATTATGATTACGGCAATCAATGCCTTTTGCGCCTGCTCGGATTCAGCGCCCGCGAATTGTCGAACCTGGGCAAGGCGGACCAGCCGAAGCCGGGCGACGCCGACGGCTGGCGGCATTATCGCGATCAGCTGGACCGCCGCGCTTATCAGCTCAATTGCGCGAGCGTACGATTGAGCGAGGAACTGCGCAGCGTGTGGAAACCGGACGCGAAGCGCGCGGAAGCCGAAAGGCTGCGCATCGTGGCCGACGGCCAATATCTAAAAGTGGTGGTGGAAGACGATCTCGGCGTGGAGATCGAACTCGATCAACGCTCGGAAGGTTTCCAGTGGCTGGTTTCGTTTTTCGTGGTCTTCTTCGCCGAATCGGCGGACAAACACAAAAACGCAATCCTGCTACTCGACGAGCCCGGCCTGAGCCTGCATGGACTTAAGCAGCAGGAATTCAGATCGACCATCTCGCGGCTGGCGGAATCGAACCAGTTGCTTTACACCACCCACTCGCCGTTCCTGGTGGGGCCGGATGAATTGGATCGCGTGCGCGTGGTCGAAATGATCGATCGCAGCGTCGGCACAAAGGTGCGAACGAACGTGACCGCCGAAGACCCCGCAGCGCTGTTACCGCTTCAGGAATCGCTCGGTTACGATCTCGCTCAGAGCTTGTTTTCGCAGCAGCGCAACCTGTTGCTCGAAAGTCTCACTGATTTTTGGTACATCGAAGCGGTCGCACAAATGCTCCGCGACGCCGGGATTGTTGATCTAAATCCGCGCATTGAGCTGCTGCCTACCAATGGCGCCGCAAAAGTCGCCTACTTCGCGACCATTCTTCACGCGAAAAAATTGAAGGTGGCAGCCCTGCTCGATTCCGACACCAACGGCGACCGCGCGACCCATCAGGATGACCTGGTGCGCGCGCTTGGTCACAAAGCGATCCTGCGTAGCAAGGACGCGCGTAACGGTGTGCGTTCGCCACGGGTGGAGGATTTGCTGCGCGAAACGCTCTTGCGAGTCGGCAAGAACCGTCTCGGCTGGGACATCACCAGCGCGGCAGCCGCGCAACCCGATTTGTCGATTGTCGATGTCTTCACCAACGAAATCGGTAATGAGTTTTCCCAGTATCGTCTGGCCAAGGCATTTCTTCGCTGGACAAGAGATCACACCGCGTCCGATCTCTCGGAAGAGGAACGCGGCGGATGGAAGCGATTGATCGACAAAATCAACGCCACGCTCAAATAGCGGTCACCTCCACACCGCTTGAATTCCGCACACGCGCAGCTTTCCGTGAAGGATGCGGCCCGACGCGATTAGTTTGACCTTTTGCTTTCGAAAAACTTCGGGATAACGTTTTCTCTCAACCAACGAAACGAAATGAAAAAATCACTGCTGTTAGCTATGGCCTGCTTCGCTACACTCGGACTGATGCAAGGCGCGGACACTTCAACTCAACCGGCCGCCGGAACCGCGGCGCCTGATTTCAGTCTGGCGACAAGTGACGGGTCGCAAGTCAGCCTGAAGGATTTCAAGGGTAAATGGGTCATTCTCTATTTTTATCCGAAAGACATGACCAGCGGTTGCACGATGGAGGCGAAGAATTTTCAACGCGACCTCGCCCAATACGAAAAAACCGGCGCCGTGATTCTTGGGGTGAGCGTAGACAGCGCCGATTCTCACAAAGAGTTTTGCGCCAAGGAAGGTCTGACCTTCAAACTTCTGGCGGATCCGGGCGGAAAAGTTTCTTCGCAATACGGATCGACCATGGATTACAAGGGCACGACGATGGCGGCACGGAACACATTTTTGATTAATCCCGAAGGAAAGATCGCCAAGGTCTACACGAGCGTGAAGCCGGCCGAGCACAGCGAACAGATCCTGAAGGATTTGGGCGAGCTCAAGAAGAGCTAATTGTTCTGGCTCAACGTAAATCGATCGATTGCCGGGATTATCCGAGCGACAAAAGCTGTACCCTGAGAATTTCGGGCACCGAACAGGAAGTGCTCGAAGCCGCGGTGCAGCACGCCACCTCGGCGCACAGCCACAAAGATCCAAAAGAATTGCGCGAGCAGCTAAAAACGATGCTCAAAGATTCGAGCGACTAGAAGGTTGAATAGACTTAGTCGCTGGCGGTCCGGCGTTATCTGGTTAGCGATTCGATCACTGGTTAACGCGAGAGTTCGCTATCCAATCTTTTTTCGAAACAGAAGCGCGCAAAGGGCGAAGAGCACAACCGACATGATGATAAGGACGAGCAAGTGCGGCCAGTATTCGAACAAATTGGCGCCCCGGAGAATGATCGCGCGCATCAAGGAGATGAAATAGGTGGTCGGAAGGATCGCGCCCAGTGCGTAAAAGATCCACGGCATCGTCTCGCGCGGAAAAACAAAGCCTGAGAAAAAAACGCTCGGGAGCATGAAAGTCATCGATATTTGCAGTGCCTGCATTTGGTTCTCGGCTTTGGTGGCGACCAGCAGACCGAGACTGAGCAAGGCGAAAACGTAGATCAGCGTTGCGAACAGCATCGCAAATACGCTGCCTACAATCGGCACGTGGAAGAGGTAGCGCATGATTAGAAAAAGGATCATGGCCATTGTCATCCCGATGCATAGATACGGAATCAGTTTGCCAAGCATCAAACCCCACCGGCTGAGCGGACTGACGAGCAAAGTCTCCAGCGTTCCTTTTTCACGCTCCCGCACGACCGCCATGGCTGTGGCAAAAACCGTCCCGATCTGGAGCACGATCCCGATCACGCCCGGAACATAAAAGTTCGGGCTCTTCATCGACGGGTTGTAAAGCATTTGCGGCCGAATATCGATGGGCACGCCGCTGCGTCCGGTTTGGTGAAGCAATGTTTCAATCGACTGGGTCAGCGAAACTGAAAGCGCGGTGTTGAGCGCCTGCAGAGCGGTGGTTGAATTCGAGCCGTCGATCAGGAGCTGCACCTGTGCCGGGTACCCGGCGCGAATATTCTGGGTAAACTTCGGCGGAATTTGCAACCCGGCATAGGCGCGACCTTTGCGGATCTGACTGGCCATTTCGTCGATGCTTTGCACTTCGCCAACCACGCGAAATGTTTCGGTGTTCACAAACCGGTCGATGAACTGCCGGCTCTCCACCGTGCGATCTTCGTTGTAGATCAACATCGCCATGTGTTTGACGTCGGTATCAAGCGCGTAACCGAACGCGATCATCTCCACCAGCGGCGGAAAAAACATGAAGAACAGCGTCAGCGGGTCACGCCAGACAACAATGAATTCCTTGAACAGAATGGCTCCAAGGCCGCGGAACGGTTTGTGTTTCATGTTGTTCTTGCTGTCATCCCGAGCGCAGCGAGGGACCTCGCATCATGCAGACGAAAAAGCTTTCACCAGATCGTGAGATCCTTCGCTTCGCTCAGGATGACAATTTCACGCGGCCTTCTCCTTTTGCTCTTCGCCCGCGTACTTCGCGCTCAAGGTGACAAAGACGTCCTCAAGCGACGGACCGATCTCGTGAATGTCCGTCTGCGTAATTCCAACGCTCTTTAACTTTTCTTCAATGTCCGCCCGACGCACATTTTCATCAACCAGCAGGTGCATCGATTGCCCGAACACGGTCGCGCTCCGGACGCCGCGCATTTCTCGCATGGCTTGGAGCGCAGTGGTGACGTGATCGCAAGTCACGTCAAGGCGCCGTGTTCCTGATGGACTCACTTCCGGCAGCCGTTTCAATTCGTCCGGCTCGCCGCACACGATCAACTTCGAGAGGTAAATGTAGCCGACATGATCGCACCGCTCCGCCTCGTCCATGTAATGCGTGGTGACGAACAGTGTCATGCCACGGCCGGCGAACTCGAACAGCAAATCCCAAAGTTCACGACGCGCCACCGGATCGATCCCTGCAGTGGGTTCATCGAGGAAAAGAATGGTCGGTTGATGCATGAGCGAGCAGGCCATCGCCAGACGCTGCCGCCACCCGCCGGAAAGCAAGGCCGCGCGTCGATTGAGGTAGGGATCCAGATGCGTGATCGCGATCATCTCGTCCCGTCGCTTCTCCAAGGTGCGTCCGCCCAAACCGTAAAGTTTTCCGGCAAAAATAAGGTTCTCGTTCACCGTGAGCTCGTCGTAGAGCGAAAATTTTTGAGACATGTAACCGATGATGCTCTTGATCGAATCGGCGTCGCGAACGACGTCGTGCCCGGCAATGCGCGCGTTGCCTTCACTCGGTTCCAGGATTCCGCAAAGCATCCGAATCACAGTGGACTTGCCGGAACCGTTCGGACCAAGAAAGCCGAAAATGGACCCTTTGCCGACAGTGAACGAAACGTGATCGACCGCCGTGAAATTACCGAAGCGCTTGGTCAGGCCTTCGCACTCGATCATTGCTTCCGCGCTCATGGAACATTGGGAAAATAAACATCCGCAGCCATGCCGGCGCGCAAACGATCATCGTTGTTCGGCAACCGGATCTTCACCCCGAAGACTTGTTTGATCCGGTCTTCGACGGTCTGCACATTGCGCGGGGTGAATTCAGCCTGGCGATTTATCTGTTCAACCTCGCCCGGAAAATCTTTGCCGGGAAACGAATCAACTTGCACGCGCACTTGCTCGCCGAGTTTGATTTTCCCGAGCCAGGTTTCCGGAACGTAAACGCGCACCCAAAGATGATTTGTCAGGAGTAATGTTGCCGCCTCTTGATTAAACGGCGGCACCAAGATGTCGCCCACCTTGACGTTGAGCACTTCCAGCACGCAATCGGTCGGGGCCGTGACCTGCATTTCGGCCAACTGCGCGTCGATATCCGCAAGCTGCGCACGCATCTGCGCCACCTGCATCCGAGCGGCTGCCACAGTTTTCTCCTGCGCTTTGGCGGCGCTGTCCGCCTGCTGAGCTTCGTTCGGCGAAACAACTTTGCGGTGGAGCAAATCCAATTCGCGTTCCGCATTCGACCTCAAATAATCCAGCTGCGCCGCCTGTGCATCGGCGTTATGAATGGCTGTCTCGATCTGCGCCGCGGCCAAATCACGACGCGCCCGAAGTTCCAGCGCTTCCAATTGAACGATTACCTCGCCCGCATGTAAGTGAGCGCCCTCCTGCGTGAAAATTTTCTCTACCCGTCCGCCCGACCGCGGCCCGACGTGCGCTTCATCGACTTCAATTGTACCCGAGACCGCGTTCTTCCGACTGTTGCAGGCCGCAAACAAGACAAGGAGCGCCAGCACTCCCGCCGCCCGCACTAATTTCTGCGTTTGCCCAACAAACAACGCCATCATGCCTTCCGTCCTTTTGGCGTAAGTGCGCCCCCGAGAACAATCTTCAGAATTCCGGCGAAGGCGTCTTTGGGCATCATTCCGAGTTCTTCTATCTTCGCCGGATTCACGATCGCCTGAACCATCGCCAGCAGGATCTCAATGATCAGTCTGGCCGGAACATCCTTGCGCACCATGCCCGTCCGTTGACCTTCGATGAAAAGTTTTCCGAAATAGCGCTCGATCAAGGCGGCCCGGCGCCGCTCAACGACTTTGAACACGTTCGGCGCCTTCTGGCGGACATCGCGAACAAACGGCGGTTTGATCTCATCCAATTCGCGTTGGGTATTGGCCAGCAGTTCGTGCAGCGCTGTCGGAAAATCATGGGGGTGGGCGCGTGTGACTTTTTTCAACGTCGCTTCAACGCTCGCGAATTTGTCCGCCAGCACCGCCTCGAGCAGGTCGATCTTGCCTGGAAAATGCGCGTAGAGCGTTTTCTTACTGATTCCGAGTTCATCCGCCAGATCGTCCATGGTTACGCTCCGGAAACCGTGACTGAAAAAATGCGCCCGCGCTGCCTCCACGATTCGCCGCCGGTTGGACCCAAGGTTTCGCAGCCGCGATTTGTCTGCCCGTCTCATGCGGATTGTTTGCCGGCAAAGTGATCACGTGACATTCGAATCAATTCCATTGCCGGTGGAAGATCGCTTTCGTTACGCGCCACAAAGGTCACGTATCCTTTTTCCGGAGCCCAACGATGCGGACGCGCTTTACCTTCGCCGAGAACGCGTTCCTGATCTTCTTTGGTCAATCGAATATCACAATGACCGGCACCGTGGACGTGCATGAACATCGCACCGCCGACCAAAAAGGCGTCTTCATGGATTCCGGCATTTTGCCGCTCGGTCACGCCCGGTAAACTGAGAATCATTTGCCGCAATTGTTGATGAAGCTCTTCGGGTTTCACACCGGGTTTTCTTTCCTTGATCTTACTACTCTGGAAACTCGTTTAGTATATTCAGTTTCCTTACGCAATAAAATAAGTATTTTCTCGCCAGCCGCAGCGATACCGCAACGATGTAACGAGCCAACAATTCGGTAAGCTTTTCACTATGGCCGGTTATTCAGGAACACCCCTCCCCCAAAAGCTCGGAATTAAGCCGGGCCTAATCGTTGTCGCGATCGATCCGCCGCAAAATTATCGCAAGTTGCTCGGTCAAATTCCAAGCGGAGTAAATTTCGCGACGCGTCCGGTTGGGAATACCAAATTCATCCATCTCTTTGTCAAAGAGCGGCGCGCGCTGGAAAAACATCTGTCATCGCTGCGCCGGAAGATCGCCGAGGACGCTGTGCTTTGGGTTTCCTGGCCCAAGAAATCGTCCGGAGTGCCAACGGATGTCACCGAAGATGTAATTCGCGCGGTCGCGCTGCCGATCGGATTCGTAGACATTAAAGTGTGCGCGGTCGACGAGACGTGGTCGGGATTAAAGTTGATGATTCGGCGCGAGAACCGAAAATCAAAATGATCAAGATGCGATTGTTCGATCACATTGATTTGCGAGTGAAAGACATGAAAGTCGCCGGCCAGTTTTACTCCAAATTTCTGCCGCAGCTTGGCTTTGTTCGGGAAAAATACGAACCATCGCCCAGGCAGGACGCCGGCGAAGATTTTCATACTTTTTATTCCGCCGGCGGCGACAAACCCGCGGAATTCTTTGGCTTCACTTTAGACAGGAATCATCGGCCAAACGGGACGCGGATCGCTTTCTGGGCCGAGTCACGGGAAAAAGTGGACCAGATTGCCAAATTGGTGCGAGAAGCCGGAGGCATGAACTTGGAAGGGCCGGAGATCTGCGCTGACTACAGTCCCGGATATTACGCGTTCTTCTTTGAGGATCCGGACGGCAACAAACTGGAAATCTGCTGTAGGGCCAATCCCGTCATTGCAGAGTGAAAGAGTTCGGCGAAGAGTTGGTAGATGAATGATCCGACGCACGTTCCGGCCATTTTGCAGGAACCTCGCCGCCATCGTTATCTCAAGCTCATTGCGCTTTTCAAAATCTTTAAGGGTGTACTGCTGTTCCTCCTCGGTTTTTCCCTTCTGTTTCTGAACGGTCGGCCAACCTGGCTCGATCAGATTTCCGATTGGACCGCGGACCAGCTATTGCTCCATCACACCAGGGCGGTGGCTTTCCTCCTGAACAAATTACAGGAAATCATGACAGGCGGCGGCGCGTTGCGGGCGACCGGCTTCCTCTCGCTGTTTTATTGCGCAGTGCTGCTGACCGAGGGCATCGGCGTTTACAAGGAGAAACGCTGGGCGGAGTTCTTGATGATCTTTGCCACCGGTGCGTTGATTCCCCTCGAAGTCAGACATGTCTGGCACCGCTTGATCACTCATCACGCGATTGTCGTGCCCCTGATCCTGCTGCTGGCAAACTGTTTCATTGTCTGGTTCCTCTATCTCGTTTTGAAGCGCGATAAAACATCGCCACCGGCAAGATCTGCGCCCGAACTGATGGAAACTCGTTAGGCGAAAATTCGATATGCCGCCGAGGGCGAGCGTTCCGCCAGCCGCTTCCAATCAGCCATCATGACGCCCACTCGAATTTCCTACGGGGTGCTGGTCGCAACCATTTTGCTGGCAGGAGTTTTTCAGCTTGGCGCGCCACTCCTGGTCCTGTTGTTTTCATATTTCGCGCTCCGGCAGCTTTATCGTTTAACGAAGATAAAATGGCTCGCGCTCGTCTTGTTTGTTGTCCTCGTCCTGGGAACCGCCGCAGCCGCAGCTTATTTCACCCGGGCGGCCATTCTCGCCCTGCCGGAAGTTGCCGATACCTCAATTCCTTCCGCGAGTGCGTGGGCCCAGAAACGCCAGATCGAACTGCCCTTCACGGATTTCGACAGCTTGCGCGATGCGATAGTCGACCAACTCAAACAAGAGGCGCATTACCTGGAGAGTGTCGCTCATTTTGCCGGACACACGTTCACTGCTGTTATCTTGAGCATTCTTGGGATCGTGATTGCAGCGAGCCTGTTTTTTAAAGGCGGCTTCACTCCTCAATCCGAAGCAGATGGTCCCCGGAACAACCTTTATCTCGTCTGTACCCAAGAAATCGCCGCCCGGTTTTGGGATTTCTACCGAAGCTTCGCCACTGTGATGGGCGCGCAAATCACCATTTCGATCATTAACACCATCCTGACCGGGATCTTTCTGCTTAGTGTGCGACTGCCCCACGCGCCGCTTCTGATCGCAATCACGTTCTTGTGCGGAGTCGTGCCAATCGCGGGCAATCTGATCAGCAACACCATTATCACATTTATCGCCCTGTCGGTTTCGTTGAAACTGGCGATCGCTTCGCTGGTTTTCCTGATCCTGGTGCACAAGCTCGAATACTTTCTGAACAGCACCATCATCGGTCAGCGCATTCGCAACCCGGTTTGGCTGACCCTGATCGCGTTGATCATCGGGGAACGCCTGATGGGAATCCCAGGCCTGGTGTTGGCGCCGGTGGTCTTGAATTACCTGCGCGTCGAAATGCTGAAAGTCGAATTGCCGGTGAAATAATAGCCGGGTGAGCGACTCAATCGTTTTCGGCTTTCGGTTGAACTCCGAACTCTGCGAGAATCGGAACTGTTCTTTCCATCGGCAGCCCGACCACATTGGTAAATGAACCGTCGATTTTCTCGATGATTTCACTGCCAAAGCCCTGCGCGGCATAGGCGCCCGCTTTGTCGAGGGGATTTATTCGCGTGAGATAACGATCGATCTCGGCGCGGGTGAGGCGCCGGAAACGAACGCACGAAATTTCGGAGAAGCTCGTCGATTTTCCGTGCGCGAGATGGCAAATAAAGACCGACGTGCAAACTTCGTGCGCCCTTCCACTTAATCGCTCCAGCATGGCGACCGCTTCGCCCGCGTCGTTTGGCTTTCCAAGAACTTGATCGTCAATCGCGACCAGAGTGTCAGCGGCGAGAACAATCTTCTTCGGGTGAGCACGCGCAGTCGCCAATGCCTTGCGAGTGGCATTTAACGCCGTCAGTTCGCGAACCGTGAGATCAACATCGAACCTCTCCCCGATATCAGGCGCGCAAGTTTCGAATTCGAATCCGGCTTCAAACAATAACGTGCGCCGTCGCGGCGAATTGGAGGCGAGCAACAACGTCGGACGCACCGCCAACGCGACGCGTTACGGCGTCGATGAACTGGATGGACTCGTGCCCGGCGAAGAATCCGGCTCGATCGGCCGCTTCAGCGGCTGGAAATCTTTTGGAACCTCAAACTCGCCCGCGTTTACCGGGTCCTGTTTGATCGACATGATTGTCGTCACGACCTGATTCGGGCCGACCGAGATCACGGTCTTGATCGGCAGGCCGTTAAAATCGGTGTAATCGGGCATGCCCATGTTGCTCGGCTTCCACGCTCCGGCGATCGGCGCCTGCATTTGTTTCAGGATGTCAGCCGCACCGGGATACTTGCTGGCCACCCAAAAGGAGGCTTTGAATTGAGGAGTTTCGTAGGCGTACTCCTCGGTCTCGTAACCATTGATCGTTTCTTTTTTTCCGGTGGACGCAAGTTTGGACGATTTCTTGTCAGCGTTGAGATTCATGCTCTCGGCGGCGGCCTTTATCTGGGCTGCCGAAATCTTCACGAAACTTTTCTGGTCACTGATTAGATCTGTCATCTCCCCGGTCTTGCCATCGATAATTCTGGTCGGTTGAGACGGCGCATCGATCCGTTCCTTGTCTCCCTTGATTTTCACCGTCACGTCGCCGTTCTGGCCGATGCCGTCGACCCGCTGAATAATTGTGAGATCGGCGCGGGCTGAGCAAAGAGAAGCAAGGACAATTGCCGCCGAAAGAAGAAGGAAATTCCTCATCGGACTAGCTAGACCGCCCGCAAGTAAATAGCAAACGCGGCGCAAGGCCAAAAAGCGCTTGGCAGGTGCACGGGCTCACGTCAACTTAACGCCCGCCGGACTGGCACCAAAAACGCGGGCATAGCTTAATGGTAAAGTTCCAGCCTTCCAAGCTGGCCATGCGGGTTCGATTCCCGTTGCCCGCTGATCCAGCGAGATTTGGCCCGTTATGGCATCCGAGCTGCGGCTCGGAAACGAACCTTTTACCGAGCGAACTGCCATGAAGTGCGGCATTCCTGTTACACAGATTTGGCAGAATTGTGA
>DATMOU010000055.1:0-30409 GCA_035568035.1 Chthoniobacterales bacterium | reverse complement strand
GGAGTTGCCGGTGAAAGTCGTTGTTTTCAGAAACGATTCGCTCTCGTTTGTCGAATTGGAAATGAAAGCCGGCGGCTTTCTCGATTTCGGGGTCGAGCTGAAAAACCCGGACTTCGCCGCACTCGCGCAAAGCGCCGGCATCTCGGCCTGAAAGCGGAAGTCGCAAAAGATGTGCGACCGATGCTGCAACAAGCGCTCAAGCACGACGGACCGGCGCTGGTCGAAGTGCTCGTTCATCGCCAGGAGTTGTCGATGCCTCCGACAATTACGTTGGAGCAGACCACCGGATTCGGCCTGTTCATGCTCAAAGCTGTTCTGAGCGGACGCGGTGACGAGATTGTCGATCTTGCGAAAGTTAATCTCTTTCGTTAGGCCGACAGCAAGCACTGCGCTCGCGTTATTCTGGGCCGATGTCGGGTGAAAGCCGTTTATGTTCCGGCCACACCGCCACGACCGCGAGAGCGACGATGATCCCGACCGAGACTTCGAGGAACCTGTGCAGCGCGATCGCCCACGCCGGACTCGAACGCGGAATCAAAACGATAATCGCGAGGGTGATGCTCGCGTAGCGATAAGCCGTCTTCTCCAGGCGAAACAAGATCGACAACAACCCAATGAGAACGATCGCAATCGCGAACGCGACTAGATTTGCGCCGAAAAAATTGGCTTCAAGTGCTCCAACTGACGCACCGACCGCGGTCGCAACAATGCGTTCAATCGAAAGCGTCAGGGTCGCGCCAAGCGTGGATTGCATTACGACCAAAGTCGCGATCGCGGCCCAGTAGGCCTCGGGCATTTGCACCAGTCGCGCGATCAGCACTGACGCGGTCGCGGCCACCGCGGTCCGAATCGCGTGCCCGATCGAAGGAAGGTTCTTCTCGTTCCAAGCCCATAGTTTCATGCGGACATGATCTTTCCAGCGAAGCGGCTTTGGCAAGATCGACATCGGGCCACCTCTCTCTAACGAGGGACCACGAATCGCCTCAATAGCGGCACCATAAAATCCTACCGTTGCGCAATAGTAGTCGGCCCGTTCCGGCGATTAACTTTGAGTCATGAATGAAATCGATTCTGGATTGAATAGATACCTGCAAGACATCGGACGAATTTCTCTTTTGACGCCGCAAGACGAAGTCGAGCTCGCACGGAAAATTAAAAAAGGCGATGCCGCGGCACGCGAGCGGATGATCAACGCAAATTTACGATTAGTTGTCACGATCGCGCGGGATTACACGAATCTCGGCCTTCCCCTGCTCGACCTGATCTCGGAGGGAAACATTGGCCTGACCAAGGCCGTCGAGCGGTTCGATCCGGCGAAGGGGGCCAAGCTGAGCACTTATGCGATGTGGTGGATCAAACAATCGATCAAGCGGGCCTTGGCCAATCAAAGCAAAACGATTCGGCTGCCCGTGCATCTGGTCGACAAAGTTGCGAAGGTCCGTCGCGTTTCGATGCAGATGAGCGATGAGCTCGGCCGCGAACCGACTGACGACGAACTGGGCGAAGAACTCGGGATCGCCGGTGACAAAGTCGCGCGTTTAAGAAGTCTCGGCATTCGTCCCGCATCGTTGGATGCGCCAATCGCGGACGATGATTTTACGGAATTTGGCCAAAGCGTTGGTGATGAGAACGCGGAAACGCCTTTTGAATGGCTCAGTGATAAGAATCTGCGCAGTGAAGTGAAGGGGTTGCTCGAAGTGCTTGACAAACGTGAATTGAAAATCATCTCGCAGCGGTTCGGCCTCGACGGTGGAAAGCCGAAGACGCTGGAAGATGTCGGCAGAGATTTCGGCATTACGCGCGAGCGCATTCGCCAACTGCAAAACATTGCCTTGGCGAAACTGCGCCGGGCGCTCAGAAAAAGAGAGGATCTCCTGGACGTAGCTGAGCCAGTAGCAGCATGAGGAAGGACGAATGACTTATGGAAACACATGGGCCTTTGGTCGCTAACATAGCTTTTTGGTTCACTATGCTCAGCCCGTTGATCGGAATTATTATCGGACTCTTGGGCGCATGGCTTGTTAGTCAGCCGAACTTTTAGAAACGCAGTCATGCGGCAGCCGAGACAAAAAAGCGACCGAGCCGATTGTCTTCAATCAATACGCGCGACCGCGTATTCTTCGTTTCGATCATGAATCTCCAACTCGAAGGTAAACTTGCGCTGGTCACCGGTTCCACCGCCGGCATCGGTTTCGCCATTGCCAAAGCCCTCGCCGCCGAAGGTGCTCGTGTCGTCATCAACGGGCGCACTGAGACGCGCGTGAACGAAGCGATCACGTCGATCCGCGCAGAAATTCCGACAGCGAAAGTCGAAGCGCTCGCGCTCGATTTATCGAAAGCGCTCACAGCGGCCGAAGCAGGAGAGCGTTTTCCTGACGTCTCCATTCTGGTCAACAGCCTCGGCGTTTATTTCCCAAAACCGTTCGAAGAAATCACCGACCCGGAATGGGCCTCGATCATCGAAACGAACTTCATGAGTGGCGTGCGACTGTCCCGATATTACCTGCCTCGGATGAGAGCCGCCAACTGGGGCCGGATCATTTTCATCTCCAGCGAATCGGCCGTGAACATCCCGGTGGAAATGATCCACTACGGCGTGACGAAAACAATGCAGGTGGCGCTCGCTCGTGGACTTGCTGAAACGACAGCGGGGACAAGGGTAACGGTGAACTCGATTTTGGCCGGTCCGACGCGTTCCGAGGGGGTCGAAGAATTCATTGCCGATTTGGCAAAAACCAAACACGTGACGCCTGCCGCAGTGGAAAAAGAATTCTTCACGACTGCTCGACCCAGTTCGTTGCTCCAACGTTTCGCTACGCCAGATGAAGTAGCCGCACTGGTCGCCTTTGTCGCCAGTCCACTTTCATCGGCCACGAATGGCGCAGCCTTGCGCGCCGAAGGCGGTGTCGTGCGCTCGATTGTTTGAGTGGTCTCCCTCAAAAGTCGCAACACAGAATCCCGCGATGGCGAAATGGCGACCGACAAAGGTCGATCCGAACGTTCGATCATGAAAACACTGCGTTACTTTTCCAGTAGATTAATCATCGTTGCGATCGGGTGCGGTTTTGTTGCAAGCGCACCGATTCAGGCGCGCTCCGCCGATAACGCCCGCCTGATTGTGAACAGATCAGCGGACTTCGGAGTAAACGAGTCTGTAAATCTCGCGATCGACGGCGTCCAAGTTGCAGATCTGGGGATCAATCAAAAATACGACGCTGCGTTGTCTCCCGGCAAGCATGTCTTGTCGATAACCACGAACCCCAAAAACTATGGTCAGGATTCTCCGATTCAGATCCCAGTGAACGCGGAACCCGGCAAGACTTACACTTTTACAGCCGTGTGGGACGACTCCGAGCGCGCGTCACTTGTCGCGCAATAAGATCGTCCGAACTTTCGGGAGGGAATAACCAATCAACGAGCTTTAGTGCTCGACGGGAAGGCGGTGTTGCCGAAGTATCAGGGGGAACCACGATGACATCGCTCACTGCGTTGCTCTCGAAGTGGCCGCTCGTTCGACAAATCCGCGAGCGGAAGGATGGCACGGGGCTTGAGGCCATGTCGGACAAGACCCGCGCGATGCACGCGCGGATCGACAATGCAGAAGTCGCGAGGTCGGTTTGTCCATATTGCGGCGTCGGGTGCGGGCAACTGATTTTTCACAAGGACGGCAAACTGATTTCGATCGAGGGTGATCCGGAGAGTCCGATTAGTCAGGGGAATCTTTGTCCGAAAGGCGCGGCGTCTTATCAGTTGCTTACCCACGACCGGCGCGAGACCAAGATGAAATATCGCGCGCCGCACGCGAGGCAGTGGACCGAAATTCCGCTCGAACACGCGATGGACATGGTGGCGGACCGCGTGTGGGAATCGCGCAAGCGCACGTTCGTGCACAAGAACGAGAAGGGCGCGACGATCAATCACACCACCGCGATTTGCCATCTCGGCGGAGCCACGCTCGACAACGAAGAAAATTATTTAATCCGAAAACTGTTTACGCTTGGTCTCGGGATGGTCTGCATCTCGAACCAGGCACGGATATGACATAGCAGCACGGTGCCCGGTCTGGGCACCAGCTTCGGCCGGGGCGGAGCTACGACTGCGCAACAAGATCTTGCCAACGCCGATTGCATTTTAATCGAAGGCTCGTCGATGGCGGAAGCGCACCCGGTCGGATTTCGCTGGGTGATGAAGGCAAAAGAACGCGGCGCGACCATCATACATGTCGATCCACGATTCTCGCGCACTAGCGCGCTGGCCGATATCTGGGTCCCGATGCGCGCCGGTGGCGACATCGCATTTCTCGGCGGGCTCATTCGGCACATCATCGAGAACAATCTTTTCTTCCGTGATTACGTGGTGCACTTCACCAACGCGTCCTGCATTCTGCGCGAAGATTTTCACGATACCGACGAAGGCGCGACTGGATTTTTCTCCGGTTGGAATGAAGAGCAACGCAGCTACGACAAGAAAACCTGGGCCTATCACGGTGATGGCGGCCTTAGTTTTCCGGAACGGGATCTCACCCTGCAACATCCGCGCTGCGTTTTTCAAACGTTGCGCCGCCACTTTGCCCGCTACACGCCGGAAATGGTGGAGAAGATTTGCGGCGTTTCGCCCGTGCTCTTTCAAAAAGTTGCTGATGCGCTGGTCGCGGCATCGGGCCCCGACAAGACGGCCGCGATTTGTTATGCGCTCGGCTGGACGCAACATTCCAAAGGCGTCCAAATCATTCGCACCGCCTCAATCCTGCAGCTGTTGCTCGGCAACATTGGCCGTCCGGGCGGCGGGATTCTCGCGTTGCGAGGTCATGCTTCGATCCAGGGTTCGACCGATATTCCGACGCTCTACGATATTTTGCCCGGTTATCTTCCAATGCCGCGTGGCGATGGTAGTGAGGAAACGTTGCATGACTACCTCGTTCATCAAACCAAACCGACTGGTCTCTGGAACAATTATCCGAGCTACTTCATCAGTTTGTTGAAGGCCTACTACGGCAAGAATGCCACCGCCGAAAACGATTTCGGTTACCATTGGGTCCCGAAGATCACCGGGAACCATTCCTTCTTCGAATATCTCTACGACATGGCAGATGGAAAAATGGAAGGCATGTTCATGATGGGCCAGAACCCGGCGGTCGCGGCGGCCAACTCTCGTTTTCAGCGCACATCGCTCTCAAAATTAAAATGGCTCGTTGTGCGGGAGATGGTCGAGATCGAGGCGGCAACGTTCTGGCGCGATTCGCCCGAGATCGAGCGCGGCGAATTGAAGACGGAAGAAATCGAGACCGAAGTTTTTCTTTTTCCGGCGGCCGGTCACGCGGAAAAAGAAGGCGCCTTCACGCAAACGCAGCGCATGTTGCAGTGGCGCCAAAAGGCGGTCAACTCGCCGGGCGACGCACGTTCCGAAGGATGGTTCATGCATCAGCTCGCCTTACGTTTGATCGCAAAGGCGAAGCAATCAACCGATCCGCTCGACGAACCGTTGCGCGCGCTTGACTGGTGGTATCAGGAAGATGAGCGCGGCGAGCCGCACATGGAATCTGTTCTCGCAGAGATCAATGGTTGGTATACCGCGCCGCAACCCGGCGCTGATGGCGTCGTCTTCGGCGGCGTCGATCGCCAAGGCGATCCGCATCACGGGCCGCAGGTGGATGGCTTCGGTAAACTAAAAGCCGACGGTTCGACCGCATGTGGCGGTTGGATTTACTCCGGCGTGCTCGGCCCGGACAAGATCAATAGGGCGAACTCGCGAAATTCGAAAAATTATCTCGGCCACGGCTGGGGCTTCGTCTGGCCGGCGGATCGCCGCATTATATATAATAGAGCCAGCGCCAGCCCGACGGGCGAGCCATGGAGCGAGCGGAAGAAATTGGTTTGGTGGGACCAGGCGCAGCGTAAATGGGACGGGATCGACGTCCCTGATTTTGTTCCGGACAAGTCGCCCGATTATCGTCCAACTGGAAATGAGGGCGGACTCGCTGCGATTCCCGGCGATGCGCCGTTCATTTTGCACGAGGACGGTCTCGGCTGGCTTCACGTTCCGGAAGGTTTGCAGGATGGACCGATGCCGACGCACTACGAACCGCTCGAGTCGCCGGTCAAGAACGCGCTTTACTCGCGCGACACAAACCCGGTGGTCAATTGGTTCACTCGCCAGGAAAATCGTTTCGCGCCGCCGGGTGACTCGCGATTTCCGTTTGTGCTCACGACGTATCGACTGACCGAACATCATACTGCCGGCGGCATGTCGCGTTTTCTTAGTCATCTCGCGGAACTGCAACCGGAACTGTTCGCCGAAATGTCGCCCGAGCTCGCGACCGAACTCAAGATCGACAATGGCGATTACGTTTCGATCGTCAGTTTACGCGGCGCGATCGAAGCGCGCGCACTTGTCAGTCGCCGCATGCGACCAGTCCATCTCAACGGGAAAACAGTGCATCAAATTGCGATGCCGTTTCATTTTGGTTCGGCCGGACCAGTGCAAGGCAGTGCGACGAATGATTTAGTTCCGATTTCGGGCGAGCCAAACGTCACGATCATGGAAGCGAAAGCGCTTGCTTGTAACATTGTGCCTGGTCGATTGCCGCGCGGGCCGGCGTTTGAAGATTGGATCAAAAAATATGTGCCGGAAGGTGGCCCGCCGAATCTGCATCCGGAGCAACCGCCGCCGGGCGCATCTCCCGGCCCGGAAGCGGGCGGTCACGGGCTGCACGGAAAAATCGACAACCGATGATCGGCGACGGAATCCACAGCACGAATCAGCGAAAACATTCTTACGTGCAGGATCGTGTCGAAGTTGGCTTCTTCACCGATCCGAGCGTTTGCATCGGTTGCAAAGCTTGCGAGGTCGCGTGCAAAGAATGGAACCACGTTCCTGATGACGGATTCATTTGGTCGGGAAATTCTTACGACAACACCGGCCATCTCGGCGCATCGACCTGGCGGCACGTCATGTTCCTCGAACAAGATCGGCCGAAAGGAAATCAAGTCGCCGGTCCGATGTCATTAGATCAGGACCCGTTTCGTTGGGTTTTCTTGTCCGACGTTTGCAAGCATTGCGAAGAAGCCGGTTGTCTTGAAGCATGTCCGACCGGATCAATCGTGCGCACTGAAGTCGGTTCGGTGCTGGTGCAAAACGATGTCTGCAACGGCTGCGGTTATTGCGTTGTCTCGTGTCCGTTCGGTGTGATCGATCGCCGTCCCGCGCCGCTGCACGATGCCGGCGGCGCATTCAAGTGCACCTTTTGTTACGATCGGCAAAAGAGCGGACTCGTTCCGGCGTGCGCCAAAGTTTGTCCGACCGAATCGATCGTCTTTGGTCGCTTGGACGATCTTCGAGCGCGCGGTGCGCAGCGTGTCCAGGAACTGCAACTAAGCGGTTACAGCGACGCGCAGCTTTATGACCCGACGGAAACTTCGGTCCGCGGAATTCACGCCTTCTTTTTGATTCTCGGCGAACCGGAAGCTTACGGACTCCCCCCCAAGCCACAGGTTCCAACGATCTATCTAAAGTCCGCATGGACTTCGGCGTTCGCGACGGCGATCGCATCCATCATCGCGGCGGTCGTTGCCTTCGCGTTTTTCGCATGACGACCAATTCGCCATCCGAGAAGCGACTCGAAGAATTGCGCGAGCAAGCGTGGAAGGACGGCGTCGTTCCGGGTAAGGGTGTCGATGTTGCCGGCGGCCCGATCCCGCGCAAACCCGGTTACTACGGTCAGCCGGTGGTCAAACCGCCGGTCTGGACGTGGCAGGTTCCGCTCTATTTTTTCTTCGGCGGGATGGCCGGGATGTCGACGGTGATCGCAACCGGTGCCGCTCTCTTCCATCATGTCGATCTTGCGCGCGCGTCCATGTGGGTCGCCGCCATCGGCGGAGCGGTGCTCTCACCAATTTTGTTGATCATGGATCTCGGTCGTCCGCATCTGTTTCTCAATATGCTCCGCGTTTTTAAACATCGATCAGCCATGTCGATGGGTGCGTGGATTCTGAGCGCGTTCGGCGCGTGCGTCGTTCCAGGCTTGGTAACGCTCGAGCTCCATGCTCATCACTTTTTCCCCGGCGCACTCGATCAACTTCTTCGCATCGCCGCGGGCATTTTCATTTTGGGTTCGGCGATATTTGGAACCTTGCTCGCGACTTATACCGGTGTGCTGATTGGCGCGACTGCGATTCCAGCGTGGTTTCTGCATCGAACGCTGCTGCCCATTCATTTCGGAACGGCTGGATTGGGATCTGCCGCCGGACTACTTGAATTGCTCGGGCACCGAATCCCCGCGCTGAACGTCCTCGGCGTTTATGCGGCCGCGGTTGAGACCGCGTTACTCATCTGGCTGAGCGTCGATAAACATGGCGTCGCCGATCGCGCGATCCACGAACACGGCACGGGTTGGCTAATTCGGGTCGGTGAAGTTTTGACCGGCCCGCTTGCGCTCGTTTTGCGCTTTTTCTCCTTTATTCCATTCGCAGCGATTTCGTTCTTAATCGGCGCGCTGGTCAGTCGCGTTGGCTGGATTGAGGTGGGAAAAATTTCCGGCTCGGATCCCGAATCTGTCTTCGCTGCCGAACGTCTTTAGTGCTATGACGCGCTTTATCCCGGAAGAGGGAGCGGTAATCCATTCTTCAGCGGCATTGGAAAATCCTTCCGACGCGCCGTAGAACCCACTAAGCGGGCGCGTACGTTTTCCGCATGAAAACGAACAATTCTCTGGTCGTAGCGATGATCGTATTGTCGATCTTCGCTTCTAACGCATTTGCGTTGATCAGATCACCGTATCCGCGCCGACCTACGCCGCCGGATAATATCATCGCGATTTCCGACGACCTGCATGGTTCGGTCCGTGTGATCTCTTCAACCTCAAAATGAACACGCTGATCAGCGACCAAATAACGCCGTTGATGGCGGTCATTGAACAGGGCGGGATTCCGGCGTTGCGAATCGCGTTCACTGTCGCAGTGATCGCTTTTGTGTTTGCCGGAGTTTTCATCTGGCGGAGACGACACCAATTTTTCGATGCCGATCCAGACGTAGACAACGATGTGCCGGTCGTCCGACATAACCGTGAAGAGTTGATCACTCTTGTTTGGAGCGGAATGACGCTTGTCTTGATCGCTATCATGTGCGCAGTGTGGAGCGCCTGACGTGATCGATCTTGAATTACGCAGACAAAACCCAAAACCCTAAGGAGACAGAATCATGAGCACAGTTACTCGTCGAAGTTTCATCGGAAAGACCGCTGTAGCTATAGGCAGCTTTGCGGCGCTGCAAAAAGTCGTGGGCGCAGATCATCCGACCGATCCCGGCCCAGCCAATCAGCCCCTTGATGGCCAGAACCCGGATTCAATATGGCCGCCCAGCACTGACTCGAAGAGCCTGGTCCAAAACTTTAAGTATCCGTTCTCCTTTGCGAACAAACGTGTTTACGACGGCGGATGGTCGCGCGAGGTGACTGTTCGAGAACTGCCCGTCTCCAAAACCCTGGCAGGTGTAAACATGAGGCTCACGGCCGGCGGCGTCAGGGAGTTGCATTGGCACACCTCAGCCGAATGGGCCATTATGCTTTACGGGACAGCGCGAATCACAGCAATCGACGCGGACGGCAAAAGTTTCGTCGCCGATGTGAAGAAAAACGATCTCTGGTTTTTTCCGAGTGGAATCCCGCACTCAATCCAGGGACTTAGTCCCGACGGTTGCGAATTCATGCTCGTGTTCGACGACGGTAATTTTTCGGAATCGGAAACGGTGCTACTAAGCGACGCGATGGCGCACCTGCCACTCGAGGTGCTGGCAAAGAATTTCAGCGTGGGTGAAAAGGCGTTTGCCAATCTGCCCAGGCAAGAGCTGTTCATCTTTCAAACTGACGTTCCGGGAGGACTCGCTGCCGATCAGACAACCGCGGCCGGAGCACTAGGAAAGTCGCCCAGGGATTTTGCTTTTCGCACGATGGAAATGCCGCCAACGAAACAAACGAAATCTGGCGACGTGCGGATTGTCGATTCACGGAATTTTAAGGTCACAACCACGTCCATGGCGATGGTCACCGTTCATCCGGGCGGGCTAAGAGAGTTGCACTGGCATCCGAACGCGGACGAATGGCAGTATTTTATTAGTGGAAAAGGACGAATGACCGTCGTCGCGACCGGCAACAAGGCGCGGACGATGGACTTTCAAGAGGGAGATGTCGGTTACGTAGAGAAAACGTTGCTGCATTACATCGAGAACACAGGCGACACCGATTTGGTGTTCCTGGAGATGTTCAAGAGTAGTCTCTTTCAAGAGTTTTCATTTTCGGAATGGCTGGCCCACACTCCGGCGGAACTGGTTATGGCGCATTTGAAGATCGACAAGGCAACCTACGACGCTATGCCCAAAAATGGCGGCGTGGTCATGCCGCTCTAATCGACCCGTGCGAACGAGTAACCGCTGGGTAATCGCAATCGCGGGCGTGTTTTTGCAGGTCGCGCTCGGCGCGGTCTACGCCTGGAGCGTTTTCCGTGTCCCGCTTTCAAAGCAATTCGGCTGGAGCATTTCTGAAGTAACACTGACCTTTACGATCAGCATTTTCGTTTTGGGATTTGCCGCGTTCTTCGGCGGCCTCTGGCTGAACCGCAAAGGGCCGCGCATCGTTGCATTGACCGGCGGTACCCTCTACGGGCTGGGAGTTTTTCTCGCCAGCTTCTCGCACAGTCTCTCGTGGTTGTACCTGAGTTACGGCGTGATCGGTGGAATCGGTCTCGGTCTTGGATACATCGTTCCGGTGGCGGTGTTGGTGAAATGGTTCCCGGATCGAAGAGGACTTATTACCGGCATCGCGGTTGGCGGATTCGGAGCGGGCGCGCTTATCACCGCGCCGGTGGCGACAAGACTGATTCAGAGCGTCGGCGTCTTGAGCACATTCGCTTACCTCGGCATCGGCTATCTGGTTGTTACAGTTATTTCCGGCGCTTTCATGCAGAATCCGCCTGATGGCTGGAAGCCCGAGGGTTGGGCGCCGACAACTTTACAAGCTTCGCAACGCGCCGGACACGACTTCGTTCTGAGCGAGGCACTCAAAACCTGGCAATGGTACGCCCTTTGGCTGCTGTTGTTTCTAAATACCTGCGCGGGCATTTCTGTTATCTCCCAGGAAGCGCCGATCTTTCAGGAATTGACCGGAGCGAGCGCGATCGTCGCTGCTGGCATGGTCGGGATCGCCAGCATCGGCAATGCAGTCGGTCGCGTGTTCTGGGCATGGGTTTCCGACTTGATAACGCGCCGGGCTACCTTCGCGGTCATGTTCGTTCTTCAAGTTCTCCTGTTTTGGTTTCTCCCGAGCATCGCGACCGTATCGCTAATGACGATCGTCACATTCGTCGTCCTGATGTGTTACGGCGGCGGCTTCGGAACGATGCCGGCATTCGCTGCCGATTATTTCGGTCCGAAGAATGTTGGTCCGATTTACGGCTTAATGCTGACCGCCTGGAGCTTTGCCAGCGCGTTTGGACCTTTGTTCATCGCGCACATGCGCGAATCTACGGGCTCCTATAGTCGCGCGCTTCATATCGTCGCCGCACTGATGGCAGCTTCGATTTTGCTGCCAATTCTGGTGCGACCTCCACGCTTGACAGGCGCTCTCCCGAAAGAGGTGGCCGCGAGCGCCTCTGGCGCAAGATCGTAAAATCCCACCTCCGCGCCCTGGTGGCGCAGCGAACAGACGCCGTACCGTAGGCAATGAAAAGGGAACGGTTTGATTATCGACGAATGGAGTTGCCAGAATCGTTCGTTAGGCCAGCCGCAGACGATGGATTGAATTTTAGACGACGTTCTCCTCTGCCGGGAGAGCGTCGTGGCCAGACAAGAAAGATTTTTGTCATCAAAAGGACCAGTCCAACGCCGTCAATAAATGCGGCGGGCAGGAAAATACGGCGGATTCTGATCTTTGATAACCATCCCGACAGCCTTCGTCTGATTTTTGGACGCCGCCCAAGTCCATATCCTCCCGCGCCGGGACGGACGAGTTCGTGGGAGCTAGCTGTTGTTTCGATTCTGACTCTCGGAGCGCTAATTAGCGCATTCTGGCTGCTCCTCTAAAGTAGGCGCATTTTTGGGTGGAGTCCCGTCACTCGAAAGAGGGAATAAGCGTGACTCTTAGGTGGCACGACAAAATCCCGCTGACGCGCCGTCGCGAACACAACGGAGACTGGCGAACGTTAGATATGAAAAAATTAAGATTACTTAGCTTAGTTGGCATCACATCGATCGCCTTGGCACACGCCGGCTGGGCCGCTGGTCACAGCGGAGGCGGAGGCGGTTTCGGTGGTGGTGGTTTTGGTGGCGGCGCTCGTGTTGGCTTCGCCAGTGCTCCTCAATTTGGAGCCGGTTTGGGTGGGTTTCATGCGCCGGGTCCGAGCAGAGTTGTCGGAGTTGGAACGCGCGGAGGCGGAGTAGGATTCGGCACCGGGCGGTACTCACCATATATGTCAGCGCCCTCGTCGACGGTTCGTTCCACAAACGCCGGGAGATCCGTGAACCCGAGCGCTCGTGCAACGGCCAATAGGCGTCCGACTGCTCCAGTGACAACGCCTAACCGTGCACCGAATACTGCTCCAGTGGCGCGTTCGTCCGGCAACATCGCTCAGCGCGGACTGAACGGACGCATGGACCACATCTCCGAGCGTCACACCGCAGCAAATTGGCATTCGGACTGGGACCGGCACCATGCCCATTTCTTCCATCACCGGTTCTTTGTCTTCGATGACGGTTTTTGGTTCGGACTCGATGACGGATTTTATCCGTGGGATTATTATCCGTATTACGCGTTCGACTATTATCCGTACGATTACTACCCGGGTTATTACGACGACGTTGAGCCCTATTATAATAATGAGGGCGTAACTTACAGTAACGTTCCTTCGCCTGACCCAACTGTCACAACCGTTCAAACGCGGTTGACTCAACTGGGTTATTACAACGGGCCCGCGGACGGCATTTACGGACCGCTGACTCGCGACGCCGTGGCGCGCTATCAGACGGACAAAAGCCTTCCGGTAACTGGGAGCCTTTCCGGCGGCACATTGCAGTCACTAGGAATGCGCGGTATGGCGAGCAACTCATAACAGAAGATCGACATTCAAAAATGAAAGCGGGACGCAAAAAGATTAAGATGAAAACGAAAAAACTTGGCAACTCCGATTTGTCCATCACGCCCGTTGGTTTTGGCGCGTGGGCGATCGGCGGATCCGGTTGGGAATTCGGTTGGGGTGAGCAGGACGACAAACAATCGGTCGATGCGATTCATCGCGCGCTCGAACTCGGCGTTAACTGGATCGACACCGCCGCCGTTTACGGAATGGGACACTCCGAAGAAGTCGTTGCGAAAGCGCTGCGAACCTGGCCGGGCCAGAGGCCTTACGTTTTCACGAAGTGCGGTCTGCGTTGGGACGAGCAGGGATATGTCCATCGCGACTTGAGTGCGAACTCTATTCGCCAGGAATGCGAAGACAGTCTGCGCCGGCTGAATGTCGATGTTATAGATCTCTATCAGATCCACTGGCCGACCGACAACTTGGAAGAAGGCTGGAGCACGATGGCTCAACTGCAAAAGGAAGGGAAAGTCCGATGGATCGGCGTTTCAAACTTTAATGTCGAGGAATTGCGTCGAGCGCAAAAGATCGCGCCGATCACATCGCTTCAACCCCCGTATTCGCTGGTTCGTCGCGAAGTTGAACCGGAGATTCTGCCTTATTGTCGATCCTACGGGATCGGTGTGATCGTTTATTCGCCGATGGCCTCCGGTTTGTTGACGGGCGCCATGACGCGAGAACGCGCGGCCAAGCTTCCGTCGAGCGATTGGCGCAGTCGCGATGTTGAATTCAAAGAACCGCGGCTTTCCAGAAACCTTGCGCTGGTCGAGCGCTTGCGTGACGTGGGCGAACGCGTTCAACGTCCGCCCGGTCAAGTCGCGATCGCTTGGACACTGCGAAGTCCCGGCGTCACCGGCGCGATCGTCGGCGCTCGGAACGCCGGGCAGGTCGAAGGAAACGTGGATGCTGCGACTCTCCGTCTTACCAACAAGGAAGTCGCGGAGATCGAAGGAAAGAACATCTACCAACCGGAATTGGTCACGGCAGCGTGACGAAAGGAACGACAATGAAAATTGGATTCATCGGTTTAGGAATCATGGGCAGCCGCATGGCGGCGAATCTGCAAAAGCAAGGACACTGTTTGGTGTTGTTCAATCGCACTCGCGACAAAGCGCAGGCGTTACTCGGGCCGTGCGGAAAATTTGCTCATTCGCCGGCGGAGCTCGCGCAGCAAGTGGATGTCCTTTTCACCATGCTCGCCCACCCCGATGCGGTCGAGCAAACCGCTTTGGGTTTTGAAGGCTTTCTGAATTTTCTTCGGCCAAATGCGATTTGGATCGATTGCAGCTCGGTCAATCCGTCCTTCTCAAAGAAAATGGTTGGCTTTGCGGCTCGGCTCGGAGTTCATTTTGTTGACGCACCCGTGACCGGCTCCGCTCCCGTGGCTGAACAAGCCAAGCTAACTTTTTGGGTCGGCGCCAAATCGAACGACTTGGAAAAAATTCGTCCCCTACTCCTTTGCATGGGCAACAGGATCGTTCACACCGGCGGCAACGGCACCGGAACTTCCATGAAAATGGTGATCAATCTCTTGTTGGGAAACGCCATGGCCGCGTTCGCCGAAGCGATGGCGCTGGGCGAAGGCCTCGGCCTCTCGTCAAAGTTGCTGTTCGATTCATTGCTTGGCACACCCGCGGTCGCGCCATTCCTGGCGGCGAAACGGGACAAGATCAACAAGCGCGATTACGAGCCCGAATTTCCGCTCCGCTGGATGCAAAAGGATCTGCATCTCGCGGCGGTTAGTGCGTTTGAAGCCGGTGTTGCCATGCCGCTAACGAATGTCGCCAAGGAAATGTACCGGCTGGCGATGCGAGATGGGCATGCCGCCGAAGATTTCTCAGCCATCTACGAGTTCGCCGTAGAGCGAGTTCCAAACGATCGAGGTTCTTCATCAACCCCGCCGCCATTCAACGTTTCCCAAAACGGCGCGATGCGCACATTGGTTTCAAACTGATCCGCAGCAGCCGCGGAGCGGCCAACTCGTCCAATTGCTGCATTCAGCGCGATCCCGCTCGCGCTGCGATATTCACCGGCAAAGGTTCGGACGAGAACAAAGCGCCAAGACCCTCCGCAAGCGTTGGATGAGTGATGATGGCATCCCGAAATGCGGTGTAGGGCAGCCCCGCAATCATCGCAATTTGGACTGAAAACAGAATCTCTCCTCCGTCGACAGCGACGGCGGTAAAGCCAAGGATGCGATCGCTATTGATTTCGACCAGCGCCTTTAAGAATCCTCGTGTTTCAGAAATCGTGCGCGCACGCATTACCGCTTCCATTGGGACTTTGAATAAGCGATATGGAATGCCTTGCGCTCTCGCTTCGTTCTCGCTTAAGCCAACGCGCGCGAATTCCGGATCCGTGAAAAGGCAAAACGGAACTTGCCGGCCAGTAGTGACGCGGTTGCCGCCGGTAAGGTTGTCCCGGACCACGCGAAAATCGTCGATAGTAATATGAGTAAATTGCGGGCTGCCGGCGACCTCGCCGATCGCCCAAACGCCGGACGCCGTCGTCTGAAGTCGCTCATTGACCTTCAGGTATCCGCGATCGGTCAGTTCGATACCGGCCGACTCCAGTCCCAGCTCTTCCGTGTTCGGAGTGCGGCCTGCCGCAACCAACACATGGCTGCCGTCCAACGTTTTCTCCACTCCGTTTTGCTCGAGAACCATTTTTACCGACTCGCCCGATTTCCCCGATATCCACTTGATCTGCGCATTCAGAAGAGTTTCGATACCCTCATCCGCTAAGAGGCTGCGAAGAGCTTCGGTTACATCGGCGTCTTCTCGATGCAACAGACGGTCGTTGCGTTCGATCACCGATACCTTGCTACCGAATCGGCGCATGGCCTGCGATAGTTCTGCTCCGATGTAGCCGCCTCCAACGACAAGGAGATGTTCAGGCACCTGATCGAGTTCGAGTGCTTCGACATGTGTAAGTGGCTGCGCGTCAGCAAGCCCGGGAGTTGAGTCTAGAACGGCGCGGGTTCCTGTGGCGACGATCACATTGGTTCCGCGCAGTTGACGCCTTGTTCCCTCACGAAGTGTGACCTCCAAAGTGCGAGGACCGATGAAGCACCCGGAGCCACAAATGAATTCCACCCCGGTTTTTTTGTAATTGTCGAGATACAGTTCGTTCAGCCCCGCTACCATCCTGCGTTTGAGGGCGCGGACGGCAGACATATCGACTCGGAAATTATCCCGAAAGATGCCGAATTCTTCACTTCCGCGAACGTACGATGCGACCTTCGCACTGTGAATGACGTTCTTGCTCGGCAGACAGGCGATGTTGGGACATGATCCGCCGATATATTTGCGGTCAATCAATGCGACACGTTGCCCTTGGGCAGCAAAGGTCCATGCGGCGATTGTCGACCCAGTACCGCTGCCGAGGATTACGAGATCAAAGTCTTCAAGCTGCGACTTCATGCGGACTTTCTTTTGTGAGCGACAGGCTTACTCTTCGCTTGCATCGATTTGACGAGGTCGGCCGCCGACGCTCGCTCGTCTGAGTGCACACCATCGGCATAATGGGGCGTCGGATCAACAGATCTATTCGGATCAGCTGCGCGGCTGCACGAAGATCGCAATCGAGGCGATAACGAAAATCGCCGGAAAGACAACTCGGCAATATCGATCAATTTTTTTGGCTCGTTCTGTCTGATGGTTGTTATCCAGGATTGTCGTCACCAGGACCTCGATCAGGGAAAAAAAGACGAGTATCGTGCTCGTTAGAAAAAAGGAATCGAGGCGAGTCATGTAAGGCAGACGGGGTAACTGGCTATCAACGGCGAAACGATAGGCAATCAGTGTGAGCATCGATGTAACCGCGACGCTGATCTGCGAGTTCGAGGTGGCCGGATGGATCCAGAAGACGGCCCACGACATCATCACGATTAGAACGAGCGGAAGAATTACTTTCCAGATGTAATACGCGACGTTGCGTGAAGCAGTGAATTCGAAAGCATACCCCGAGTACTGCATGCCCGGTGTCAGCGCATAGACGCGTGCTTTGGCGTCCCATTTCTCCACGGTCCAGTCGGGCAGGGTTATCGACGGCGAGATGCCGGCCGCCTGCCGGAGTCCATCACGGACCCAGTTCTCATCCGGCACAAACACCACTTCGTTAGGGCGATATCGAATCGCAACCATGTGAAAATGAAACGCCTGCCGGTCGAACGGAAAAGATTGAAGCCGGAGGGACTGGGTAAACGATCCGGCATAACGTTGCCGATAAATCACGGTGCCTTCGGGTTCGACTTCGACTGAGTCCGGAAACTTGCGAGTGACCGAACTGGTTTCATTCGCGATAGCCACCCGAGGAGTCCAGATTTGATCAAGTGCGTAGTGCGCCAGTCCGGCTCCCGTATGGGCAAGGCGAGCATCCTTCCACTGCAGCACAACGGCTATGTCGGCGGTGAAGTTTTGTTGGGCGCTGTCGATGTTGCTGATATCGACGATCCAGATTCCGACCGAGACCTGCGTTGGACCGTTTGCTGACGCCGGCCGCTCAATCAGAGCGGGTGTCTCAGCGCTGCGGACGAGCTGGATCGAAATCGCCACAAAAACAACAACAAGGATTCGCTTCATCAGTTCTTAGCGGTCAGGTTCTCTTTCAGAATCCGTTCAACTTCTCGAATGGCTTCAGGATTAAATTGAGCACCATGATCGGAATTAACGATTAACTCCGATTGTGCGCCATCAAGATGAGAACTCCAATACGGAACCACTCCATCAGAGCTATTTGGGGTATCGCCACGGCCGCGATCGCCTATGATTGAGTGATATGGAATGCCGCGCGAGATAGGAAGCTTATCGACCGCTCGCACAAATCGGTCGTTAGGCTCAAGCGTGTCGACGCTATTCGGCATGCGCTTCAGCGTTCGGGCAGCAGGATCGGAGACCAACAGCGGTTTGGTCGAAGCGTAAATCGACATGAATTGCTTTGGAGTTCTAACGAGAGCAGCGCCGATGCGACCAATCAAACCCGAGGCGATTTTGCTGCCTCGATGCGGTGTCGAGATGAATATTGCGCTTTCAACATCCGGGCGATGATTAAACACCAGTGTCTCTTCGAGAAGTTTGCGCGTATCGCTCGCCAGCGGTGTCTTGGCCGGCGGCGTGGAAAAGAAATCGCGCCAGATTTTATCGCCCGCGTCGGTGATCATCAACCGGCAGATCATTCCACCCATGCTGTGGCCAATGAGCACGACGCGCTTGTGATTGGGAAACGCGCGATCGATTCCATCGAGGTCTTGGCGGAACAGCGCGGCTGAGTACGGATACGGGTAGCCGCTAGGGTAACTGTAAACCCAGAATTGATAATGCTCCCTGATCCACAGGTCGTTGCGCAATGAGTCAAGCATCAGCGTCCAACTCGCCGGAGTTTCCTGCAGGCCGTGAACAAAAATCACCGGCGTCCGCTTTGCGTCGTACGGTTGCAACTGCGTCAGTCTCGCCGTGTCCGCGTACTTTTGCGGATTTATCAGGCGCGAGAATCCGAGCCGTTCTGGTCGCTCGCGCGCGATCAACATCGCGATTGGCGCCCTAAAATCGACCGCTAAGGGAAAGACGCGGCTGTTCAAGGCGACCTTTTCCGCTTGGAATGGATCGATAAATTTCAGGTCCGCCTTTTGGCCTAAAAACTGAATGACCGCGGTCGCGGGCGCGTAAACGCGGCGAAGTTTGTACTGCTGGCGAAACTGCTGATTCTCTTCGCGAGCGACCGCAACCAAGGGCGCGCCGATCCCGCTTACTGCTGAGCGCGTTTTGAAAAATGTTCCGCCGATTTTCAGACTGTCGGTTGGAAACAAATCGTATCGACTTGGATCATGTTCCGAGTCGATAGGCTTTGGACTCGTGAGCGTGAAACTAGCTCGATCGCCGACGATGTCGATCTTGCGCTGCCACGGTTGAATTTTCGCCCGCTCGACATTGTCAACCGCTCGCGCGACGGAAAACTTGTAGATGCTTTGTGCCGACGAGTCGCTCGGCCGCTGCTCCAAGATATTAAGTGCTAGTTGCGCAGCCGAGAGATCATTACCGAGTGCGACCAACGGCTGTGCTTGCTCCGCTGTAGCCAACCGCTGTTTCGCGATTGTGAGTTGGTCTTCGCTTGCGGCGATGGTCGGAACGTGCGGCTCTGTCGTTTTCACCGTCGCGAGATGCGCACATCCGCAGAGAACCAATCCGCTGAACGCTAAGATCGACAATTTCATCATGTGCTTGCCGATTCGGTTCGTTCGCTCTCGGGCCAGATGTATCGGAAGACGAATCCCGTGACGATGAGACCAAAAAGGATTCCAACGACACGGTCGCGGACGTTATCGAGATCGGTATCGGGCGCGTAACCTTGAAAAATGCTGTAGAAAAAAGCGAATGCGATCTGCAGCCCGGCATAACTGATCCGTTCGCTTCCGGTCGCGACCCAGCCGGCGATGGCCGAGGCACAAGCGATAAGCACAACGAGTGACGCGATCGTTTCCATGTGCGGCATCAGGCACACGATCGTGAAAAGCGCGAGCGCGCCGCCGATTACGCAACCGACGAATCGCAGCGTTCCTTTGTAGAGCGTCGCCTCGGTACTTTCGAGCGCGATGAATGTACAAGTGATGAACGCGGTGTGGATTCCGGACCAATCGATCACCTCATAAACGATGTAGCAGAACATTGCCGCGAATGTGACTTTGAGCGCAAAGTGCACGTGCGTGGGATTGGTAAACGCGTCGGGAACAAAAAGACTTTTCGGTTTCGGCCGAGGTGCTACGGCCTTCGGCGCGTCCGGCAAGAACCATAAGTTTAGCACGACGGTGAGTGCGATGGCATACGTCAGTGCCACCCACAGCCACAGAAGCTGGCGAACCAAGTACTCAGGCGATGGAGCTGCCTCGCCAACCGATTGGGAGACGGCGACGATAAAGCCAAGAAGAAATCCAAGCGGCCCAATAACGAGAGCGCGGGACAGCCACATTCCAAGAAACAGCGTGAGTGCCATCCCGGAAACGCGCAGTTCCGGATGACCGTAAGTGAATTTGTAAAGTAGGAGAGTGACACCAATCCCGATGGTCAGGACAAAAATCCCGCCGATGCCTGTAATCTTCGTGAGAAGCTTGGTCTCCTTCGAGGCGAAGAAAACCATGTAGGCGCTGGTAGCCAACTGCGGAACCTGCAGCGTCATCGAAATGATCACGCACAAGACCGCGCCACCAATCATGATGGCTGTTCTAATCTTCCGCGCGCTTGTCGGCGCCAATTCGCGCCTTAGCCAAGCGATCCAATCCGCGTCAATCGAACCTGCTTCAGCGAACGTCGTGCTCATATCTTGTCACCTGTCACTCGTCACACGTCACTGTTTTGGCGGCGGACCTTTGATGATCGCGACCGCCGACGCGCCCATTCGAAAAAGATCCGGGTCGGGATTTTCGACTTCGATCCGCACCGGAAAGCGTTGCGCGACACGCACCCAGTTCAGTTCGCGTTTCACATAAGGCACACCCGAAGGCGGTAGATCGATTTCGCCTTCAGGCTTTACTGCCCAACCGATTCCCTGCACGCGTCCGCGGAAGCGTTGGTTAGGCACGGATGAGAGATAGACGATTGCTTCGCTGCCGGGAGCCATGTGCTGAATCTCGGCTTCGCGAAAATTCGCGATCACGTACCATTTGCTCGTGTCCAGCAACGAGAACACCGGAACGCCAGTGGTAACATGCGCTCCGGCCGAAATGTTGAGATTGATGACACGTCCGGAAAAAGGAGCGATCACTTTGCAGTAGGAGAGATGAAGTTCCTCAAGATTGATGGTGGCCACCACACCTTCGCGTTGAGCCTCTAGGGTCGTCACTTTAGTTCGGGCTTCATCGACGTTTTCGGCGGTGGTAAAGTGTTTGGGCAGGAGCGGTTCCAGGCGCTGCAAGGTGCTACGGGCTTGTGCGAGCTGTTGATCCAAAGTGGCCAATTCAGCTTTGGCCTTTTCCAGAACTAATCTGTAATCCTCCGGATCAATTTCGAAAAGCACGTCGCCTTCCTTCACTGCCTGGTTATCCTGAACATTCAGCTTAAGAATTTGACCCGCCACACGCGGCGCAATGCCCACCACATTGGCGCGCGCTGTCGCATCATCCGTCCGCGGATGACGCTCGATGATTGCCCAGACATACAGTGTGATGATCACCGCACTGGCGACGATGATCAGACTGACAATCTTGCAGACGAACTTGTGTCGCTCGAGGTCGCTCTTCGCTAAGGTCGCGACGCTCTGTTCGTTTGAAGGTGTGGCGGCTCGATGCATGTCAATTCTGGTAGAACAAAATCCAGGTCGCGAATGTGAAGATGATCATCAGAGAGGAATAGATGAGCGGCGCCGGACCAATGTACGGTTTGAGGTTGCCCACTTGGACAATCCAATGCGCAATGAGTGTCAGCGCCAGACCGCTTAATATACAAACCATCCACGCGGGAAAATAGGAACCAAGAACATCGACCGTCGGCGAATGAGGACTGGAAATGCGCACCGCAACCAAACAAAGAACGACAACTGCAAAGCCAAAGGCGGCGAACTTCAAAACTGTTCGATTGGTTCTCATCTCTCTAACGGCCTCACGGCGCGTGGTGAACTCTGTAATGGTCTGACGGCTGAAGGTCGGAGCGGTCGGGCCGATGGCCGAGCCAAGTCGCCGGTGCTCAAGGCGAGCTCGGTTGCGGTTGTGAAAATGGCCGCCTGCGTGTCGTGACTAACACTGCGCGCGGATGCCAGGTTTCGCTGGGCGCTCACGATTTCAGGATAGGTGCTGAGCCCGTTCTTGTACGATTCGAGGACAGCGTCGAACGCGTTTTGGGATGCGGTGACCAGCTTGGCTGCCGAGTCCTGTTTGCGAAGCGCGGTCTTGAAATCGATGTAAGCTTTCCAAACTTCGCGCACGGCGGAATCACGCGCGCCGGCAAGCTCGTTCTCGGCCCCATGCAACTCGGCTTCGGCCATTTCCATTTTGTGGCGGCGTCCAAATCCATCGAAGATCGGAACGCTCGCCGTCAAGAAAACTCCGACCGTCGGCTTGGTGTCACCAAAATAATCGGAGTGCGCGATGCTGACTTCGAGATCGGTCTCCGTAACGTGCGCGTCGATTACAACGTGCGGGTAATACTCGGCACGGACTTTTTTGATTTCGTCCTGCTTCGCGTAAACATTCGCGAGCTTGGCGACCAAATCGGGCCGTTGGGACAGCGCTCTCGCAATCAATTTGTTCACGGAACCGTTCGCTTGCTCCGATGTCGAGCTTTCACTGAGGTCCGCGATATGGAGCGGTACGGTCGGGAGGATGCCGATGCTTTCGACGAGCGCAACTCGTGCGTCGCTCTCTACTCCCGTGGCTGCGTCAACATCGAACGCGGACTGCGCAGATTGTTGCCGGGCCTGGAGAAGTTCGGGCTGGGTCGCGAGACCGTTGTCGATTCGCGCCTGAACTGCTTCCTCGACCGTTTGCGCTGCGTCCAATGCGCTTTGAGCGACCAAGACTTTTTGGCGAGCGGTCCCCAGTTGATAAAACCGGTCTGTTACCTGGAAAACGATTTTCTGATGAGTGCCGTTGAAGCCAACGTTGGCCATCATCAATTGTTCCCGGGCTGCCGCGACCGTTGCGCTGCGCTCGCCGAAATCAAGCAACAGCCATTTCGCGGTCAGCTCTCCCCGGTAAACTTGAGCTTCAGTGACGAGCGATCCGCCGCCGGTGATCTGGACGTTGTTTAGACTCGGATGCTTCGGGTTGGCCATTAACGTCGGGAACGGAATGAAAGCGCGGTCGTAGCCGGCGGCGGCGGATGCGGCCAAAAACGGATAATATGCGCTTTCGCTCAACCCGACCGCGGCCGCTGCTTGTCGAGCACGTTCCCAGGCGACCCGGGTTGCGGGGTTGTTGCGCTCCGCGATGTCGATCAATTCGGCGAGGCCGTAAATTTTCCGTGGATTGATCGACACACGCGAGGTGCTTTCAGCGTTGTTAAAACGTTGTCCGGCGAGTTCGCCTTCGTAATTCGCAAGGTTCGGCGGCAACCAAGTTCGATCGGAACTTGGCGGCGGGTCATTCCGCGCATTGGCGACTGCGAACGCCAGAAACAATTGCAGACTCAAGAAGCGGATCAGCATAGTTCGTCCTTTCTAGCTCCTGTGAGAGTTGGTTGAGTCGAGCTACGCAACCCAGCCGTTTCAGTTACTGGCAACGATTGCTTCGCACTCGCACGAATCCGAGCGATCTGATCCGCTACGGCTTCGATGTCGCGCAGCGTGACCATTTGTTCGATGTCTCGGCCGAACAAGAGATCCAGCGTCCAATCCATCATGACGCGGAGCTTCTTGGCCAGGCGGGGCAGTTTCATTAAATAAATGCTTCGCCACATTCCCCAGGCGATTAAGCCGGAGAACTTGAATCCGAAAACCATCGCGACGCCCGTGCGACGACCGATGGTCGCCAGTTGTCCCAGTGTCGTAAAGCGGAAGGACTGCAGTGGCCGGTCTAGAACCACTGCGGCGATGTTCTTCGCTGCAACGACGCCTTGACGTAAACCATGTTGTGCGGTCGGTGGATGAAAGGTTTCCGTGTGCAGGATCGGTACGGCTGCGCAATCGCCCGCTGCCCATAAGCCGGGAACTCCAGTCACCGCCAGGTACTCGCTCACCAGGAGTCGGCCATGTTCCTTCTGGCAAGGTAACTGTGCAATGACCGGACTTGGTTTCACACCTGCGGTCCAGATGAGGGTCGAGGCAGGAATTGATTTACCGTCAGTCAGCTTGACGACCGAACCATCATACCCCGCGACACGCACGCCTTTGATTATTTCTACGTTGCGTTTAGACAATTTTTGTTCGGCGTAACGTCCCAGCTCCTCGCCCAGTTCCGGTAAAAGGAACTTCCCCGGATGGACCACCACCACTCGAATCATCTGTTCGCGCAGCGATGGATAGAACTTCACCGTTTCGCGCACGAAGTCGTTAACGGCGCCAGTAGTTTCGACACCGGCGAAGCCGCCGCCAGCGGTAACGAAAGTGAGTAGCTCTCTGCGTGTCGCCTCGTCCTTTTGCAGGGAAGCTTCTTCTAACAACGCCACCATTCGATTGCGCAGAAGCGTGGTGTCGGAAAGGCTTTTCATTGTTACCGCCCAATCCCGCACCCCTTGCATATCAAAAAAGTTTGTTTCCGAACCCATCGTGAGGAGGAGATGGTCGAACTCGAACTCAAGCTCCATGTCCCGTACGCCGGCGAGACAGCGAATTTTCTTTGTCGTCAGGTCTATCGCCTGAATCTCAGCTTGAACGACGTTGACATGGCGCAGAATGCGCCGGAGCGGATTAACGATGTCGCTCGGTGAAAGATCGCCGGCGGCGACTTCATGCAGCATCGGCGTGAAGAGAATAAAATTTTCGCGACTGATCAGCGTCACTTCGATGTCCGGCCT
Organism: Chthoniobacterales bacterium; assembly: GCA_035568035.1. GTDB lineage: Bacteria > Verrucomicrobiota > Verrucomicrobiia > Chthoniobacterales > UBA10450 > AV40. The sequence continues at coordinate 5,850 of DATMOU010000055.1, read as the reverse complement.
GCGCGCCAATTTCTTATCTAGACACTTTGCGGCATAGAGACCGGCAAATCCGCCGCCAGCGATAATTATTTTCGTCTTCTTCATTGTATGTCATCCTCCTAAGCGACTACCTTCGCGGTTGTCACGGGCTGCGACGGCGCCAAGGCGAAGCGCAACTTTCGCAGTGCGTATCCGGAAAGTGTTTCTGGTCCGCGTTGCTGCCATTCAGCAATCAGCCCAGGCGCGGAAGGTTGAACGACGGCAGGTTTCGTTCGCGACGTAACGTGATGCTGGTTAACCGCAATCCTTCTGCTCATGTTATTGGCCGCGTTACCTGAAGTTTTCATGGCAACACGATCGGACCGCCGAGGCAATTCGGGAAAGACGATGTTTCTTCCCTCAGCATACCCAACAGGCATACTGCACCTCGGATAGTCGTTTCCGGCTCGACTGGTGTTGCGTTTCATCTTGATCTCCCATCCCTTTCTCAAGCTTCTAAGGCCTGAAATTTCAGAGAATCTTGACCTTTTTCGCTCGTACCTTGGCAAAGACGGATCAGCTCGATGAACGAACGGCCGCGCTCGTTAACCGATCCAGAATCGGATCAGCAGAATCAGAACAAGCGTCGTCACAGCGAGCCAGGGGATCAGGACGACTTCGACGCGCATGTGGCGAGCGGCCGGAATGTCGTTGTCGACGCTTGGGTCGCGGCCAAAGAATCGGTGACGATTGCGAAAAATATACGCGCCGAATAGCAAATAGATGACGAAGAAAAACGTCGCCGCGATTCGCAGAGCAGGAAGAGCTGCGGGATTAATTAGTGCGAGCATATTATATATAGAGGTAGAGGTCGTCATCAGTAGGCTTCGCAGAAATTCGAAACCGCCTTTTGCGCCGATATCTCCGACTGAGTTTGTCGAGCGCGCAGAACTAAAGTCCAGTGCGTCGTGTGAAATCCAGCTCCTCCTTCTTGCAATGTTCCAGGTATCGGTTTCATGGGTTGAGATTCCTTTCGTTGGCGCCGGCATTCGCATATCGAATGCCATCAAACTTCCGGGAAGCTGATTTACGAGGGGAAAAAAATTGTGGAGCTCGATTTTTGCCGGGCGCAAACGCGGCAAAAGTTCGCGAATTCTTAGTGAATTCACGAAGAGTTGAGCCCGCGATCATGACTGTTTCCTTTCGAGGGTTCCGTCTCCGTTCTTGACCCGCAGGACCATTTTTCCGTGAGTGTGGCCGGATTGACTTAACTCATGCGCCCGGCGGGCTTCGATGAGCGGAAGGATGCGATCGATTATCGGCGCGAGTTTGCCCGAGTCGATGATCTTCGCGATCTCTGCGAGCTGTCCGCCGTTCGGTTGCGCGCCGAGGAGCGCAGCCCGAACGCCGAGTTCTTTAGCTTTCTCCTCCGACGGCGGCTGGACTAACGAAACGAGATTTCCTCCCTTTATCAAAACTGACCAGGAGCGTTCCTGAGTTTCGTCGCCAAGCGTGTCGAGGACAACGTCGATTTTTCGCGCGATATCTTCGAATCGTTGTTGCGTGTAATCGATCGGCTCGTCCACGCCGAGCTCGCGCAGCAAGTCCTGATTTTTAGTAGAGGCCGTCGCGAAAACGTACGCGCCTTTCCACTTCGCGAGTTGCACAGCGAAATGGCCCACTCCGCCGCTGCCGGCATGGATCAACACGCGCTGGCCTGGCTGCAGTTGCGCGGTGTCGAACAACGATTGCCACGCGGTCAGGGCAGCCAAAGGCACTGCCGCGGCGCGAATGTGATGAAGCGACTTCGGTTTGAGCGCGAGTTCTGGTTCGCGAACGACGATGTAATCAGCGTAGGCGCCGTTGCGTGTCGGGTCAGGCAGGCTGTAAACCTCGTCGCCGATCTTGAATCGTCCCGCCGCGGCGGGACCCGGTCCGAGTTCCTCGACTACTCCGGACAAGTCCCATCCGAGAATGAGCGGGAATGCATGAGGCCAGAAGTCTTTCATGTGGCCTTCACGAACTTTCCAATCGATCGGGTTGACTCCCGCTGCGTGAACGCGGACGAGAACTTCACCCGCTTGTGGCTGCGGACGCGGAGCATCTTCGTACTTGAGGATCTCCGGTCCGCCGTAGTTGTGAATTCGAATCGCTTTCATTTTCGATGCCCGCGCGGCATGCGCTAACCTTTGAGCAGCTCGGTTCGATACTTCGGCGCAAGCTCTTGCACTTTCTTGATGAATGCCTCCTGAGCTGCTTTGCCGAGCTTTGGAGGAGGTGTAATGCGCGTTGCGACCGGCGTGCCTACTTCCGTAAAGAATTCTTCCTGCCCGGCAGGCGCGCAGATGCAAAGCATTCGAACCGCGGCGGAAGAGGAATTGTGAAACTGATGCGGCGCATTGGCTGGAATGTGAATTGTGTCGCCGGCCTTCAACACGCGTTTTTCTCCGCGAAACGTGGCCTCGATTTCCCCTTCAACGATGACAAAGGTTTCCTCGAAATCATGCCGGTGTGGCGGCGGTCCGCCGCCCGGCGGAACGTGCATGTCAATCAAGCAATAACGGCCGTTGGTATCATTGGCCGAGAGCAGAATGGTATAAGTGTCTCCGACCAAACCAATGTGTGGCAGATTCGGATCCGAGTCGGGGTTGACTACCTTCGATATGCGCTGCAGATCGTCCGGCGGGAGCAGCTTTTTCTCTTTCAGTAGTTGATTCTTCATGCGGACATCATCGCGCCGGCATGTCGATCTTGGGAAAGACTATGTTTCTTGCCTCAGCATAACCAACAGACATACTCTTAGTGGGCCGTGGAACTCAGGCACCTGCGCTACTTCGTGGCGGTGGCCGAGATGGAAAACGTCTCGCGTGCGGCGCTGAAGTTGCATGTCTCGCAGCCCGCGCTCAGCCGGCAAATCCGCGATCTCGAAGACGAACTTGGATTTTCCTTGCTCGAACGCACGGCCAAGTCAGTTCGGTTGACCGATGCAGGCCGCGCGTTCCTCGACAATGCGCGCGCGTTATTGCAAAACGCGGACGAAGCCGTCACCAAAGCGCGCGCCGTTGCAAGCGCAGAGCCCACCGAGCTCCACGTCGGCTACTCACCGACGCCAACTGCCGAAATTCTGCCGAAAACCTTACGGGCATTTCAGAGAAAAATGCCAAACGTGCATGTCAGATTGCACGATTGGAGCAACAAAGACATTCTCGACGGGATACGCGATGGCCGGCTTCAACTCGGATTGATCGTTCCTCCCCTCAAGGCTAGTGCGTTGCAGGACCTGCGCTATGAGGAGTTGTTTCACGAGCGCGTTTGCGTGGCGGTCGCCCTGCAGCATCCGTTTGCCCGACGCCGCACCGTTCCGATTACCGAGGTCGCGACCGAACCGTTGATTGGTCTCACCCGCGAAGATTATCCGAATTACTATGATTATCTCTCGATGATCTTTTCGAAGTTGAAACAGAAACCGCGCGTGGTGGAGGAGCACGATAGTTCTTCTGGCGTTATTTCGGCCGTCGAAGCAGGAACCGGGGTCGCCATTGGTGCGGACACTTTTGGTCTCAGTTTTGGAAACCGAGTAAAATTTGTGCACGTTACTCCTGAGCCGAAACCAATCTCGGTCGGCATCGTCGGAATAAAAGGCCGACTCAGCCCAGCCGCCGAAAAATTCTGGCAGTGTGCCAAAGAAGCTGCGTCAAAAAAATAGTCGTTTGTCCGAAACCGCCAGATTGGTCCGCGTCATGACAGTGCTCGCTCCTCCAGCCAATCGACGTAAAGCCGGCGCTCTGAGAAAAACCACCCGCCGTCGATTTTCACGAATGTGTCTAGGTACCGAAGCGAGGCGAGCATCAAATGTCGCTGTCCACGATCGACCGTAATGTGATGCGCCAGGCAGTATGCTTCCCCGGTGGCTTGGTCGGGCGTCAGCGTGAAGATTGTGCTCTGTCCGACAAAGTGGGTCGTGGCCTCGTACTTATTCAGCTCTGCGAACACTGGAGCGAGCGCCTCGCGCGAGTGCAGCTCCTGTGAGGGTGTCGGATCTTTGGCGTCCATGTAGACCACAAAGTGGGTGTCCGCGGTAAAGAGAGACATCTGACCTTTCGCCTCGCGACGATCGGCGCAATGTGCATAGGCTTCGACCAGCTCGCGAATAGCGAGACGATCCGCGGCTTCGTTAGGCGAAATGCTAACGTGTTTGCTCATGGTCACTCGGCGATGGCCCAACAATCCGTTAACGAATTCTGACCAAGGAGATTAAGCAAGATCGAAGCGATCAAGGTTCATCACCTTGTTCCAAGCTGCAACAAACTCGTTGACGAACTTTTTCTCCGCGTCCGAACTGGCGTAGACCTCGGCTAATGCACGCAGTTGCGAGTTCGAGCCAAAGACAAGGTCCACTCGGGAAGCGGTCCACTTGCGTTTGCCTGTCTTCCGATCGCGGCCTTCAAAGATGTCCGCCTCATGCGACAGCGGTTTCCACTCCGTGCTCATGTCGAGCAGATTCACAAAGAAGTCGTTAGTCAGCGCCTCCGGTCGTTTGGTGAACATACCGTGCGGCGTTTGCCCAGAGTTGGTATTCAGGACACGCAACCCGCCGACGAGCACCGTCATTTCGGGCGCGGTCAATGTTAGCAACTGCGCCTTATCAATTAAGAGTGCCTCGGACGGGATCGTGTACTTGCCTTTGATATAGTTGCGGAAGCCGTCTGCGATCGGCTCAAGAACAGCGAACGATTCGATGTCGGTCTGCTCCTGCGACGCATCCGTGCGTCCCGGCGTAAACGGTACCGTCACGTTGAGGCCTGCGTTTTTGGCCGCTTGCTCGACACCAGCGCATCCACCCAACACGATGAGATCGGATAGCGAGACCTTTTTGCCGCCAGACTGCTCGCGATTGAACGCGCTCTGAATTTCGTCCAACTTTTTGAGCGCGCTGCCCAGCTGAGCAGGCTGATTTACTTCCCACTGTCTTTGCGGTGCCAAACGAACACGGGCGCCGTTCGCGCCTCCGCGTTTGTCCGAGCCGCGGAAAGTGGATGCTGACGCCCACGCCGTCGAAACCAGCTCCGCTATGGTTAGACCGGACGCAAGGATCTTGGCCTTCAGTGAGGCGATATCCTTCGCGTCGATCAATTTGTGATTCACCGCAGGCACGGGATCCTGCCAGATCAGGTCTTCTTCGGGAACTTCCGGACCGAGATAACGCGCGCGCGGTCCCATGTCGCGATGCGTGAGCTTGAACCAGGCTCGGGCGAACGCGTCGGCGAGCTGATCCGGGTGCTCCATAAACCGTCGCGAGATCGGTTCGTAGGCCGGGTCGAATCGTAGCGAGAGATCCGTAGTTAGCATGGTCGGTCGGTGCTTCGTTGATCGATCGTGTGCGTCCGGCACCGTCGCAACGGCTCCCTTGGCCACCCACTGATGGGCACCGGCTGGACTTTTCGTAAGCTCCCATTCGTGGCCGAACAGGTGCTTAAAAAACCCGTTACCCCACTTCGTCGGCGTGGTCGTCCAGGTGACTTCCAACCCGCTCGTGATCGTGTCCGCACCTTTGCCGGTACCGAAGCTATTCTTCCAGCCGAAGCCCTGCTCTTCGAGGCCGACAGCTTCCGGTTCAGGCGCGACATGCGATTTCGGGGCGGCGCCGTGGGTTTTGCCGAACGAGTGACCACCGGCGATTAAGGCCACGGTTTCCTCGTCGTTCATCGCCATGCGACTGAACGTTTCACGGATGTCATGTGCCGCCTTCAACGGATCCGGGTTTCCGTCCGGACCTTCGGGATTGACGTAAATCAGACCCATCTGCACGGCGGCGAGCGGTTTCTGGAGATTGCGGCCGTGAATTTTTCCGTCAGCGTCGTCGTCGGAGACGGTCACGCCGCCTTCCTTCAC
>DATMOU010000054.1:0-15267 GCA_035568035.1 Chthoniobacterales bacterium | reverse complement strand
TCACTTCCTCCAACTTCCGCGAGGACGTGAATGCGAACGGAACTATAAGCAACGGAGACGTTAGTATTACCCAAGCGCAGGTTGGAACAACGCTTCCCTAGGCAAAAAATATTCTTGTTCAGTCGCTGGCGGCTGACGGTGTTCAGTTTCGCGGCGCCGAGCCAGCCAACGTTTTCGACCAGCTAATCGCCCTGCTCCGGCAATCGCTTGGGTAGGGGTAAGCATAAGCAACGTCACCGTCACACCGGGTACAGGCGGAACCGCTCCTATCGCCCGCAATTAGCCGCTTCTTTGTCGGGTCCAGATCGCTCGCGATGGAGTCGCTGCTCTGACGTTCGGTCAGCGCAGTTTTTTGTACCCGCGGCGAAGATCGAAAAAAGGCCGCGAGAAATCTCTGTCGAGTGGCGTTCGCACGCCCGCCTCGAACTCTTCCCCGATTGGCCTTTACATTTAAAAGTCAAAGCAAGTAATCTTACCGTAGGGGCCCGGATGAAACGGATGCGCAGAATTCTTTTTCTCGGTCTTTGTTTGCTCTCAAGTCTGACGGGCGTACTGGCTCAGGAAGTTCTTCTCGGAACCACAGGCGGAGCAGCGGGTGATCTGTATCGGATCGATCCAACTACCGGAGTTGCGACAGAGATCGGCTTCCTTGCTAGTGGCTTCAACGTGTACGCGGTTACCGGGCTGGCTTTCGATAATGTAACCGGCATACTCTATGGCTCGACGTCGAACAAATCGGCAAGCAGCGCAAGGAGCCTGGTGGCAATCGACCCCTCCACTGGCGCGGTAACTTTTATCGGAGCTTTTGGCGTCGGCAGCGAAACAATGGCCGACCTCACGTTCGACGGCACAACCGCAACTTTGTACGGCACCGGGTCGAATGACGGAAACCTCTACTCGATCGACGTGACAACTGGCGCCGCTACAGCCGTAGGCAGCTCCGGCATTGCGGCGGCTTCCATCAACGGGGCCGGCGTGGCAGCCAACAGCGCCGGACAAATTTTCGGGGCCCCGACGGGCGCAAACCAGCAGCTGGTTCAATACAATAAGACTAATGGCTCGGTCACAACCGTAGCAACGTTTTCCGGCGCGCCGGCTCCTTTAGGGAGCATTGATGCAATGGCGTTCAACGCGGGCGGAACGCTTTACGGAGTGGACATCGATTTGGACAAATCGACGCACCTTGTGACGATCGATACCGCGACAGGCGCGGTAACTGACGTCGGCGCAAGCGTAGCACTTCTGGACGCGATCGTCTTTTTCAACCCAACGGCGGTGCCGGAACCAGCCACGCTCTCCTTGTTAGGCCTGAGTGCACTCGGTTCTTTCGGATTGAACGTGCTGCGCCGTCATCGCCGCAACTAATTCATTGTCGAGCTTCTAAGACTTTGTACCGTCGCCCGGACTGTCAGGGCAACGCAAACTTCTGCGAAGACGTGACGGTAAACGGATCGATTAACAGTTCGGACATCGGACTCGTTCAATCCAAGTCAGGAACCGCGTTGCCGTAGGGTAAATCGCAGTTCTTTCAGGCACGGCGCCGCCGTCGAAATCAAAGGAGTTTTTCTTTTCAAAGGCCGCTTCCTCGGAAGCGGCCTTTTTGTATATAAGATTAGAGTGTGAAGATACTTGTCGTTGAGGATGAAAGAAAAACTGCCGGTTTCCTGGCCAAGGGGCTTCGCGAAGCTCGGTTTCGGGTCCAGATCGCTCGCGATGGAGACACTGCTCTGACCGCAGCCCGCACCGGCGAGTTCGATCTTCTGATCGTCGACATCATGCTGCCAAAAATGGACGGTTGGACCTTGGTCAAAGAATTGCGCGAAGCGGGCGTGAACACCCCTGTCATTTTTCTGACTGCTCGCGACAGCGTCCGCGATCGCGTTAAAGGACTCGAGCTTGGCGCCGACGATTATGTCGTGAAGCCCTTCGCCTTTTCCGAATTGCTGGCCCGGGTACGCTCGCTATTGCGCCGTACGCCAGCCAAGTCCGACGAAATTCGGATCCAGGATCTGGAAATCGATACCCGTCACCATCGAGCAACGCGTCACGCTGTTCCGCTGAATCTGACGCCGAAAGAATTCCTCCTTTTGACCCATTTGGCGCGCGCGGGCGGCGAGGTCGTTTCCCGCAAAGAGATCGCCGAACATGTCTGGGGTATTGCTTTCAACACCGACACCAACGTGGTTGACGTTGTCGTGCGTCGATTGCGCGCCAAGGTCGACGATCCGTTCAAGAAGAAGCTCGTCCACACCATTCGCGGCGTCGGCTATGTTCTCAAGTCGCACTGAACCGCGTTCCATCGCGACGCAGCTGGTGCTGCTCTTTACCGTTTGGGCAACTCTCCTGCTCTCCTGCAGTCTCGGCGTGTTCTACTGGATCGTTGTTCGTCACGCCTTCGAAGAGGACAACGCCGTCCTGGCCGACAAAGTGGCCGCAATTGGAACCGAACTGAGACAACCAGATGGGATCAACTCGCTAACCGAGGAGTTGAAGAGTCCTCGCACCGGCGAAGCTGCCATCTACTGGATACGGATCATCGGCCCTGGTGGAAACGTGGTAGCAGAAACGCCCGGCATGGACCGTCTCCTTCCTGCTTTTGTTTTTTCATCACCAACCTCAACCTCTGCGGCGCAGCCGCCGACCGATTATAGCGATGACCAAAAACTATTTTCGCTCCGGGTGCAGAACGAGACCCTGGACGGACGGAATTACATTGTTCAGATTGCTCAAGATCGTTCGGCCGATGCGCGATTCCGAAAACAATTTCGAACTCTGCTCGCTCTCGTCCTCGGCCTTGGAGTGATCGCGTCGGCACTTATCGCCATTACCGTTACGCGGCGTGGCTTGCGTCCGCTGGGGCAGATGCGTCGCGCGCTCGAACGCGTTCACCCGGCTCACTTGAACGAACGGATCGATCCGGGACGCTGGCCAGCTGAGCTTCGGCCGCTCGCCGCTTCGTTCGACGATATGCTTGGCCGCCTCGACGATTCTTTTACGCGCCTTTCTCAATTCTCAGCCGACCTCGCCCATGAACTGCGGACACCGGTTGGCAATATGCTCGGTGAAGCCCAGGTCGCGCTCAGCCGCGATCGCCGTCCCGAACAATATCGCGCGGTAATCGAATCAGCGGCTGCCGAATGCGAACGGCTTTCCGCCATCATCGACAATCTTCTATTTCTGGCGCGCTCCGAATCGGCCGAGCAACAAGTGAATCGTTCCGTGTTTAGCGGACGCTTCGCGATTGAGAAAATCGCCTCTTTCTATGAAGTGTCTGCCGAAGACGCTCATATTAAGATCACTTGCGACGGCGAGGCCGATGTATTCGCAGACCCGCTCCTTTTCAATCGCGCGGTCGGAAATTTGGTCGAGAACTCGCTTCGGTTTACCCCGCAGGGCGGCCAGATCCATCTCTCGCTTCGGCAATCCGTCAAGGGTAGCGAAATCTCGGTCCGCGATTCCGGCTCCGGAATCGCCCCAGAACATCTTCCGCGAGTATTCGACCGTTTTTACCGCGGCGACGCGTCGCGCAGCTCCGCCGGGACCGGTCTGGGGCTGGCCCTGGTCAAATCGATCGTCGACTTGCACGGCGGTTCGGTCGCGGTCGAGAGCGCCCTGGGTCGAGGAACCACCGTGGCCCTCATCTTTCCGGGCAAGGCGTAGTCTTCCACGAGCCCCTACATTCGAATCGTAAAGTTACGATTTTGTCATAGACATATCTATTACGATTTTGTAATTATACGGGCGTCCAACAATCCCGCTTCGATTTAGCCTTAACCGATCATGATCGCACCATCCCGATTCACGCGTATTTCGCAATTCTTCAGTCTCGCCCTAATCACCGGGTTACTTGCTCCGACTGCTCTATTACGGGCGCAAGTCGCTGCGTCTCAGCAAATCGAAGTGACGGCTGAACCGTTGCCCAGCGCATACGGCGCGCCGACCAGTTTCTCACAGTCGCGGTTTTCTCCGCTGACGAACGCTTACGTCCTCCCGCCCGGCGCTGTTTACGCCAGCCTGATTTACGAGGACGATGTCGTCCACTTCCGCAACCCTGATCATCATTTCACCGAAGAATGTGAGATTGGTTTGCCGTATCGGTTTAACATTGCTTTCGAAAACGACGTCCAGCATTACGACGGAGATACTCAGGACGCGACGTTTAGCGTTGAAGCGCGCTACGCATTTGCTGATTGGGACAAGATCCCTCTGAACCCCACGATCTTCGCTGAATACAAAATCGGGATCGGAAACATTTTGCACGACGAAGGGGCGCCCACCCCTGCCCGTAAGTTTGGGCCCGGTGGGTTCGACAAAGGAGAAGAAATCCCAGACGCCTACGAATTGCGGCTGCTCCTCTCGGAAGATTTCTTCGACAAGATCGAATGGGCGATGAACACCTTCTTCGAGCAAGAAACCGCGGGCGACCGTGGCCGCGAATGGGGAATCGCCAATAGTATCGTTACTCCAATTCATTTGTTCCATTCGGCGCCACCCTCACCTCCGCCGCACGATTCCAAAGGCTCCCCGGGTAAGAATGTTGAACCCGTGGCCGGAATCGAAGCTTCGTGGGAGGAGTTGAAGGTTGGAATCGAATCCCAATTCCGCAGCTTTAGCGACAAGACCAGTCGCGGCACTCCCTACAACAGCTTTGTGATCGGACCGACCGCAGCCTGGCGGCCGGGTCATAACATGCGGGTTGATGTTTCGCCGTTGTTCGGCGTAAACCACAAATCTCCAGTGATGGAACTCTTCGTCGTGTTTTCTTACTATTTTGGTGGTGGCGGTCAGGGCGCTGAAGCCGGTGGCGAAGCGCCTGCCTCAACTCGTAACCGCTAAACGCCAGTGCCTAATTAAGCCACTGGATAGAATTACAAACTTGTAATAGACAAACATTACGGATTCGTAATATTTTGACCTTCCGCTTCAAGGCGCATTTGGAAATGGGTTAGAAGGGCGGTCGCGGAAGTCAGAAAACCGCGACCGCTTTTCGCGCACGCTCGTCGACACATTCCCAAACCCCGGCGGGCTCACACCTTGACCGAGTCTCCGAACTTTCTTACCCTTTTTGTGGAAAGGAGCTCGCGCCGGGTGAAGACGGAAGTCTCGATCGAATATTGCGTCGTTTGAAATTACACGCCGAAGGCCGTCAGTTTGGCGACCAAAATTCTTGAACTCGGCGAACGCATCAAAGCGCTCACCCTCATTCCTTCGAGCGGGGGCGCCTTCGAAATTCGCGCCAATGGAAAACTGCTCCACTCCAAACTCGATTCCGGCGACTGGCCGGACTTCGATTCCATCGTCAGCCAGATCAAAAAGCTTAAATAATCTTACCCCTTTCTGGTTTCAGCTTTTCAGCGTTTCAGCTTTTCAGCTTTTGCTGTTTCGGAGAGTGAAGGGTGCCTGGTGGTCCTCGCGGTCTTCAAAACCGCCGTCACTGCGCAAGCAGCGAGATAGGTTCGATTCCTATCCTCTCCGCCTCAATCTAACTGTAGCGGCGGCCGTGTCGGCCGCATCACGCAGGCGACACGCCAGCCACTACAATTTTCCGAAAGGAGGTGAATCCGCGTGTCGCGCGAACAGATCCGCAAGCTAACATCGTTGTCGTCCTGTGCCGGTTGAGCAGCCAAGCTGAGCCAACAGGCCCTGTCGCAAGTTTTGCGTCAGCTACCGACCTATCGAAATCGCAATGTGCTCGTTAACTCAAGCACGTTCGATGACGCCGGCGTCTATCGCCTGGACTCGCGTCGAGCGCTCGTGCAGACCGTGGATTTTTTCACTCCGATCGTGGACGATCCGTTCGCCTACGGACAAATCGCGGCCGCCAACGCCCTGTCGGACGTTTTTGCGATGGGCGGACGGCCGATCACCGCGTTGAATCTCATGGGCTTTCCTCAACATCTTGTTTCGTCAAAAACAATCGCCAAAATTCTGCGCGGCGGCTTGAAAAAGGCAGCCGAAGCCGGCTGCGCGATCATTGGCGGACATTCCATTCGCAACCCGGAGCCGATTTATGGTCTCGCAGTCACTGGAATTGTCGATCGTCGCAACATTCTTAGCAACGCGAACGCCCGGGCCGGGGATGTCCTCGTCCTTACGAAACCGCTCGGAACCGGAATTGCCACTACTGCAATCAAGCGCCGCCTCGCCTCGCCTGCCCTCGCCCGGAAAGTGATTGCGCTGATGTCGCGGACAAATTGGGTTGGCGCCGACCTCGCCGAACGAAAACTCGTTCGCGCCGCAACCGACGTCACGGGCTTTGGTTTGCTCGGTCACCTGGCGAACATGTGCCGCGCGAGCAAAGTCAGCGCAGAAATTTTTCCGGAGCGCATTCCAGCAATCAACGACGAGATCTTTGAGCTAATTAAGCGCGACTGCATTCCGGGCGGCACTCGTGACAATTTGAAAACCGCGATGAAGATCGCGGATCTAAGATCGAGCTCGCCCACAGTGCGCATTCTGCTGGCCGATGCACAAACCAGCGGCGGCCTGCTGCTCTCCGTGCGTAAATCGCAACTGCCAAAGGTCCTTCGCGTTCTCGAGAAGGCCCGGACACCCTGTGCTGCCGTCATCGGCCGGATCACGCGACGAAAAGCCAGATTGATATGCGGGACAAAATAAAGTCTTCGCGTCGAGCGATTCCGGCGGTGAGTGCTGTCCTTGAGTCATTAGGGCAAGTTGATCTGCCGCGCCCGCTGATCGTCGACCTTGTTCGTCGTGAGCTCGAACAGATCCGTCGCGGTAAGAAAATCCCGGAGCTGACTGCAATTATCGGATTGGTTCTCGCTGCAATTGAAACACTTCGAGCGAGTCGGATTCAGCCAGTGATCAACGGCACGGGAGTGGTCATTCACACGAACCTCGGCCGCTCGCCACTTCCCCAGGGGGCGGCTGAAGTCCTTCGGAATATCGCGTCTGCTTATAATAACATAGAACTTGATCTGAAGACTGGAGACCGCGGCCGACGCGGTGCCTATCTCGAGCGAGCGCTGACCGTCCTTTGCCAGGCTGAAGCCGCGACGATCGTGAACAATTGCGCGGCGGCGCTGGTCTTGATCATTCGCCACTTCATCGGAGCGAAAACCGAAGTGCTGATTTCCCGCGGCGAGATTGTCCAGATCGGCGGCGGGTTTCGAATTGGCGAAATCCTCGAAGCCAGCGGCGCGAAACTGCGCGAAGTCGGCGCCACCAACAAGACGACAATCAGTGACTACGCGCGCGCCATTAACAAACAAACGGCGCTGATTCTGAAAGTGCATCGTAGCAATTTTTTCATGAGCGGTTTTGTCGAATCGCCATCCGTCGCAGACCTGGCCGCGCTGGCGAACAAGAAACGCGTTCCGTTTGTCGAAGACCTGGGAAGCGGCGCGACCGTCGCGACCGAACAAATCGGACTTCATCATCACGAGCCGACACCGTCGGAATCGCTCAAGGCCGGTGCGGATCTCGTTTGTTTCAGCGGGGACAAATTATTTGGCGGACCACAGGCAGGAATTATTGCCGGAAAAAGGCGATTGATCGACGCGCTGAAACGCCAACCGCTATTTCGTGCATTGCGATGCGACAAACTCACTATGGCCGCAATGCAAACAACGGTCGATCTTCACCTCAACCAGGTCACCAGCGAAATTCCTGCGCTTTCGCTTGTTCAGATCCCGAAAGACGAATTGCGAGCGCGCGCTGCAGCGATGGTCACCCGGTTGCGAGGATTGCCGGCGAAGATCACAATCGGCATAGGAAGCGCCAAAGTCGGCGGCGGAACACTTCCGCGATCCATCATCCCGTCGATCACAATCGACATTCTGCCCGAAGGCCGCTCGCTCGAGGACTTCGCGCGGGCCCTTCGCTCTTCTGAGCCGCCGGTGATCGGCTACATCAACGACGGCCGATTCAAGCTCGATTTGCGCACGATCTTCTTTCACCAGGATGATCTGGTCGTCGACGCCATTCGCACTGCGTGCACCACGCAATGACAAATTTCATCCTCGCCACGGCGGGTCACGTCGATCATGGCAAGAGCGCGCTCGTCAAAGCCCTGACCGGCACCGACCCGGATCGGTTGCCGGAAGAAAAAGCTCGCGGCATCACAATCGATTTAGGATTCGCTCACCTCCAGCTTTCTGTTCCCCCTTCAACCCTCAACGAATGCCAGTCCGGTCCGCCGACTGGACGGACTCGTCCGGTGGCGAGCTCGGACCAACCTTCAACTTTCTCCGTCGGCATCATCGACGTTCCAGGACACGAGGATTTCGTCCGGAATATGATCGCTGGAGTCGGCTCGATCGATCTCGCACTGCTTGCAGTCGCGGCGAACGAGGGTTGGATGCCGCAAACAGAAGAACACCTGCAGATTCTTTGCTATCTCGGCGTGAAACGCCTCGTCGTTGCTTTGACCAAAAGCGATATCGCGGAACTCGACAACGTCCGCGATCAAGTTCGCGAACAACTGCGCGACACTCCGTTCGCCAGTGCGCCAATTATTCCGACTTCGGTCCGTACCGGCACTGGTCTCGAAGAACTCAAAAGCGCGCTCGCTCACGAATTCGCGGCGTTGCCGGCGCCGCGAGACATCGGTAAAGCGCGACTGTTTGTGGATCGCGCATTCACACTACAAGGAATTGGGACGATTGTGACCGGAACGCTGATAGATGGCGCGTGTCGCGTGGGTGACGACGTGTTTGTTCAACCGGGAGGCGCTTCGGCGCGAATTCGCTCGGTTCAGACTCATGGTCGGGACGTCGATCTTGTTGAACCGGGAACCCGCACCGCGATAAACCTGCCCGACTTAAAAATTGGAACGGACGTGAAGCGTGGCGATGTCATCTTCAGCAACCGAGCGTTTGAACCGGCTTCAAAATTGCAGGTTCTCCTTACACGCTCAGCGCGATTGCAACGGGCCACGCCAATTAAATCGGGCACATCAGCTTTCGTGCACCACGGCGCCACCCGTGCACTCGCGAAAGTGGTTTTTCCGCAGGCTGATTCACTTGGGACTGGGAAAAGCGCGGTTGCGGAGCTTCGACTGGATGCTCCGCTGCTCGCATTTGTGGGTGATCGCTTAATAGTACGCGACGCGTCGGGCCGTCACACGGTCGCGGGCGGCCTGGTTTTCAATCTCGAGGATTTCCGATCGAATCAGGAACGCGCGCTTCTCGCATCACGCGCGGCTGCTCCGGACGATGTCGATCTTGCCGTTTGGACGGAGATTGCGCGTGGCGATGTGCTGGAACCATCTCGCCTGCTCGAGCACTCGCGTTTCAGCACAGGCGAAATTGCGATGGCATTGAAACGATTGGCGCATCACGGAGAAATTCTGCTGACTGACAACGTCGTCGCAAAGATGCTCGTCTGGCGCGAATTGCGCGGGCGTGTCGCAAAGCTCATCGACGCAGCCCACAAAACACATCCGGAACGTCGCGGCCTCGAGCTGAATGATTTGCGCGCTGGACTGGGTTCTATTTCAGCGGCCGTTTTCGATGCGTTGATTCTCGATCTTTGCCGAAGCGAGTTTGTCCGTTCGGGTTCCAAAATTGCGCGAGCGTCGCACCACGCCAGCCTGCCACCGGGATTGAAGGTGGCCGCCGACAAAGTCCGGGCAGGGCTCGCAGCAAAGCCTTTCGATCCGCCCGGACGCAAAGAACTCGCAAAAGATCAACAGCAACAGCACGCCCTGCGATTTTTGATCGAGCAAGGTGAGATCATCGACATCAGCGAGGAGATCGTTCTGCTTCGAGGGTCTCTGGATGAAATACGCGTGGCGGTCTCAGATTTCATTTCAAGGAATGGCCCGGCCACGGCGAGTCAGCTCCGTGAGAAACTCGGAAGCTCGCGACGCGTTGTGATTCCGCTTCTCGAATACTTGGATCGCATCGGCGTGACTCAGCGCACGGGCGATCTGCGCAAGCTGCGTGACCCGAAATCAGCTGCCATCGCGCCGTCATAAAATCTGCTACCGTTCCGGATGCCCCGCAGAAAGTCCGAACCAGCAAAACGCGCGGTCTCACTGCACATTGGATCATCGTTTCCAGCAGCTTGGGAGAGCGTTGTCTTGCCCTGGTTTCAAGGCGCCGCGCTCGCATCTCTCCAAAGCAGCGCGCCGGTCGCAGTGGTGACGCCATTCCCAAGCAGCGCGGCCTTTCTCCGCGCGAAGCTCCTGGAAAACTCCGTTTCCCTGTTAGGGGTAAGATTTCTCACACCACCGCGGCTTCGTGAGCTGCTTTTGGCCGATGGCGCAGCTACGGTGCCGTTACGCGAACATTTGCGCCTGCTGCTGGCGGCTGCGGCCGAATCCGTCGCCACATCCGAGGATAACGATCTCGCTTTAATCGCGAAGTCAATCTCACGCGCGCCCGACAATTTGCTTCGGGTGTTTGATGAAATGGGAGCAGCGGGCTGGAACTTCGATCAAACGGAAACGCCGGCGCCCATCGAGATCATCAACGGGTTCCAGGATCTGGTCCGAAGCTGCGATTTCCAGCTTGTTCACGAAGCCGACCGTGCGGCGAGGGATAAATCTGCAGCGAAGCCGCCACGGTTTAGCCATCTGCTGTTGACCGGCTTCACCGCTGCCTACTGGCAACTCTGGCCTTTACTGCAATCAGCCATTCTTTCATCGAGAAACGGGACCGTTGTTCTCGAATATCCGCGCGACTCGACTCGCGCTGCCGATGAAGCTTGGATCGGAAGCTGGGAACAGGAATTCGGCGCGGCGACGCCTTTTACCAGCCAGACAGACCGCATTCGTCCGTTCGCCGATCTTATTCAGGCCACGGACGTGGCAGTCGATTCGCCGAGCAGGGAAGAATCTCATTTCTTCGTGGGACTGAACGCCACCGAGCAGGCTCGCGCCATTTTCGCCGCGGCCCTTGAATTCCTGGCAGAGCCATCGTGCAGTCGTCTCGGAATATTCTTTCCCCGCGCCGGCGCTCTTTCGCGTCTTGTTTCCGAACTATTCACCCGAGCCGGCTTGCCGCACAACGATGGAATCGGACATCTCGCGCCCGGCGAATTTGAAGAGCCGGCCTGGAATGCCTGGCTCGAGCTCCAGGCAAAACATCAACTCGAACCGTTGCTTCGCTTTTTTGAGGCGAATCCGAAATCGCTCGACGGGTTGGCCGTGCCCGAGGTGCGCGACATTCTTCGCGACGCTTACGGAAAGATTTTGATCGATGACATTGATGTGTTGCGCGAGTTCTGCGCCAGGAGCGGCAAAGAACGACCGGCGAAAGCAGCCAGGCTTTTGGGATCCATAGAATTTCTCCCCAGCGGGGCGACCCTTAAAACTTTTCTCGCACAGACCAAAGCGATTTTCACACCGTTGAAGTGGAACAGCCGTTGGACGGCCATCGACCAATTCGCCCGGGACTGGAGCAGTAAAGTTTCCCTGGAATTTTCTCGCGCCATCTATCTGCGCTGGCTCACCGAAATTCTTGATTCCTTTGAAATCGATCGCGCGACCGAAGGAGACCATCGCTACAGCCGGGTCCACTTGCTTTCCTATGCCGAGGCCGAACAACACGAATGGTCGCATCTCATTCTGGCCGGTTTGAATCAGGGTGAATGGCCCCAACCGCAAACCGAGTCCGGATTTTTGCCTGACTCCCAAATTGCCAATCTCAATGCGCGGGCAACAGGCCGCGGCAAACAAGGCGAAGGCCATGCCGTATTGGAAAAAGGGAAAACGTTCTTGCTCAGCGCTCAGGGTGACCGTCAAATCGCTTTGCGCCAGTTCTCCGCCGCGCTCGAATCCGCGGAACACGGTCTCGCCCTGACAGCGAGCCTGCACCAGGATTCCGCGCCGGAACGGTTCTGGAATCCGAGCGAGCTATTCGGCCAGATTTATTTTGCCACGCATCGAGCACCTCTTTCACAAGATGCGATGTTGCGTCTACGCGAGCAGACCTGCTTCTGGCTGAAAGAGCAGAGGCTCATCGATTCGCCACCGCCGCCGAATTCAGATGCTGCTCAGACACGTGTCGCTTACGACATTCGGCGTCGGGCCGAAACCGCGTTTGGTGAGTATGAATTTGCTCTGCGCAAACCGGTCGACCGCGAAATCACTCTACGTGTGACCGAATGGGAACGCGCCATCAAAGCTCCAGCCTTGATTTGGATGAAAAAACATCTCGGCGTTGAAAGCCAGGAACCCGACTTGAACCAATGGAACCTGGCGACCGGTATCTGGGTGCACGACTGGCTCGCCAGCATTGCGGGTGTTTCTGACGAAGAAGTTTTTGTCAGCCTTCCGTCGCCCGACGAAATCCGGGAACGCATTGCCCGGCAGGCAGGCACCTTTCGAGCGATGGTGGCCGAGCTTTGCGCGGCTTGCGGCCGGACTATTCCAGATTGGTGGATGTCTGGCTGGGGCAACGCATCCGCGTTGGCCGACTTTCTCGGCAGCAAACTGACAGAATCGAGTGACTGGTCGCAGATGGCGGCGGAATGGCGCCTCGATTCGCGGCAAGTCATTTCGCTTGATGGCGAAAAGAAATTGCGCGTTCACGGGCGGATCGATCTCATTCTTGCCCAGAAAAAGCCGAACGGACCCGATTTCTCCGGCACCGACCTCTGGATTGTCGATTACAAAACGGGAAATACGAAAACGCTGGCCATTACCGGATCGACACCCCAAAGCCAGTACGAAAAAGTGCGGAAGAAACTGGTCGAAGGAGACGCGATTCAGCTTGGCCTTTACGGATTGGCCGCGCGCGCGCGGGGGGCCGGCGATGTCCGTTTGAGCATTCTTTCCCAGCGCACCAATCTCGAACGGATGCAGCTCGGAATCGACACTCTGGCCGAGCATTCGGATTTTTGGTCCGAGCTTTATCGAATGCAGGAAACCGGAATTTTCGGACTACGCGGATGGATCCGAAACGAATTCGGTTTCAATCCCGATTACCCATTGGCCATGCTGCCGATCGACAAGGAATTCCTGGACGAAAAATGGGTGCAAACCCATCCGGCTTTCGCCGCGGACGAGGACGACCGCTCGTGAACCAGCCGATCGATCAATCGCGTCGCGAACGGTTTGTATCGGAGTTGGACAAAAACTTCTCCGTCGTTGCCGCCGCCGGCTCGGGAAAAACGCGAGCAATCACCGACCGGATCGTGCAGATCGCCAGGAGCACAAACGCGAGGGATTGGCTCCCGCAACTCGCGGTCGTGGCATTTACAAATCGCGCCGCAGACGAAATGCAACAGCGCGCGCGGTCCGAAGTCTTGCGGGCCGGGGTTCCGCTGGAGATCCTCGCTGCATTTAATCGCGCCTTCTTCGGCACCATTCACGCGTTCTGCGTCCGGTTACTCGATACTTATGGGCATTATCTCGGACTGCCGCCGAAATTCGAGGTCATTACCGACGACGACGAAATCTGGAACGAGTTTGTCCAGCAACAAACAACGATCGGTCGCTCCCTGTCGAAGGAAAACCGGCGTGAGCTGCTTCGCCATGTGGAAGCGCGACGGTTGATGGAGCTCGGTCGATACTGCGATTTGCCCGGGATCGATCCACCTCTCGAGAAATGTCCGGATACCGACTTCAGCGCTGTTTACCGACATTCCGCCAAAGGCTCAACCCTCCAAACTATTCCGCCCTACCAAAAACAGCTGAAACGCGCCGAACAAAGATGGCGGGACGGTCAAGATTTTATTCGATGGCCGGTCTGCTGGTCCGACGCGAAAGACTTCGCTCCGATCAAACGCGAAGCGTTCCTGGAGTTGCGCCGTTGGATCGACCAGGCCGCCCTTTGCCTGGCCGCGGAAGTTCGGCACGATTATCGCAACTTCCGAATCGAGCGCGGTTTCCTGACTTATGACGATCAGGTCTTCCTGGCGCTGGAACTAATGCGTCATCCAAAGGTCGGCCCTGAGGTCCGGGAAAAGTCTTTTCGCGTCATTCTGGACGAAGCCCAGGATACCGATCCGCGCCAGTTTTCTCTTTTGCTCGAATTGTCGCGACCGTCCAACGCGACCGGCGACTGGCTGGAGACAAAACGCGACGGCCCGCGCCTGGGTCACTTCTGCATGGTCGGGGATTTTCAACAGTCGATCTATCGCGACCGCGCCGATCTCTCAAAATACCGGAGAATCCACGAGACACTTGTCGAGACCGGCTCGGCCGAGGCACTCACGTTCTCCGTTACCTTCCGGCTCGATACCGCGCAGCTGGATTTTGTGAACGAAACGTTCCGGGAAATTCTCAACGACCGCGACCATCAGGTCGCGTTCGTCGAGCTCAACCCCCGCCCAGACGTTCTTCCGGGACAAGTCGTGCGCCTGGATTTGGAGGCCGGCAATCTCGTGCCGGACCGACGCGGCAAAATTTCGGAGGCGCGTAGAGCGACGGAAGAAGCGCGTCAGTTGGGAGAATGGCTGCGCAAAACGGGCCTGACAAAGCTCCGCGCCCAAACATGGCAGGACGTGGCGATTCTTTGTCCGCGCAAGGAATGGCTTCAGACATTGCGTCGTGGACTGCGTAAGGCGAGGCTCAGCGTCCAGATCCAGTCGGAGAAAGAATGGAAAGGTGATAGCCCTGCTTATGCCTGGCTGACCGCCCTCTTAATAGTAATGGCGCAGCCCCAATGCGGTTATGAGATCGCAGGCCTGCTCCGAGAGCTCTTCGGGATCTCCGATCACGATCTCGCCGTTTTTTCCGGGGGCTTGGGCGGCCGTTTCCAAATCGAAACTGAGACGAGTGGTGCCGATGTCGTTTCCATAAAGCTCAGCCTGCTCGCCCAAATACGGTCGTGGATACTTCCTTTGCCGTTGTTCGATGCGGTGAACCAAATTGTCGCACGCACGCAATTGCGCGAACGCCTGAACTCGTTGCCAGCAGAAGATTTTGAAAATTTGGACGGCGAGTTGGACGCGTTGCTCGCCCTCGCGGGTTCGTCCGAGGCCGAAGGTCTAACCTTGACGGAGTTTGCCGAACTGTTGCGAACACATTTCGCCGACGACCGCGAGGTCCGTCCGTCCCGGCCGGACTCGATCCAGTTGATCACATCGCAAAAAGCAAAGGGCTCGGAATGGCAGGCCGTCATCGTTCCCTTTTTGACCCGCGATATCCGGCCTCCCCCGTTCCGTTATCCGCGGTTGATCAAAAGGCCGGACACGGGCGATTGGATGGTCCTTCTCGATCGTTCTGATTACACCAGCGACGTTAAGGACCTGCTCGAACGCGAATCGCGCCAGGAAATGGAGCGCCTGCTTTATGTCGCCCTCACCCGAGCGCGGCACACGCTTGTGCTCGCCTTTGACAACGAGTTGTTCGCC
>DATMOU010000053.1:0-48969 GCA_035568035.1 Chthoniobacterales bacterium | reverse complement strand
ACTCATCGACAACTTGGCGGAGGGATTGTTGTGCGTCTGCGTTCTGATCCGCGGGAATTTCAATTGCCGCGAGTTTGTTGCTTTGCATCTCGAGAGATTGGACAACGGCACTCGACAGACGCGTTTGGGCCAGTCGTTGATGCAGATGGTTCTTGAATACAAGAAGCATAATGATTCCGAAAACGGCAATCGCCACGAGGCCGGCAGTGCGCGCCACCGCATTGTTAACTCCCGAGGCGACACCGGCTCGAGCCTGCGAAACCGAATCCATTACAACCGTGGTGAGCGGCGCGACGCTAATGGCCATTCCCAAACCGAGCACCGCGACTGGTGGAAAAAAATCTGCCCAATAGTTGTTGCTGATTCCAGGTCGCAAAAAAAGCACATAGCCGCACGCTGCGACCAACGGTCCGACAATTAACGGAAGACGCGCTCCGTATCGCGCGACCAATCCGCCGGACCAACGGGAAAGAGCGAATACGAGCAGGATGAACGGCAACAACGCCGCGCCGGCTGCGGTTGCCGGGTAATGCTGAATTTGAATCAAATTCATCGGAAGAAAGAAAAGTGTTCCGCCGAGCGCAGCGTAAAGCAGGAACGTCAACAGATTCGTTCCGGCAAATGTTCGGGACCGAAAAAGCGCGAGCGGCAACATCGGTTCGGAAATCCGCGCTTCGAAGAACAAGAAAACGATCAGGAGAACGCAGGCGGCGACGAGAACGGCAATGACGGACCAATTGCCGAAACCGAGTCGAGAAGATTCGATCAGTCCGTAAACCAGTGCGCCGAGTCCGAGCGCCGCCAGCGCCGCGCCGATCCAGTCCACCTTCGTCTTCGTTTCATTGGAACTTTCCGCGACGTGCCGGAGTGAAATTAAAATGACAGCGACAGCGATCGGAACATTGATAAAGAAAACCGCGCGCCACGAAACGTGTTCGATCAACCAACCGCCGAGGACAGGTCCGGCGCCTGTCGTGATTGCGCTAAATCCAGACCAG
The DNA here is from genome assembly GCA_035568035.1 of Chthoniobacterales bacterium. GTDB lineage: Bacteria > Verrucomicrobiota > Verrucomicrobiia > Chthoniobacterales > UBA10450 > AV40. The sequence continues at coordinate 47,971 of DATMOU010000053.1, read as the reverse complement.
GTCCCGATGGCACGACCGCGTTCAGTTTCAGAAAACGAATTGCTGATGATGGCCAGACTGCCAGGGACCAACAGCGCAGCGCCAAGTCCCTGGATCGCTCGGGCGATGATCAGTTGATGAACGTTTGCGGCAAATCCGCACACCATCGACGCGATCGCGAAGACGCCGACCCCAATCAGGAAGATTCTTCGGCGTCCGTAGTGATCGCCTAAAGAACCGCCGACGAGAAGCAGCGCCGACAAGAATAGCGAATAGGCTTCGATTACCCACTGGACGTCGACCGCGGTGGCGTTGAAATGTGTTTGCAGCGCCGGCAAGGCGACGTTCACGACCGTCCCGTCGATGAACGCCATGCTTGAGGCGAGAATCGTTGCCGCAAGCACCCAACGGCCGCGAGATTTTGCACACGGCTCGGCGGGGGATCGGGAGCGAATTACGCTTTCATCGCAGGGATCTCGAAGGATCGCCCACATGTCTTAATATTCGCAAAACGCGTCGTCGGAATAGCAATACAACCAGCGCTCGCTCGGTTGAGCCGAGGCAATGACCGGATGTCCGGTGGCGCGCGCGTGTTTGGTCGCATGACGATTTGGTGAATTGTCGCAACACAGCGTCACGCCGCATTCCTGACAGGTGCGCAAGTGAACCCAGCGGCCGCCGATCTTCACGCATTCGGCGCACTCGAGGACCTTTGGCTGTTTAACAGTTTCGACAGCATTGAGGTGAGGACAGGGGCGATCGGTCATTTACGATTGTTGTTTGAGGCCGCTAGTCGAAGGTGAATCCCGGCGATAGCCATTCCGCCTTCACCGACGGCAGCAGCGCAACGCTTCACTGATCCGGACCGGACATCGCCGGCCGCGAAAATTCCGGGAAGACTTGTTTCCATTGGAGTGGGTTGATGTTTGTCCGCTCGCCACGCTGGTTCATCGGCGACTGCAGTTCCGGTTTTGATGAACCCTCGGTCGTCACGCGCAATTTCGGCCGGTAGCCATTCTGTGCAAGGCTTCGCGCCGATCATTGAAAATACGGCCGGAGTTTTGATTACTCGTCGCTCGCCCGTCTTCGTGTTTTCCAGTTCGACTTCCTCGAGTTTTTGATTGCCGGACATTCGTCGAATCTCAGTGCGGCAAAGTATCTCGATGTTCTTCTGCGACTGGATACGGCGAGACAAGTAATCCGACATTTTACTTGTGATGTCGTTGCCGCGAACAACGAGTAAAACCTTAGCGGCGCCATCGGAAAGAAACATTGCGGCTTGTCCCGCGGAGTTCCCGCTTCCGACCACGATCACGGTTTCGTTTCGACAAATCTGACCTTCCAACGCCGTAGCTGCGTAGTAAACGCCGACGCCTTCGAACTTTTCTCGGTTCTCTGCCTCGAGCCGGCCATAGTCGGCGCCGGTAGCAATCAAAACAGTTTTCGCCCGCAAAATTGCCGGACATCCTTCACTCTCGATGCACGCAGAGTACTCACCGTCCGGATTGTAACGAAAAGTGAGGACTTGTGAGGGCGTGGAAAATTTTGCGCCGAATCGGTAGGCCTGAAGTTGTGCGAGCCAGGTTAAATCTCCGCCGCTGACGCCGGTTGGAAATCCAAAAAAGTTTTCAATCAACGAGGACGATCCGGCCTGACCGCCCGGTGCATAACTTTCCAGCACTACGGTGTTCAATCCTTCGGACGCGGCGTAAACAGCGGCGGCCAATCCGGCCGGTCCTGCGCCGACAATTGTAACGTCGGAAAAAATCTCGGTTTCGTTGTCGCGCGCGAGCGGTCGTAGTAGTCCCGCGACCTGCGCTACTTCGCGCAACGACGGCCGACGTAACGGCGAGCCGCTTGGCGTGATCAACGTTGGCAGATGGCGCGTCGCGAGATGAAAACGGTTCGCCAGCTCCTTTCCTTGTTCGCTGTCGACATCGATCAGTCGATGCGGGATGTGATTTTTGTCGAGGAAATCGTCGAGTTCATGGCCGGCGCGATTCTCGCCCGCTGAAAGAATGCGAAACCCGGCGAACTCGCGATCCCGGGCGATTCGGCGGCGCCGCATGATCAACGCATTTACGATCGTTGTGCTGACCGCGGGAATTTCGGCCAATGCGCGACGCATTTCCGTCGCGGGAACGTGGAGAATTTCGGCTTCATCTGAAGTCACGCGCGCGGTTGCGAGGACGGATGTGCCCTGCAACATGCTCACGTCGCCGAGAAAATCGCGCTCGCCTCCGGTGGCCAGCAGTTGTTCGCCGCCGTCGCGCTCTTCGAAAACCTGTATTTCGCCTCGCAAAATAATCGCGAGGCCGATGTCGCGCTGGCCGGCCTTAAAAATTACGTCGCTCCGCTTCATGACGCGTTGCTCCGCCAACGGCCGAAGCAGCGAAAGCTGATGATCATTCAGCTTCGGAAAAGCGACGCTCTCGGTATCGCGATAAAACTGCTCATCCTCTTGTTCGCTGGGCACATGTCGACTTTACCCTGCGCTTGGCAGAATCAAAGAGGAGACCGCGGATTGTATTTCAAGGTGTTGTTAAGAGGTATGCTGCCGTTGGTCGTAATTTGCGCGAGCGATCCACCGGATGATTCGTCTTGACCGTTCCTGGGATAATCGGGGCCAAGAAAATCCCTTTCGGGACCGTAGATCGCGCAGACGTCCTTGGGGAAAAGAAGATCGAGCGTCCAGTCGAACGCGACCCGGACCTTCTTGTCCAAACCCGGAAGTTTGCTCAGATAAATCGTCCGCCACATCCACCACGCGAGGAAGCCGGAGAAATTGAATCCAAAAATCCGGGCCACGCCCGTGCGCCGGCCGATTGAAGCCAGGAGGCCAATCGTTCTAAATGAAAATGGTCGCAAGGGGCGCCCCGACAATGCGGCGACAATATTTCGGGCGACGATTTTGCCTTCGCGAATGGCATGCTGGGCAGTAGGAGGATGAGATTTCCCCGGGTTTCTGACGTCGCGCACAAATGCGCAGTCCCCAATAGCCCACACATTCGGCCACGCTGAGACCTGCAAGAATTCGTTTACGACAAGTCGACCTCGTTCCTTGGAACTGGGAATCGATGATATGCGCGGGCTGGGAACAATCCCCGCTGTCCACACCAGAGTTCGCGATAAAATCAATGTGCCATCGTTCAGGTTGACTTTGGTCTGTGTCACGCTTCTCACGCGCGTGTTAAGCCGGATCTCTACTCCGCGTCGGCCAAGCACTTTTTCAGTATATCGTCCGAGATCCTGGCCGAGCTCCGGCAAAATTATCGGGCCAGAGTGCACGAGCACGACTCGACACATTGCCTCGCAAAGGTTCGGATAGAACGGAAGCACTTCGCGAATGAAGTCATTTAAGGCCGCCACCGTTTCCACGCCGGCAAACCCGCCACCTGCCACGACAAAAGTTAGCAATGACCGACGTGCAAGACTGTTGTTCTCGGCATTTGCCGCCTCCAAATTCCGTAGGATTTGAGCCCGCAACCGAATTGCGTCGTGAAGCGATTTCATCGGTATCGCCAGTTCAGCGAGCCCAGGCAAATCATGGAAATTGGTAACGGATCCCAATGCGATTACCAGGTGATCATAATCCAACGGTCTCCGGGCGTTGCGGTAACACTGTGAAGTCAGCACTGTTCGGTTGGGCAGATCGATTTCGTCTACGTCACCCACCAATACTTCAACACGACGAAGCAGCTTGCGCAGGGGATTGACGATGTTGGTGATTTCCAGGTCGCTCGCGGCGATTTCGTGGAGCATGGGGGTAAACAGAAAAAAGTTGTCGCGACTAACGAGACAGATTTCGACGTGTCTTTGTCTCGCCAGCATTCGTTCAAGATGGAGCGCGGCGTAAACCCCTCCGAAACCTCCGCCAAGAATTACAATTCGCTTCTTTCGCGGTCTGCGATTGATCCGCACAATCGATGTCCTCATTAGCTTCCGAGCTCTTGCCAAAGTTCTTAAGATCGTGCCGGATTGTCCGGGCCGGCTTTGGAGTGAGAGTTTCCACATGGGGCCGAAGGGGGACCGGACTGACTTAATCCCTTCTCGATCTCATCTCGGGCTGCGCTGAACTCTTTAACGGCCTTCCCCATTCCGCGAGCTAGTTCAGGCAGCTTCTTTGCTCCGAAGAGCAGAAGAACAATGAGAAGCACCACCATCATGTCCGGCCCCGCCAAATTCAAAATGCTCGCGATTGCGACAGCCATAAGTATCGGCATTCAGTTTGTTCACTCTCCAATACCGGTTTCGCGAAATTGTATTCCCGGAAAATGGGTTTCAGTGGCCGCTGCGCCAAAAAAGACAGTTGATAGCGTCTTATTCGTAAAAAAGTCGGGAATAAAAAAAGCGGCCAGGAGTTTCATCAAACAGGATGAGAGCAGTGGCGTGTAATCTGGCTAGAGCTCGGGCGATGCGAGGCGGCGCTCTACAGGAACGAAACGCTGCCGAATTTGGAGTCGATCAGGGGATCCAGCGCCAGGGCATGATCTGGAGACATTCGCAAAACGTGCGATCTCGGTGGCAACCAGCGCCCAACGAATTGAGGAGCGTTGAATCGGTGCGCTGGTGTGAGGCGGCTGTGCAAACACTCAGATTTTAGGTCTAGCTTTGTGACATGAGTTGATCAGAGATAACTATGGCAGCGCGATTGAAAGCCGAATATGTTGCTGGATCTGAAGACTTCGATTCGACTGCTAAAATCGTGAACTTTAGCGTGCTTGGAGGGCATAAAGAGCGGCAGACCGTTCAAGGATCGGAGGTGGCATCATTCGAAACGCTGATGTTGCCGCACTTGGACGCGGCTTACAATCTGGCCAGATGGCTACTTAGAAACGAAGAGGATGCGCGAGATGTTGTTCAAGACGCTTACTTGCGCGCTTTTAGATCCTTTGGCGGATTTCACGGGTCCAATGGTCGGCCTTGGCTGCTGACAATTGTTCGAAACACAGCTTACAGTCTCATTAAGAAGAACCAGTCCGTCCATGTCACGACGACTTTTGATGAAGAAGAATATGTCGTGGATCGCGGGCCCGTGAGCCCTGCGACGCAGCTGGAGCAGAACGAAGAAAGTAAGTTTGTCAGGGAGGCGATAGATCGGTTACCCGATGAATTCCGGGAAATTCTTGTCCTGCGTCACTTAGAGGGACTGTCTTACAAGGAAATAGCAGACGTCGCGCAGCTCGCGCCGGGCACCGTTATGTCGCGGCTCGCTCGGGCGCGGGCTAAATTGAAGGAATTTTTGAAGCCTAGTAGCGGTAAGGAGATATGAGATGAATTGCGAAGAAGCTATCGGCCTGCTGAACGGCTACCTGGACGGCGAGCTGGATGCCATTGCCAATCAGGAAATTGAGCGCCATTTACACGACTGTCGTAAGTGTGCGGAAATTTACGCGAGCGAGCAGAACTTGATCCGGACGGTGGAGAGGAGCGCTCGTTATTACCGAGCGCCCGCTGACTTGCGACAGGCGGTTCAATCTTCCCTGCGAGCAGAGGTCTCCGGGCAGCCGTTGGCAACCATTTCTGGAGACGGACATCCAATACTTTCCGATAGAAAGTCGCGCCGGGACGCTATTTTCGCACCACAATGGAGCTGGTTAGCTCTTGCTGCCGCGATCATTGCCGCCACAATCATTGCCGTTAACTTTGTGCCGCGATCGCAGAGTTCCCGTGCTGATCAATATCTCGCAACGGAACTCATCGCCGGTCACGTGCGCTCGTTGATGGCAAGTCATCTTACCGATGTCGCCTCCTCGGACCAGCACACAGTAAAACCATGGTTGGACACGAAACTGAATTTCGCGCCGGCGGTTTTTGACCTTACTAATGATGGGTTTCCACTGATCGGTGGTCGCCTCGATTATATTGAGAACAGGCCGGTCGCGGCTTTGGTCTATCAAAGACGCAAACATTTCATTAATTTGTTTATTTGGCCGGCTGAATCAGTAATGACTACCGCCGATAAGACAATGAGTCACCAAGGCTATCAACTCATGCACTGGATCGATGGGGATTTTAATTACTGGGCTGTATCCGATGTGAGCGACGGTGATCTGCAGCTCTTTAAAGAGGCTTTCGAGAAACAACTGCCGCGTCGTTGACGGTTCATCTGTCGACTTCGTTTTCAACGCACATAACACACTTCGTTCGCTGACTTGGCGTGATTGCAGCGCAGTAGCGCGCCAATTCCCGCCGCCTCTCAGCCCGCAAGACTGGGAATATTCGATCAACAGAATCGGTATGAATAAATGAAGACAACGTTAATGATGCGTTCCATAAACCAAAACACAGAAAGACCCAATTATGATTGCTTCTCCTATCTATCACCGAAAGTCCTTCAGGGAAAAAGCGGCGCCGACGCTTCTTAGGTACGTGAGCCAACGATCGCTGGCGGTGCTCCTGTTCGTTGCCCTCGCGCTTCTGGCTAGCGTTGGAAACAAATCATCCAACAAGAGAAATCCAGGTCTTACCAGCAGCTTGGCTACCTCGCAGTCGCGCGACCAACAAACCTACCTGTCACTCAATCCACGGCGGCTCGTCGACGAAGTCTTCGCGTCCATCAACGACGCTTTCAACGATCCGGCGCTGATTGAGTACGCGAACGAGCAACAGATTCCTGACTCCCTGACGACACTCGGGCCAGAGAAACAAAGCATCTGCTCAGCTCCAATGACTCCGTTCCGATAGCGACGCTCGCGTCAGGAGTTCGCCGCCAGCAACAAATATCGGGAATAAAAACGCGGCGAATAGGTAGGAATTAGTGAACCAAGGTCAAACCACCAAAAGAAAAGCAAACGTTATGTCAGACTACATCTCTCACGATCACGAGCACGACGGAATTGATCGCCGCGGTTTCCTAACATGTATGGCCTGGGCGGGCACGGGTTTGCTCTGGACCATCAAAGGCGGCGTGCTGGCGTCGAGTACACTGGCCCAAATTGCAAAGGCCGGCGGGCAATTGCCGGCCAGTGACCTGAGCTTTTTGCAGATCAGCGACAGTCACATCGGCTTCAATAAGGAAGCCAACAAGGATGTTACCGAGACCTTTAAGATTGCTCTGGATCGCATCAACGCGATGCCCACGCCGCCGTTATTCTTAATTCACACCGGCGACATCACACAACTGTCCAAGCCGGAGGAGTTCGACACGTTCGACCAATTGGTCCAAAGCTGTCGTACTAAAGACGTCTTTTATGTGCCGGGCGAGCACGATGTCTTGAACGACGGCGGAAAGATGTATCGGGAGCGCTACTTAAAGAAGGCCGAGGCAAAGGGCTCGGGTTGGTACAGCTTTAATAAGAACGGAGTTCACTTTATTGGATTGGTGAATGTTTTGAACCTACAGGCCGGCGGCCTCGGGCAACTGGGCGACGATCAGCTTGAATGGCTGGAAGATGACGTGAAAGGACTTGGCGCGGATACGCCGATCGTCGTGTTCGCTCATATTCCACTCTGGGCCGTATATCCGCAATGGGGCTGGGGGACCAGTGACAGTGAGAAAGCGCTCGGTTATCTGAAGCGCTTTGGCTCAGTCACTGTCTTGAACGGTCACATTCATCAAGTCCTTCAGAAGGTCGAAGGCAACGTGACGTTTCATACCGCGATGTCGACCGCGTTTCCGCAGCCTGCGCCCGGAACAGCAGCATCTCCTGGCCCGATGAAAGTACCGGCCGAGAAGCTCCGAAGTATGCTCGGCCTGACCAGCGTCAATTATCATCAAGGCCAATCTTCGTTGGCCGTTGTCGACTCTAACCTTGGCTAGAACGACTGAAACAATAAGGACTCAAACTATATGACTACCCTCATTCGAAGGTTTTCACTGGCAGGACTCGCGTGCGTAATTAGTTCGGTATCTCTTTCTGCGCTCGCCGGCGACGCTGGCAACAAAAACCTCGGAGCCAAGATCGAGATTAAAGACTTCGCGTTCAATCCACAGAAAATAACGGTGAAGTCTGGTGAAAAAATCACCTGGATTAATCACGACGAGGAGCCGCACACCGTGGTCAGCGTCGGGAAGAAGTTTCAGAAGTCATCCGCGCTCGATACTGACCAGGAATTCACCATCACGGCCGGTGCGCCGGGCACCTACGAGTATTTCTGCTCAGTTCATCCGAAGATGACCGGAACCATAGTGGTAGAAAAGTGAATGCGCTTGTTCTCGCGGCCGCGAACCCTTTCGATCTCAGAGCATGGCTGGTCGCTCCGCACGCGCAGCATCCGGTGATCGTCCATTTTCCGATCGCGCTCTTCATAATGAGCGCAGTTTTCGAAGTGCTCGCGCTATGGCGGAAACAACCCGCCTTTGCTTCGGTCGCCTACTTCAATCTTCTGGGAGCGGCGATCAGTATTCCGTTCACCGTCGCGACCGGATTAGCAGCGTGGCAATGGCAACTCGAAGGCGCAACCCTAAAGGGAAATCTGCGCCTGCATCTTGTCTTTGCGTTAACTACCGCGGCAATCATCCTGCTTCTGTTCTGGAGGCGGTATCGATTACGAACGAACGGCCGGTCGCCCCGGATCGGTTACTTCGCGCTGATGGCGGTTGGTTTACTCGCGATCACGGTGACGGGCCACCTCGGAGGAATTCTCAGCGGCGTCGAAGGCCCGTAAGGTCTTTATCTCACTCCAATTTGGACAGCCATTGGTGGGCAAGATCGACATCCTGCGGGGTCAGTTCGTGGCCGGTTTGGAGAAAACGGACCGCGACATTGGCCCCACCGGAGCGCAGCAGTTCGGCGAGTGCTTTTGTTTCCGATCCGGGAACAATTGGGTCAAACGCGCCACCGCTGATGAAGACCGAGACTGACGAAAGATTTGGCTGCTTGTCGGGCGTCAACGGCACCATCGCGCGAAACAAGATTGCTGCCGACAGAGTCTCCGGGCGAAGCAACAGCATACCAGCCGCGATGTTGGCCCCGTTTGAATATCCGACCGCGACAATCTTCTCGTTGTTGATTTCGTAATGCTTCGCGGCCGAGGCTACGAAATCGGCGAGCTCATTCGTTCGCTTTTGCAAGTCCTCGAGATCGAAAACGCCTTCGGCCAGGCGTCGAAAGAATCGCGGCATTCCATTTTCCAGGGTCTTGCCGCGCGGACTGAGTAACGACGCGTCGGGATCTAATTCCTGGCCGAGCGGAATGAGATCGCGCTCGTTTCCGCCGGTTCCGTGCAAAAGCAGGAGCGTGCGGTCTGATTTTCCGGCCACGAATTCGTGAATGAAATCCGGCTGCGGTCTCAAGTGGCACGGGCCGGCTCGGGGCGAAATCGAAGCAACGCGACGATTAAGACCAGAATCGAGACGACTAACACCCCGAGCTGACTAAGTTTGAATGGCGATTCGGTTTGGGTGGGTGCGAGAGCGTGGAGAGCCGGAATCTTCTCGAACGATTGCACCACCAAAACGAAAAGATTGAAATACAGGCAGATCACCGCGCCTGCGACGTAGATCCCGCGCCAGGTTCCGGCAAGCCGTCCGGAGTAGCGTGCGAAGATGGTAAGCGCCAGAAACGGCAACGAGATGATCCCAAGGCCGATCGCCGGCGTAAAACCGTGAAACGGAAAAAAGAATCCGGTCACGGTGGCAGCCACCGCTGTAATCAGAAACCATTTCGTCCAGCCATCGAGCCGAGCGCCGGCCAGCATTCCGAAGACAACAATCAGGCCCGTAAAAATCGCGACCAGGCTGACGACCGTGTGAATGATTGTGTAGATCTGAAGAATCATTGAGTTACTCCTCCTGTTGAGCGTTGGAGAAACTGGATTTCACGAGAGAATCTCAAGCGAAACGATTTTGCCGCCGGCTAGCGTGAAGACGAACTCGAGCTCGATCGGACTGCCCGGAAAGTTTCCGGTCAGTCGATTGGTGACAACAGTTTTGCCGGCTTTCTCAGCAAAGCTGACCGGATCGACCATGTGCTGATATTTCTTCTTGGTCTCGGCTTTCCATTTTTTGATCGCCGCCAAACCAGTGTGGGTTTCACTCTCATCCCGCACAACCGCGTTATCGACAAAGCAGTGGTCGAACAAATTGACGTCGCCGCTGTTCTCGGCCGCGACGTAAAGCGCGATTGGCTTGGGAAGATTGTCGATCATGCCGCTGGCTTTGCCTCGGACGCCGGTTCCGCCTTGCTTTCATGGCCCGCGGCGTATCGCTCGATCACGTAAAACGTGACCGGGATGAGAAAAATCGCGATGCCCGAGGCGGCGATCATTCCGCCGATGACAGTGGATCCGAGAACGCGACGGGCGACGGCGCCGGAGCCGGCCGCGATCCATAGCGGCACGCATCCGAAAATGAACGCAAACGAAGTCATCAGGATCGGGCGAAGACGCAGGCGCGCCCCTTCGAGCGCGGCGTCAAGAAGCGGTTTGCCCTTTTCGTATTCGTCCTTGGCGAATTCAACGATCAGGATCGCATTCTTCGCGGCCAAGCCGATGAGCATGACCAAACCAATTTGCGTGTAGATGTTATTTTGCATTCCGCGCAGCCAAAGCGTTAAGAACGCGCCGAACACCGCGACCGGTGTACCGAGCAAGACGCTGAATGGTAGAGACCAGCTTTCATAAAGCGCGGCGAGAATGAGAAAGACAAAAAGGAGTGACATTCCAAAAACCAGAGTCGGCGGAACGCCTTGTTGCGCTTTCTTTTCCTGATACGAAATGCCGAGGTAGTCATAGCCCATTTCCTTCGGCATCGTCTGCCTGAAGGTTTCCTCCAACGCTTGCATCGCCTGATTCGAGCTGTAACCAGGTGCAGCGGCACCATTGATTTGGGCCGAGCGATATTCGTTATAACGCAGAGTGAATTCCGGACCTGCGATATTCTTGATACTTGAGATAGCGTCGAGCGGCACGGGTTGGCCGTTCGCATTGCGAACGAAGAACTCACCGACATTCTTCGCATCGGTACGGTAATCGCCTTCCGCTTCGATATAGACCTGCCAGGTGCGGCCGAATCGATTGAAATAATTCACGAAAAATCCGCCCATGAACGTCTGCAGCGTTTGATATACCGAGGTCAGATCGATTCCCTGCTTGATCACTTTGTCGCGATCGACGTCCACGAAAACCTGCGGCGCGTTCGGTTGGAATACCGGAATGAGAGTGCTGAGCTCGGGACGTTTTCGCGCCGCCTCGACAAACGTCTTTACGTTTTGCGCTAGAAAGCCGACGTCCTTCCCGGCGCGATCTTCCAATATGAAAGTAAATCCTCCGGCAGTGCCGACGCCCGGAATCGCCGGTGGCGGGAAAGGAAACGCGATGCCTTCGCTGAGACTTGCGAGGTACTTGGTCAGTCGCGCCTTGATTGCGTCGTATTGCTCCTCCGGCTTTGTTCGTTCGCTCCATGGCTTGAAAGTGACAAAGAAAAACGCGTGATAGGTGTCGTAGACAATGCTCAGCAGACTAAAGCCGATAACACTGGTGGTGTATTGCACGCCGGGCGTCTTGCTCAGGAAATCCTCGATCTCGTGACAAACCTTGTCGGTGCGCTCCAGCGAAGCCGCATCGGGCAGTTGAAGCGCCACGTAGAGATATCCCTGGTCTTCCTCAGGCAAAAACGCGCTCGGTAATCGAGATCCGAACAAGCCCGCGCCCACTGCGAGAACACCGAGCAAAGCGAAACTGAGAACCGCCTTCCGGATCGCTAGTCGCGACAAGTTTACATACCCGTGCGTGGCACTGCCGAACACACGATTGAATCGATCGTAAAACCAGCCGAGCGGGCCGCGCGTTTTCTTGCGCGGCCGCAGCAACAACGAGGAAAGCGCGGGGCTTAATGAGAGCGCATTAAACGCAGACAAGATTACTGAGATCGCAATCGTCAGGGCAAACTGTTGATACAGCCTGCCGGTAATGCCCGGAAGAAATGCCGTTGGAATGAACACAGCTGAAAGCACGAGCGCGATACCGATCACCGGGGCGGACACTTCGCGCATCGCCTGGAGTGTCGCTTCGCGCGGCGCCATTCCTTCATCGATGTGGCGCTCGACCGCTTCGACAACAACAATCGCGTCGTCGACCACGAGACCGATCGCGAGCACGAGACCAAAGAGCGAGAGCGTGTTAATCGAGAATCCGAATAACGGGAACAAAACAAACGTGCCGACCAACGAAACCGGCACGGCGCAGAGTGGAATCAGGGTGGCACGCCAGCCTTGAAGGAAGATGAAGACAACCAAAACAACCAGTGCGAGCGCTTCGAACAATGTCTTCACGATTTCCCGCATGCCCTCAGTGACGGCGAGCGTTTGATCGAGCGAGACCGCGAAGTCCATGTCGGCGGGCATTCGCTGTTTTGCTTCCGCCATTAACTTGCGAACGCCTTGCGCAGCTTTGACCGCATTGGTTCCGGGAAGTTGATAACAGGCGAGAATCGCTGCCGGTTGGCCATTCAACCGCCCCTTGAGATTGTAGGTTTGCGCGCCAAGGTCGATCCGCGCGATATCTTTCACGCGCACAAATGAGCCATCCGGATTCGCCCGCACGACAATCTCGCCAAATTCTTCCGGCGTTTCCAAACGGCCCTGCGCGCGAACCGTGTAAGTGAATTTCTGTCCACTCGGAATCGGCTCCCCACCGATCTGCCCAGCCGGATTTACCGTGTTCTGCTTCTGCACCGCGCTGATAATGTCAGGCACCGTGATGCCAAGCTTTGCCAGCTGATCGGGCTTGACCCAGAGCCGCATAGCGTATTGGCCGGCGCCGAACACATTCACATTGCCAATCCCCGGCAGTCGCGTGAGTTGATCGACCAGATTGATGTAGCCGTAGTTCGCCAGAAAAGTTCCGTCGTAAGTTCCCTTTGGCGAATAAAGCGAGATCAGCATCAGCGGCGCCGTCGGCGATTTCTTAACGGTCAGGCCGTAGTTGTTCACATCGGCAGGCAATTGCGATTGCGCTTGGGCGACCCGGAGCTGTGTCAGGACCTGATCGATATTCGGGTCAGTTGCGACGTCGAAATCGACGAATAATCGGATGTCACCGCTATTGGCATTGATCGAGTACATGTAGTTCATGTTGTCGACGCCACTCATCTGCTGCTCGATCGGCGCCGCCACCGATTGCTCGATCGTCAACGCATCCGCCCCGGTGTATTTCGTTTGCACCTGAACGTCCGGCGGAGCGATTTGCGGATACTGCGCGATCGGCAGCGCAAGGATGCAGACACCGCCAATCAGCGTCATCAGAATCGCGATAACGATTGCAACAATCGGTCGCCTAACGAAAAACTCGGACATTTGCTAGGGCTTCTTTTGCTGGTCCGCTTTTGAAACCAGCGCGTCGGCGGGCGGCGTCCATTCTTTCACCGTAACGGTCGCACCTTCGCGCGCTTTTTGGACGCCCTCCACGACGACTCTGTCGCCGGGCTTCAATCCATCGGTTACTTCCCACAACGCGCCGATGCGCTCGCCCATTTTCACCGGACGAATGCTGCATTTGTTGTTTTGATCGACAACGGCGACTTGATAGCTGCCTTGCAATTCGTTCACGGCTTCCTGCGGAATAACCATCGCACCTTTTTTCATGTCAGCGACGAACCGGACCTTTCCGAATTGTCCTGGCCTCAAATTGTTTCCCGAATTCGGAAACGTCACATAATAGCGGATCGATCCCGTCTTCGTATCAAGATTACGATCGAGCGCATAAAAAGTTCCTTTTTGCGGATAGACGTTTCCGCTGCTGAGAATTAATTCGAAGTCGAGGCTCTTTATGTAAGCGTTTCGTTCAGTCGCATCGGGATGGCGCGAAACGAAATCGGTGAAAGGACCTTCGCCAGCAGTCACGACAGCTTTGATCGGATCAATCTGCGACATGGTTGTGAGCGGTCCCGTGCTTGGCCCGACCAGATCGCCGACCTGATTGTTGGCAAATCCAACGACGCCATCAATCGGGGCGATAATTTTCGTGTAGCCGAGATTGATCTCAGCCTGTTTCACTGCCGCTTCGTCGGCTTCCACATTTGCTGTGGTTGAGTCGGCGGCTGCGATGGCAGTATCTCGCTCCTGATCGCTGATCACTTTTTTGTTAAACAAATCAATCGCGCGCTTTTTGTCCGCGTCAGCCTTAACCTGGTTGGCTTGATCTTTTGCCAAAGTGCCCTTCGCTTGTGCTAAGGCAGCCTCGAACGGTCGGGGATCGATCTGAAAGAGCGGATCGCCTTTCTTGACGATGCTGCCCTCCTGATAATCGCGCGAGACGATGTAGCCCTGCACCTGCGCGTTGATGTTTGCGTTAATGAAGCCGTCGAGCGTCGCCACGCGTTCGAGTACACGCGGCACGTCTTTCGGCGTTACGGTCGTCACGAGCACTTCAGGCGCAGCTGGACCGGCCGGCGCTGCTTTGCGCGAACACCCCGCAGCAAACAAAATGAGAGTGAGCGCGCCGGAGGCTGCGACTGTGAACCATCGCCGGTGAGTCATGAATTCGTTCTCCTTGCCAACCAAGGTGAAACGATATCTTAAAGAAAGCGAGCAATTCTTCGATGGGCTGCGTTGCGCGAATGGTTAAGCAGTATATTCATGCCCGAAACTACTTGAACTACTTTCCGGTCGCCTTGGAGTAAATGTTGCCGCCGACCTCACTACAGAAGTGCCCGCGAAGGACGCCAGGCTCCTCAGGCGGACACTGAAAAAAACAAGTCGAGCTCACGAGCTCCTCGGAATTCGGACTCAAATCCGTCCCTTTGCGGAGGCTCACCCTCCAGTTTGATGCGCTGTCGGCTCTGCATCGCGTCGCGGATTTTCATGCTTCCTTCCAATGAAATTTCTTTCAATGCGGAATGACAGAATCATCGTCGGGCGTCGCAAGGAAGACAGCCCCCGCAATTCGACTCGCAATGTTCTCGATACCGAGAAAGGTGATCTCGCCGGGCTTGAAGTACTCTGTCCACAAGAGGGGCTCTACATCCTGGGCTTCCGAGAGGACGGCAGCCACCTGCGTTGCTTGCTCAAGTCCCTCCTTGCTGCCTTTATATTAAAGAGCTTCTTTCATTGCCTATCCTCGCCGGCTGTGTGCTGGCCGTTTTTCAGCAGCTCGATGAGGGACGCCGTTGGTTGCCAGCCATCAGGCGCGGCTGGCAGGTCGGCAACGGTATAAGTATGTCCGATCCGTAACGCATGTTGAATTAGAGAACTCCTTCTTCCACATCGTACACATCGAAGAAGAACTTCACTTTGCTCGGTGGATGGCAGAATTGTGGGATATAGGTTTCGAAGTATTCCTGGACTTGCGGAGAGAGATCGCAAAGGCGCAAGCAACGCATTTCGTTGTTCCATTTGATGATCGCTTCTCGATCCTTCTGCGTTGTGCTTTCTCGGATCCAGCGATCAACCTCTTCATGGGTCGCGCCGGTCGCGACAAACTCTTTGAATTTCATTGCGTCGAGCCCGGTAAACTTCCAGAAATAGGCGCCGAGGCCACACGGATAAAAATTGTATTCGCCGTTGATGCCTAACAAGTCAGCGCGGGCCTTATCGAGCATTCGGGCCGCGATGACGAACCCACCGAGTGTGTCACGCGGGCTGTGTGGTGGTGTTTTCCTTAAATCGCGAGCCAGTTGTTTAAGCTTGTCTGTGTTCATAGGCTCGCAGTTTTGATTATTTGGTGGGTACCAGCACCGGAGCGCCTTTGTCCTTCACGAAGAACACGACGAATTTCGCCGGTTTGGTTTGGCTAGCGTTTCGCCCGACTACGTGAACATCCTCAGGGCCTTCATAGAAAGTCTGACCAGGTGTCAGAGTCACTTCTTTCCCGCCGCTGACCTGCATTACGATCGAGCCTTCCAGCACATAAATAAATCCATGTGCGTTATGGCGATGTATTGGGTCCGAGCTGCCCGGAGGATACTCAATCAGGAGCATCAGACCTTCCTTCCCAGGAAGGTCCGTCAAGTCTTTCGAAAAGAGCTGTGTCAACTTCGCCGGCTTGGGTTCCGTCGCGGCGGCCATCGCTGAGCCCACGCCGAAAGCAGCGACGACCAGTGCGCACACAACGAGTGTGAAGCGCTGCCGCGCGACTGATTTTGAAGTTCGGATCGGTTTCATTTGTGATGTCCTTTCTGGTACGTGGTTTGGTTTCTCGATGTTCGGGAAGATCTTCCTTCTAGGATGCAGAGCGGCTGAGCCACTCGTCGAAACGCGTCGGGCCGAGGCGCGGTTTGTCGCCGGTTCCAGGGACGAGGCTTTGATCGTTCAACTCGGCGCCGAAGTAGCGGGCGTGAACATCCGTGATCACCGTCCGTGGGTCTCGCGTTGCGCTCAGGAAACGCCGGACGAATTCGTCCATTCGGATCGGTTCGGGACCGGCAATCTCGATTGTGCCGTTTACCGGCTCGGCGACTGCAATGTCCGTCACAGCGGCGGCGACATCATCCGCCGCGATGGGCTGCATCATACCAGGCGACAACCGAACGGTTTGACCTTCGGTGGCCGATTGCGCGATGCCCTTCACGAACTCGAAGAACTGCGTCGAGCGGACGATTGTGAAACGAACCTTTGATGCCTTGATCAGATTTTCCTGAGCGACTTTCGCGCGCAAATATCCGCTCTCAGGCGAGCGATCAGCACCGACGATTGACAGCGCGATGTGGTGTCGTACGCCAGCAGTCGTTTCCGCAGCAAGCAAGTTGCGCCCTGCCGTTTCAAAAAATTCCAGCACCGCCTTGTCGTCCCACTGTGGCGCATTCGCCAGATCGACAACGACCTGGGCGCCTTTCAGCGCTTCAGCGAGTCCTTCACCAGTAAGGGTGTTGACGCCCGAGGAAGGGGAGGCCGCCACCACGTCATGGGCGCGCGCACGCAGATTGTTCACGACCTTAGTTCCGATTAGTCCAGTGCCACCAATAATCACAATCTTCATGGTGTTCCTTTCTCAACGCCTTTGTAGACAAGTTTGGTAAAGAACTCGCCGTTAACGAACCCCTTTCCCCACTTGGCGTCATACGCAGCAGTGGGCTTTGCCGCCACTATTTCATCGAGGGATTTGCCCTCTCCTTTGAGAGCAGCAATGCGTTCGCGAATGGTCGCAAGGACATTGCGGTATTCAATCATTTCCGATTTGCCGCCGACCGAGCCGTGCCCAGGGACGACGACGGTCTTGTCCGTTACCATCGCGAGATTCGCTTCCGCGGCTTTGATCATGCCGTTAACGTTTCCGCCAGTCGAACAATCGATGAATGGGTAATATCCGTTCCACCAGGTGTCGCCGGTATGGAAAACATCAGCTTCAACAAAATAAGCCGAGATATCGCCGTCGGTATGAGCTGGGCCGTAATGTTTAAGCACAATGGTAGCGCCATTGAGCTGGAGCGTCTTGTCGGTGTTGAATACGTCAGTCGGAATCGCGCCTGCCGGCGATGGCGGAAAAGTGAAGTTCCAATCTTCCACTCGCGTGCTTGTCGAAAGGTGTTTCCGGGTATTTTCGTGAGCGGTAATGGTCGCGCCCGCTGAGTGCATCCACTCGTTACCGTCGGTGTGATCGAAATGCCAATGGGTGTTGATCAGATGTTTGATCGGATCGGGAGTAAGACTGCTTAACGCCGCGGCAATTTTGCTGCGCGCGCTGAGATACCCCGCATCAATGATGAGCTTTCCGTCGTTTCCGGGAAACACAGCAATGTTTCCACCGGCGCCGATCAGGGCACTGACGTTTCCGCGCAGCGCCCGAACGGTAACGTTTGCTGCCTCGCCACTCTTACGCGCAGCGACCACCAAACTTTCTTCGCCTCCGAACATGCGATGCGGCACAAGGCAGACAGCGGTTGTGGCAAGACCAGCGGACGCAATGAAACGTCGCCGCGAAATGCCCGGCAATCGCGCGCTCATGACTTACGCTTTGAAGAAGGCGAGCAGATCGGCATTGATGACGTCGGCGTGCGTCGTGATCATGCCGTGCGGCAAGTCCTTGTAGGTCTTGAGCGTGCCGTTCTTGAGAAGCTTTGCTGAAAGTGGGCCGGCGGCCTGATAAGGCACGATCTGGTCGTCCTCGCTGTGCATGACCAAAACCGGAACGTTGATCTTTTTCAGATCTTCGGTGAAGTCGGTCTGCGAGAACGCGACGATGCCGTCGTAACCTGCCTTGGCGCCGCCCATCATGCCCTGACGCCACCAGTTCCAAATGAGAGGCTCAATTGTTTTCACGCCGGGACGGTTGAAGCCATAGAAGGGGCCGGCCGGCAGATCGTAATAAAACTTGGCCCGATTCGCGGCAAGCTGGGCTTGAAGATCGTCGAACACCGACTTGGGCAGACCTAACGGATTGGCCGGGGTCTTCACCATCAGCGGCGGCACGGCGCTGATGATCGCCGCCTTCGCCACATTCTTCTCGCCATGACGGCCGAGATAATGCACCACCTGGCCGCCGCCGGTTGAATGGCCGACGTGAATCGCATCCTTCAAGTTGAGATGATCGGTAACGGCCTTCAGATCATCGGCATAGTGGTCCATGTCATGTCCGTCGCCGGTTTGACTCGAGCGACCATGTCCGCGGCGATCAGTCGCAATGACGCGATAGCCTTTGCTGAGGAAAAAAAGCATCTGCGGATCCCAATCATCCGCTGATAGCGGCCAGCCGTGACTGAAGACAATCGGCTGCCCGCTGCCCCAGTCTTTATAATAGATCTGTAGCCCGTCCTTAGTGGTAACCGTGTCTCCTTTCCATTTTTCCGTCGTGGCTTTAGCCTGCGACGTTGGCTGATTCGCAGCCGTAGCGTTACCGGCCACCACGGGAAGTCCGGCAACTGCCGCGAGTCCGGCGGTGCTAAGCAGAAATTTTCGACGCGAGATATCGAGGTTAGCATTCTTTTCGTTTCCAAACGGGACGTTTGACATAACCAATTTCCTTTCGGTTGAGGTTGCGCTAAGCGATGTACCACCCGCGGCAGAATCTGCCCTGATTAATTCTCGTCCTGCCGGGTATCGTCCGTCAACGTTACAGTTGAGTGACGTTTCTAAATCGGCCCGCGACAAAAGACTCGGATATGTGGATTGAGTGATTGATATTGGCGACATGCGCCAGCGCTGCGTTGTAATCGTCCTACTCGTTACGGCAGCGGCAGCCCATGCCGAATCGCCAGCGATCGCCGCTCGCGACGCGAAAATCGACAATGTGCAGTTGCACTATCTCACCGCCGGCCAGGGCCCCGCGGTTGTTCTGCTGCATGGATACACGCAAACGTCCCGGATGTGGCGGCCCATCATTCCGGTGTTGGCGGAAAAGTTTACCGTGATTGCCCCCGACCTGCCCGGCATCGGGGATTCTTCAATTCCCGCAGACAACGAAATCAGCATGATCGTTACGGCAAAACAAATCCATGATCTCGTTCGCTCTCTGAAAATCGACAAGGCGCGCGTGGTTGGTCACGACATCGGATTGATGGTTGCATACGCCTACGCCGCGCAATTTCCAAGCGAGACGGAAAAGCTCGCAGTGATGGATGCGTTTCTTCCCGGCGTGCCAGGATGGGTGCCGATCTATAATAATCCAAATATCTGGCACTTTCGTTTCAACGGCGAATATCCCGAAAAATTAGTCCAGAGCCGCGAGCGAACTTATTTCGAATACTTCTGGAACGTTCTGGCCGCCGACAAAACTCACTCGATTTCCGAAGCGGACCGAAAAGCCTACACCCAGGCCTATTCAAGACCCCGGCGGATGCACGCCGGCTGGGCCTATTTCGCATCCTGGCCACAGCTGGCGAAAGATTTTGCACAGTTATCGCAAACAAAATTGACCATGCCGGTGCTATCGATCGGTGGCGAAAAATCGTTAGGCAATCAGCTCGCCGAACAAATGAAACTCGTCGCCGACGATGTAACCGTTATTGTTTTAAAAGATACCGGCCACTGGATTTCGGAAGAACGCCCGAGAGAAACGACCGACGCGTTAACAAAGTTCCTTTGATGGAGATTATGTCTGCGCTCCAAGGCAACGGACTAATCGATCTGCCGAGCAAACACTCGGTGGACGAGACGCTTCATAGGCTGAGAGGAATTCTCGCTGCGAAAAATATCACGCTGTTCTCGGTGGTCGATCATAGCGGCGAAGCAGCGAAGGTCGGAATGAAGATGCTTCCGACCAAGCTCGTGATTTTCGGAAATCCGAAAGCGGGAACGCCGGTGATGATCGTGTCACCGAGCAGCGCTATCGACCTGCCTCTAAAGATCCTGATCTGGGAAGACGATCACGGAAAAGTCTGGATCACTTACAACAGTCCAGCTTATTTGCAGCAACGGCACAACGTGCCGGCTGAGGTGTTGCCGAACATTTCAGTAATTGAGGCATTGGCGAAGGCCGTTGCCGAATAACCAATTATCCGAAAATTATTTGCTGCTCGATGCGCAAACGAAAGATCACTGCCGAAAACGGGCGCGCTATTAATGCGCTCGCCATCGGCGCGCTCGCGATCGGTGCGGTGGCGATCGGTGCGCTCGCCCTTGGCGCGCTGGCTATTGGCCGGCTGGCGGTCGGTCGTGCAAGAATCCGCCGATTGGAAATCGACGACTTAATTATTCGAAAACACAACCTTTAATTCCGTCGTCGCGTCGCTTCGAACAGGAACCACGTGCGGCGCTCGGTCTCATCGATCCAAACTTCGATCAGACTGGCGGTCGCGACATCGCGATGTTTATCGCAAACGTTGTGGGTCTGGCGGAGCCGCATGGTCAGATTTTTGTTATCGTCTGCCAGCTCAGCGAGCATGTCCAGCGGCTCGACGTATTCGGCGTCGTTATCGAGCACCCGCTGAATGCGGGCGATTTGGCCGATCGATCTCAACGTCAGGCCGCCAATCTTTCGAACGCGTTCTGCCACCGGGTCCGTCATGGCAAAAAGCTGATCAGCGTGCTCGTCGAGAAGCAGGTGGTAATCGCGAAAATGCGGACCGCTCATGTGCCAGTGAAAATTCTTCGTCTTTATGTAAAGCGCGAACACGTCGGCGAGGATGGCATTCATCGCCCCTGAGATGTCTCGGGTTGCAGCTGGTTTGAGATCGGTGCGCGTTTCGAGTGGAGCATCGCGCCGGCGAAGCAGTTCGGGTTTGTTCTTTAGATTGGATCTATTGGTGTTCGAATCGGATTTGTTCATGGCGTTTTTAGTTGGGCTAATCATGAAGTCAACGTCGTCCCCGCTTTGGTGATTTTCAATTCCGTTGATTGCGGTCGTAGGGAATAATGTTGTCCCATTGACTCGCGATCTCCCGATCGCTCGGTCGCATCGCCATGTGACCCGTCGGTCTACCCGGCGGCGTCCCCGTACGCCGTGTTGACTCGCGATCTCCCGATCTCTCGATCGCATCACCATGCGACCAAAACGCCAGTCCGGCTCGGACCAGTCCATCCGCCGGCGTCCGAGATTCCCGATCCCGGCACCCGGCTTCCCTAGGTGCACGCTGTGCGGCACCTCCCGCCGTAAAGTTCGCTCCCGCGAACGCTCCGCACGGCGTATTGACTCGCGATCTCCAATTGTTCACAACCGATAATAGCCCAGCGCTTCAGCGCTGGGTCTAGGTCTATAAAACATCCTAGTCCCGTCAGGGACGGCAGAAGTCTTCTTTCGTCCTGTCGGACTTGCTGGAATTCATCATCTCCGACCCAGCATTAAAATGCTGGGCTAATTTCAACCAGCATAACGACGGATCGCTCGGTCGCATCGCCATGTGGCCCCTCGGTCTACCCGGCGGCGTCCCCGCGTTATATTTACCATCGTCCCCGGAGAGCCGATCCACCTCAAAGCACAGGGGCTAACCGTGTTTCTTCCGATCATATGGAATAATATTATCCCACTCATCGGCGGACGAGCGCGCGACGAACGCGACGACCGGCTCCGTCTTACTCATGTTGAAAACTTCGTGAGGCACGCCCGGCTTGATGTAAATGAAATCCCCGGCCTCGTTTTCGACCGATTGTTTCAGTCCGTTACCGAACTCGTGGCGGACTTTTCCTTCGATGATGTAAAGGATCACTTCAAAATCGACATGGATGTGAGCGTAGGCCACGCCACAGGGCGGGATGGTTGCGATGTTGGCGGATAATCGTGTTGTCCCAACATTTTTCGCGGACATGCCCTGTTTGTAATGAATACCGTTCCAGTCCCGGCGTTTGCCGCCGCCGCGGATGGTAAGAATTCCATCGTGATCTTCCACTGCGCTGAGTTCGATGTCGGTCATAAGAAAAGTTGAGGGGTTGAGGAGTTGAGACGTTGAGTTGTTAAGCAGGCGCGCTTCTCTTCACCGCAAATAGTTTGTTCAGCAAGTTGTTGGTTGCCTTTTCCAAAACCATTCCCCATGCGCTCAGGATTACCAGGGCGAGCAGGAAATAAAAAAGGAAAGTCAGGATAGATTGTGGCCGAATGTGCAGGCCCAGCCAGATCACGTAGGGCTGGTGAATTAAGTAAAGGCCATACGAATAGGCGCCGACAATGCTCAGGAGTTTGGCGAATCCGGTTGCACGCATAATCAATCCGGCAAGGCCGACGATTGCCAAAAAGCAACACGTACCGGTGGCGAAATCGACATAGACATAGCTGTAGTCGTAAAGCCAAAGCGCTGCCGGATAGAGAGCGACGCCGGCAACAAGACCGGGTCCACGTAGAAGGAACCATTCCGCGCGCGATTCAGATTTTGCATGCCACATTCCCAGCGCCATCCCGAGCGCGAACTCGGGCAACCGACAAACCGCAAATCCGCCGAGCACCCAGAGTCCGTTTTGCGGCCACGGTCCGAGAAAAAGGTAGCGAATAAAAAATCCGAGCGCGCAGGCCGCGACCAGGAAAATCCACCCGCCAAATTTCCGCGCCGCCCAGAAGAGCAGGGGAAAGATCAAATAAAATTGAATGAGCATGGCGAAATACCACCACGCCGCGTTGAGGTACATAAAATTCATCTCGATGTTGATGAAGCGCAGCCCGAGCAAACTGAGCACGATCCGCCCATCGACTGGTTCGAGTTTCGCGACAAACGGCGAAACGAGATAAACGATGTGGGCAACCCAATACATCGGATAGAGCCGGACGAATCGCGCCCCGTACCATTTGCCCCATTCCACGCGGCCTGAATCGGCGCGGGCCATCGTTGATTGCATTAGCGTCCATCCACTCAGGATGATGAACGCACCGACCGCGTGAAAACCGAGTCCGGAGATTTCCCACCACGCGCCGCGCAAGAAGGAAGCCGTGCCCGCGATCAAGCCGGTCCAGTCCGGCGGCGGCGGTTCGTAATGTTCGAAGACGGTCCGAAAGAAATGAAAGTAAACGACAAAGGAGATCGCCAGCGCTTTGGAAATGTCGATCCAAAGCAGGCGTTTCATGAATCGCGCGTTTTTTTTCCGGTGTCCGGAAGCAATGCGCCGAGACCGGCGAACAGCCAGTGAACAAAAGCCTTCATTGAATTGGCCGATGATGGCGTGACGTTGTGGTTGGATTCAACACGAATTCAGCATGGAGGAAGGCGACCTGATATTTGCCTGACGTTGCGCGGCCCGGTCGGCTTTGTATAGACTCGCTCGATGAGTTCCGGCAGCACGAACACGTCGGGCTTTGTCCAATTCCTTCGATCTGAATATCCGTTTTTTGTCGGACTGGCGACCGCCGGGGTCTTTCTCGCGCTTGGAGGCGAGATCCTGGAAAACGTTGCGCACCCGTTTGCGCTGGTGGGGATTTTAGTCGTGTTGCTTGGCGCGGTGCTTTGGTCGGCAATTTCGGCGGTGCATCACGCCGATCGTCTGGCGGTAAAGTGTGGCGAACCCTACGGAACGCTGATTCTCACACTTTCAGTGATCAGTATCGAGGTCATGATGATTTCCGCCGCAATGCTTCACGGCGCGAACAACCCGACGCTTGCGCGCGACACCATGTTCGCGGTCGTCATGATCGCGCTCAACGGTCTGGTTGGATTCTCTCTTTTGTTAGGCGGACTGCGACACCAGGAACAGAATTATAATCTGCAAGGAGCGGGCGCGTATCTGAATACGATCATGGCGCTGGTGGTTCTCGGACTGGTGCTGCCGAACTTCACAACCTCGCTCTCGGGTCCACGATTTTCTCCTGTTCAGGAAATATTTCTTATCGCGGTCACGGTGATCCTCTACGCGATTTTTCTCGTCATTCAGACCGGACGACACCGGCAATACTTCAAGGATGCCGGACCTGCAGCCGAATCGAACGATCATCATTCGTCTCTTCAGTTGCGCTCAGCCGGTTTTCATAGCGTGATGTTGCTTCTGTATTTGATCGTCGTCATCGTCCTCGCGAAGAAGTTCGCGATTCCCCTCGATAACTGCATCGAACGCTTCGGCATGCCGCAGGCCTTCGGGGGCGCGATTGTAGCCGGACTTGTCCTGGCACCTGAGGCGATGAGCGCCATCAAAGCGGCGCAACGAAACCAATTGCAACGGTCGGTAAATCTTTTGCACGGGTCAGTGCTGGCAACGATCGGACTCACGATTCCGGCGGTGCTGATTGTCGGTATGGTAACCAACCGGCCGGTGGCACTCGGAGTAGAAGGCGCGAATCTTCCGCTGCTTGTCCTGACTTTAGCAGCCAGCATAGTCACATTCGGCAGCGGCAAAACGAACATTCTGCAAGGATGCATCCATTTATTGCTCTTTGCCGTTTTCCTATTGCTGATCTTCGCTCCCTGACGCGGTCCGCACCGGCAGCGATGTTCGCTGCTTCTCGATGACGACCAGCAAAATGCCACCAAGTACGGCAATGGACGCAATCACGTAACGCACGGTGATCGGTTCGTGCAGCAGGAGAATTCCGCCGGTGGCTGCAAGAACCGGCACGCTGAGTTGGACTGTCGCTGCGCTGGCCGCTTTCAATCCGGTCAACGCCGCGTACCAAATGACGTAACCGATTCCGGAGGTAATCGCGCCCGAGATGACGGCATAGAGAGTGCCCAACGAGTCGGAACGCACTGTCGGCAGCATGATGAGGCTGACCAGCAAGGCGATTGGAACCGCGCGCAGGAAGTTGCCGGTTGTTGTCGCCGTCGCGTCGGCTGCGGTTTTACCTCGCAAAGAATAGACACCCCAGGCAATTCCCGCCGCCAACATGAAGATCGAGCTGATCAACGGCGGCGCGGAAATTCTTGGAAACACCAGCACCACGAGGCCGATCAACGCGATCACGATCCCGGCGAGCTGCGTTGGATCCAATCGTTCGCCCTTGTGGAATCCCCAGAGAATCATTGTCGCCTGAACGGCGCCGAACAGAAGCAACGCTCCAGTTCCCGCGGAAAGATCGACATAAGCGAACGAGAAACCGGCGGCGTAAACAAACAGCGCGAGCGCAGATGGCCAATTGCCATTTTGAAGTGACCAGTGACCAGTGACAAGTGACGAGCCAGAAGAAGAACTCTCAACTAAAGGCGGAGCCGTTGATTCGCGCTCTCCGGAGTCGCTCACCCGTCTCCCGACTGGGCTTTGCAGTCCATCCGCCGGCCTCCCGGCGCGGCGTATTCGATCAACTATCAACTTTCTTCGACTTTGAAGAATCAGCCACAGCGCGACCGCGCCGGAAAGGATTCGAACGAATGTGAAACTCGCCGGATCGATGGCCGTTTGCTTGAGCGCGACGCGGCAAAGCAGCGAGTTGCTGGCAAAGGCGATCATCGCCACAACAGTGAGGATGAGAACGCGCATTTTCAGACGGCAAACGTCTAACGCTCAATGCCCAACGTCCAATATTGAATTCACCAGCAGAGGACAGAGGTCAGCGGTTCGCAGGGCGCGAATGGAGCGATTGGGAATCGCGACATGTCCGGCTAAGCCGTGAGGGCAACGGTCGAGAGTCGCGGGCAGCGACCGAGATACAACTTTACGTCGGGAGGTCGCGAGTTTCCGCGAATCGACCTAGGGAAACAAGAAATGCCAGTCCGGCTCGGACCTCGGTTTTGGGGAAAACCGAGAAGTCAGCGATCACTCTTAGTCGAACTTTGTAGGGGAAGCAGTTTGCTTCCCACTTAGAGAGGGTGGGACGCTGACAGCGCCCCGTCGACGTCGCATAGGTTGGTGGATCGGCCGCTCCGCGGGCGATGATAAAAGAAATGCGGCTGCGCCGCCACTTATCATCGAGCGCGGAGCGCTCGATCCACCTAGTGTGGGCCGTAGACGTCGCGTCCGCCTTCGCGGCGCTACGGCGTGACAAGTAGAGACGTGGCTACACCTGCAAATCCCGTTTGGTCTCTTGCGTGCTGTCGCTCGACGGGAACGTCGGCAGTGATAGATTTCAGTTATGAAACTTCCAACGATCAAGGAACGGAAACGATTTCGATCGCCCACCGTCACGCCGCAAGCGCTGGCCTGGGACGGCAAACAACTTTGGATGAGCTCGCGCGATCTCGGCTTTCTCTACAAACTTGATGCCGATGGCTCGAAGATCATCGAGGAAGCGGATCCGCCGGGGGTCGTTTGGGCGGCGGTCGCCACAAACGGCGCGATGCATGTCACGATCGGCAAAGGAACAAACGACGATCGTTACGTTTATCGTTACGATCGGGGCAAAGGTTTTTCAAAATTGTTCGCGTGTCCCGACCTGACCGGCTCGTACCTGAGTTATGACGGGAAAAGCCTTCATCTCAGTCAATGGTATGAACAACGGATTCTGAAGTTGGATGAAGCCGGGAAAATGGTCGGAAGCATCGATCTCGGTGCTGAAATTTGCGGTCATGTGTTTGCCGATGGAGCGCTCTACGTGTTGCGCGGAACCGAGAATGTCCCGAGGCCTCAGTACGCGGGAGGTAAGCCGACCCCGGAACGTTTTAGAAGTGGAGTAAAGGAAGGCGAAGAGCAGTGGTGGATCGCGCGACTCGATCCGCGAGGCAAGAATCCCGAGGTAGTCGATGTTGCGAAGGTTCCGTTTGCGGCGCGTTCGCTAACATTCGATGGCGAAAATTTCTGGTCCAACCATCGCGCTGCGAACGAGACGGTGTGCTTTTCGCTGCCGGGCTAGCTGCATCGTGACGATGAAAATAGCCCAGCGTTTTAACGCTGGGTTGCCATAAACACGATTCAAGTCCGATAGGACGAAAGACCATTCTGCCGTCCCTGAAGGGACTCCAAGTGGTTGGGTCGGCCTTGACCCCAGCGCTAAAGCGCTGGGCTATTCTCGTACGGTGACGCGCCGTCGGCAAGAGCGACGGTTATGGACTTAAAATTCCTGCGAACCTGTCCCGGTACTGCCAAACCAGAAACAGCCAGAGTAAGGTAGCTACGATTCCGGGTCCGATACCTCCGTGGTCCATGAGAATGTGGAACACCAGAATGTTGAAGATGATGCCGCCCAGGATCGTTAGGGCAAGAGGTACGAATCGGCCAATCAGCAATAACAAGCCGCAGAGCACCTGCATGGCGCCAATGACGCTAGCCTGACCGCTGGCCACAAACACTTTGATGTAATCGCCGACCAAACCCGGTGGCGGTGGTGGAGTAGGAATGAAATGAAAGAAGAAGTTTGATCCGAAGAAAACGAACACCAACCCGAGAAGGATTCTCACAATAATGGTAGCGATTTTCATGGCACACATCATTACCAAATCGCAGCGGAGAAGGAAGAATTAAGAAATCGATCGGCTGGAATTTCGGAGTAACGTTGCCGTTATGCGCATCAGCGAGATGAACTGGATGATGGTCGAGGAGTACTTGAAGCGCGACGACCGATGCGTCCTGCCCCTAGGGAGCACCGAACAACACGCCTATCTCAGCTTGAGCGTTGACAGCATTCTTGCGGAACGTCTGGCCAGCGAGGTTGGGGAATTGGCCAGGGTCCCGGTGTTTCCAGTTCAGCCTTATGGCATTACGCCGTATTTCCGCGCGTTTCCCGGAACAATCACCCTGCGGATGCAAACGTTTCTGTCAATTGTGCGCGAAATACTCGATGCGCTGAACGAGCAGGGGTTCAAACGCATCCTGATTGTGAACGGTCACGGCGGAAACGCGCCGGCGCAGAACCTGGTTGGCGAATGGCTTGCCGATCATCCCGGTGTCCGGGTAAAGTTTCATAACTGGTGGAACGCGCCGAAAACCTGGGCCCATGTCACCGCGATCGACCCGGTGGCGTCGCATGCGTCGTGGATGGAAAATTTTCCGTGGACGCGACTAGACAAAATCAAGATGCCGCCGGAACAAAAGGCCGAGGTCGATATGAACCATCTTCGCCAGCTCGACCCGAAAGCGTTGCGGGCGTATTTGAAAGATGGAAATTGGGGCGGCGTGTATCAAAGGGGCGACGAAGAGATGATGAAAGTGTGGAGTGTGGCCGTCCAAGAAACGTTGGACCTTCTAAATAGCGACTGGGCGAAATGAAAATCACGAAGCGACCCGGACCGAAAAGTTTCGTTTTGATGATGTCGATTCTGAGCGTCGGGATGGGGACACTGTCGGCGCAAGGAAAAGAGCCTGGTCCGTTCGAGAAATTTTTTCGCTCGCTGCAGCACGCGTTTAACGAACCCGAACACAAATCGACAACTCACCGGACCAAACACAAGCAAACTCAAGACACCGCAAGTCCGACGGCAAACGAGGACAAGGAACCAGACGTGCACACGGGCACCGGCACCATTAGCAAACCGCCTAACGAAACGAACACGCGCAGTACAAGCCGGGCGGTCACCAAGAGAGGGGAAGATCTTCCTTACGGAACACCGGTCCCGGGCAGACAGGGTTTTGTGACCAGTCCGTTCTCGCCCAACAGTGGCTACATCGATGTGCGCGGTTTCGCGCCTGGAACTCCGGTGAAGGATCCCTATACCGGCAAAGTTTTTCTCACGCCCTGAGAAGGGAGAAGAGCAAAGAGCGAAGCGCAAACCTTAGCTCGTGTGCGACTCTACGATAGTTGCCGATCCAATTGTGCTGCCGGCAAGCGCGAGAATGACGTCGGTCTTGGAGACGCTGCCGATCAGACGCTGGCCCTTCGCGCCGCTCACAACCGGAAGACGTTCGCCATCGTGCTGACTGAATCGTTCGAGCGCTTCGGTCAGGGACGCATCCGGCGATAAAACCGGAAAGTGATCGCGCAGGATGTCGCCGGCGATCACCACCTTTGCGAGCTCCGGCGTGTTCAGGAAATTCTTGATGTCGTGGAGGGAAACCGCGCCGAGAAATCGGTCGTGGTCGGTGACGTAAAGATAATTGAAGCGAGTGGCGATGAATTTCTGGCCGATCTCGGCGAAGCCGGCCGTCCGAGAGACCGTGAGCGGCTGAGGCTTCATCAAGTCGCGAACGTGCAGCTCGGCGAGCTGCTTTCGATAGTCTCCCGCGCCTTTGCGTTTGAGGGCTTCGGCGTAAATCGAACGTTTTTCGATACTGACTGACGTGTAATAACCGACGACGCAGGCCAGCATGAGGGGAAGAATGATTTGATAATCGAGCGTCATCTCAAAAATCATGACGATGGCCATGATAGGTGCGTGAGTGGCCGCGGCGAGGAATGCGCCCATGCCGACCAACGCGAACGCGCTCGGGTTAATGGGAAGATTGGTCACCTGTTGCGCTCCAGTGCCGAACAAAAAACCCCAACTGGCGCCGATGAAGAGCGTTGGGGTGAACACTCCTCCAACCGCGCCGGACCCGAACGTGACAGCGGTTGCGAGGATTTTCAGAATCAAAATGACCGCGAGGGTCTGCCAAAACCATTCCCCACGCAGGATGCCGCTCACCGTGCTGTAGCCGTTGCCGCAGACTTCCGGATACCATATCGCGAACGCGCCGACGATTAATCCGCCGACGAACATCTTCAGAAAAACCGGCGCGGCGATACGCCCAACCCAATCTTCCGCCGCGTTCAGCAGACGAATGAACCACGGCGCGATGAGGCCGGCGGTGAGACCGAGCAACAGATACGGCACAATCTCCCAGTTTCGGTTAAGCTGGAACGGTGGAATCTTGTAGAGCGGGTCGGGCCCCAAAAATCCTCGCACCGTCAGGGTCGCGATGACGCTCGAAAAGATAAGCGGGCCTAGCATTTCCATCGCCATCGACCCGAGAACGATCTCGGCAACGAAAATCGCGCCGGCGATCGGTGCGTTGTAAGCGGACGCAATTCCGGCGGCCGCGCCGCAACCGACCAGCAACCGCAATCGCGGAGTAGACCACTTTTGCAGACGACCAAGACAGGAAGCGATTACGGATGAAAGCTGGACCAGCGGACCTTCGCGACCGATCGATCCGCCCGAAGCGATGCTGAAAAGTGCCGACAGCGATTTCGCTAAAGTCCGGCGTGTGGAAATTTTGCCGTCGCCGAGCACGACCGCTTCCATGTAATCGCTGGTCGAGACTCGGCTGCGCAGTCGCGTGCCGAAATAAAGAATCAGTCCCGCGATCAATCCGCCGATCGCCGGGACGGCAAGGCGTCGCCAAGGCGGAAGCGTCCCAAACGTTTCGACCAATCCCGGCTCTGAACTCCCGGTTAGAAGTTTGTGAACTGCGGCGGTGGCCGCGCGGAACGCAATCGACGACAAGCCGCCGCAGAATCCAATCACTCCGGCCCAAAACAGAGTGATCTGCAGATCGGTAGGGCGGGTATGTTCCTGGAACCAAACCCAGAACTTAAGTTTTCGAAACGCTCGGGAGTCGGATGTCTCTCCCTCAATAACTGCGCCCACATTATCTCCTCCGCGCCCAGGGCGTTGCGTCAAGTCGGAACGCGAGATTTCATCGCGCGATTGGAAATTCCCCGGTGCGCGCTAGGTTGGCGCCTAACATGTCCAAGTATCTCGTCGTCAGCACCAGCGGAAATCCCGACAGCAACAGCCGGCGCATGGGGCAGGTCGCGTTCGCGCATTTGCAAAAACGAAAGGTGGATTGCACCTGGCTCGATATTAAGGACCTGGACCTCCCGTTGTGCGACGCGGATAAATGCTATGGCACCGCGGGCGCGAAACAGTTGAACAAGGCGATCGAATCAGCCGACGGCATTTTGATTGCCGCCCCCGTGTATAATTATGATGTAGCGGCGGCGGCCAAGAACATGATCGAGCTCACCGGCAGTTCGTGGGAAGAAAAGATCGTCGGCTTTCTTTGCGCGGCGGGTGGAAACAGCAGTTACATGGCGGTCATGGCTTACGCGAACAGTTTGATGCTCGATTTTCGAACCGTGATCGTTCCGCGATTTGTCTACGCGACCGGCGATGCCTTTGACGGCGACAAAATCGCGGACAAAAAAGTTGTCACGCGCATCGAACAGGTCGCCGACGACCTGGTTCGGTTTACGCAAGCATTGCGGGGTTAAAAACGCCAATCTTGCAGAATTCGCCGAGCGCGTGTTCAAACAGCGCAGACCCCTGCGTTTAAAGTGATCTAGTTTTTTCCGAAAACATCGCGCAGCTCGCCTTTGACGCGGCGCTGGCGTTTGTTTGTCTCGCGATTCAATTCCAAAAGTCGAAATCAGTGATAATAGCCCAGCGCTTCAGCGCTGGGAATCGAGTCTGGCATCTGTGAGATGTTCAAATCCCAGCGTTAAAACGCTGGGCTATTATAGATATGCGCCCATTCGCTGGCCGCAACCTTGATCAGTTTCGCCCGAATCGCTCCGCGGAATTCGTTTCGTGCGCTCCGGGCTTTAGTTTCCGTCGGATATCCGCCCGCCTTCCACCGACACGCCCGGTGTAAGGTTCAGGTGCAGATGTTTAGTCAAAAATTCATCGATCGGAATCCATTTTCCGTTTAATTCAATGCGCTTGGTCCATGCGCACACTTTTAGCAGACCCTTCTGTAAACGTTGGATCTCCGCAGCTGCTTCGGCCAGTTGTTCGTCGCTTTGTTTGCGGCGCGTGATGTCCTGTATTTGTGAGATGAAGAAAAGCGGCGCGTCCGATTTATTGTGGACCAACGATACGCTCAGAAGTACCCACACTATGGAGCCGTTTTTGTGGAAATAACGTTTTTCCATCTGATAGGTCCTGATTTCGCCTGCCAGCATCTTGCGCACATTAGCCAGGTCAAGATCAAGGTCGTCCGGATGGGTAATGTCTTGAAATGACCGCGCCAGTAATTCCGCTTCGCTGTATCCGGTAATTTCGCAGACCGAGCGGTTCACGCGCAGCCATTTGCCTTCCGGAGAGACAAGGGCCATGCCAATCGCGGCAAACTCGAACGCGCTCTGAAAAAGCGAATCGGCCGTCAACGTATTGGGAGAGGGAACATCTGGCAAAGAATCCATGAATCGAAGATTACCAAAAAAATATCCGCTTCGCCGAGATACGTCTAGTTGTATTCCGGGGGTTCGGCTCAATTCACGACGCCCGCCAGACCGAGACGATCGGCATCCGCTTTCAACGCGGTGATGACGTTGGTGATGACTTCGTCCAGCGGCATGCCGAGTTGTTCCGCGCCATGAATGATTTCCTGGCGATTGACCGCGCGGGCGAACGCCTTGTCCTTCATTTTCTTTTTCACCGAACCAATATCGACATCGTTAACGCTCTTGGATGGCCTAACGAGAGCAACGGCAACGACAAAGCCGCTGAGCTCGTCGACAGCGCGCAGCGTTTTCTCAAGGTTCGATTCCGGAACGACACCGGAATAATCGGCATGCGAAAGAATCGCGCGGCAAACTTCCTCGCTCCAACCGTTGTCCCGCAGCCATTGAACGCCGACAAACGGATGACCTTCGGTGGCGCTGCGTTCGAGGTTCGGATGTTTTTCGTAATCCATGTCATGAAGCAGACCGACTGCTTCCCAAAGATCGACATCCTCACCGCGCTGCTGGGCGAAGTACTTCATTGAATCCGCAACGGCGTAACAATGTTTGCGGAGGCTCTCCGATTTCACCCATTCATGCAGAATCGTTAGAGCGCGATTAGTCAGATCACTCATAGGAGTTGGCTAATTTAGAGATTTCTTGTGAAAGAGAAAGATCGACAAACCGAATAGTTTGTTGAACCTACCGCCTCCATGAAACGCATCGCCTTGCTGGCCATCAGTTTATCGCTCTTGTTCTCCGGCGCTCGCTTGGCGCAGCCGGACGAATCGAAACCCGCTTCACTGGATGACCTGAAGAAACTCCCCATCACGTGTTTTGTTCCGTCATATTTACCGAAGGGATTCAAATTGAAAGAAGCCGAGATCAGTTACGACGAAGGTACAGACGAGGAAGGCCAGTCATACAAAGCCCCACTTTACGGTATCGAATGGAGCGACGGTAAGGGCACGTTTTCGATTGAAGCAGCCGCGGAAGGAATCGGCGATCGCAACATTATGGAAACGGAGGACAGCGAAGAGGCCGAGATCCAATCACCGCTATTTGGTCGGATTTACATAATTTACACACCGAAGGGAAAAGAAGGCGCCAAGAGGGAGATCCTCACTAATTGGGTTGAGGACGAACAGATGAAAGCAGACCAAGCCAAAAGCACGACCTGGCACGGCCAGCTCGGCCGGTTTCATGGATTCACCGGAAGAAAAATGACGGTGGCAGAATTTTCCAAAGTCGTAACCTCGCTTCATCCGATCAAAGGCGACGGGAAAACCACGTCCCGGCCGCCGCCGCTGAAACTTCATCCGAGAATTTTCGACATGATCGACTGCTGGTTATCCGATTCGGAAAGTCCAGTAGTTACCGAGATTAACCTGGATGCAGTTGAGATGAACAAGAACGAGTTCGACATGGATGAAGTGAAGCCGGACGGCGAGTGGACGCGAGCGCCCAAGGAAGACGGCGGGTTCATGCGCTATCGGGTGCTTGGATTGAAGGGAAATACTTACACCGTCGAATATCAGGAAAACGGCGGTGGATCGTTGACTACCGATTCCACCATCGAGTTCGACATCGGCAAACGAAGCATGCAGCGTGACGGGAAAACGGAGAACATCCGGATCCTGCGCGTTGTCTCCTACAAGTCGAAGTAACGTCCGGGCGGCGCAACGGTTGCTTTTCAACTGTGCGCTCGTTAATTTAATCGACGATGTCCTGCGCGAAAATCGATCCGGCGCTTCACCAACCGCACAAACCGTCCTGGATCAAGGTGCGGCTGCCGTCGAACCCGGTTTTCTTCTCAACCAAAGCGCTCATTTCGGATTTGCGGCTGCACACGGTTTGCGAGAGCGCGCAGTGTCCGAACCGCTGGGAATGCTGGAGTCAGGGGACTGCGACCTTCATGATCGCGGGTGATCGCTGCACGCGCGCATGCGGATTTTGTGCGGTCACGACGGCAAAGCCGTTTGCGCTGGAAGAAGACGAACCTCAGCGCGTCGCCGAAGCAGTGCAGCGGATGAAATTGAAACATGTCGTCATCACAGCGGTCGCGCGCGACGATTTGAACGACGGCGGCGCCGATCATTTCGCCCGCGTCATTCGCGCGATTCGTGAAATGGATCCGTCGATCATCATCGAAGTGTTGGTTCCGGATTTTCACGCGGACGATTCGTGCATTCAGGTTGTGCTCGATGCCGGGCCTGAGATTTACAATCACAACATGGAGACGGTGGAGCGATTGACACCGCTGGTGCGTTCGCGCGCCAGGTATCTGACTTCGTTGCGAGTTTTGCAGCGCGCGAAAGAGCTTTCGCCAAAAACCGTGACCAAGAGCGGGATCATGCTCGGTTTGGGAGAAACAGAGCCGGAAATTTTTCAAACAATGGACGATTTGCTCGAAGCCGGTTGTCAGGTTTTGACCATGGGACAATATCTGCGGCCGACCCCAAACCATTTGCCGGTGGTGGAATTCATCACCCCGCAGCAATTCGATCTCTACGGCGAGATCGCCCGCAACAAAGGATTCGAGCACGTCGCGTCGGGTCCCCTGGTCCGCAGCTCCTATCACGCGGCTGATTTTCATCCGGTTGTCCGCTGAATGTGGGAGGGACCTCGGTGTCCCGACTGCGAGCCATTTTGTTAGCAGAGTCGCGGCACTCAGGCCGCTCCCACATTGTTTTGATCTGCCGAGCGGGCAGTACTTTTGCTTGTCATTCTCTGACTTTTTAAGGATTCAGGCAGATTCAATGCTCAGGGATGTTTCCAGCCTCCGATATGAAGCCACGGGTTGGCAGCCGCTTCGATCACCATGACACCAGAAAATAAACCCCGAATCGCGGCGGTCATTCCCGCTTACAACGAAGAGAAACATATCGGCGACGTTGTGCGCCGGTCGCGACAAAGACTCGATGACGTTCTGGTTGTCGATGACGGATCTGCCGACCAAACGGCCGAGCGCGCGCGTGACGCCGGCGCGGAAGTGATCGTTCACGAGATCAATCAGGGAAAAGGCGAAACGATCAAAACCGGATTGCGTCATTGGTTCGAGCGACAATTCGATTTCGTGATCATTCTCGATGCCGACGGTCAGCACCGGCCGGAAGAGATCGATCGATTCGTCGGAGCGGCGTTGTCACCGGACGAACCGAAACTCGTTGTCGGCAATCGGATGAAAGATGTTTCAACGATGCCGCTAGTCCGCCGAATTGTGAATCGTTGGATGAGTCAGCAAATCAGCGCGCTGTGTGGCCAGCAAATTCCGGACACTCAGTGTGGTTACCGTTTATTACATCGACAACTGATTCCAGAAATGCTCGGCGGCGCCGCGCGCTTCGACTACGAAACGGAAATGCTGATCATTGCGAGCCGAAAAGGTTTTCGAATCGATTCGGTCCCGATCAGCACCGTTTACTCCGACGAAGTCAGCAGCATTCATCCGGTGCGCGACACGATCCGTTTTTTCAAACTGATGCGGCGTTACAAAAAACTGTAGTGGCGGGCGTGTCGCCGGCTTCTCGCAGCCGACACGGCTGCCTCTACAGAAAGCGTTATAAAAGATGGTAGCGGCGGGCGTGTCGCCCGCGAATTCTCCGCAGCCGACACGGCTGCCTCTACAGAAAACCTCACGGCTTCTTCGCCGGGACTGGTTTCGCGCTTTTGATGATTTCCTCTTCCGGCGTGAGCTTTGGCGCTTTACCGCTAAAAATCAGGCGGTTCGGCTTCTCGCTCAGTGCATCGACCAGCGCTTTGGCGTGCGTTGTGATGATTTTCAGATTCAGCAGAACCACGTGGAGCTCTTTCATCTGGTCCTGAATCGATTTGTCTGTCGAGCCGACGAAGGTGTTGGCCGCGCCGAAAAGCTGATCGGCGTCTTTCGAGGCGCTATCCAGGTTCTTGATCACGTTTTGCAGGTTATCGACGTCGACCTTTAAGGAGTCGGCCAGCGGGCCGAGTTTGGGCATGAATTCGCCGAGATTGCCATGCAACTCGGTAACGGTCGTGCCGAGATTGTCGAGGAGCTTGTTTGCATTTTCGAAAAGCGGTCCGGCGGCGGCGGTAATTTGTTCGATGCCGTAAGAGGGATGTCCTTCGATGGCTGCGTTGTTGGCGATCGTCTTGCCCCCGGGCGTGCCGGCGGAAAGCGCGACAAATTTTGGCGCGAGCAAAGTGTCTGCACTCAATGTGGCCGTCACGTCGGCCGGCAACGGCGGAACTCCGTCATCGAGCTCTACTGTCACAACCACGGCGTCTTTTTTATTGTTTAATTTCGCGCGTTCGGCTGCCGTGAGATGGCGCATGGCAATCACGCGTCCGGCCGGCGCGCCCGCGTAACGAACTTCCGAATGAACTTTGATGCCGGTCACGTCTTCGTATTGGATCTGCAACGTGCGGGCCGGCTTTTTCAAACGATAGCCTGAGAGCGCGAACGTCAGCGCCGCGAGCAAGACGACGCTGCAAATGACGACCGACAGCGCGACGAAATAATCTGAAAGATTTTTCTTCATGCGGTTTTGCGATGAAACCGGTGACGGGCCGCGACAAACGGCCTCGGCTTCACGTGTTGATGATCCTGATGTTCGTCCTGCGAAAGATTCAACGGGACCGGTCCGTCTGCTTCGCCATTGATAAATTGTTGCACTTCGGGATTGGGGCTGTTGCGAATTTCGTCCGGCGTACCTTGCGCGACAATCGAGCCGTGGCCAAGCATGATCATCCGAGTTGCGATCCGGAACGCGCTGGTCATGTCATGCGTCACCACGACAGCAGTCATATGTTCGCCGTGCGTGAGTTTCAGGGTGAGCTGATCGACTACCGCGGTCATGATCGGATCGAGTCCGGAAGTTGGTTCGTCGCTGAACAGCAATTCCGGATCAAGCGCGAGCGCGCGAGCAAGGCCGACGCGCTTTTTCATTCCGCCGCTGATCTCCGCCGGCTTGAGCTCTTCGAAACCGCTTAGACCGACCATTTTGAGTTTCTCCTCCACGATTTGGTCGATCTCAGCGGGTGAGTTTTCGGTGTGCTGCACGAGCGGGAGCGCGACGTTTTCGCCTACGGTGAGGGACGCGAGCAACGCGCCCGATTGAAACAGCATTCCGAATCGCCGGCGAATGTCCGCGATTTCGCGCTCGTTCATCGCGGTAATGTCCTGGCCAAAGATTTTTACCGAACCGGAAGTCGGCTTCATTGAACCGATGACGTGACGAAGCAACGTGCTCTTGCCGCACCCGCTTCCGCCCATGATCACGAGTGTCTCGCCGCGGTTAACATTGAAAGAAATGTCGTTCAGCACCGCGCGATCCGCGAACTTTCGGACCAAATTGGAAACTTCAATGACTGGCTCAGGCATAAGCAAAATGACGAATGACGAATGACGAGTGACGAATTAAATCCGAAGCTCGAATGACCAAGGTCATTGCTTGCTCCTCCAAATCTTCGAAAAGATAAGGTGCAATTCCTTGGCTTCGAGCCAAAGCTTTCGCGCTTCAGGTTTCAGTTCAGGAACGGCTCGCACGACCATGCGTAAATGATGTTTCGTTTCGCGTGCCTCCTTTTTGCACGTCCCGATATTCTTCAAGAATTCTTTCTTCGATACGGCATCGTCGGCCTCCACATAATTTGCGCCGACGCTCGTTCCAGCAGCGACCAGCTGTGAGATAATCCGATTGGTGACGGCGCCTTGCGGAATCATTTTTGCGAAGTCGATGATAGCTTCACCAAATCGTGCCGTCCGTTCTTCGAGGTCATAAACACGTTTTCCGTTAGGCTCCTCACGAACGATGGAAATTACGTTGTCATCCCAGAACAAATCTTCCGCAGGCTTTCGTGCTTTGGGTTCCGTCATTCTTTCGTCATTCGTCATTTGTGCTTCGTCATTTGCGTCATCCTCCGAAAAAGAAAATACCGGTGAGAATTGCGTTGGTCACGAGCATTGCGAGAAGGGCTTGAACGACGGACGCGGTGGTGGCTTGACCGACGCCTTCCGCTCCACCTTCGACGTGCAATCCGGCGTTGCACGCGATCGTGATCACGATCCAGGCAAACACGACGCTCTTGATAATTCCCGAATACAAATCCCAGGTATCGGCGCTTTCGAGTGCACGCATGATATAACCGGCGGTATTGAAATTAAGCGCAAACCGGCAAACGGCCCAACCTCCCACCACGCCAATGTAATTTCCGAAAACCGTCAATGCCGGCAGCATGATCATCATGGCGAGGAAACGCGGCACGACCAGGTATTGGACCGGATTAATCGCCATCACTTCCAACGCCTCGATTTCTTCGGAGACTTTCATGGTGCCGAGTTCCGCGGCGACCGCAGAACCGCTTCGACCAATCACGATCACCGCGATCAACACCGGCCCCATCTCCCGCAAGATCGATAACATCACGAGATCGGGGACATAAATCTCCGCACCCATTTGTTGTAGTGAGTGCGCCGCCTGCATCGCAAGTGTTACGCCGATGCTGAATGCCGTCAG
Source organism: Chthoniobacterales bacterium (assembly GCA_035568035.1). Taxonomy (GTDB): domain Bacteria; phylum Verrucomicrobiota; class Verrucomicrobiia; order Chthoniobacterales; family UBA10450; genus AV40. The sequence continues at coordinate 9,326 of DATMOU010000053.1, read as the reverse complement.
GGCAACCATCGACGTTGCGCGGACGCCGATGAAAACCATTTGCCGGAAAATTTGGGAGATACTGAAAAATTCTCCCCTGAAAGGCGCGACGAACACCCAGTAAAGCAAACTCAGATTCAGGCGCAGATAATTGTTCAGCATCCGGGCGTATCAGGATGGCAAGGCGCGCGATGTGACAAAAGCCGAAAGTTCCGCTCTTTCAAACTGAGCGGCGCTATCGGAAGGTAGAGGCGGTTCACCGAACCGCCATGGCGATTGAGGTCAATCGCCGCTACCTAAATCAGTCCGCGCTTGCGGAAGTCGCCCATGTTGCCGCCGCTGGAGCGCTCAATCATGTCGATGGTGAATTTAAGCAGGCAAACCTCCCACGCGTCGTCGACGCCCTGGATCACGGCACTGAGCGAATCGTCGCGATGTTGAACGTAGGACTTTGTTCGCTCGATCACGGATTCGATCGGGTCGCGAAACATTTGTTCGGTCACGTCAGTCTTGCGAAATTGAAAACCGTAACGGAGCACAGCGAAGTTTTGGGCGTGCTCGCGAAGTTGATCCAAATAGCGTTGCGCTTTTTCGCCAAAACCTTCCAGCAAGAGCCGGCTGAAATGGTCTGGCGTGAGAATTTGGGGACGATCGGCGTGGATCCGTCCGTCGCGAACACGGACTTCGTTGGCTCGATCCATTAACTCTGAGATCAGGTAGAAACGAAAACTGGTCGTGCCGAAGGTAGAAATCTTTCGATCGGGGGCAAGGATCACCTGAGTGTTCTCGATCGCGTATTGAAAATCATCTTCCTTCATTGGCGGCGCGGTAAGGTAGCGGCGATTGACCCCAATCGCCAGTCGCGGTTCGGTGAGCCGCCGATAACTCAGGAATTGAGTCACACCAACCGCTCGAGTCCCGTCCGATAGCCCAGCGCTTCAGCGCTGGGAATTGAGTCACACCAACGGCTCCAGTCCCGTAGGGACGGAAGAAAACTCTGTCGTCCCGCGCTCGCGGGACTAGACGATCTATCGCGTCTCAAAACCCAGCGTTAAAACGCTGGGCTATTCTCGACGCTGCCTATTATTTAGGCGCGGTTTGCGGCGCCGGTTGCGGCACTAACGATGTGTAAGCACCGTAACCTTCCTTTTGCATGTCCTCGACGGGAATGAAATACAATGCCGCCGAGTTAACGGCATATCGTTGTTTAGTTGGCGAAGTTGGGTCCTCAATGAGATGCCCGAGATGTGCATCACTGCGTTTCGCGCGCACCTCAATGCGGTGCATGTCGTAGGAATTGTCATCTCGCTGAACAATCAAATCATTCGAGATCGGTTTGCTAAACGTCGGCCGGCCAGTGCCGCCGTCGAATTTATCGACTGACGAAAAAAGCGGCTCACGCGTGATTACGTCGATATAAATTCCAGGCCGGAAATTGTCCCACAATTTGTTTTTGAATGCGGTCTCGGTGCCGTTCTCGCGGGTTACGTGATACTGATCCTGCGTCAATCGCTTGCGCAAAGTCGCATCGTCCGGCACGGGCCGATTCGGGTCGAACCCGGTCATTTGCCCCTTCATGGCGTGCGCAAAAAGCGCGAAATAAAGGACTATGGCAATCGCCACGACCGCCACCATGATTCCGATGGTGATGCTTACGCGTGAAGTGTCACTACTCTGGATTCGACTGCCATTCATCTGCGACCTTCGCCCCAAGAGTGAAGCAAAAAGGCGATGGCAACGTCACTCTTTTTTTTGAACGCCGATAGATACTCGGCATAGCCGTCCCAAGCAAAATCCCAAATCCCAGGCTCCAAATCCCAGGCAAACTTCAAGGTCTCAAATCTCTAATTTCAAAAACAACCCGACGTCTGCCTTGACATTGAAATTTTCGTGATTGGTATTTTTGGCGTTTGAGCGTTGGAATTTGTTTGGAGCTTGGGATTTGAGATTTGGGATTTCCGATTGAAGCTCCGCTTCAAATCGGTCTTACTTTTTCTTTTCGAAAAGCGGGAGGAACCGTTCGTAGCCTTCCTCTTTTAACTTCTCGACCGGAATGAATCTGAGCGCAGCCGAGTTGATGCAGTAACGTTGCCCGCCCTTGTCGGTCGGGCCGTCATCGAAGACGTGGCCAAGATGCGAATCACTCTTGCTGCCCCGAACTTCGGTCCGTTCCATACCGAAAGTGCGATCTGTTTTTTCGTTTACGTGGCCGTTTTCGATCGGCTTGGTGAAGCTGGGCCATCCGCTGCCGCTGTCGAATTTATCGAGCGACGTAAAGAGCGGCTCTCCGCTGACAACGTCGACATAGATGCCAGGCTTATGATTGTCCCAGTACTCATTTCGAAATGGCGGCTCGGTCCCGCATTGCTGGGTCACGCGGTACTGTTCGGGCGTCAGTTTCTTTTTCAATTCATCGGCTGACGGTTTGGTGGAGGATTGCTGGTCGGACGATTGCGTTGTCATAGAGGTGGGTTGGGCAGGGGATGCGGCGGGCGCCTGGCCGCGCGCGCGATTGAGAAAAAGGATGATGCCGAGCAGAGCAATAAAAATAACGGCGCAGGTGATTAGCATTCCGCGCGACGAAGGCGCCTGGCGCTTTGGTAACTGAATCATGGCTGAAAATACGACAGTTTGAGGCTGGCAAAAGTTCAATTTCGGCAGCAGGGCTTCTGACTTCCGACATCCGACCTCCGACTTCTGGCGCGCAGCGAGTTTTACTCGCTGCGGCCAGCTTCGGGGACCTGGATGTAACGACGGAAAAGGAGCAGCCCGAAAGGTGCGACCGACGCGGCGAACGCGAAGATTAACCAAAGGGCTTGTGGGCGACATTCGCCATGTTCAGGGCAGAACGCGGCCAGCAGCCATCCGCTTGTGCCAATAAGAAGCTTGCCAACCAAAAACGGAATGTAAGCAAGCGCTCCGTAAGAAGCTTCCTGGCCGGGCGGCGCGATGGCGGCGGCATACTCGTAAACGCGCGGAGAATAAAAGGCTTCACCAACCGAAAAAACCGTCAGGTAAAGTGCGGACATGATGTAATACGGATGAACTGTGCCGGTCAGTCGCAGATAGCCATGGCCCAGCGCGCTGCCGAGCACGCTGTTCGCCGCCGGCACGAACCAATCCGCCGGCAACGCCATGATGAAGACACCCGCCGCGCAGATGATGCTGCCGATGATGACGATGCGATACGACGCGATGCGCTGAGTGAGAGCGCCGACCACCGGGGCGAGCACAATAATTAGAATGGCGTTGATACCCGCCAGTTTGCCGACCGGCGCGTGCAATCCCATCTCGCGATCGCCAAACTTCGGAAAGACGTAATCCATTTGCAGGAAAATCGCTTTCAAGAATCCGATGAAGAGAAAGAACAGCAGCAGCCGGTAAAATCCGGACTGGCTGATCAGTTTTTGAAAGAGCTGCGCGGTTTCGGCCGTGCTTTGCCGAACTGTTTGTCCGATGCGAGACAAAAACGCCGTACTTGGCTCTTGGCTCTTCGCCCTTTCGCTAGTGTCCCGGCGCAGCAGATAAATGACCGGGAACAAGGCGATTTCCAAGATCAGACTGGCAATGAACAACTGCTCATGCGGCGTGGGTTGAAACCCGGCGATGCTCAAATGGAGATCGAGCGAGCGAATGAGATCGAAAACATACCCGGCGACGAAGTAGCCGACGTTCATGAGCGCGTAGATGATCGAGAACGCAATCGAACGTTGTGCGGTCGTGGAATAGACTCGCGTCGCCGCGAGCAAAACCGGCGTGCCGAGCGCTTCGCCAATCGCCAGCGGCAGGAGGCCGCAGGTCAGGGCCAGCGCTGGATCCTTCGTCAGGACCATCACGCTGCGGGCAAACGTGCAAATTACGACGCCGAGGAAAAAAGTTCGACGCAAACCAATCGCGTCGGTGAGCGAACCGGCCAGCAGCGTGAATACCGTCATCGCCGGCGCCCAGACCCAGCCCACCAAAGCGCCGGCGGCTTGGTCGCTGAAGCCAAGATCCTTCGACAGCCACAACACCATGGTTTTGTTGGTGATCGAGTAGGCGGTGTAGATCAGCAGCTTGATTAGGAACGTCAGCCAGAGTTCACGACGCGCGCCTTTTAGCACGGTGAACTTCGCGATGAAACCGCCAAGGCCGCGAGGAGCTGAGGGGACGAAGCCCGCTTGCGGATCAGCAACACTCTTGTTTGCGATGTTCACTTTGGCGAAGTTCCAAATCCCAAGCTCCAAGTTCCAAAGAAATCCCAAATCGCAAACCACAATATTTGCGGCTCAGTTTGGATCTAACGCTTGAAGGTCGCCTGGGATTTGGGCGTTGGGATTTGGGATTTAACATCGTGTCGATGGTTCGCCCGCAGGTCTTCGGACGATAACCAATTCCTCAGCGAATGCATGCGCGAGAAAGAAACGCCGCCGAGGTTTGCTGATCGGGATAGGGGCCGGTAAAATGGGGGGCATGAACCCCCGGTCTGAACCTTCCAAGCGTATCAGACCAAAAAAATACGTCTTTAAAAGCGCAATTTTTGGGCACAATTCTCGTTAGGCCGCAAAATGAAGATTCGTTTCGCTGAGAAATCTGAGGCCGAAGCCATCAGCCGATTCGTGTCTGAGCTCGCAGTGACGCACATTGGATCAACCCTTCAGGCTGGAGGCTTGGAGAACCTACTCAGAAGTATGGATGCAGATTCGACGATCACGCGAATGACCGATGGATTCCCGCACTGGGTCGCCCTGGAAGGTGGTGCGATTGTCGGAATTGCGGTGGTTAAGCCTCCCTCGCACATCTATCACTTGTTCGTTCGTTCAGACCGACAGCGAAGCGGAATCGGACGACGGCTCATGAACGAGGCGCTATCGTTTATTTCCGATAGATCTGCCAGAGCGATCGTTACCGTGAATTCTTCGCTTAATGCAGTGAATGCCTATCGCAGATTAGGGTTCCGAAATGCGGGGGATGAGGTGATTGACGGTGCCGGAGTTCGTTTCCAGCCGATGTCGCGAGATTTACCATCGCGTGCCTCCTGAGGCAGGCCTAACCAGTCGATGAAGCCGACGGCCGAGGGCGCAAGCGCCCGTTGAGATGTTGAGACGTGGAGTAGTTGAGATGAAGTTTTGCGTCACCGCCTGCCGTGGCTTATCTCTTTCTCGTTAGGCCCCAGTCGCGTGATAGCTGCGCTGCTCTTACTTGGTCACTGTAACGGAGTAGGTGGCATCCTGGACGAAAGGGTTGCCGCCGGACACAGCGTCGGCATGGAACTGGATCACGTGACTTCCTGGTGCTAACGGTGCGACCATAATGTAAATACCGTCCGCCACCGGGTGATAGATATTCGCATCCACGTGAATCGGCCCACTGTGAACGTTCGACCAGCAGGTCAACCCGTCAAAATTAAGAATATTATTCATGCCCGCCAGATCATAACTGAATCCGTTTGGCGAAGAACTCTGCACACGATAGTCGGAGTGAACCGCGTCGGAAAGGCCGGAGACGGGCACACCGTCAATCGTGCAACTCACGTTATGCGCGCTGTCGATGTAAGCCTGCACAAAGCCTCTGAGATCGGACACGGTGAATCCATCCGAAATTCGTTGCGTGCCGTTGCAGTCTGTGTTGTCAAATGCGCCTGTAATAATTGCAATGAACAGGAGTTTGTTTTTGGGAACTACGGCGGTTCGTGTCACCGGATTTCCGTCGAAACTGCCTCCCAGGAACCAGACGTCGCCCGTTTGACCCGCGCTGGCATCTGCGGTGTCAAATAGGGGGTTGTGGTCTGTTGGTAGTGAGTAAGCCCACTGCCACCAGTTTTCGGACCAGTCGGCATAGGTGCGGCCTTTGATCTTCGCCGGGGTGCCTGGAGATAGCACTTGGGCGCCAACGTTGAGGGCCGTGATGGCAATGGCGAACGACAATATAATCTTAGCTTTCATTGGGTTGGTTGTTGGGAACTAACGACTCACACGCCTCCCTATCACAACCTTTCCCCGAATCTCCCCATCCTGGTTAGGCGCGGGACTCGCTTTAGCCTGGAGTTCAAGCAAAAAATGGCTGCGCGGTCAAGGTAATTGGCTGGTTTCATAGAATGAGGGCACCACGCAGCCTAACTAATCTTGAAGCCAGCGGCCGAGGGCGCTAAGCGCCCGTTGAGATGTTTAGGAGTTACGCTCCCGCTAGTGCGCGAATATTGTTCCCTGGATGTAGAGTGCCGCAGAGCGGCATCGCTGAGTTGTTGAGATGAAGTTTTGTGCTAACGCCTGGATTCCATCCAGGTTCCCAGCTTCCCTAGTGCGATTCGCGTCTTGGCGCTCACGCACTCCCGCCGTATTGTTTTCAACGATGTGCCGTCGCTTATCTTTCTCGTTAGGCCACTGCAACCAATCATTTTTGCGCTCCAATCAAACCAACGAAATGCGATACCTATGAAATACATGCTCACGTGGTCCGAACGTCCGCAAGGCTCCCCGATAGAATACGAGAACGCCCAGAAGCGAATTCTGGAGGTTTTCACCCAATGGAAGGCACCGGCCAATTTCAAAATCGAGTTGTTCGTGATTCGAGTAGGCGACTGGGGAGGATATATGCTGCTGGACTGCGACGATCCCACCGCGGTGCACAAGTTCTGCTCGATGCTGCCGGCGTTTGTCTTTGAGGCGCGTCCGGTGATTCCGATCGAAGACGCTGTCCGGGTGGAATTGGAATCGATCGCTTTTCGTGACGGACTCAAAGCCAAGTAATTGAACAAGGGGCTAACCAGGCAATGCAGCGAAACGTCACCCCCGTAAAAACCCACGACAACATGACTACTGACCACAGACTACAATTGACGCTAACTCTCGGTGGCGGTAGCTCAGCTTATTGACTCATGATCCTCCCGGCTCATTCATCCTCTCGGGCTTTCCCGTCCATCTTGCAGATTCCCGATCTGCTCGATTCTCGTTAGCCTATGCAAACAACACTTTTCGCCATTCGAGCGGCTAGGGGCCTGATCCTTTTGGCCGGTTTAGCACAGACGGCAGTTCATTCTGAGGCTGCTACTCCTGTGCCAGTGTCTCAGCCGTCCATTGACGGGACTTACGAACTCACGGAGCGCGTCATGGCTAACGGAACGGTTCTTCGGCCTCCTTCAATCGTAGCGCTGTATACGATGGCGGACGGACGGTTTAGTCTGAATTTGTTCGTCAAGAACGCCGATGGAACCATCGCGTCTGAGTCGTCGGTCGGCCACTACACGTTCAGTGCGGACAAGTATTGCGAGTGGATTGTCTACACGATAAGGAACAATCTTGATAAGCTAGGGGTGACGAACGAGGCGCCGGCAGTGACGGATCACTGCGCGCCCGTCAGCTCAAAGGATGGCCGATTCTGTTTTTCGCCGCCTGGCGAAGGGGTGGAGGTCAGTTTCGGGGCAGACGGTTTCACGGCGAAGATCGGCGGGGAATTCGTCGATCATTGGAGGAAGATTCGATAGTCACGATGCATGCAAGGCCTAACCAGGTGATGGAGCTAACCGCTACTCGGGTCGTGGCTCAAGTTGAATTGCGATGAAGGGCTTCCTCCGAAGACGCGCGCCAGCAATATTGGGATTCATCTTTATGGCCGCAGGGATTGGTCTCTGGATATTTGGCGTTTCTCCCAAACTAGGCAGTGTCGTATTTGCGATAGGCCTAGTCGGCGTGACGCTCGCGTGGGTTGTACACTAAATTTCAAATTGAGCTACTCGTACCGCGTTTACCTTGATGATTACATTATCTTGGTTTCAATTCAGCCTCGGCGTCCGAAGCTGTAGCTGATCTTGTTCTCGTTAGGCCTATGGGTTCGACCATTCGTTCGGCGGTAGGTTTGGGAGTTATAGCATTCTTTCTTGCGACAATTCCTGGAGAGGTATGGACGGTGTTACTCATCGCGAACCTGCGCACGAATCCGAACATTCCTTGGTGCGTCGCTGCAATGGGTCTTCTTTTGTGGGCCATGTGGCGATACCTCGACGGCGACGGGCCGCCCCGTAGCACCTCAGAAGCCCGTCATCGGCTACTGCGGGCGGTTCCCGTGTCACTCCCGGTTTTTGTGCGCGCGGTTATCGGTGGCCTCCTCGGTCTCGCCGCATTGGCGGGATTCTGGATCGTTCTGCTCCAGCTGGTGAGATTACCGGCGCGTGTTTTACCCGATTTCTCAAAGTATCCGTTGATCACCGTCACATCGGTTCTTCTTACGAGTTGCCTTGTTTCTTCAGTACCCGAGGAAACGGCCTTCAGAGGTTACTTCCAGAATTTCCTGGAGAGGAAGGTTCCAGCGACGATCGCCATCATCATCTCCTCCGTGGTGATGGCACCGGCGCACTGTCTAACTCAGGGGTTTGTCTGGCCGGTGGTGCTCTTCTACTTTCTTGTCGACTCCATGCTTGGCGTCATCGCCAATCTCACGAAATCGATTTTGCCCGGTATTGCCGTTCACTTTATCGGTTTGTTAGTCTTTTTCACCCTGATCTGGCCTGAAGACGCAACTCGAATCTTGGGGCGGGAAGCTGTAGCTACCCGATGGCTTTGGATACACGTCGCACAGATCGTAATCTGCGGAATATTGGCGCTGATCATCTTCTCTCGACTGAGAGCTACAAGGCAATGGCCAGCGCAGCCGGCCTAACCAGGCGATGCAGCCGACGACCAAGGGCGCAAGCGCCCGTTGAGACGTGGAGTGGTTGAGATGAAGTTTTGCGTCACCGCTCGCCGTGGCTGATCTTGTTTTCGTTAGACCACTCAACGAGAATGAGAAACACACTTGGCGTCGGCGGTCCGCAGCGCGACCTCCTATGCACCGGGATGAGCGGCTTCCTTTTCTGGTGTCTTCCGTGGTTTGCATTCGCCCTTGGCTGGGCCGTATCGTCCGGGTGGAGAACCGTTTTGTGGACTGCGTCCCTTGGCGTCATGGGGATATTATGTCTGGTCAACGCTTCGCGGTGCGGCCGCGTCCACTGCCGCTTCACTGGCCCGTTTTTCATCCTTAGTGCGGTTGCATCCCTCGGCTACGGTCTTCGACTTCTGCCACTTGGACCGTCCGGATGGAAATGGATTTGCGCTGTAACGGTTATTGGTGGCATTGCTCTCACCTGCATCCCAGAACTCTTTCTCGGTCGGTATGAAAAGACAGGCGATAGTTGAGAGTTATTGCCTTAGAACGCCGGAATTGAATGTTGAGAGATGAAGACGACGTCGCCTTCAGTAGCGAATCGCTTATCTTTGTCTCGTTAGGCCCACAAACATTATGCTCGGACGATTTGGTCGCCTGCTCTTTTCCCTGGCGATAATTGGGATTGGCGTAGAGACATTGATCTGCGTTTCTGGTCATAAGGTTGTGCC
>DATMOU010000052.1:0-17282 GCA_035568035.1 Chthoniobacterales bacterium | reverse complement strand
ACACATTCTGTCCGAGGCGCGGCACGAGCCGAAGTTCGCGCAGGTGTGGTAGAATCGGTGTTAATCTCATGGAGGTCGAAAAGGTAAACGTGCTCGGCGTTGGGATTAGCGTGCTGGATCAGGATCGGGCGCGGGAAGTCTTGTTCGAAGCAGTGCGAACTGGAAAACGCGGATACGTTACGATAACTGGGGTTCACGGAGTGTCTGAAGCGCAGAGCGACCCAGCCCTTAAAGAAATCTTTGCCGAAGCGCTTCTGGTGACTCCAGATGGAATGCCCATGGTGTGGATGGGCAAATTGCAAGGTCAGCGATCAATTCAACGTGTCTATGGCCCGGATTTGATGCTCAACATTTGCAAACACTCTGTTCCCGAACGCTTCTCGCATTTTCTTTTTGGAGGGGCGACCGGCGTTGCGGATGATCTTGCGGAGAAACTTAAGTCGCGATTTCCAGGTCTTCGTGTTGTTGGGACTTACACACCACCCTTCAGGCCGCTGAGCGAAGATGAGCTGGGCGCCTTACATGAGCAAGTCCGTGACTCGAGGCCGGACTTTTTTTGGGTCGGGCTAAGCACGCCAAAACAGGAATTCTTCATGGCGGAGCACTTGCCTTTGCTACCCGAAGCGAAAATCTTCATCGGTGTCGGCGCGGCGTTCGACTTGTTAACCGGAAAAGTTCGCCAGGCACCGCGCTGGGTCCAAGGCGCCGGCTTGGAATGGCTCTTCAGATTAACCCAGGAACCGAAGCGACTATGGAAGCGATATTTGGTCAATAATCCGCTCTTTATCGTGCGTGCCGCGAAACAATTGCTGGGGCGACGAAAGTAGTTGCGGGCTTGAAAGCAACTGGGCACGTTACCGGCTCTCATTGATAGAATGGCATCTGAAAAAATCGTAGTGTGCGGCGGCGGCGGCTTCATTGGCGGCCATCTGGTGGCGGACCTTCTACGCCAGGGAAAAAAAGTTTGCGCGGTGGATGTGAAGCCGTTCTCGGAATGGTTCCAAATGTTCCCGGAAGTCGAAAATTTACATCTCGATCTCCGCGACAAGGAAAGTTGCGAGCGCGCGGTCGCTGGGGTCGATCTTGTCTATAACCTGGCCGCGGACATGGGGGGTATGGGTTTCATCGAAAACAACAAAGCGCTGTGCATGTTGAGCGTGTTGATCAACACCCATCTCCTGATGGCAGCCAAAGATGCCGGCGTGAAGCGTTTCTTTTATGCGTCGTCGGCCTGCGTCTATGCAGCGGACAAGCAAACCGACCCGAACGTCACCGCGCTAAAAGAAGAAGACGCGTATCCGGCGATGCCGGAGGACGGTTACGGCTGGGAAAAACTATTCTCCGAGCGGATGTGCCGCCATTATCGCGAAGATTTTGGAATGGCAACACGAGTTGCGCGTTTCCACAACGTTTACGGTCCGCACGGCACCTACGATGGCGGTCGCGAAAAAGCGCCGGCGGCGATTTGCCGCAAAGTGATCAACGCAAAACTTTCCGGGAAACACGAGATCGAGATCTGGGGCGACGGAAAACAGACCCGTAGTTTCCAATGGATCGACGATTGCGTGAAAGGTACAGAGATGATCATGAACGGCGATTGCATCGAGCCGTTGAATCTGGGCAGCAGTGAACTGGTCACAATCAATCAACTGGTCGACATTGTGGAAGACATCGCCGGATTGAAACTCAAACGGAACTACAATCTTTCCGCTCCGAAAGGTGTGAACGGCCGTAATAGCGACAACAGGCTCATCCAGAAAGTTTTTGGCTGGGAACCGTCGACAAAATTACGCGATGGTCTCGAGCGCACTTACAAATGGATCTACGATCAGATGGCTTCTCGGGGCGCAAGAGTCGCGCGTGCGCCGGCACCAATTGCAAACTAGTTGCTAAGATTCGACTAAATTGCCAGCGATGGTCAGCCATCGTACCGTATCGATTCGATGACTGAGCAAACGAAGCCGCGTGCACCTAGCAGGGTCGTCGATTGGATCGAGGGCGAGCCGCTCAGAGCGCTACTGATCGCAACGGTTGTCGCTACGTTCGTTTACTTCTTTGGTTTTCTTCCGCTGTTCATCAACGGCCAACTTTCTACGGCGGTATGGGCCTGGCAGGCGTGGACTCCGGAAACCAATTACGAACACGCGAAACTCATCCCGCTGATCGTCGCGTTTCTTATTTGGTACGATCGTGACAAGCTCAAAGCCGCGCCGATCGGATCGTCGCGCTGGGGCTGGCTGTTCATCGGCATCGGATTATTTCTTTTCTTTGTCGCTGCGCGAACAGTGCAGGCACGACTGGCGTTAACGGCGCTTCCGTTTCTGCTTTTTGGAATGGTTCTCTACGTCTGGGGTAAAGGTGTCGCGCGCGTGCTGCTCTTCCCGATCGGCTTCTTGCTGTTCATGGTGCCCCTCAATTTTCTGTCCCAGGCTACGTTTAGGCTGCAATTCATCGAAACTACGATCGCAAGCGGGGTGTGCAATTTCATTGGAATCAAAGTCCACACCATCGGGACGCTGGTGGATTCCGCCGACAACGCGTTTCATTTTCAAGTCGACGAAGGTTGCAGCGGTATTCGATCGCTGATGGCGATCGCGATGTTCTCGGCGATCTACGGGCACTTCACCCTGGACAAGTTCTGGAAAAAGTTTGTGCTTTTCGCCGGATCGCTGCTGTTCGCAATCATCGGCAATGCCGGCCGGCTGATTTCCGTTTTTATTGTTGGACGATTCTTTGGGCAAGACCTGGCGGGCGGTCCGTATCACGCGGTATCGGGTTTCATTTCATTCACCTGCGCATTTATGGCGATGGTACTTTTCGCGATGTTGTTGAACGTGAAGGTGCCGTCGATCAAACAACCGGCCGCGATAAAGGAAGCCGGGAGCTATGATAACTAAGCGGCTGGTAACTGTGCAATGCGTGCTGCTCGCGGGATTCGGCAGCATTTTTCTGCTGCCGCAAACCAGCAAAACCAGTCCAGCGGGAATCGCAATGACTCTTCCGAGCGTCGTCGGGACATGGTTTGGCGACGACGCGGTCGTCACTGAGAAAGAACGCGCAATTCTCGCCAAGGACACTCAGTTCGTTCGAAAAGATTATAAGAGTCCGGAGGGCGATCAGATTTTTGTGTCGATTGTTCTGTCGGGCGATGACATGACGACCAGTATCCATCGGCCGGAGCGTTGTTTGCCGGCGCAAGGTTGGCAGGTGAGAGCGTCTGCCAAACGCGCCATTCAACTCCCTGATGGGAAATCATTCGATGTAACCAGACTGCAGAACGCGCAAACGCTCGAAACGCCCGATAAACGGCAAATCGAAGTAACTAATCTCAATTACTATTGGTTCGTCGGTTACGATGAGATGACCGCTTCGCACCTGACACGGACCGGCATCGATATTCGTGATCGAATCCTGCACGGACAGAGTCAACGTTGGGCGTATGTGACAGTGGCGGCCAATGTGACGCAAGGAATCTGGCGACCGGAGAGAAGCGAAGAACAAACGACCGAGATGTTGGAAAAGTTCATGCAGGAACTTGCTCCGCGCCTGCAGAAGCCAGACGGCTCGCAGCTGTTCTAAGACGTTTCTCGCTCGTCGCGTTGGTTAGGAAAATCGGGCGGCGGCTGCGTGGTGAAGCCAATCTCCTGTTTCCAGTAGGTCAGCCGTTTCTGGGGAAGAAAAACCGCCCGCACCGCTTGCTCGAGTCCGATGACGTGAACTTTGCCTCGCCACGGTATAACGAGCGCTTTTCCAAGATCGCGTCCGGTTTGAAAATCAACCAGACGCGTCCCAACAAGACGCGCACAGAAAAGAGCAATCGCTCGGAGAGATTGTCGCATTTATGTAGCCAGCGGTTATAGAGAGGCGGGCAAAGTTTTGACAGGATGCAATGTCCACGCGCCCTGATTTTTAGCCGATTCAACTTCCCCACTGCGATCGCCCAGATTCGAAACGAACGTATTCTGATCGCCGTAATCCCGTAGACGAAAACCGAGATGATGGGCAAGTGTCGGCAAGTAAATCTCGAAATAAACCGGGAACGGTTCAATGAATGCGCCGATCGCGTCGAACGCTTCGTGTGTCCAACAGGATCCGGTGCCGAACATCGATAAGACAACTGATGGATCATCTCGCACGCTCAGCTTTCGAAAAAACCGGATGAATTCGCCGTTGGCCGCGTAATGCAAATAGTGGGGATGACTCGTGTCATCTACCCGGGCCAAATGATAAGCGAGCACGTCAGCGCCTTCGGTTTGCAACCGCTTAACCTGACGAGCGTTTAAGTCGCGGACCAGCGGGAGATGATCGAACTCGAAGAGGGTTACGAAGTGGATCGCGTCCGAGCGATTGCGCAGCCAGAGCGATGCTTCTTTGAACACTGCGGTATAACTCTGCGCTTCGCGTTGGTGATCCTGTGTGCGCAAGTTCGGATCGCCGATGAATATCTTCTTGTTAAACGCAATCCGATCGAAGGAACTCCGTGGTCCGCCGTAGGCAATAACCACGTTGCCCAGATCGAGCAGTGAATTCCAATAGCCAACGAGGCGATCAACGTCCGCAGGCGGTTGATGGCTTAGAACAACATTAAGAACGTTCGCCATCTCGATGTTCAATTTCGTGAGCGGATCGCAAGATCGACAATTTTGTCGAATTGTTCGAGCCACCGATTTTCATCAGCATTTGCGAGAAGCCATTCGTGGCCAGCTTTTCCAAGTTGCCGTCGTTTTTCCGAATCGTGTTCCAGGACCGTAACGTGTTCGAAAAGCATAGCCGCGTCGCCTGACTCATGAACCAATCCAGTCCGATCGTGGAGAACAATTTCTCCCAGTCCTCCAGCACGCGCAGCGAGAACAGGCTTTGCAAAGTCGTACGCTTCGTAGGCGACCAGCCCGAGCGATTCGAGACAAACCGAAGGCGCGATGAGCGCGCGCATTCCACTGAGTAGCTGTTGTTTTTCGTCTTTGGGAACCGAGCCGCGAAAGTCTACGAGCGGATTTTCTTTTGCGCGCGAACGGACGACCTCTTCGAGTTCACCTTCGCCGATAATTACAAGCTTCGGTCCGGAAAGTTTCTGTTCGCGAAAAATTCGGTCCCAAACATTAAGAAGCACGAGAACTCCCTTTAGTTCCACCAATCGACCGATAAAAAGATAATAATCGTGGTCGGTCGTCGCGGTGAGATCAGCAACCGGTCTCCAGAAATGTCGGAGCGTGAAAATTTTCTCAGACGGAACGCCGGCCCGAATGAATTGATCGCGCATAAAGTCGGAAACTGCGATCCACGCACTAATTCGTTCGAACCAGTGGAACAAATGTGTAATTGAAAGAACCGCGCCGAACCAGGCTGTTCTCAGTCGCGAATTCCTCCAAGAAGCGCGGCCAATCTCACTTAGAAACATTTGTGGCCAGCTATCTAACTTGGTTAGGTCACTTGCTTGCAGGTAGCCGCTGATGGAGAACGGTCGAAAGTTATGCACATATTGAATTATGGGAACGCCATTCCTTTCAGCTTCGTGATAGATCGCCGCTGATCCGGTCGGAAAGGCATTGTGAACGATCCACGCTTCGTTTTTTTCAGCTTTATCAAGTTGTCGCAGCTTTCGCAGCGCGTCCGGATTACGAATCATTCGCAAAGCCTGACTGAAACGACTCGGCGCATCCGGTCCGGTCCAGTCGGAGCTGTTAAAATAACAGGTCGGGAGATTGAAGGACTTCTCCAGATTAGCAACCCAGGCTTCTTCGCCACCCGGCTCGAGATACCGATTGAATATTTGGATCAGCCGGCGACTGAGGAATCGTTTTTCAGTCACGCAATTCTGGATGCAACCGGTGATGCGGCAGAGCGCATCAGCCGGCCTTGGATCTTTTGAGTTGATGGATCGGGCGCAGGATGAAGTCGTTCCCACTCCCGATAAGACGCCATTCCGAGCAAACTCCAGAAGACGATTGCTGCCATCGGTCCTTCAAGCATCACACCGAAACAACTCGTAATAAGAATGGCGATCACCCCGCACCATAATGCAATGTCGATGGTAGGTGTTTTGCGCCTTCGAATTGCCGCGGCGCAACGCAGGGCCGACCTGAAGATGTAAAAAACAACTAGGAAGAAAGCCAGAATGCCGACGATGCCCATTCTACCGTAGACCGTGAGGATAATACTATGGGGGCTTCGGGTGTCGAATTCATACGGATTCAGAGGGTTGGTGTAACTTCGTAGGAATCGCTTAGCTAAATCGTACCCGAATCCCATACCTACTATCGGTGATTTTTCGTTGGTCTCATCAATCACTGACTTCCACCAGGCTGCGCGAAACTCGTTATTTCCGGCAGCAACTTCACCAGCTTCACTAGAAAATGCGTGTTTAGCGCCGAATGGTTCGACGATTGAGAGTATTTTGTCGCGCAGTCGAGTGGCGTAAGTGTCCTCTCCGGTTTTCTTCACTGTCAGTAGGATTGGCGTCAGTATCATTATTCCGATCACGCCGAAAACAGCCAAACGAAGTAGGAATTTCGTCTCACCGGAAAGCATCAAGATTATTACGGCTGCCGCAAATCCAAGAAAAGTGGCACGCGATAGGGGCAACAATAGCGCCACGAACGATGCAAAGCTCAAAACCGTCCAGCGGATTTGATGTCGCGTAGCTTGGCTAAGCAGGAAGAAACAAACACAGCCGAAACCCATAAATGAGCCAGTCAGATCGCCCCGAGGTTCAATAATGGGACGACCATGAACTATTAGGTGGTTGAAAACCGATGGAACGACGAAAAAGACTGACGAAACGAAGATTGAACAGATCAGCGCGACGGTGATAGCGCGCCGCAGAAACAACCGAGATCCTGGATGGCGGCAAACATTGAATGCGATGAAGAAGAAAACGGCATAGTAAATCGTGGCAAAATCTCGAACAACTTCCACTTCGTTAGTCGAGTGTCGGATGTCGTAAACAAACCGGAACGTCCCAATTGCGATCAAAGTGAGAATCGCCCATGCCAAAGGCTGCTTCGGGATTAATTTCTCTCGAGTAAAAGCGATGCGTGGAATGGTCGCACCGAGACAGATCAGCAATCCGATTTCGCCAAGGTAAATGCCTTTTCTGGGAGAAATACTAAAATGCCCGAAACCACTCTGACCGACGATGTAGCCAAAAAGAAGGATCCCGAGAACCAGCGCTTCAAATCGGATGTGCTTGGTGAAAATTTTCACCCCGACTAAGAGAACCACTGCAAGTAGAAAATAGATTGTCGTCGGCAGGTTGCCGTATCCAATCTGCGTCGCGAGATACAACGCGACTACCAAGCCGGGAACGACGATTATTAACGCTCGCAAAAAAGGGCTGCCTGAAATTGGATGCATTAGATCTCTGCCTTAAGCGAGCTGCTAATCGGACTGAGAGAAAGGATACCACATTCGCATTCTCCGACTACCCTCTTGGCCAGGAAAACCCCACCGTCGCACGTTTTCGCTGTCGGACATCGGGCGAATCGGGCGTGTAAATTTCGATGTCAATCGAACGACGCTCGTACGCACCGGACAACGATTTGCGAATTCTATGAGAAAGTACGGCCGCAAGCTTTTGGAATTTGCCCAAAAGAGCTCGATCGCCGCGTCGTCGCAGTGCCTCTTCCTGGGATGCCTGCGTCGAACCAAGATTTGCTCCTGTAAATGCAAACACTGCCAGCGGTTCACGAAGCGTGGCCATCCGAACTCTTGCACGCAGAAGATTCTCGATCCAAACCTGGTCACCGATAACTTTCCATTCCGGATCGAAGAAGAATCCGCGATCTAGCAGACGTCGTCGAAAAAAAGTCGCGCACGTTGGCGTATTGAGATGCGAGTGGCGTACGTGTGAGAACTTCGGGAGAACGATGCGCCGGTACGAGATTGGATTGGCCGCGTTATCGATCAAAATGGCATCGCCAAAAAGAACATCGACATCCGGATTCGTTTCAAAGAAAGATCCGATTTTCGCAAGCGCGCCCGGCAGCAGTTGCTCGTCCGAGTTCAAATAAGAACAAACATCGCCGTTTGCTCGGCGCAGGCCCCGGTTAATTGCATCGTACATTCCCGAGTCTTTTTCGACATACAAAGTCAGGCCGGGAACGCTTCGTGCCCATTCTTCCAATTCAGCACCCGTGCCGGCGTCCTGCACGATGTGCTCGTGTCGAACGTCTTTCTGATCGGCCACCGATGCAGCGCAAAGTTTGAGCCAATCGGCTTGCTTGAAACTGGGAGTCACAATTGAAACGACCACGATGAATTCTCGTTTGCGTCAAGAATCGAATCGACGTGCCAGGATGTTATATTCGCCCGGTCGGGATTGACCCTTGGCGTCACGAACAAATGCTGGATACAACGCGACGATGTAGAATCCAAACTCTGTTAACCGACTCACCATGTTCGATAAGGTCGCAGGTTTTCCTTCGCCAGTTCGAACCAGCGATGTCTCGATAATTAGTGCAGTCGTGTTGGAAAGCATTTTCCTGGCGCCATCAAGCACCGCGAACTCGAAACCCTCGACGTCGATCTTAACAAGATCAATGTGTTTGATTCCCTCCCGCTCGCAAAAATCATCAAGTCTCTCCACCGAAACTTCGATAGCTGTCGACCCGCGACCCGCGGGTTCGCCGCCGTGAGACTGTTCGTATAAGTGGTTGTAGGACTCGCTGAATCCAACAAAGCTACCGATGCCGTCGTCCTCAGCGTTCACGTGGAACGGTAAGCAGGTATTGGCCGCACCGAACGCTAGCGGGCGAAATCGCCAACGGTTGCCGTAATGAACGGATAAAGCCTCCAGAAACGGCCGAAGCGTCGGTAATGGCTCAAAGAGAAAAACCGTTGCCTCAGGAAAGCAAGTTGAAGCGGCTTGTGCAAATACGCCATGATTTGCGCCGACATCGAAAATGACGCGAGCGTCACGCAAACGAACAGAATGTCGAATCCAAACGAGAAATTCGTTGTAAGAGGCTCGATTGCTGGGCAGTCCGGGTGAGAATCCCTTAGGAATCAGTGGTAGACCGCGCCAATTGATAGAACGCGTCACGTATGCGGCGTGCAGGTAAAGCCGAAGCTTGCGCGACCAATCTTCGAGGATGTTCATTTGCAGGGACTGGTTCCTGATGTCTCGAATTGTAAAGACATTTAGAATAGACGCTACCTACGTCTTAGCCTTTCCTCCGTCCATTACGACGCAGTTTCCAGAGTTCGAAGCAAACACTGGCGTGGAACAGACCCGCATGACAGAAGACCGACGGTCGGGGTAAGTCGCCGGAGAGAAGCATGGCCAACGCCTGCCTTGGAGGCCAAACGAAGAGGCGCCACAATCCGGTGAAAATTGGATGCTCTTTAACGTCTTGCCAACCGGCGGGCCATTCATCGCTCTCATGGCGCCACGTCGGATGATCAAGAGGCGAGCCAAGAAGAGCCTGAGTCAAATTTTTTCGTGCCTGACTTGTCCGTTGTTTCCCAAAAATGTTTCGCAATCCGTGCGATGGGCTCTTCGGTTCGTGCCAAAACCTTAATGGCATTTTCGGACAGAAATAATTTGGATCAGGGTGCGGACCATTCTCGCAGACTCCAACAACACTAACGCGATTACGATTGAACAGGCGCACAAATTTATACGGCCAATTTTTGGAAATCCTTTTCCGACCATTCCAGGCGGGGCAAATCCACTGATAACCCGCGATCCTTTTATCTACGTCTGATGTGCTTCGAAATTCGATGAGCCATTGCTTCAACTCACTACTGGGATATTCGTCTGTATCGAATCGCAGAATCCAATCGTGACTTGCCTCGCCAATCGCGTACGGAATGTGAGGTTCCTGGGAAAATGCGCGGGGACGTTCGATGAACCGACCGCCGTGTTGTTCAACTAAACTACGCACGTCTTCAAAGTCAGGTCCGTCATGGATGATGAAAAGTTCGTCGTAACAATCGCGACTGCTTTCTAGCAATCGCCCCAACAATTCTCGATCACCGTAGGTGCAGACAATTAAAGTAATTCTCGGCATTTGTTGCTACGCTCTCGGGACGAAAACAGAGTTATGACCACACTTTTTGTCCAATCCGGGGACCAGATCACCGGAGCGATCATCAACAGTAAAGTGACAGTAGTCCGTTGGTAAAGCGGCATTGACGCCTTCAGCAGCCTCGAAAATGTGCTCGAAGAAAACAACCGGTCGTTTTCGTTCGATGAGCTTTATGATTCCCTTGATGACGCGGCAGTCGTTCCCTTCAGTGTCAATAATGACAATATCTGGATCACCTGTGCCTGATTGCTCGAGAAAAAGATCTCCGGTGGTGCATTCAACGTTGATCGAAACAGAATCCGCGCATGGGGTGAATGACGCGACACTGCTATCACTTTTCGGCACGTGCAACAGGGCGCTCCCCGGTTTGTCCGAAAGAGCAATATTGTGCGAATGAACGTTTGGTAACAGCGAGCTCAGCTCCCGCAGAATCGAGTTGAAAGCTGGGTTTGGCTCGAACAGACGGATCTCCTGGTAATCGTCTAGTCGTTTAATCAACGCGGCGGCAAAAAATCCCGCATTTGCCCCGACGTCCCAGATAATCGCACGCTTCGGGGCAAACCTGCCAACCGCAGAGATCATTCCTTCTTCCAGTCCACCTTCACCTAAAGAATAATTTAGCCACGAAATGCCCGAAGAATCTCGATAGTTCACTCTAATCAATCCGAGGTTGGGAACGCGCAGATTGTAATCCTCAAAGCCTGGCAATCTTTTCGCGCATGCGCGCAGAAGCAGACCGGATCCTTTCAGACCTAGCTTCCCATGCCAAAGCCGATAGAGATTAACAACCAGATCTGGGATTAGATTGTTCTGGCGCACGATTCGTCTTAAGCGGTCCCGTGACTCGCTACAGATTCAAGAATTGCGCATGTGCGATCAACGCACTCCTTCCAGGACAAACTGGCGGCGTGTCGTTGGCCTTCCTTAATGCGCGTTGCGCGCTCAGTGGAATCCATTTGCGCAATTTGAACCAGCGATTTTGAGATGTCTTCGACGACTGCCGGATCAAAATAGATTGCCGCATTACCGCCAGCTTCGGGAAGGGAGGAGGTGTTCGAACATGCCACAACCGTTCCTGACGCCAGCGCTTCCAGCACTGGCAATCCGAATCCTTCGTGCTCGCTCGGAAAAATAAAACCAATTGCGCCCGCGTAAGCGTCGGCGAGTTGTGCATCAGACACTTTCACCTCCAGCTTCACGGATTTTCCAAGATTTTCGGAACGCGTGACTTTCTGTTCTGATTCCGACCACTCGCCAGCGCGTTCCAAGCCGGGTGATATGACACGAAGATCGTAGTGGGACGCCAATCCACTCTTGGCGAATGCTTCGAGTAATCTTAAGAAGTTCTTGGTCCCGCTCCGGTTTCCAACAAAGAGAAAATATGGTCGCGTGGCCGCGACCGACCGGGATGGTCTGAAGAAATGTTCGCTCACGCCGAGCGGAACAACGTGCACTTTATCTTCGTCAACGTTTGGATGAAGATGAAGCAAATCGCGTTTAGTGGCATTGCTAATCGAGAGAATTGCGTAGGCGCGCTCGAAGCATCGCTTCATGTGTTCAATCTCGAGTAACCTTCCTTTCTCTTCGAAATGGTCGGGATAGATCTGCAGTCTGAAGTCGTAAACGGTGAAAACCTGCGGCGTTGTACTCGTGAGGGGGCCATATAATGGGCTAAAGATCACGTCTGGCTTCAATCTTCGTTCGACTGTGCTCAAAAGAAATCTTTCCCAACCATTCGTAGCTTCGTAAAGCAATTGAGACGAATAACGCCACGGATATCTCAACGGCAAATAAAGTCGTCGCATTGAAGAAGGGAGATCATCGAGTCTGCTGCAGACCACGAGTCGATCTCGATATTTCGCGTGAAGACCTTCCGCCATGTGGCGGATGTATCGTGCTACGCCACCCCGCGGGGCGCGTGCAGCCCTGGATTCGATTAGAAAGATGCGAGTCTTTGCGCTCACGTGAAGGTTCTGCTAACGAAGGACCATTATAGGGCAGTTACGTCGGCAGCATCTTTCATCAATAGCGACTTGCGTCGAAGAAAGAGGCTTACAAGCCGGAGCACTTTCGAAGTGGTAGCCAAACGGAATGCAGTCTTCGAAATCTTCGACCTGCTTAGCAGGTGCAGAGACTGGTGGTTTGTGTAGAGCCGAAGATCAAATTTCGCCGCCAAGATTTCGAGCGAGCGGACCGTGTGAAATGCGATGTGTTGACCGTGCGCCAGCACATAGTACCACCAGGAGCCAATCGCAGGCGCCGGGTCAGGTAAAATGACAGTGCTGAAAAATACAGCCGGAGCGAGCTGGACCATTTGTTCCAGTTCCTTCTTTGGATCGACAAGGTGCTCGAAAACTTCGAATGCGGTTAGTAATTCGAAGCTTTGCTCTTTGCTAAGAGAAGCACGGTCTAGATCAAAGCCCTGCGCGAAAAGGTTTTCGCAATGGCGATCGTATCGCCAAAAATCGAAGCCGGCGTCGCGCATCAAACGTACAAACATTCCGTAACCGCCGCCGTAATCGACGAACCGTTTGTTTGCATCGAATGCGAGTGAAATCAGAGCGCGCGTGACTCTGGACATACCGACATTCCGGCTGACGTAACCAATATCGCTGCTGGCGATCGGGGTTGAATACGCTTCATCGAGCCAAGACGGCGTTTCGGTTTGGATGAAACCACATGCCGGGCAGCGGAAAAACCTAACGTCGTACTTATTTAGTACAAGTCCGTTGCCAAACGGTTCGTTTCTACATTCGCAGATGAGGCAAAACTTTTCCCGATCCATCTTGGTTAACTAGCGAGTGGCGCGTTGCGCGCATAGCCCAATAGTCGTCGAGACGCATTGAACAAATCGAAAGACTTTAACTGTTCCCAGCCCATTAACCGTGTCGGCTTGTAGAAGAACGATGAAAACATTGCAGATAGTCCGTATGAAATCAGTGTTGCGATCGCCGCGCCGAAACCTTCGTAACGTGGGATGAGAAAAATATTCAGGACAACGTTGAGAATCGCTGCGGCCAACGTGGCTGCGAACGAAAACTTCATGTGTCCTTCGGCAATGAGGTACTGCTGTCTTGCCCCGCCGGTGAACACAAACAGAGTCGCCCAAACGAGCGCGCACAGGATCGGCGTAGCTTCCGTGTATTTGTAACCGTAAAGCAAATGAATGATCGGCCCAGCCAACAAAGTTGTGGGTAGCGCTATTGCGACGGCGAGCACGACGCTCAGATCAAAATAATGTTGGCGTCGAATGCTGTAAGCTTCAGTGCCGAGCTCGCGCGTCCGGACAATGCTCGGGAAAAGGCTTGTAGCCAGAATTCCCGGAACAAAATAGCTGACTTCGCTGACTTTCACCGCGGCTGAATAGATACCAAGCGCGCGCTCACCGGCCAGATGCGCAAGCATGATTTGATCGATGCGCGTATAAACAATGATCGCGACACCTGAGAGCAGTAGCGGCCATGACTCGGAAAGCCATCTACGGGCAATTGCGAGGTCGAAGCGCCAGGTTGTGATCGGACCGACCACGATTCGGAAGAGGATCAGGACCAGAATTATTGCCGCAACGTATTCACCCGAAACACACCAAGCGAAAGCGAGTAAGCCGGCTCCAAGGTACAGCAGGACAATTCTCGCGACTGTGGCTCCTATGAACGCGGCGTTTTGCGCGTAAACGCTGTATTTGGCCTGGGTCTGCGACTGGAACCAATTGTCAAAAGTGAATGAACCGTTCACAAACAATGCGAGACCAACGATGAAGCAGGTTGCACGAGTTGTTGGGTCTGGAACCGTTTCTTGAACAATCAGAACGAGGAAAAAATAGCCCGCAATTCCGGCAAGTGTCTTAAGCGACATACACGTACCCAGGAACCGATCGCGCCCCTCCGGCGTTTTGATTAGGTCGCGCTGAACAACTTGATCAAGGCCGAGGCTGGCACAGACACCGATCAGAGCCAGCATAGCCATTCCGTAATTCAGTTTGCCAAAATCTTCCGGACCAAGATGACGTGCAATCGCGACGGTGATCAGAACGCCCAGTCCAATTCGGACGGCTCGATCGACCGTTAGCCAGCCGATGTTCGAAACGATTCGCTGTAAGTACGGGTGTCGTTCTTGAACCACGAGATCAGGGATTGGATCGCAAACGATCGAACTCGGAGAGGGCCATGCCGACGACCTGGTCCATATTATAATAGCGGTATGTGGCGAGGCGGCCGACGAAGGTGACATTCTTTTCCGCCACGGCGCGGTCGGCGTACTTCTGATACAACGCTTTCGCGTCTGGCGCGGGTATCGGGTAATACGGTTCGCGTCCCGGGCCGTAGTCCTGCGGATATTCGCGCACAATCGTAGTCGCCGGAAGTTTTTGGCCGGTGGCGTGTTTGATCTCGACGATCCGGGTGAAGTCGTGGTCGTTGGGGTAATTCACCTGCATCGCCGGTTGAAAATATTCCTGTGAGAGCGTTTCGGGTTCAAATCGCAGCGAACGATAGGGCAGGTGACCAAAGCAGTGGTCGTAATATTCGTCGACCGGGCCGGTAAAAATCAAATGGTCGTAATGCACCTGATCACGCGCGTCGCGATAATCGGTGTTGAGCCGGACTTCAATTTTTGGATCGGCAAGAATGCGTTCGAACATCGTCGTGTAACCATCTTTTGGCAGCGCTTGAAATTTCTCCGCGAGGTAACGATCGTCGCGATTGATGCGGATCGGGATCCTGCCGCAAACGCTGGCGTCGAGATCTTTCGCGTCACGCTGCCATTGTTTGCGCGTGTAGTTTTTGAAAAACATCTCGTAAAGCTTCCAGCCGACCTGGGAGACGATTACTTCCTCGGAATTTTTTGGATTATCGATCTTAACCCGCCACTCGGCGAGCTGCGCTTCCATTTCCTCGCTGGTCGACGGATGTCCGACGAGTTGTTCGAACGTGTTGAGGTTGATTGGAAAGTTCCAGAAGCGGCCGTTGGTCCAGGAGAGAATTTTGTATTCGACCGGTTGCCAGTCGGTGAACTTGCTCAAGTAATCAACGATCCGTTGGGAGTTGGTGCGGAAATAATGCGGGCCGTAATCGTGCACCAGGACGCCGGCTTTATCGTAATGATCGTATGCGTTGCCCCCGATGTGATTGCGTCGTTCGACGATGAGACACGTTTTGCCGAGCTGAGTGGCGATGCGTTCGGCCAACACCGCGCCGGCAAAGCCAGCCCCCACTATCATGAAATCAAATTTCATTCAGAAGTTGAGTCGTTGAGCGGTTGAGTCGAGATTTGGACGGTTTTGCGGCTGCCGATTATAGCATCAGACCACGGTTGAGGGGTTGAGAAGTTGAAGGGGAGGTTGAGCGGGAGTTGAGATGTTGAGGGCTTGCCCGCGCGCGGCGCCTTTTGCGTTTGCATCTTTCCTGCTTAAATCATCGGGGTGAGCAACGAGAAGGTCGCGTTAATTACCGGTATCACCGGTCAGGATGGTTCGTATTTGACCGAGCTGCTCCTGGAGAAGGGCTACACCGTCAATGGAATCGTCCGGCGAACGAGTAATTTGCTTCGGTCGCGCATTGAGCATTTGCGGCGCGATCCGAAGATCTACGACAAGACCTTGTTCCTTCACTATGGCGACTTGTCGGACACGACGACGTTGCGGCGAATTTTTCGCGAAGCGCAGCCGCGCGAGCTTTATCATTTGGCCGGACAAAGCCACGTCGGTCTGAGCTTCGAAATTCCGGAATCGACCTGCGACGAAGCAGGAATGGCGACGCTGCGATTGCTCGAGATCGTCCGCGATCAGGGGCAGCCGGTGCGGTTTTATCACGCGTCGACATCGGAGATTTTCGGAAGCGTGGTCGAATCGCCGCAAACGGAAGGAACTCCGATGCGGCCGACGAGCCCGTACGGATGCGCGAAAGCGTTCGCGACGCAGCTTTGTCGTGTCTACCGCCAGTCTTACGGGCTCTTTGTTTGCAACGGGATTCTTTATAATCATGAGTCGCCGCGGCGCGGCGAGAATTTTGTAACTCGAAAGATCGCGCGGGCGGCGGCGCGAATCTCGCGCGGATTGGATAGTGAGCTTGTTCTAGGGAATCTCGACAGCAAACGCGATTGGGGCCGCGCACAGGACTACGTCCAGGCGATGTGGCTGATGTTGCAACACGATCAGCCGGACGATTACGTGGTTGCGACTGGCGACACGCATTCGGTGCGGGAGTTTGTCGAGGCTGCGTTCGCGGTAGTTGACCTGCCCTGGGAAAAATATGTGAAACGCGATGCCGCATTTGATCGACCGATGGAGCCGACACGGTTGGTGGGCTGCGCCGACAAAATTCGCAAGACGCTGAAGTGGAAACCAAGCGGAACGTTTCAAGACTTGGTTCGGGAAATGGTAGAGGCGGAGCTAGAAACGCTGAAAAACTGAAACGCTGAAACGCTGAAACGCGGAACCTGAACAGATAACCGCGGATTACACAGATAAAACGGATTGGGTACGAAACCGGAAACGCAGAACAAATAACCGCGGATAAAACGGATCTTCGTTCCTTCGTCAAAGAACGCGGCGGTCAGAAACGAAAAGGTAATGGCGTTGCAAGAGATGTCTCAGGAGGTCGAATGCGCGCAGGGGAGATAAAGCGCTTCGGTTAGCAGCGCTTTCACGGGCCAGGGGCGGAAGCAACGCGCCGGTGGCTTCCTGATTCGACAGCATCCCAATTTCTCTCAGATACGGCCGGTATATTTTATCGATTACCAGCGGGGACAGCTTTGCTCCGTAGTGTTGGAAACACGTATCGTAAACATAGCGATTCAGGCGTCGCAGACCGTGAAAATGAAAAAACAACAAAGGCTCGTCATCGACGTAAATGTTTCCGTCCCGCGCCGTGATTTTGTAATTTGCGATATTCCAAGCCGCGAGGTTAGCGCCTTTGTGCTGTATCACGATCAAGCGCTGGAAGATGTCGGGCCAGTCATCTAAATATTGCTGATCGGCAAATTGTGTTCCGTCCTTGGAATCGACGCACCGCTCGATACATTGGGTGCGCCAACGTTGTAAACACGCCAGACCGACACTGTCGCGCCGAAAGCTTACCCAACCGACGTTGAAAATTCCGTGCCGCTCCGCTTTTCGAAATGAAGGTGGAAAGCGATGCGGAATGATCGCGATTGAATGGTCCGCGATTTCGTCGAACAGGGGATCGAGCGGCGAGAAAAAATACAGGTCGGCGTCTAAATAGGTAATTAGCTCAACCGCCGGGTCCTTTTCGAAGA
>DATMOU010000051.1:0-56618 GCA_035568035.1 Chthoniobacterales bacterium | reverse complement strand
CAACTTGCTTTCTAAAGGAAGCCAGGTTTACCCCTAACGATTGCTTGAACATCGCACCCACGATCCCAAGCAAGTAGAAGTGGCTCTGCGGCTGGCTTCCAAACCTCGCGGAGCTCACTTCTTTTAAATCAACGGCTTGCGATCATTTTCCTTCCTCGACGGGCCCGGGCGGCGATTGGTGCGGCGATTAGCTGATAAACACGTACGAAGTTGACGACGCGGCAGCTAGTGCAGTCGATCAGGGAGGAGTTTTGCTGCAAAAATTGCTGCACTCTGAGGATTTCAGAGGCGTGGCTGGGGCCGGAATTGAACCGGCGACACGCGGATTTTCAGTCCGCTGCTCTACCAACTGAGCTACCCAGCCGCGAGGTGGTCACTAAAGCAGAAAAGATCGCCCGCTCAACCGACGATCCAAACCAACCGCAGAGCACGCAGAGATCGCCGAGCCAAACATTTTTACTACCGAACCTCTCCGCGGCGTCAGCGGTAAGACTAAAATTTCCGCGGCAGATCAACCGCCCGGGCAAGCAGCTTCAAATATTCGCCGCGGGAAATCTCGATTGCGCCGAACTGTTCCAAGTGCGGAGTGAGCCATTGGCTATCAAGCAGCATAAACTTTCGAGCCTGCAAATGCTCGACCAATCCCACGAGCGCGATTTTTGAGGCATCACGCACACGGTGGAACATCGATTCGCCAAAGAATGCGCCACCGACCGCGACGCCATAAAGTCCACCCGCAAGTTCATGGTTGGCCCACGCCTCGACCGAGTGCGCGTGGCCAAGCTCATACAAGCGTTCGTAACTTTCGACGATCTCGTGATTGATCCAAGTGTCCCCGCGTTTCGCGCAACCGCGAATCACTTCGCCGAATGCTTTGTCGATCTTGATCTCGAAAATTTCTTTTCGAAAAAGGCGCCGCAGCGCGTGCGGAATGTGAAAGTTCTCCAGGGGAATGATCGCGCGCGGATCCGGCGAGAACCACGCGATCGAATCGTCCTCCATCCCCATCGGAAAGACACCAAGCCGATAGCCTTGCAGCAAAAGCTCCGAGTCAATCACGACGACAGAAACTAGACAGGATTCACAAGATTAAACAGGATTTGTCGGAAGAATGCTGTCGATTTCAATCTGCTAAATCCTGTTAATCCTGTCGATTTGCTTTTCCCGGCTGTGTTTCTAAAATGGGCAGATGAGGCCCGTTTCGATTCTTATCGCGATCGGTTGCATGGTGGTCTTTGGTGGTTGCGCTGATCCGCTGGAACAGCGAACCGGCGAGGAAGTGAGCTCGCAACTTCAGCGTGGCGTAACAGGTGGGGGCCAGATCGGCCCTGAACAGCGCGAACCGGGAGATCCAGCCGGCGAACACGGTGTGCCACAAACTCATCCATGAAAACCGTTGCGCCGCCGAAACACTCGAAAATCTTGATTCTCGATTTCGGCTCGCAATACACCCAGGTCATTGCCCGCCGCGTTCGCGAGCTGCAGGTTTACTCGGAAGTCGTTCCGTTCAACATCTCCGCCGCCGACGTTAGAAAACTTCAACCGAACGGAATCATTCTCTCCGGCGGTCCGGCCAGCGTGTACGACAAGGGCGCGCCCCAGATCGATCCGGAAATTTTCTCGTTAGGCGTTGCCGTGCTCGGGATTTGTTACGGCCTGATGCAGATGGCGCATCATCTCGGTGGCGAAGTCGTTTTCACCGGACGGCGTGAGTACGGCGCAGGGATGCTGCACATCACGAACGGCTCGCAGTTGTTCGACGGTCTAGGGAATCAACTCGATGTCTGGAACAGTCACGGCGACGAAGTTACCGCGCTGCCGAAGGGTTTCGTTGCCGCCGGGCGCACTGAAAGTTCGGACTTCGCTGCGGTCGAAGATCGGCAACGCAAACTTTACGGATTGCAATTTCATCCCGAAGTTGCCCACACCCCGCGCGGCAGAGAAATCCTGCAAAATTTCGTCTATCACATTTGCCGCTGCGCAATGGATTGGACGATGGGCTCGTTCATCGAAGAAGCCTGTGAGCGCGTCCGTGAGCAAGTCGGTCATGAAAAAGTCGTTCTTGGTTTAAGCGGCGGCGTTGATTCCTCGGTCGTCGCCGCGCTTTTGCACAAGGCGATTGGCGACCAACTGACCTGCATTTTCGTAAACAACGGCCTCCTCCGGGCCCGCGAGGAAGAAGTCGTCCAACGCGTGTTCGGCGAAAATTTTCACATTCGGCTCAAATACGTCGACGCCTCGAACCGTTTTCTGGACAAACTGCGCGGCGTTGTCGATCCCGAGCAAAAGCGAAAAATCATCGGCAACGAGTTCATCGCAGTTTTCCAAAAGGCGACCGAGGAATTGCTGACTGAAGATCGACAAGGCAAAACCAAACGCGCCACGGCAAGTTCGTCCGGTGGCGGACACGGACATTACAAGTTTCTCGCGCAGGGAACGCTTTATCCCGACGTGATCGAGAGCGTTTCGATCGCCGGCAATCCATCACAAGTCATCAAAACGCATCACAACGTGGGCGGGTTGCCGGAGAAAATGCATTTCGAGTTGGTCGAACCGGTGCGGCAATTGTTTAAAGACGAAGTTCGCCAGGTCGGACTGCAACTTGGTTTGCCCAAAGAAGTAGTTTATCGCCAGCCCTTCCCTGGCCCCGGGCTCGCGGTCCGAATCCTGGGCGAAGTTACCCCCGAACGATTGTCGATCTTGCGCGAGGCAGACACGATCGTGCAAAGCGAGATGGAAGCGGCCGACTGGTATTACAAGGTCTGGCAATCATTCGCTGTACTTCTTCCCATCCAAACCGTTGGCGTAATGGGCGACCAACGGACTTACGAAAACACCGTTGCGCTGCGAATTGTGGAAAGTCAGGACGGAATGACCGCGGACTGGGTGCGAGTTCCTTACGAATTGCTGGCCCGCATCTCATCTCGAGTCAGCAACGAAGTCAAAGGCGTCAATCGGGTGGTGTTCGACATCTCCAGCAAACCACCGAGCACCATCGAGTGGGAATAGGCCCGAGGTCAGGCATCACCGGTCAAAGGTCAGTTTTAGATTGCCGATTTCCGGTTTTCGATTGCTAATCAGTCATCGTGAACGCCGAACAAAAGCGGCTGGAGGAAAACAAATCCCACGAAGCGCCGTGGCATTTTTGGGGGCCATATCTGGCCGAGCGGGCGTGGGGAACGGTGCGTGAGGATTACAGCGCGAACGGCGACGCTTGGAATTACTTCCCATTCGATCATGCCCGCTCCCGGGCCTATCGCTGGAATGAAGACGGACTCGGGGGAATTTCGGATTACAAAAGCCGACTTTGTTTTGCCTTCGCGTTTTGGAACGAGCGCGACCCGTTCTTGAAAGAGCGTTTGTTCGGCGTGACTCAGCCGCAGGGAAATCACGGTGAGGATGTGAAGGAACTCTATTGGTACAACGACAGCACGCCGACACATAGTTTCATGCGGATGGTTTATCGCTATCCGCAATCGCGTTTTCCGTACGAAGAACTTGTCGCTTATAGCGGCGTGCGTTCAAAAATGGCCGGCGAGTTCGAGATCTGGGACACAAATGCGTTCGCCGAGAATCGGTTCTTCGACATCGAAATCGAGTACGCGAAAGCAGACGCTCACGACATCTTGATCCGAGTGAGCGCGAAGAACTGCGGCCCGGAAGCTGCACCGCTCCACCTGTTGCCGACCATTTGGTTTCGCAACACCTGGAGTTGGAACCGTGATCCAACGAAGCCGACGTTGCGCAAAGCGCCCGAGCGCAGTCACATCGCCGCGGTCACGGCCAGTCATCCGGAGGTTGGAGATTACGATCTGTTTTGCGATTCAATCGACGATCTTTTCTTCACCGAAAACGAAAGCAACGCCGAGCGACTGTGGGGGATTCCAAGTCAGACGCCGTTCGTCAAAGATTCAATCAACGACCGCCTGGTTCACGGTACCGTCGATGCCGTCAATCCTGCTCAAACCGGCACCAAAGCGGCAGCCCATTACAAGTTCAACGTTCCATCGCAAGAAACAATTTCGATCCGGTTACGGTTAACACCCGGCGGTAGCAAAACGAGCACGGAAGCGTTCGCTGACTATGATGCAATGTTCAAATTGCGACGAGCTGAGGCGGACCAATTTTATTCGGAGCTCGCGCCGGACTCGTTGGACGAAGAACAGCGCGCGATTCAACGGCAGGCTTACGCAGGCCTTCTTTGGAACAAGCAATTTTATCATTACATCGTCGAACAATGGCTCGACGGCGATCCCGGCCAACCACCGCCGCCCGAAGAACGACTCCACGGACGCAACGCCAGATGGGGCCACATTTACAACGAGCGGGTCATGTCGATGCCCGACAAATGGGAATTTCCGTGGTACGCGTCGTGGGACCTCGCGTTTCACTGCATTCCGCTCGCGCTCATCGATGTTCAGTTCGCCAAGACGCAGCTCGATCTCATTGTGCGCGAATGGTATCAGCATCCGAACGGACAGATTCCCGCCTACGAGTGGAACTTCGGCGACGTGAATCCACCGGTCATCGCGTGGGCAGCGTGGCGCGTTTACCAGATCGAGCGCAAACAAACCGGCAAAGGCGACCGCGCGTTTCTGGAAACGATCTTCCACAAGATGTTAATCATGTTCACCTGGTGGGTGAATCGCAAAGACTCCGAAGGCAACAACATCTTCCAGGGCGGTTTTCTCGGCCTAGATAACATTGGGGTGTTCGATCGCGGCGCCTCCTTCGCTGACGGCTCGCACCTAGAGCAAAGTGACGCCACCAGCTGGATGGGAATGTGTTGCTTGAACCTGATGCGAATTGCGATCGAGCTCGCGTTGGAAGACCACGTCTACGAGAACATCGCGACCAAGTTCTTCGAACATTTTCTCGGAATCGCCGGGGCAATGAACAATCTAGGCGGCAAGGGAATCGGCCTTTGGGATGAAGAAGACGAGTTCTATTACGACGTGTTGCACACTCCAGGTGGACGTTACTTCCCGCTAAAAGTGCGTTCGGTTGTCGGATTGCTCCCGCTGCTCGCGGTCGACACAATTCAACCGACGCTGATCGACGCGTTGCCCGGTTTTAAGCATCGGCTCGAATGGTATCTCGCGAATCGCCCCGATCTTTGCGGTCTGATTTCACGCTGGCATGAACCAGGCGCCGGCGAACGGCGTTTGGTTGCGATCACCCGCGGTCATCGGATGAAATGTTTGCTGCGTCGAATGCTCGACCCGAATGAATTCTTCAGTGACTACGGCGTTCGTTCGGTAAGCAAATATCACAAGGACCATCCCTATGTGTTGACGGCGCGCGGCGAAACCAGAGTCGTGAACTACGAGCCGGCCGAATCGCAAACTGGAATTTTCGGCGGGAATTCAAACTGGCGCGGCCCGGTCTGGTTTCCGATCAACTACCTGCTGATCGAATCGCTTCAGCAGTTTCATCATTATTACGGCGATGATTTCAAAGTCGAATGTCCAACCGGTTCCGGTCAGTTCATGCATTTGAGAGAAGTCGCAGACGAACTTTCGAATCGCCTGATCAAGATTTGGGTGCGCGACAAAAATGGCGAGCGTCCCTTCGCACGCGCATCACAGCCCGGCGTCGATAGCGATGGCCGTTATCTTTTCCACGAGTACTTCCATGCTGACAACGGAGCCGGGCTCGGCGCGTCGCATCAAACTGGTTGGACGGCTCTGGTCGCCAAACTCATCCAGCAACAGGGCGAATTCGGAACGATTACGCCACGTTAACTTCTTAAAACTTTGGATTCCTCCTGGGGTCCCACCCGGGAGGTGGCGGCGGGGGCGGTGGTGGCGGGTTCAGTTCTGTGCCAGCTTTAGGCTCCTTCTTTGGCTCGAGATCGCGAACTCTAGTGTTTTTCGACGATTCCTTCTTTGATTGTTTCATTAAAGCTAGTTCTTTTGATAAACGTCCCACATGACCTGACTTGGATGACCGGAATTGTCGTAAAGTTTTGTTTGTTCGGTTCCGATCTTCGTGAAGCCAGGTGGAGGGACTGATCCGGGCTGCATCTGCAGAATGCTACCTTTCGGCCAAAGGAGACTGTTTACGTCGCCGGTGCCGAGCTGGCCGGCGGCGTCGATGAAAACCGACTGACCGGTACTCTTATCTACACCGTTTATGCCGGCGATGAACGTTGCGCTGTGCACGGATTGGTCGCCGATACGAATTGTCTTCGCCTCGCCGGCAACACCTTCGTTGCCGATGTCGATGTTATTGTCGCCCGTGGTAAGAAGGTCGCCCGCGAGATCGCCCAATCCGATATTGAATGCGCCGGTTGTGTTGAGTGAGAGCGCGCCACGACCATAGGCGACATTGTGGTGACCGCTCGTATTGTTCAATAACGCGTTTACACCATCAGCTACGTTTACGCTGCCGGTCGTGTTGCTTGAGAGCGCGCCGGTGCCGGCGGCCGTATTGAAGCTGCCGCTCGTGTTATTTAAGAGCGCAAGAGCGCCGTTAGCCGTGTTGTTGCCGCCGGTCGTATTATAGTAGAGCGAAGCCCAACCGACGGTTGTGTTCAAGTCGGCGGTTGTGTTGGAACGAAGTGAATCCCGACCGATGGCCGTGTTCACCTGCCCAGTTGTGTTGCTTAGAAGGGCAGCATCGCCAACTGCGGTGTTGCTGCCCGCGATTGTGTTGCTATGAAGCGCGTTAGTACCGATGGCCGTATTGGAAAAACCGATTGTGTTACTGTAAAGCGCATCGAAGCCGATGGCCGTGTTGCCAGCACCACCGGTGAGGCTCAAGAGAGCATCAGTCCCCTCAGCGGTATTGTTACCGGCGTAGCCGCCATCCGGCGCCGGACTAATTGCATGCGCTATCGGCGAAAGCGCAAACCACGCCAGCGCAACCGCGATAAGTAGAAACGCACGCAGCACAGGCGAGTGGTCAATCGAATTTCTGGCGTCAATGTTTGAATTGTTCATAAGTGATTTCCTTCTGTTGTTTCGGCCTTCGTTTCGGCGTGGCCGTTCACAGGTGTACTGTCCGAAACCGGGCGCGAGGTTACGCCGGAAATGTGGGAGATCTCCCGAGAGATTCTTCGGTATCGTTCGCAAGGACGCGAAGAATTTCACGTCGTTGCGAACGATCCGCTTCAACTTTGCTAACGGAACACCGATTACGATTACGTCCGCTCGCCTTGCCTAAGGTGTGAGATTCGGCGGGGAAGTGGACGTCGAGCAAGGGTCAGGAGGAGCCTGCGGCTCAAGGATGGCGATGCCCGCCTGCAGTTTGGCCCGAATCGCGCACGCATCGTTGCCGAGCCCGGGCTGTATAACGACGATCCTAGCCAGGCAGACGACGGCGATAAGGGCAAGCAAGAGCCCGTATTCTGCCATCGTTGCATCGTGGAAGGAGGTGACCGTAACGCCCGTCTTGGCCTGGGCGTCCGCAGACGCCTGCTCGAAGGTCATACCGGCGAGCTCATCCTGTTTCACAATCAGCGCGGCAGTGAGAAACCCGCCAAGCAGAGTATCTGCATCCGCTGCTTGCCCGGTCGCGTTGAGATCGGCGTTGAAGTCTGGCGTCTGGGTGTCGTCTCGGGCGTGAATATGGAGCGTGCTACGGAACACGTTTCCCGGCTGCGCGACCGGGTTGGTGATATTGAGCTGCACTGCGATGGGCCCGGTGTTGACGGAGATATCGAGCCCCAAGGGGGTCTGGCTTGCGAGAACAGGTCCAGGCGGCAGCAATGCAAGCAAACCGGCCATACAAAAGCTAACCGCGATCCAGTAGCGTCTCAGTTTCGGAACCGCTTTTGGGATTGTCGCTGCCCGAGTATCCCGGAACGGCCGCTGCGTTGAGCTACTGTGTGTCAGGGATGTAGTTGTTAAGTGGATCAGTGAATACATAGGGTAGTTCCTTTGTTTGAGTCGTTACGATTAACGTTGGACCCTCGGTTTAGTGCGTGTAATGCACCCCCTGTTTAGTGAAGTTAAAGGAGACTTCTTCGCCGCCTTTGATATCCTTTTTGGGTTTCAAATCGCGGATTTGGGCTTTGTCTTTGTTCTTGGTTTTTGTTTTTTTCTCTCTCTTCGCCTGTTCGTTCATATTGGTATTTGCGTTGATTATTGTTGACTGGGTTGCGCATGTTTGGACCTGTACTGTCCCAAATCTGGCGCGAGGTACACCGGAACTACCTTGATTAAATCGCGCTGTGTCACTGCAGGGTTGGTGACTGTTTTTTCGCCCCCATCCTGATGAGGATGGCGATGATGCCGCCTTTGGGATCCTTCTTGGGCTTCAAATCCGGAACTTGGCCCTTGTTCTTTTTTGTTTGTTTTTTCGTTATCGCGAGGTTCTTGTTCATTGCGGTTCTTTCAGTTGATTATTGTTCCTTTGGTTGCCATCTGTTCAGAGATGTACAGTCCCAAATCCGGCACCAGGTTACGTGGGAACGTAGAAACAACCGCGGATTACACGGGTGTTCGCGAGATCTCTTGCGGGCATCGAGCAACGAACGTCGAACCTGCCGTCGGCAGACATCGAACAGACGCCTGGTCCAAAGAGGTTACTTCGCCGAGCCCTTATCGAGTTCCTTGGTGATATGAATATCGCCTACGTTAACTCGGCCGCCGCCTTTTGGGTCGCCTTTAGGTTTCAGGTCGCGCAGTTTTGCGGCCGTTTTCTTCGTTTGTCTTCGTGTCGTTTGCATCGGGATTCTTTCGTTGATTGCTGTTGGGATTGGTTTTGCGTGTGCGGACCTGTACTGTCCGAAATCTGGCCCAAGGTTGCGCGAGAAAGTAGAAACAACCGCGGATGACACGGATTTTCACGGATTCCGTGGGAGCAGAATAATCAGAGGAAAACGAAGGGGGCGACAGACAGCCGGCCTGCAAGAATTATTTCGGCTCCTGGCTTGCCACATTGAATCGTGACTCGTTGAACCGATACGGATCGGGGAAGCAGAGGTCGCCAGCCCGACGTAACGCTGTAAGCGTTTTAGGAATTACGGACTCGTTTTCGTCCCGTTTGAGCCAGCGAGTTTCTGGAAACGGGGATCGCCACGCAGCGGATCGAACATTGGATCGAGCCGGAGAAATGCTGGAGTCAGCGGCGCGCCCTCAACCACCGGGCCAGCGTACGGTATCGAGAGTAGCTTCTGTAAGGCAGCAATCGCGCGGTCGGGCTCTCTGGTCTGGGCCGCCACCCGCGCCAGAATCTCAAGTTGCCGGGGACCAGTCATCGCGTCTTTCTCGATTGGGGTCGCGGCCATCGCGCGTTCGGCCAGGTCGAACGCTTCGGCTTTGTTACCGAGAAACATGTTGGCCAAGGCGAGATCTTCGATGATGGCATTATTGTCGGGCTGTTCCTTGAAGTAAGGCTCCAGTTCGCTGCGCACTTGTTGCCAATTTTGCTGGGCAGCGGCATGATCGCCGGCCAAGTCTTGGGCCCAACCGAGCCACCAACGCAGTTCGCCATTGTAATAACCCAACGCCGAATCAGGTTTGGCCACTATTTCCTTTAGGCCAGCGATAACTGATGCTGGGCGGCGCTCCAGAATCGCCTGATAAACTTGTGTTTCTAACACGCTGGGGTCGTCGGTCGCGAGGTGCAGCCGAGCAAGAAGCGAAGCAGCCAGCCGCAAATCGCCCTCGGCCTGTGCGACACTTGCCATTATCGCAATCGCGTCGGGATCATCCGGGGTAATATTCAGAACCTGATCAAGCTTTCGCCGTGCTTCAGGGAAACGACGAAGTAAGATATAGGATTGGGCGTGCTGGGTAAGAAGATAGACATTGCGCGGATCCAGCCGCTCGGCTTCCTTGAAATAGGATTCGCTCCGGTCCCACTGTCCGCGCCTGCGCGCAACATACGCTAACGATTCAGGG
Organism: Chthoniobacterales bacterium; assembly: GCA_035568035.1. Taxonomy (GTDB): domain Bacteria; phylum Verrucomicrobiota; class Verrucomicrobiia; order Chthoniobacterales; family UBA10450; genus AV40. The sequence goes on along the minus strand of DATMOU010000051.1, from coordinate 46,767 downwards.
ATACGACTATTATTCGCCAGTAGTGGACGGGCCTGCTCGTAGTACTGCTCCGCCGTGTCATAGTCCTTTAGACATGCGTAATGATAATAGCCTTTGGCTACTACCGCTTCGCCAAGATCAGCCTGAATAGTGAGCGCGGTTTCAGCCGCTTGTCGCGCCTCTTCGCGGAGCGCGAGCGTTGGTTGAAGGTTCCGCGTGAGATAGGCACGCGCATCCACGTATGAGAGCAAGGCCCAGCTTGGGGCGAACTTCGGGTCCAACCGCACCGCTTCCTTAAGATATTTCTGCGCGTTAAGGGCATTGGCCGGCGCGTATATCATTCTCAGGCTATAAGCCAGACCACGCAGGTAGGCGTCATACGCCTCTGGGTTCTCTGTTGGTTTGGCGGAGATCACTTGTTCTTCCTGACCAGTGAGCTTCGCGCGCAACTGATCAGCGATCGCCTTGGCCACTTCGCTCTGAAGGGAAAAAATATCCGTCAGTTTTCGATCGAAGGTATCGGCCCAAAGATGGGAATCGTTAGCAGCTTTGATTAACTGCACGTTTACCCGCACAGTCTCGCCGCTCTTCTGCACGCTGCCTTCCAAAATGTGCGCCACCCCAAGTTGCCTCGCGATCTCCGGCACATTTTTGGGTCGGGTTCTGTAATTCTGTGTCGAAGTGCGCGAAATGACTTTCAGGTCCGCAATCTTCGACAAACGCGTCAAAATCTCGTCCTGAATTCCATCGGCGAAATAAGCGTTTGCCTTGTCCTCGCTCAGGTTCTCAAACGGCAGCACGGCGATGCTCTTGATCGGCGTAGACGGAGTGAGCTCTCTTTTCCACATCGTTGCGCCGATCACCACAACTAGCGCAATCAGTGACAGGACCGCGACACCAGTGCTGGGATTGCGTTGAATCCATTTCCGTGTGCGAGTAAAAACATTGGCCGGTCTCGCCCGAACCGGCTCGTGTCTAACCCAACGCTCGAGATCTTGGGCAAGTGCTTCCGCCGTTTCGTATCGCCTCTTCGGATCCTTCTCCAAACACTTCAAGCAAACCGTGCCAAGATCGACATCTACTTTGGGATTCCGCACTCGTGGATTTCTCGGCTCGCTTTCAATGACCAATCGAATCGTTTCGTAGGTCGTGCCGCCGGCAAACGGCGGCTGGCCGGTCAGCATTTGATAGAAAACCGCCCCCAACGAGTAAACGTCCGCCGCGGCAGTCAGTTGTTTGGTGCGACCTGCGGCCTGCTCTGGTGCCATGTAGCTTGGAGTTCCAACAACGTCGAATGAATTGGTAATGGTACTCTCCTGTTCGATGAGACGCGCCAAACCGAAGTCAGTTAGGTGCGGCTCGCCATTATTATCGACCAAAATATTTCCTGGCTTAATGTCGCGGTGAAGAATCCCGTGGTCATGCGCGAACTGAACCGTCCGCGCGATCTTCACCAACAATTCCGCAGCGCGCCGGGGCGGCATCGCCTCGCGTCTAACGATTTCGTCCAGTTGCCCGCCCTCGACGAATTTCATGCTGAAATAACATGACCCGTCGCGTTCCCCGATTTCGTAAATCGGAACAATTTGTGGATGCTCCAGGCGTGCCGCCGCTTCCGCCTCGTGGCGAAAGCGTTTCAAATGCGGAGTGCTCGACCATTGACCGAGGCCAATCACCTTCAGCGCAACCGTGCGGTTGAGACTCTTCTGGCGCGCCCGATAAACGACGCCCTGCCCGCCGCGACCGATCTCTTCCAGCAATTCGTAGTCGCCGAACTCCATCTGCATTCGGCTCCCTTCCTGCGCGCCGTCTTTCTCGTCATCGACCGATCCAAGCCCAGTTCGGAAAAGACATACGCTGCAAAATCCGCCGGGCGCGTCGGCAAAGACGGTCGCCCCGCATTTTGCACAAACTCTCTCTACTCTGCTCGTAGCGGTGCTCAATTGGTCTCTAGATTTGCTATGTACTGCTCGAAATTGTTCCACGGGTTACGCCTGCAACACCGAAATAAAATGCCGGAGCTCGTCTTCCACATCTCCAGGCACTGCCACAGTCTCAGCGATTTCGTCACGCAAGAGTTGTCGGTAGCGTTGACGTAATCGATGAAATGCCTGCTTCACTGCGTTTTCGGTCATGCCCAATCCAGCAGCAATATCTGCTTGAGATCGCCGACCAGGTTCGTCCGAGAGCAATTCTTTCAAGTCGTCGAACAACTTTGCCTTGTCGGCAGACTTATACTCCGCCTCTAATCGCGTGAGCACTTGTTCCAACAGAGTCAACGCCCAGCGACGCTCGTAAATTCGGTCTGCGGTCAGGCTATCTGCTAGTCCGAGATCGGAGCGTTCACGCGCGAGCAATTCATCCAGCGGAACGAGCGCTCGACCTTCTCCTCGCTTGATCGCCATCTCACGACGGCGTGCCTTCGCCAGAAAATTCTTCAGCGAAACGAGCAGATATGATCGCAGACGACCCTTCTCGCGGCGGACCGCATCGATATCGCGGCGATCGAGAAGCATGGCAAAGAAACCCTGGGTCAGATCTTGCGCTTCCTCGGGCTTGTAACCGGTTCGCCTAACGAATCCATACAGGGGCCACCAATAAGTGCGACAAAGCTTTTCCAGCGCCTCATCGGCCGCGGGCGATCGGCCTTGTGCCGCTAAGACCACACTCCATTGAGTCGTAACAAATGCACCACCGCCGCTGTCGGGAGCGAACTTAGACGCAGCGTTCATGAGCAGCCCGCTCAATTACACTGCAAAGCGCGTCGTAGAGCAACGCCTTACTTGCCCTGCACCACTCAGCCCCGCTCTAACGAGGGGTCAATTTCTTGTCGCGCGCCCTTCGCATCTCGACTGGAGTCCCCCGAGTGCAACTCTCGCACCAGTGGCGCTTATTGCGGTCGAGGCGTTTCCGTGAACCGCAACTATCACACACGAAAATGTCGGTCTGCTTTTTTTTGTATCCCGGCGGAAGGGCCATTTCTTTAAGTCGAAGCCATCAAATAATTACACGAAATAGAGCTCGTTAGTAAACAGGAATAGGTGCGCCACTTCCCTGGTATGATTTCATTCGTCATTCGCGACTTTCTCCACCGATTACTCGCTTTGGCGTGGGCGTCGCATGATGTGAATAGCGAAAATGCGACTCTGATGCCGGGCGAGCAGATAATCGATAAAGTCGCCGATGATCGAATTCGGCTTGTGCCCAAGCTTGGTCACTACCCGGCAGATCAATGTGCCGCTCCGTCCGTGCCATTCCAAGTTGATTGCGCCGTGAAGATCGCGCGCACTGTGAATTTTCGCCCAACCGTGCGGCCGGTCGGGCTGTTTTGCCCAGACTTTAATGAAACCGAATTTCTTTTCCAGTTGCGGATCTCGCATGATCTGGCTGCGCAACGATCCGCGTCCGGTCGTGATCACATGGATCACGGTCTGCATCTGTAAATCACGCTAAGCAAATCGGACTAACGAAAGAAAATTCAAACTAAAAGTTGCAGCCACGTCGACGACCCGTAGGGCCGTGGCTATACCAATGATTGAAACATGACGTAAACATCCACAAATCCCCGCGTAGGATGACGGAAAGCGCCCGGCAAAGTGCCGACGATCTTCATCCCGAGATCTTGCCAAAGTTTCACCGCCGATTCGTTGCTCGAAACAACGAAATTAAATTGCATCGCGCGAAAACCGAGCCGTCGTGCTTCGGCGAGACAATGCTCCCCCATTGCGCGGCCGGTCCCCTGCCCGCGTCCGGTCTTTGCAACAATGAATGCGGCATTCGCGACGTGGGCGCCGCCGCCAGACTGGTTGGGATGCAATGTATAGCTTCCGATGATCTCGCCGTTCTTCTCAGCAATGAAAACGTGCGCATCCCGTTGAAACCAGTAAGCAAGCGCCTCGTCGCGCGAAACGTCCGCCTCGAGTGGGTAGGTCTCGCCCGCCGCAATCACTTCTCTAAAAATCTCCCAGGTTGCATTGCGATCTGAATCCGTTGCAGAGCGAATGGTCAGCACAAATAAACTAAACGTCCAACTCTCAACTAAAGCGAGCGAAGCGAAGCGTTCGATCAACCATCAACCTTCTTTGGATCCCAGAATGGACCTGTTAGACCGAGCGATGCGAAGATCGACACCATTTCATCGGGAGCGGGGCGACGCGATTCGACCGTGAGCCGATTCGCGTACCAGTGGACGGCCAGTTGCCAAAGTTGCTCAAGATTCACGAGTGGCCGGCGCGGAATGTTGCGAGCCGCGCACCAGGCATTCACGGTCTCTTCCGACCGGAAGAGGAGCATCGTCGCTCACGTGAAAATGAGATCGTCCCACCAATGCGCCGCCGGCACCGCGAAATGGGCGACATACGGTTGCAGGACCGGTTGACCGTTTCTGATTTCGATGGTCAACGGCTCGCCGGTGCGGCCATCTGATGCACGACTGAACGCATCACAGTGCAACGCGGCGGCGATTCCGTACGCATCCCAAACGCAATTTGCATAATACTGCTTGCCATTCGCCTCGACTGGAAACGGTGTCGGAATTCCCGAAAACGGCGGCGCCATTCGAATTCGGGTCGGATCGCCCGGTTCGGGAAGAAGAAGACGCTTCACGTGCAGCCGACCGAAGGCCGCAACAACCTCTCTTTCATCGACGGCGATCTTTTCCGAAACCGCTGACGAATTGGGAACGCGTCCGGTTTCCGCCGTAATCTCGTAGATCGCGAGCTTAACTTTTGTATCCAGATCACGATCTGGCATTCGCGCAACCTACCTTCGTTTGAAATATTGCACGGCCTTTTCGTGCTTGTTCGCCGCCGCTTTGGTCTTGAACGTGCCGAGATTTCGCCGTTTTCCCGTCTTCGGATTCTTCTTCCGCGAATACAGCCGGTAGCCGCCTTTAATCTTTCTGATCATGATGCGCTCCCCGAACTAGTTCGATCCAAAGCAGGGCGACGAGTGCAAAAAATATCCCAAGATCGATCGCCATATGTTGCGCAAAACTCCAGTGTTGGCTGGCGTGACCGAAACAGCCGCAGGTGATATCGAGACCACGCGCTTTCGCAGCGATCGTCGCGCCAATGAAAACTAAGACCAGTGCCATCAGGATCGACAGTCCTCCCCGGTAGAGGAATCCAAGGATCAGTGAGAGCCCGCACAGAATTTCCAGCCACGGCAAATAAAACGCGAGCCGCACGCTAACGAACCACGGCAGAATTTTATAATTGTCGATATCGAGACCGAACTGGACCGGATCGAGAACTTTGACGACGCCGGCGTAAATGAAAATTCCTCCCATGCTCAGACCGAGAATGCGCCAGACAAATTTCATCTTCTCAACCGCTCAACGCCTTAACATCTCAACGATGCTTCTTCAGCCACTCTTCCCAGCCGCCTTTCAGAACGAAGACATCTTTCAGTTGCGCCTCGTCGCGCAATCGTTTCGCGACATCACGCGCGGCGTTACAACTTTGGGCGCTACAATAGACGACTACTTTCTTGTCAGGTGACCAGTTCGGAAGAAATTGTTGCAGCAATTCGTTCCAGCGGTCTTCGTTCAACGAAAATGCGCCCGGCACGTGATCGGCCGCGAATTCATCGTCCGGCCGCGCGTCCACCCAGATTGCGCCGCTTCCCCAGGCCCGCGCTTGATCGACCGTGACCAATTCCGACTCAGGAATCGGCGATTGCCACGAAACCTTGTCACGAAAATAAAACCCCTCGCCGATCGCCGGCAGACAGGCGAGTGCGATAATGACGAACGCTTCGCCAACAGCGCGGAATTTCACCGACTAGCGCGCGGCAGGGGACGGGATTGCGGCAGGCGTCGCAGTCTTGAGCGCCGGCGCATTCGATTGGACAGGCGTTCTCAACATCGGAGGCGGAGCTGGATTCGTGATTTGCGCGTTCACGTAAAATGATTTCGGCGCCTCTTTCGGATAATCTGTTTGGATCAGGAGCGCCGTACCCATCGGATGACTCGTGTCTTTAGGCGTAATTTCGAGCGTCCATTCGCCCGGTTTGCCCGGCACGATCTTGGATTGGAAGTTCTGGCTGTTCGATTTGATCGTGATGTCCTTGGCGGGAAACTCTTTTGCTGCCTTAAGCGAGATCTTTTTCGTTTTCGGCTCTTCACCGCTCGTCCAGTAAACGAACGTCGGTTTCATCTCCAACGACTGAGCGATGTTCGCCTTCAGTGTGAGAATCATCGTTGCCTGGGTCGGATTCGGGTCGTCGGTTTGCACGGTTATCGTCTTCACCTGCTGACCAGTGCGGTCGCCAATGTTGAACGTGGCGATGACCTCGCCTTTCTCTCCCGGATTCACGACTTCCTTCTGCGTTTGCGTCGCCGTGCAACCACACGACGCCTTCACTGACTTAAAATGCACCGCGGTCTTCCCGACATTTTCGTATTTGAAATGCGCGACGGCCTGCTTATCGCCAGCGGACGGATGCAGCTCGATGGTGTTTTGTTCCCACTTCAACTCCGCCCGGGCGGCGACAGCGAGCAAGATCGACAAGGTAAAGGTTAGAATGGGCGTTTTCATTTTTTCGAATAGGAGCGCTCAATATAATCGGTCACGGCGTCTCGCCAAGAGCGCGGTTCAATACCGGACAGCGCCCGATATTTCACAGTAGAGAGGACCGAGTAAACCGGGCGGCGCGCGACCCAGTTTGCCTGCCCGCCGGAGCCTTCGTGTGGGCGGGTCATGTCGGCGAGTTTCAACGCGCGGACCGTTTTCGCTTTGAGCGGAACACCGGCCTCGCGGCAGCAATCGAGCGCGTGCTGGGCGTATTCCTGCCAGGTGCATTGGCCGCCGTTAGCGAGATGCACAATTCCCGCATCGACATCGAAAACGCGAGGCAACAGTTCCGCGATGTCGCTGGTGTAAGTTGGGGTGGACCACTTATCACCGATCGCCTCGATTTTTTCGTTTTCTCGCGCGCGTTTGATCATCGCGTCGATGAAACTCGGTCGGTCCGGCCCGAAAACCCACGACACGCGAACTACCACGTGTCGATCGCTCGCCTGAAGGACGAATCTTTCGCCGGCCCCCTTCGATTCGCCGTAGACGCTGATTGGATTGGCGGCGTCTTCCTCAGTGTAAGGCTGACGCTTGCCCCCATCGAAAACATAATCGGTGCTGATGTGAATCAGCTTCGCGTTTTTGTCCCGGCAAACCTCGCCCAGCAGCCGCGGCGCGTCTGCGTTGATCGCGAACGCCTGGTCTTTTTCGGTCTCGCAACGATCGACATTTGTGTAGGCAGCGGCGTTGATCAAAATGTCGAACTCGAGGCCGCCGATTTTGCGATGAATTTCGTCGGGTTTGGCGAGATCGAGTTCAGCATGATTCAAACTGGCGACTTCGAATTTTTTGCGATAAACGCGCATCAGGGCAGCGCCGAGCCGGCCACCCGCGCCCAGGATTACGATTCGCATCGGTCAGTAACGTCCCGCGCGCTCAAGCAGTGGTTGCCACCACGATTGGTTTTCGATGTACCACTGGATGGTGGCTTCGAGGCCTTCCTTGAAATCCTTACGCGGTTTCCATTTCAATTCCTCTTGCGCAAACGACGAGTCGATCGCGTAACGGCGATCGTGACCGAGGCGGTCTTTCACGAAGGAAATCAAACTTTCGGGCTTTCCGAGCTGTTTCAGAATCATTTTCACCAGGTCGAGGTTGGCCATTTCGTTGCCGCCGCCGAAGTTGTAAACGGCGCCTGGTTTTCCTTCGAACAATGCGGCCACTACCGCATCGCAATGGTCTTGCACATGGATCCAGTCGCGCACGTTCATGCCGTCGCCGTAGACCGGAAGCGCTTCATTGCGAAGCGCTTTGACGATCATCAGCGGAATTAGTTTCTCGGGAAATTGATACGGTCCGTAATTATTTGAACAGCGGGTTACGACCACTTCCTGGCCGTAAGTCTTATGATGGGCAAGGGCGAGAAGGTCCGCGCCGGCTTTGCTCGCGGAGTACGGCGAACTGGGATCAATCGCCGATTGCTCGGTGAACTTCGTCGTTTCGCCTAACGAACCGTAAACTTCATCGGTCGAAATCTGCATGAAACGCTGGACGCCATGCTTCCGCGCCGCGTTTAGCAGCACGCTCGTGCCAATCACGTTCGTGTGAATGAAGTTTTCGGGTGAATTGATGCTGCGATCGACGTGCGATTCGGCGGCGAAGTTGACCACCGCGAAAAACTGATGCTCGAGCATGAGCGCATCCATGGCGTCGCCATTGGCGATATCGGCTTTGAAAAACTCGTAGCGCTCGCCATGTTCTTCGACCACGCCGCTGAGATTGGCGAGGTTACCGGCGTAAGTCAGGGTATCGACGTTTGTGATCGAGGCCGGCTTGTAATGTTGCAAAATGTAGCGAATAAAATTGCTCCCGATGAAGCCGCAACCGCCGGTCACGAGAATTCGCACAGCAAGAGCTAGCAGCGCAGAGGCTGGCGCGCTAGCGGATTTTCCACTGCTGGGAGATCAGTTTGAAACCTGGCGCCGCGCGTTCGTGGAGAGCGATTGGACGCCATGGATCATCCTCGGGCTTGCGACGTTCCTCCGATTTCTTTTGCTCGGCATGAAGCCGCCGCATTTCGACGAAGGGATCAACGGCTGGTTTGTCGATCAAGTTGTCAAAACCGGCTTCTACAAATATGACCCGACCAATTATCACGGCCCGCTGCATTTCTATGTGCTGCTGGCATCTCAAACGTTGCTGGGACGAAATCTGTGGGGGTTGCGGTTGCCGGTCGTGCTGGTCAGTATCGGTTGCGTCTGGCTAACGCTGAAGTTCGAGCAATTCGTTGGAAAAATGATCAGCCGAATCGGCGCACTGGCGATGGCGGTTTCGCCCGGATTCGTTTTCTACGGCCGCTACTCGATCCATGAAGTCTGGATCTTATTTTTCACGATGCTGTTTCTCTTCGGCCTGTTCGGGCTTTGGAAACTCGGCACCGCGAAATTTCTCTGGTGCGCCGGAATGGGTCTCGCCGGGATGATCCTTTCGAAGGAGACCTACATTCTTCATGTCGCCTGTGCGATCATCGCCGTCCCGGTTTGCGCGCTTTCGAATTACTTCAGCGAGATCGAAGACCGCCGGCCCGTAAAACAAACTTGGAACTATGTCGATCTTGCGGTCGTGGTCGGGACCGGCATCGCGCTGATCGTTTTCTTTTATTCGGGAACGTTTTTCCACTGGAGCGGGATCAGAGGTCTCTACCAAGCCTATACGCCGTGGTTCAAAACCGGGAGCGAAGGTCACGGGCATGAGAAGTCTTGGTATTACTGGGTAGCGATCATCTCTCACTATGAGCTTCCGGCTTTAGCGGGATTGCTGATCTGCGTCTTCGCGCTGCGGTTCAAGACGGTCACTCTGCGTTACCTGGCCATTTACGGCGTGGGCACCCTCATGGCCTACAGCATCGTGAAATACAAGACGCCCTGGTGCGTCATCAGCATCATCTGGCCGTTCGTGTTTACGTTCGGCGCGATGGTGACAATTGCGCCGATGCGACTTAAAGGAGTCACCTATCGTTGGATCGCACTCGTCCTCTTTGGATTCGTCGGCTACACCGTCTTCTATGCCGTGAACAGCGCTTGGCCGGCGACCTGGGATCATTTATGGCCATACTGGTTGATCGCAGGCGCGGGATTGCTGCTGGTTGTGCTAATCGACCGCTTGTTAACGGAGATTTTCGCCGCGCTCCTGATCGCTTGGTCGCTCGGGCATTGCATTTGGTTGAACTACTTCCGCTGCACTACCGACACCGAGCCCTACGTTTATGTCCAGACCTACAACGACATTAACAAATTCACCGACCCCATCCTGCGGATCGCCCACGCAGACCCGCGCGCATATCAACTTGTCGGCCATATCATTCGCGCCAGTCCTTATCCGTTGCCGTGGATCCTGGGCGAATTCGGACGGGTCGGTTATTACGAAAAAGACAACATGCCGGACACACTGGACGCCGATTTTCTTCTCGTGCAGCAGGATAAGATTCAAACCGTGGAATCGAAGTTGCACGATTCTTACTACACCGTGCCGGTGACGATCCGGCCATATCAGGATCCGTCGAAAGCGTATTTTAGCGCGAAGATTTTCAGGAACCTGTTCCCGGGGAAATCGCCCGATTTCACGGGAGCGAGACCGCAACCAAGCCCGACTCCGGCTCCAAACCAATGAAGTGGCTTGCCAGCGGATTGACGTTCGTAAACTTCGCTACCGTTTGCGGGTTGTTGCTTGGAATGCTCGCAGGCGGTTTGGGCCCGGTCACTTCGTCTATGGCTTTAATTTTGGCTGGCGGCCTCGCGGCCGTGGCATATGCCGGAACGATCGAACCGCGAGTCCAGCCCAACGATGAGGCCCGGCAGGGCCACTATCGAAACATGATCACGTGGATCCTCACGTCGATCTTCGCGATGTTCGCGTTTCGTTCATTCATCTGGCTCCTTTGCGTTGACGGGAACGATCTGAAGATTCAATCGCCGGTGAATCTTGGAGACCTCGGTCTTCATCTCACTCACATTCAATTTTTTGCGAACGGCGTTCGGCTCTGGCCGTCGAACCCGATTTACGTGGGCAGCGAACATCTCCGCTATCCCGCTGGCATCGATCTGTTCAACGCGCTGCTGCTCAAGACCGGCATCAGTTTGATTCCAGGCCTGGTGTGGGTCGGTTTGCTCGCGTCGTTCGCGACGTTTTACGCGTTCTATCGCTGGGGCGGGGCGTTTGGGGTGGCCGGATTCCTTTTCAACGGCGGCATCGCCGGCTTTCAATTTCTCAAGACCTTCGAGTTCAATGATTACCAGGACGTCAACAACGTCGCCTGGAAATGCATCCCGCTAACGATGTTCGTGACCCAGCGCGGTTTGCTTTACGCCATTCCCGCCGGCCTGATTCTATTGTGGCATTGGCGCGAAAAGTTTTACGGCAGCACCGACCGTGATCAATCTCGCGGGCCGCTGCCGTTTTGGGCCGAGCTTTCCATTTACGCGTCCATGCCGCTGTTTCACATCCACACCTTCATGGCGCTCAGCATTTTGCTCGTTTGTCTGTTCATTGCGGGCGACGTGCAAATTCGCAGCCACACGCTGCGGCTTGTTTTCAGCGCGTTGATTCCAGCAACGTTTTTTGTCTGGTTGATCACCGATCACTTCCACGCGAAGTCCGTGATCGAATTCCAATGGGGCTGGGTCCAGCGCGAGGGCGAATTCAAAATGCCGTTCTTTCGTTTTTGGTTCTTTAACTTTGGAATCCTCGTACCGTTGGTGCTGACGCTGGTCGGAACTCTCGGCTATCGAGTTTGGCAACAAGGGTTTCAATGGGGACGCAAACAACCGGAGGAGATCGCGTTCGTGTTCGGAGCGGCCGCGATCTTCGTTTTCACTTTCTTTGTCAAAACGGCGCCGTGGGGCTGGGACAACCTGAAGATTATGGTTTGGTCCTACTTCATCGTGCTCCCGTATTTGTGGCGAGATTTGATCCTGCAATGGGAGCGGCCGATCCGCTGGGCCGTTTGCTTCGCCCTGTTCGCTTCAGGATTCGTCAGTTTGTTTGGCGGATTGGCGGCCGGCAAAGGCGGTTTCGGTTTCGCGGCTCGCGGCGAAGTCGACGCAGTCAGCGCGGCGGTCCGTCGAATGCCGATCGAAGCCCGGTTCGCCGCCTGGCCGACTTACAATCATCCGCTGCTACTCAGTGGTCGAAAAGTTGTGATGGGTTATCCAGGGCATCTCTGGACGCAGGGATTCGACGATTACGGCAAGACTAACGAAATGCTCACCAAATTAATGCAGGGAACTCCAAGCTGGCGCGATCTCGCCCGCACACTGCACGTCCGCTACATTTTTTGGGGACGCGAAGAGAAAGCAAATTACGCGTCAAGCTCCCGGCCATGGGAGAAAACGGCAGCGCTGGCTGCGTCCGGATCGTGGGGCTCGATTTACGATTTGGAACAAGCGCCTGCCACCACACCGTGAGTTTGGTTCAACGCGCGGATGGAAGCGCGTTTAATACTAACTGGCCGGTAGCCACCGGCTTGCCGTCTACCACTGCTTCAACTTCGAATTGCAGTAGTTGATCGACTTCCCCCAGTTTTCTCGCGCTCAAAACAATTTTTTCTCCCGGTCGCACTGGACGAGGAAACTTCATTTGCCGGATCGCCGATAGCAAGAAGCGCCTCTCAGATTTCTCCTCGTGGGCTGCGATACCCGCCGTTTGAGCGAGCGCCTCGGTCAGAATTACGCCCGGCACCAGCGGGTCACCTGGAAAATGTCCGGCAAACATCGGATCATTCTTCGAAAATTCTGCTTCGCACTCAGCCGACACGCCAGCGTCGCGCGCGATCAATCGTCGCACAAAAACAAAGGGCGGCCGATGCGGCAAGCCGAAGAAGTGATCAGTGATCAGATTCGCCCTTCTTTTCTTTTCTGGTCACTGGTCACTTATCGCTCGTCACTGCTTACCCATTTACGAAATAGGCAAACTTCCAACTACCTTTGACCCGTGTAATGCCAGCGCGATAACCGTCATAGTTGAGTGACGGATCAGCAAACTGCGGTGGAGCCACCAGGAATGCGCCCTTCTTCACAAAGCGCTCGGATAAAATGCCATCCAATTCCGGCCAGAGATTTTCCTGGTCCCAATATTGGAAGACCCCCGGGCCCGACATCGCCGGGTCGAGCTTGTAACCAAAATCATCAGTCATCATCGACTTCAACATTTCCAGATCGCGCTTGGCGACTGCTTTGCGAAGCCGGCCGACGAACGCCTGAAAATCAACGTCGTTGCTCTCGCGCAGGTCAGCCTTGGCTTTTTTCTTAAGCGCGGCTTGCTTGAGTTTTTCTTGCTTCTGTTCCGGCGTCTGACACCCCGTGAATACGAAAGCTGCCAGCAGCAAACAGGTAATGAGGATTCTCACTCTCTTACGTCTGTCACGATTGCGGTGTGGATTCAAGGGCAGACCCGCGGCAACGATGGCGTCGAACCCGGGCCGGATGCGTGAAAAAGAAGAAATAAATCATACTCACAAGATCGACAATCGACGCGGACGGGCTCACCACCCGGCGTGGACCATTCCTGAGAGCCGCGAAAACGTTCGCGATCGTCAATTCGCCCGGTCGCGGAATACTTGTGTAATGCCGGCCAAACGCGTGCAGTTGATGAGCGTCCGATGTGGCGATAAGCGGCTTGTTATATTGCGCAGCCACCTTAATCGCCCGTCGATTCAAGTCGAAAAGCCCTTTGTGAAAATGACAGAGCTCGATCGCGTCGAAGCAATCGATATTATCCAGGAGCCTTTCCCCGATCGAACCGCTCAGCACATAAAACGGATGCGGCGCGATCGTGAAAATCGACAATCCGCGGCGGGCGCGAAGTTGCCGGACGTCATCGAAACTTCTGAGGGCGCGCACTTCGCCCGGGGTGACGTTGAGGAAGATGATGTCGGCGCCCTGCAATCTCACTTCCGCCGCGGGAATCAGCAGAATTCCCATGGCTTCAGCGTCCCTGAATACTTCCGGGCGATCGAACACCGCATCGTGCAAAGTGATGGCGAGAACGCCGAAACCCAGTTGTCCCGCGCGCGAGAGAAGTTGGTGCGCGGAGTAATCAATTACGTCCTTCGGATCGTCGAGCGTGTGAATGTGGAGATCGACTCTGATCCAATCTCCGCTCTTAGTTTCGCTCATATCTTTGTCTTCCTCTTCCTCCTAATCTTTGTCTTGAGCAAGATTCGAGCACGTTTGGCAAAGCCACTTGCCAGGTTGGGCGTTCGGCGGCAAATTTCGCGCGCTCAGCGCACATCCCTGCTCGGGTGGTGGAATGGCAGACACGTACGTTTGAGGGGCGTATGCCGAAAGGCATGCGGGTTCAAGTCCCGCCCCGAGCACCCTCTTTCTGAATTCTGTCAGTGCGCTGGCTAGTTGTCTGATTTTGTGAAATTTGCGGCCAAAAATCGGACAATAACGCGCCGAAACTAGCTTATATTAGGGCGTATCTAGAAGTGAAGCCCGGTTGTGCTGCCGTAGCAACGCCGCAAACCTGCTGTCCGACCGCAGCGTGTCTAACTGAGGATCATACCGTATCAGAGGGCCTTTCATCTGACTCGCATCCAACGCTTTGGCGAACCATTCAAACGCCGATTTCCTCTCGCCAAGCGCCGCGTACAATACGGCAATGTTGTAAGGATCAGCTTTACCGGCCGTCGCAAGACCCAGAATCTCCGGCATCATTGAATTTGTCTCTGGTTTACGCCCCGCTGAGACCAGCACGGTAGCAACCCAGGCTAGAACATCACCTTTCTTCTCCGGGTTGAGCTCACCTACCCTTTGATAATGCTCGATCGCTTGCTGGTACATACCATTTAAGGCATAGGCGATTGCCAGGTTCTCCTGTATTAGAGCCTCGTTGGGTGCTAACTCCGCCGCCCTATAACAATAATCGAGAGAGGCCGGAAACTGCCGAGCGTAAAGGAGAATCACGCCAAGAGCCGTGTTGTTCGTAGGCGAGAGCGGGTCGAGCTCTTGGGCTCGCTTCATTTCCCGGACAGAATCATCTAGCCGTCCAAAGGCAGATAAGCACCAGGCATAGCGCTGGTGCGCGATAGCCAGATTCGGGTTCAGCTCCAGCGCGCGGCAAAGTGACTCCATGGTTAGGCGACCCTGTTTCTGCAATGACTGAACCATCGCCCTGGCCACATGACCTTCTGCAAGAGAATCGTCCAGAAGCAGGGCGCGTTCGGCTGCCGTGTTCGCGTTCGCAGTGTTTTCTGCGGCAGGATTGTAACCGTAGAATACCTGAAGATAGTAACAGTCTGCCATCAGCGCGTAGGCAAGGGCAAAATTCGAATCTTTCTCGACCGCTTGCTGAAAATAGTTGATCGCCCTTTCAAGCCCATCCTTCGATCGCTGACCCCAGAAATGAAGTCCCATCAGATACGAGTCATACGCAGCGACATTGCTCGTATAACGCTTTCTTAATTGCTTCTCCTCATCGGCACTCAAGTTAAGTGCAATCGACCGGGCTACGCTGTCGGAAATCGCGTCCTGAATACTAAAGATGTCGGTGAACGTCTGGTCGAACTTTTCTGACCAAACGGTACGACCATCGCTGACTGCGACGAGTTGCACGGTAACACGCAGGTGATCGCCGGAGTGCTGCACGGTGCCGCTTAAAACAGCGTCCACATCAAGCGTGCGCCCCGCCGCAATCGGATCAAAGGCACGGTCGGTGTACTTTAAGACCGAACTCGTTGGCAGGACGATAAGTTGTTTCAGTTTACTCATTTTGCCGATGACCGCATCGGCCATACCTAATCCTAACAATTCGTTATTCACCTCCGATCCAAGCGGCTTAAACGGCAGCACCGCTATAGCGTGGACCGTCTCAGGCATTTTTCCTGGTGACGCCGCAGGAACCACATCTCCGACGCTATGTCTCCTGAGCCAGCCAACGCTCGGTCCTCGCGCAAGGAACGCCGCTGCCAGCGCAACTAGGCCAAGAACAGCGAGCGCCCGCGGACCGCCAGTTTTGCCAGGCCACTGCTGTCGACCCTTCGCTGGAGCCGGTTCCGTTCGATTCTCTGCCAATGTTGACCCGCTCCCTTGCTCTGCCTTGACTGCGGCACTGCCATTGTTAGTCAGATCACTGACTTCGGCGACGAAGCGATAACCGCGACCCGGAACTGTCACGATGTACCCATGTGACCCCGGCGTTTCGCCAAAAACACGCCGCAGCGTCGAGATGTTCTGACTCAGATTGTTCTCCTCGACGATCGAATCGGGCCAAACCGCTTCCATCAGCTGTTCCTTATCGAGGACGGCATCGTGGTGCTCCACCAAGAAGAGGAGCGTTTCGAACACTCTCGGAGTGAGAGGCACGGTCGTCCCATCCAGTCGCTGCAAGAGCCGTTTCGCCGTGTCGAGCCGGAAATCGCCGAATTCGTAGAGGTGAGCCGGGGCAGCTTGCATCGTCGTTTCAAAAAAATTCAGAAAGATTCAGCCGCAACTTAAAGACTTTCATAACGGGCAAAGCAAAGCTGACCCCGCGCGAGTCAGCTCAGGCCGCCCGCGCGGACAAAACAGAATAAACAACATCTAAGGACAAGAAAATGAAAAAGAATTCCATTGAACCAGTGATCCTCATGCCGCCAAGCTCAGTCAATCGAACCGAACGCAAAGATTGTTTCACGAAACCTGAAACTCTCCCCATCACAAATTCGATGGGCCGATCACCTTGTCGATACGGTTCATTTCTCATACCGCTTGTACTCGCTGCTTTCGCGCTTTCTCCGACAACGCATGCAGAGCTAACACCACCACCGGACGGAGGCTACAGTGGCGACAATACCGCTGAGGGCACTGATGCCCTCTTCAGCAACACAACCGGCACGGAAAATACGGCAATAGGTTTTGATGCTCTCTTTAGCAACACAACAGGCGACTCTAACACGGCCACCGGCTCGATAGCGCTTTCGACCAATACAACCGGCGTTAGAAATACCGCCAATGGGTATGCTGCGCTCAATAGCAACACAACCGGCGAACGCAACACCGCTACCGGTCGCGCGGCGATGGTTAACAATACGACCGGCAACAATAACACCGCCGACGGGCATGACGCGCTCTTTTCCAACACCACCGCCATCCGAAACACCGCTTCGGGTAGTTTTGCGCTCTTCTCCAACACCACCGGCCCGAACAACACGGCACTTGGTTACTTTGCGCTCTTTTCCAACACCACCGGCAACAGCAACACTGCCGCCGGCTACGATGCGCTACTTAACAACACAACCGGTGTCGGCAACATCGCATTGGGCAATTTCGCCGGTGCAAATCTGACCACCGGCGATCAAAACATCGATATCGGCCACGTTGGGATTGCTGCTGAAGCCAATACCATTCGCATCGGCACGCCGGGGACCCACACCAACGCATATCTAGCCGGTATTTATCAGACCAACATTGCGAACGGCTTAGTGGTGAAAGTAGATTCCGACGGACACCTCGGTACGGTAGGCTCCTCGAAGCGTTTCAAGGACGCGATCAAGCCGATGGATAAGGCGAGCGAAGTAATCCTGGCTCTCAAACCGGTGACTTTCCATTACAAAAAAGAGTTTGACCCCGAGAGCACCCCACAGTTCGGACTCGTGGCCGAGGAAGTGGAAAAGATCAGTCGCGATTTGGTGGTTCGCGACGCTGATGGGAAGCCATACACTGTGCGATACGAGGCCGTGAACGCCATGTTGCTCAACGAGTTTCTCAAAGAACACCACCAGGTTGACAAACAAGAAGCGACTATCGCACAGCTAAAATCCGAAATTGAGACTCTCACCGCAACGGTGAAACAGCAAGCCGCGCAAATCCAGAGGGTGAGCGCCCAAATTGTAATGACCAAATCCGCGCCGCAAGTGGTTAACAACAATCAGTAAAGCTGCTGCCAGAGCGCAGGTTCCTTTGAAATACTCGCAGCTGAAAACTGGATTTGGCTATTTTTTATTCTTAACGAACGTGGCAGTTGTGGTGTGCGTTGACGCGCCGCCAGTGCCAGTAACGGTAAATTGATACGTCCCGCGTGGCGTGGAAGAGCTGACGGTTATTGTCAGTGTCGAAGAGGTCGTGGCCGGATTCGGATTAAAGCTTCCGGTCGCGCCAGAAGGAAGCCCACTGATTGATAGAGTCACCGGTGAATTGAAGCCACCTGTCGGCGTAATCGTCACGGTATAGGAAACCGTCCCATCGCGCGGCACATTTTCAGATGACGGAGTAATCGAGAGCGAGAAGTCTGGCGCAGGGGTAGGGGTTGAAGTCGGTGTCGGTGTTGGTGTGGGGGTTGGTGATGGAACCGGCGTCGCAGTCGGCGTTGGACTTGGGACTGGTGTAGCCGTTGGAGTCGGTGTGGGGGTCGGTGTTGGAGTTGGGTTAGCCGAAGCCAACTTGAAACTGCCGATGCGCGTCCGCCAATTAAAGGAGGCAGTGCTGGAATAGTACTCGTTGGTGTACCAGAAAGTGGCGTCGTCCACTGGATCGATGACTAGCGCGCTATAATCGCCCCAACGATTGCTGGTGCCGCTCTGGCTGCCGGTGCCATCAAACAGATGGGCCTCCCCTTGTCCCAGCGTGTTCAACGGATCGGTGGCAAGCCGGGCCGCATAGCGGAGCTGTGGATTAATGCTGGAGCTCGAAGCGCTAAACCCAATGGCAAGATTTCCCTGTCCGTCCATCGCTGCACTACCCATCCAGCGCCACGTCGAGTCAGGTTGGTATGTGCTTTCCTGAAAGACTGTGACCGGACCAGCTGTGACGTTGCGCAACTCAAACCAACGAACAGCGGCAACTCCGCCCGCACTCACGCTGTAATTTCCCACGACCGATTCATGGTCGCCAAAATTTCGGTAAGCGAGCCGATGCATTAAGCGGTCGCCAATCCCATCCAAACTGCTTCTTGAGGAAACTCCGAGTTGCGGCACGCAGGAACGTGAATTCGGACAAAGCGCGGTAAAACCCGCAGCCGACGGCAAGGCAAACGTAGTAAACGTGGAATTCGACGGCGTGGCGAAGTCCACATGAAAGTGATACGTGGTGTAGTTGGGATTAGAGGATTGTCCCGGGAATCCGACGAACGTTTCCGGCGCGCCAGCAAGCGGTAATGTTGCACCGTCCACGTCCGCCGGTAAAAAGGGATCGATGTTGCCACCCAGAGGGCCGGTGGGGCTGATGAAAGTGGCCGGCTGGCCAGCGAGCATTTTCGTGCGGTCGAAAGCAAACGCCTGCGGGCCGAGATACGAACTACCAGAGGAGCTAAAGACGTTCATGCTCATGTAATAAGCGTCCGGCCAAACGCTCAGCTTGGGATAATCGAAAAAGTTGGAACCGAGGTGAAAGCCGTAACGGTTGTAGGTGCCGGTGGCGTCCGAAGTTGTGGAAACGGCGACGCACTCATCGGTAATTGGGCCGCCGGCCGCGCCTGCGAACTGGCTGATGACCCACCGATTAGCGAGGTGATCGTAGAGCATTATTGGATCACCGTTTCCACCCGTTTCACACACTCCGCCAAAGCCAGTCCAAACTGAAGAGATGGTGTTTGGTCCCAAGACCGATGCCCCAGTGGCTTTATCAAAGACCTGGTACCCTTCATTCACGATTTGGACGTATTGAGTTTTCCCGACTGCTCCGTTTGGGTCAGGCGGTGCGCAGTTGCACCCCACTCCTGGAAAAGGGATGCCGTCAAAATTCAGAATAGGGTTGGGCAAATTTGCTGCGGCTGCCACCATATCGAGCATCGCACCAAGGCTATGCTGGATCACGGGGTCGGCGCTGTCGTGATGCCGATACGGTACCTTCGGGTTTTCATTGGCCTCGTGCTGCTGTTTGAACTCGGCACTCGTCCACGCTGGCAGATCCCGCAGCGGCGGGGAGACGTCGTTCTGATACGAAGCAACAACTTGCGGTCCGCCGGCAATTTGATTTTGATTCGATCCCTGAGCCGAGGCCGATCCGCCTGACAAAAGGCCAAGTGCAAGTAAGGCCAGAAGAGTACCGACCAAGCAGAACACGGAACCAATTACAAGGCGCGGAATAAAAAAGGCAGATTTAGACGTGGACGTTTTTTTCATAAGCGATTGTCGGCACAATGGGTAGTCGCCGTAATTTTGAAATTAGTAGCAAGAAGCGCGCTTCTGTCACGCGGCTAGGTGAAGAAATGAGTCGTTGAGAAGTTGAACGACGAACACATCCGCGCACCAGATCGTGTCCTACACGGTCATTTGTTAGGCAATCCGGGGTCGTATCCGCTCATCGCTTAATGAGTTAGCGAATTGGCGATTCAGCGATTGCAGGCTAATTGTCCGATTTCTGGAACTTTGACCGCTAAATTTCGGGCAATTAGGTCGCGAACTTACAAAATTGACTACTCCGACTTCACCCTCAGCTTCCGCCTCCGCAGAGCTACGGCGCGACGGGCATTCCCCGAGGGAGAGGCGGAACAGAAATCCAGTCGGGTAACTAGTCAGGTTTTGGGCGCGAGTGCGGCTACAAGTTTTTCGAAGCGCGGGTCGGCGCGAAGCGAATCCCATTGTGGGTAGAGCTTGAGTTCGCCGTAAGTGACGCCAGCTGGAATTTTCGCCGAGATGGCGAGTTGTTCGAGCGCCAAATCTTTCTCGCCGGTCCAGGCGTAAATCATGGCCAGATTGATGATATAAGAAGGACCGTCCATTGCGTCCTTGGTGACCGGCAACAGTTCACACGCGCGGCGACCTTCGCGGATCGCATCCTCTTTGTGGCCAAGACCAGCGTCGATCAGTCCAAGCCGACTCCATGCCGGCGCGTAGTTGGGTTGGTCGTGCACGATCCTTTCTTCGATGGCGCGGGCGGAGGTGAAAGCGGCGTGCGCTTTGGCTTCATCTCCGAAGGTGCGTGCGGCAAGGCCAACAAACCAGTCCCGCGCCCAGACTGAGTTGTTGTAGCTATCAGGCAATCCCTCGGCGCGAATGGATTGGAGTGCACGAGTAGCCAACGCGGAATCCCGTTCGGCCAGTGCACAATTAACAAGGTCATTCCCGATCTCGGTAGCTGCCTTCGGGTCTTCGTTGATGATCGCGGAAAGTTTGGTGTCCCACGACTGGACATCAGCGTATTCGAAGAATGGGATTTGAGCGAGCTGCGCGCGGGCAAAGTGATCCGTGGGAATAACTGAGAGGGCCCGCTCGAACGTGTGGGCCGACTCAGCAAAACGGCGTAATGCCTGGTAAGTGAATGCGGTTTCCAGCACGAAGCGGAAATTGCGCGGGTCGAGACTAACGCTACGCTCCCAATTTTGAGCCGACTCAGCCCAGTGCCCTTGACGGCGATCGATGGAAGCAATCAAGGCGTAGACTACGGCATCGTTGGGAAGCGTCTTGCGGGCGAGCCCCAGTTCAGCGCGCGCGCGATCGTAATCCCGGAAGGCCTTATACGCATAGTTGGCCTGCATGAGGTGGACATCCCCGGCATCCGGATAGATAGCGGCCGCTCGCTCAATCGCCGCGCGAGCCAACTCAAGGCGGGCAGCGGTGTGGTCGAATCCCCCCCAATAGAGGTCGATGTGAGCCGCGGAGAGAAGACCATAGGCACTTAAGAAATGCGGATCGCGCGCGAGGGCTTCATCAACCAAGGTTACCGCCTGAAGGAGAGCTTCTTTTCCGTCGGGATTAGAGGCCAACTCGGCCAGCTGCACGGCCTGAGCATAAAGCCTCTGAGCAACAGGGTCGGTGGTAGGCGGCTGGGCGATAGCTGCTTTCTCGCTTGGCGACATTCGGGCCTGGAGCTGATCGGCGATTGTCTGAGCGATCTCGCTTTGAATCGCGAACACATCCGCCAGATCGCGGTCGTAAGTCTGCGCCCAAAGATGTGCGTCGGTGCGGGCGTCGATGAGCTGGGCGTTGACACGAATGCGATTTCCAGCGCGCTGGACACTGCCTTCAAGGACATGGGCAACGCCGAGTTGCCGGCCGATCTCACGTAGATTGCGGGCGCGAACGGTCTTGTACTGCATGACGCTGGTCCGACTAATCACTTTGAGGTCAGCGACCTTTGCGAGATTGGAAAGAATCTCATCCTGCACGCCGTCGGTAAAGAAGCCCGTCTCCGGATCCGCGCTAAAATCTTCAAATGGCAAGACCGCGATGCTCTTCTCGGGAATCGAAGCGGCAACGGCTGAAGTCGTGGCGCGGGCCACCTCCATCGACTGAGAGCCGAGCCGCGACAAGATATTCCAAAGCCCGCTTGCCGCCGCCAGCAACACGAGACTCGTAATCAGCGCGCGCCGAATCCAAATAAAAGAGGATCGCCCGCCGGGATTGTCCAAGCGCCGTGTCGAGCTGTTTCCGGTGAGCTTTGCTGGCAACCGAGGATTGCCCACTTCGTCGTTGTAGAGATTAACAAGAGAAATCACTTCGCCGTGCTTTACTTCGCATTCGCCGAGGTCGTGCAGGAACGGCTGCCAGTGACGGTATTGGGCAAGATCTTCCGCAACTCTCTTCGACAGAAGAATGTGGCCAGCGTCTCCGCAATCCATGACCCGCTGAGCGACGTTGATACCGGCTCCTGCGACATTCGATCGGTCATTTACGTCTGTCATTCCACTGACTGGACCGCTGTGAACGCCCATTCGAACTTTGAGGGTCGGGTTGTTCTGCAAAGCCTTGCTCGCCTGTAAGGCGCAGCGCACGGGGGCGTCTGGACTTGTGGCAAAAGCGAGCGCCATCCCATCACCGGTGGGAAGCCTAATGAGTTTCCCTGCGTTTTCGGCTACGTGAAAAGCATCGGTGTTGCGAACCAGTTGATTCAGTTCGCGCAAGGCCTCGTGCTGCTCGTTGATCAGTAATTTTGAATACCCGACGATGTCTATGAACAGGACGTGGGCAATTTCCAGTTGGAGATCGGGTTCGAGCTCAGTAGACATGGCTGTGAGGCGACATCGCGCTGGGACGAGAAGTCGTTAGCTTGGAAACGAAGCTTCTCCCGCGCCAAACCGGGCTACTTTCTGCGGCTTGCTCGTCAACACCGGTGCAACCCCAACGCAGGGCTACGTTTCCAGAGGCAAAATCGATCGTGAATGTCGTGCCCCGCTTGCTGCTTTGACCAAATTAGCCCGCGGTGCGTCTCAACAACAGTCTTGCTGATGGCCAGTGTAGGTGCTCGGGCTAATTGTCCGATTTCTGGAACTTTGACCACTACGTTTCAGACAATTAGGTCGCGCACCTACATCTGTGTCCGTTCGCGACCTAATTGTTCGGTTTGGGGGCGCGAATTTCCAATCAATCGGACAAGTAGCTCGCAAACGAGCAATGGAGCGCGCGAAAGAGTGACTCAATTGCGAAGAATACCGTGAACCCCGCAAGGCGCGTCATCGCACCGCCAAAACGAGCGCATTTCTCGTCGAGGGCGTCTAGCCGCGTCACTTCATCACGCGATTTCCGCCTAGGATTACGTCGTCCCGAACCGCTGCGCTTGCAGCGGGCAGTTAAAAGAAAAGATCCGAGGCCTCAAGAACACGTAGTCGTAGTAAGACCACGGATCGGCTGATTGTTTGCTATGTTCGGCGATCCTATTTGACCTTCACTTGGAAGTCTCCGACGCCGACAATATTACCAGTGTTGAAATCAATCGTGGCTTCGAAAGTGCCATGGGCGTTATTAAGGCCGGCATATGCTCCTGTTCCGCTCGTAAGCGTCTCAGTACCTTCGATGTAGTTTGGGTTACTGCCGTTGGCCGGTATGGTGCCGGTGAATGTCGCGTTGATCGTTCCCTGGGAAGCCGTAATCAAGATTGTTCCCTAACAATGACCTGATCCCCAACCTGCTGGGTGGTGAAGTTGTAGTGGCGTGTTCCGGTATCACTGAATGCGCCGGCCAGAGCAGTAGTTCCATCAATCGTGGAATCGCTGGTAAAGTTTTCATCGAAGCTGATCAGCAGAAACTTCGGAGAACTCGCGAACGCCGACACCGTTGAGAAGGCCACCGCTAAAACTAAGACAGCCGATATTCCTAATGACTTGAGTTTGATATTTTTCATGTGGTGACTCCAGAATAAGGAGGACACCGTCCAAGTATATCGGGCATCGCCCCCCATTTTTTCGCAAACTTATCCCCCATGAATGTATCAGGGATTTTGCGCCGGTTGCTCGGATGTGCCTAACAATTCTCGAGCGCCGCGATGCAACGCTGCGGCATCAGGGTAACCAAGTTTTAGTTTAATGTGTTCGCAATGTGTCTCGACGGTCTTGCGACTTATGCCAAGCTCTTTCGCAATCCGGCCGGTGCCGTGTCCAGTTGCGATAAGTCCGAACACGGCCATCTCTCGATTGCTAAGGACATCGAGCCCGCGAGAAACGCCGCGATGCCCGGCAAATTTATGCATCGCTAGGGACGCAATCACCGGGCTGACATAAACTTCCCCCGCTAACACCGTCTCAACGGCACGCATCAGCTCCTGCGCCGAGCTATTTTTCATCCCGTAACCGGACGCTCCTGCATTGAGTGCGCGTTCCGCGTAAGTCCGCTCCGACTGGCGCGAAACGACAAGTATTCGGATGCTTGGAAACTCTGCCGCGAGATCCTTGATCCAACGGATGGCATCGCGGTTTTCCAGAAATGGTTCGATGAGGAGCACATCGGGGAGATGTTTTCGAACAAGTCTATTCGCCTCTTCAAAAGTATGTGCGGCACCGCAAACACGGTACTGCGGGTCGCGGCCAATAATTGCGACCAGGCCTTGCTCGCTGATGATGGTATCGCCGACCGCAACAACCCGCCGCGACCCCACATCACTGTGAGATTTCGCCCGTGATTTCACAATCGCGCGATCCTAACGACCGCGGCGATTCCTAACAAGAAAACAATTCAGCGTATTGCGTAAATAATTGCTGCGCTCTGGCTTAGAATCGCTGAGGCAACGTAGGACGAACAACCGATTCCTACCATCCAATCTTCATTGTTTACACTCCTCAAAAAGCTTTCCGGCAATCGAGAGGCGAAGTTCGCCGATTACTTGGATAGTAAGGCGCCAAGACCCCGCGGTTCAGTCATCAGCTCTTTGCAGGTGAAATTTTCGTGACGAACCAAAGCATAGCCCAACTCCGAGGAATACCGCGAGCCGCGCAAACCGGTTGCCTTGAAAGAAAATTTCGACTGGAGGCATCCAAAAGAAGGGTCAATTACGCATTACGAAGTGCTACTTGACTCAGAATCGGATGAAACTTTTCTCTAAAACGATCTTGGCTGTGCTTGCGATCGGGTTAGGAGGCACAGCGCTGAGCCCGTGGGTCCAAGCCGCCCCGATCACAGGGCGCATCGACTTCGGGGCCGGCACCGTGACTTACGATACAAACAGCCTGGCTACCGCCAAGCAGGTTAATACGTGGACCAACGTGCAAGTTACTCTTACTTCCGGCGATTTCTCGTCTGTTGCTCTGGGGACTGCAGTCAATATGACGGCGCCCTGGATCTTCAACCCTTCGACTGCGACGACCCCGTTCTGGAGCGTTGGTGGTTTTACCTTTAATCTGAGCTCTTCCTTCGTTGTCGCCCAAAACGCTAATTTCTTGGACGTTACTGGCCCCGGAATAATTATGAAGCAGGGTTTTGATAATACGCCCGGCATCTGGAGCTTCACTTCGACGGACTCAAATGGCCAGGATCAGAGCCAGTTCACCTTCACAACCGATACTAGCGCCGTTCCAGAACCGGGGACGACAGTTACATTGCTGCTTGGTCTCGGGCTGATGGCCGCCCTGGGAAGACGCTTCAAGGGTTTTGCGAATTAAACCGCATTCCAAGCGGGGCCTTCACGGACAGGCATACGGGTTCAAGTCCGGCCCCGAGCACCAATCTTTCTGAATTCCAGTTCCGTAACGGCTAACAGACGTCCGCGGAAGCCGCTTGGCGACGGCGTGTTCCGCGCGCGTTGTTAAAAAGACCGAAAATCTACCGCCTTTTATGCAGGCAGGTGCGATTCCGTCACAGAATGCCACGCTCGCGAAATCGCAAGCCGCGCCGATCGAAGGAAAGAAGCGAAAGCGGCAAGAAGAAAGCAGACGGCAGAATTGTTTGTGCGTTGTGTGGGCGCACCATCAAAGACACCGGCGAGCAGCCGGTCATTTACAGCATCTGCGCAACGTGCAAGAAGCTCCCCCACCGAAATCCGCGTCAGACGATGTCACTTTACTAGCTCAACCAAAATCGCCTTCTGGACATGCAGCCGATTTTCCGCCTGATCAAAAATCGTCTGCGCATGGTTCTCAAAGGTCTTCTCGTCGATTTCCTGGCCGCGGTGCGCCGGTAGGCAATGCATTACCATGGCTTCGGGTTTGGCCAGTTTTACAACTGACTCGTTGATCCAGTACGGGCCGAGCTCGGCTTCGCGGCGCGCTTCCTCCGCTTCCTTGCCCATCGAGACCCAAATATCCGTATAAAGCACGTCGGCCCCCTTTGCTGCGGTCGCCACATCGTCGGTGCAACTCACCCTGCCGCCAGCGCGCTCCAGTAATTTTTTCTTCGGCAGATATTTTTTGTGCGAAGCGATCCTCAATTCAAAATCCATCTTCCCGGCCGCGAATAACCACGACCGCGCCGTATTCGAAACGCCGTCGCCAATATATGCGACGACCGTCTTTTCGATCTTGCCACGTTTTTCGATGATTGTGAAAATGTCGCCGAGAATTTGGCAGGGATGCTCATCGTCCGTCAGCGCGTTAATCGTCGGCACACCGGAAAATTCCGCAAACTCCTCGATGTCGCTTTGCGCGTAGGTGCGGATCACTGCGCCGTGGATCATTCGCGCGAGTACGCGCGCGGTGTCCTTGATCAATTCGCCCCGACCAAGCTGTGCGTCGGCCGCGTTCAGGTAGATCGTCTCGCCGCCGAGCTCGCGGATTCCCACGTCGAACGAAACTCGCGTCCGCGTTGAAGGTTTTGAAAAGATCAGCGCCCAGGTTTGTCCGGCCAAAGGCTGCGCGGAAATCTTGCCGCGATTCGTCTTGAGCTCGGCGGTCCGCTGCAAAATCCGTTCGATCTCGCTCCGCGAAAGCTGTTCGATGCTGAGCAGGTGTTTCAACGCTTCCTCTTCCTCTTAATTCTTGGCAAGATCGACAATAAAATTTTCGAGTATCCGTATTCCTTCTTCGGCTTCGGCGCGCGACAGATTCAACGCCGGCAGCAAGCGGATTACCGAAGCGCCGGCCGGCACGGTCAGCACGTTTCGTTTGTGCAACCCCTTCACCACCTCGACCGATTTGAAGTTCGGCTGGAACTCGATTCCAATCATGAAACCCAAACCGCGCACCACTTTCACGACTCTCGGAAATCGCTGCTGAAGTTGTTGCAATTCACGCAGGAGAAACTCACCCGTCGCGCGCGCGTTGCCGGCGAGATCCTCCCGCTCGATCGCCTCGAAAATCCGCAGTGCGACTGCGCAGGCGAGCGGCGTTCCTCCAAATGTGCTGGCGTGCGTCCCGGCCGACAGAACATCTGCGAATTTCTCGCGGACCCAGAACGCGCCGATCGGAAATCCGCCGCCGAGCGATTTCGCCATCGAAACCGCATCCGGAAGGTAGGGGTGATTGACCTCAATCGCCGGCGGCTCGTTTTCCAAGATCCGTTGCCAGCTTTGAAATTTCCCTGTGCGAAAATGACCGGCCTGAACTTCATCGAACAGGAGAAGCAAATTGTGTTCGTCACAAAGTCGACGCAGGCCAACCAGGTATTCCGGCTTCGCAATCGTAACACCGCTTTCGCCCTGGACCGGCTCAACCAAGATCGCGGCGGTTTTCGAAGAAATCGTGCGCGCCATTGCCTCGAGATCGTTGAACGGGACCTGTTTAAACCCGTCAACCGCCGGCTCGAATCCCTTCTTAACTTTTTCCTGCCCCGTTGCCGCGATTCCGGCCAGCGTTCGTCCGTGAAATGAATCCGCTGTCGTAATGATTTCGTAGCAGCCCGTGTCGTGCCCGAACTTTCGCGCCAGCTTAAAAAGACCTTCGTTCGCTTCGGCACCGCTGTTGCAGAAAAACACCCGGCCCGGCGCAATCTGATCGACAATGCGCTTCGCCAGCCGGCCCTGGGGCTCATTATAATAGAGGTTCGAAACGTGGATGAGCTTTTGCGACTGCTCGGTCAGCGCCTTTGTGATTTCGGGATGGCCGTGTCCTAACGAACAGACCGCGATTCCGCCGGCCAGATCGAGATAACGCTTACCATCGACATCCCAAACATAACTCCCCTTTCCGCGCTCGAGCGCCAAATCGAATCGCGCATACGAAGGGACAACGAACTTGTCGAACAATTCGTGGACTTGCTTTGTTTCGTTTTGCACAATCGCCGAAGAGGGCATCGGTAAAACTTCCTTCATAGGACGACTTCAGTCCCGACTCCTGCATCGGTAAAGATTTCCAGTAACACTGAATGCGGAATCCGGCCGTCGACGAACTGCACTTTTTCCACGCCGCTCTCGATCGCCGAGACCGCGCTGTCCACTTTGGGAATCATTCCCTCGCCAATCACGCCTTTCCTTCGCCACTTCGGAACTTCGTTAACCGCCAAATGACTCAGGAGGCTGGAGCTTTTTTTCGGATCGCGAAGCAAGCCGGGCACATCGCTCATGAAAACCAGGCGCCGCGCCTTCAATGCGATTGCGGTCTTTGCCGCGGCGATGTCGGCGTTGCAATTGTAAATTTTTCCATCATCTCCAAGCGCGGTCGGACTGATCACCGGCGTCACGCTGCGACGAATGCATTCGCGCAACGGGTCGACGTTCACGCCGCAGACCTCGCCAACAAAACCCAGGTCGACATCTTCGTTGGGCACGGAGAATTTTCGGCAGCGAAAAATATCCGGCCCGGCGAATCCCCGCGCCTTGCCGCCGAATTCCTCAATCGCGTTCACAATCTCGGGATTAATTTCTCGCGAGAGGACGCGATCGACAATTTGAGCGTTGGCGGCATCAGTCACGCGATAACCGTGAACAAACTGCGATTTGGTTCCGGATTTTTCGAGAGCTCGTGTAATTGCCTTGCCGCCGCCGTGCACGACGACTGGATTGATCCCCACTGCCTCGAGAAACACAATGTCGCGCGCCACGCGATGTCGCTCTTCGGGATCGGGCGAATCCATGAAGCTACCGCCGTATTTAACGACAAAAATCTGGCTTCGAAAACGCTGGATATATGGCAACGCTTCCAGCAGCGTGGCCGCTTTCGAGATGATTCTTTTCATCAGCCGCCGAGCGTCGCCGGATCGGTGACGTCGCCTTTGTTGAACGCGACGTAATCCTCCGTGAGATCTGCGGCGTAAATCATAAACGCGCCGCGACCAAGGTGAAGATCGACATGCAGATCGAATTCCGGTTCCGACGTAATCCTGGCCAACTCTTTCAAGGCGACATTTGTCGGACGCCCGCGCCGAAATGCAAAAAGAATTTTGCGACTACTGGTCGGAGCGTATCCGACATCAATAACATTTTCGTCGATGCGCGCCTTTGAATAGCCGAGCGCACAAAGAATTCTTCCCCAGTTTGGATCGCCGCCGCACCAGCTGGCGCGCACCAGCGAACTGTTCGCAATCGAGCGCGCCGAGGCCTCGGCTTCGCGATCGTTGCGTGCGCCGCGAACGCGCAGCGCGATCAACCGCGACGTTCCTTCGCCGTCGCGCACAATCATTTTCGCGAGCTGGAGACAAACGAAATTCAACGCGCTCTGAAATTTCGAATTTCGGGTTTCGGATTTCGGGTTTCGCGCGAGCCCGTTCGCGAGCGCGATCACCGAATCGTTTGTGCTCATGTCGCCATCAACCGTGATCCGATTAAAACTTTGTTCGACGGCAATTTTCAACGCGCGCTTCAAGATGCCAGGCTCAATCGCGGCGTCCGTCGTGATGAAACCGAGCATGGTTGCCATTCCCGGCTGAATCATTCCGGCGCCTTTGCAGATCCCACCGATCCGAACGGCCGATCTCCCGATATTCAATTCGACTGCGATTTCCTTTCGACGAGTGTCGGTCGTCATAATCGCTTCCGCGACCTGCCGCGCGCTCGATTTCGATCCTGCCAGCCTCTGGGCGCAGGCGCGGATCCCGCGCTCGACGTTTTCCATCGGCATCGGGACACCGATTCGCCCAGTTGAACAAACGAGAACGTCCCGGGCATTTAGAGAAAGTGCCTTCGCCACAAGTTGAGTCATGCGACGGGCGTCTTTCATTCCCTGCTCGCCCGTTGCCGCATTCGCATTGCCGGAATTCACAACAATCGCCCGCGCGAACTTTGCCGAAGAATGTTGACGACTGATCCTCACCGGCGCGGCGCACACCTGGTTTGTAGTGAACGTTCCTGCGACCGCGGCAGGCACATCCGAAACGATCAATGCTAAATCGTCTTTCCGGCCTTTCTCCGAGCCTTTGCCGGTGCCGAGTTTCTTAATGTCGCAAAAAACCGACGCGCACTTGAAACCGCGCGGTGCACAAATCGATCCGGCAATTTTTCGAAATGAGTTTTTCAAATCAACCCAGCCGTCTCGGGCAAGCCGAGCATCAGATTCATGCATTGCACTGCCTGGCCGGCCGCTCCTTTGACGATGTTGTCGATCGCGCTCATGACGACAATCCGATTGGTGCGCTTGTCGATCTTCCAGGCGACGTCGATGAAGTTTGTACCGGCGACGTGCTTGGTATCGGGAAGGCGTTCTTCGCCGAGCAAGCGAACGAACGGTTCGTCGCCGTACGCGCTCTTGAAAATCACGGCTGGGTCCATCTTCACGACGTTGGTCGCGATATCAGCGTAAATGGTGGAAATGATTCCACGATTGATTGGCACCAGATGGGGCGTGAATTGGATCTTAATCCTTTCTCCCGCAAGAAGTGATAGCTCCTGTTCGATCTCGGAGAGGTGTCGATGCTTCGGAACGCCGTACGGCCGGACGCTTTCGTTGCATTCCGAGAAAAGATAATCCACTTCCGTCTTGCGACCGGCGCCCGTCAAACCGCTCATGCTCGCCACCAGAATCGTTTTCCGATCGATGGCTTTCCGCCGAATCAGCGGCCGCAGCGGAATCAGGATACTCGTCGGGTAACAGCCGGGACACGCGACCAGCTTTGCGTCTCGAATCTGATCCCGATAGATTTCGGGCAAGCCGTAGACTGATTTGCCTAGCAAATCGGGCGCGGGATGTTCGTGAGCGTAAAATTCCCGGTAAACGTCGGCGTCTTTGACTCTGAAATCAGCGCTGAGATCGAGAACGCGCGCGCCGGCTGCGAGAAGGGGCTCCCCAAATTCAGCAGCGAGGCCATGTGGGAGCGCGAGAAAAACAACCGCCGCTTCGTGCGCGATTTTTTTTGTGTCCGAATCTGAAAACCTCAGAGCAGTCGCTTTTTTGTGATGAGCGAAGCGCGGAAAAACTTCCGACACTGATTTGCCGGCGAGCTGGCGCGACGTGGCAGCGACAAGATCGACATCCGGGTGCGCGAGCAAAAGGCCGACCAGCGCTTCGCCGGTGTAACCGGAAGCGCCAACCACTGCGACTTTCGCTTTGGTCGTTGCCACAACGGGCAATGCGTATTCCGTCTCGCGCCGATTGCAATTGGAATTGTAGCCACGGCCCTCTTCCGACGGTGTTTCTTGAAATCAAAGATGCGCCTCGACAGACCGAGGTGCCTACCACCCGGAGAACAAACTCAACGTTGCGCTTCGCACAAATAAACGACTACAGTTCCGGCATGGAGTCTCCTCTTGTTGTCATTGGCATCGTTGTCCTGGCGATTTTCGGCCTCGTTTTTGCCATCATTCTCTTCAATTTCTTTGGAATCTGGCTCCGCGCGCGCATCGCCAACGCGCCGGTTGGAATGGGAAAAATGATCGGAATGCGCTTACGACGCGTACCGGTGGGATTAATTGTGGATAATCGGATCACCGCCGTAAAAGCCGGACTCGAAGTTGCAAGCGACCCGTTGGAAGCACATTACCTGGCCGGCGGCGACGTTACTCAAGTGATTCTCGCACTAATCGCCGCCGACAAAGCCGGCATCTCGCTCGATTTCAATCGCGCCTGCGCGATCGATTTGGCGACAAAGGGAACCGGAAAAACCGTGCTCGAGGCCGTGCGCACAAGCATCAATCCGAAAGTGATCGACGTGCCCAATCCGACGATGGGCCGGACGACCATCGACGGTGTGGCCAAGGACGGGATCGGCGCGAAAGTGAAAGCGCGTGTCACGGTGCGTTCGCATCTGGACCGATTCGTTGGCGGCGCGACCGAGGAAACGATCATCGCGCGCGTGGGCGAAGGCATCGTGAGCGCAATCGGTTCGGCTGATTCCTACAAGGATGTGCTGGAGAATCCGGACCGCATTTCAAAGGCGGTGCTGGCCAAAGGTCTCGACAGCAACACCGCGTTCGAAATTCTTTCGATCGACATCGCCGATGTCGACGTGGGTGATAATATCGGTGCGAAATTGCAAAGCGAGCAAGCGGACGCCGACAAGCGTATTGCCCAGGCGAAAGCGGAAGTGCGTCGCGCCGCTGCGGTGGCGGTGGAGCAGGAAATGAAGGCCAAGACGCAGGAGATGCGCGCGAAAGTCGTAGAAGCCGAAGCGCAAGTGCCGATGGCGATGGCGGAAGCGTTCCGGGCTGGTCATCTCGGGATTATGGATTATTACCGGATGAAAAACGTGCAGGCTGACACCTCGATGCGCGAATCAATCGCTGGCTCTGACAAACCGCGCACGGAAGCCAGCTGAAAATGATTGCTGCCGTCCATCTCGATAATTTTCTTTTCCTGTTGTTTGTCGCGGTCGCGATCTTTTTTCAATTGCTGACCCGCCTCGCCACCAAGACCAGACGTCGCCCTGGCGACGATGAGAAACGAAGATCGACATTCCCGCCGGAAACTCCGCGTCCAACGACCGGTCAGACCGGCGACAGGGACGAGGATCGCATCCGGAAATTTTTGGAAGCGCTCGGTCAGCCTGCAACGTCAAAGCCACCAGAGCCGGTCGCGCCGCGACCGACTTATCAGAAACCGCTCGTGGTCCAACGGGTCGAGCCACGATCAGTTAGGCCGACAATTCTATCTCCGCTGCCCCCGCTGACAACGCGCCCACCAGATTACCGGTCGTCAACCAAACAACAGACTCCCAGACAAACGCCGCCACTCGCACCGATTACTGAAGACGAGGTCACGGCCGCGTTTCAGCCAGCTTCCTCACAGCCGATCTCCAAGCCAAGCGGTACGACGGTCGACGTCGTCTCGATGTCGAAAACGACTTCAGGGTTGCGGGACGCGATTATCTTGCGCGAAATCTTTGGACCGCCGCGAAGTTTGCAACCTTTGGATCTGGTTGGAAACGTTTGAGCTTCGCCGCGAACCTCGTATTCTTTCGCTCCGTTTCGAACGCGCCGGCGTGGCGGAATGGCAGACGCGCTGGACTCAAAATCCAGTGATCGCAAGATCGTGTGGGTTCAAGTCCCTCCGCCGGCACATTTCCACTTGCCGGATCGCATTTTACAAGCGTCGCCGCTGGTCGTAATATTTGGCCATGAAGAACATGATTCGTGGTGTTGTTGTCATGTTTGCTTCGCTCTGCTTGATGCTGACAGCTAAAGCCGGAGAGGCGGGACTACGTGGAATCGTGAAGGATTCCTCCGGTCCGATCCAAGGCGCTGAAATTCGCATCCAAGGCAGCGATGCAAACAAAATTGGAAGAGTTCATACGTCGGCCAATGGTCGTTACAGTTATCCAGAGCTCGAAGGCGGGACCTACGCCGTAACGCTCGTCATCAATGGTGCAGTTAAAGCGACCATTAGCAACGTCAGGACCAAGGCCGGAGAGACCCAGGGTCTGAACTTTGAGATTCTGAAGGGCTCTCAGGTGACGCCGTTCGCGCCGGGGAAACATTATGTTTGGATCCCGTCGACCACTGGTACCAACCTGGGCCACTGGGCTGAGGTTGAGGGCGATGGAAAAGGAATGCCGGTAGGCATGTCTGAACGCTTGAACAACCAGGGAAATGCCCTGGTGCGACAAATGCAAACTCGCAGCGGCGACGGTAACCTTCGCTAAGCTCTCGGTTACTCAAAGTTAGTGGTGAGACGCAGGCCGACAGGCTTGCGAAAGTGACTGTTCACGTCTATAATAAAAAGTTATGCTTATCAAAACGCTCCAACTCTCCACTGTTGCCCTCCTTGTATCTGCGGTCGCCGCATGGGCCTCCGACCCTGTCGGCCCCGCCAGAATTCAGGGCGTCGTCACAGATTCAAATAAAAACCCCGTCGCCGGGGCTGAAGTCCATATTTCCGCCAAAGACGGAAGCGGACTCCAAAAGATTGTCCGCACCGACTCGAATGGCCAATATGGCGTCACCAAGCTTCCAGTCACCGATTACGAAGTGGTCCTGTTTGTGAACGGCCAAATCAAGGCTTCCCTCACAAACCAACACGTTTTCGGCAATAAGCCAACGCAGATGGATTTCAAATTGACCGGTAAATACGTTGCTAATGCCAAGAAGAAACACACGCACATGGTTTACGTGCCGGCGGAAACTGGCAGCAACTTGAGCGGGCGCTGGGTGGAAGTCGACGACCAATCTGGCGCCGGAGCGGCCGAGTCAAGTGAAGTTAGCCACCTTTCGGGCGCAGCCGTCCGCCAGATGCAGAGCGGCGGAAGTAACAGTGGCCATAATTAAGATTTAACAACAACAACAATTCGAAAACGCGCGGCCGAAACGCCGCGCGTTTTTTCGTACGCATATTCCGCGACGAAAGCGCGTCTACCCTGAAACCATGTAGCCTTCTTCGCCGTGCTCGTTGATGTCGAGTCCTTGACGCTCGATCTCTGGCGCAATCCGCAATCCAATGACCGTTTTCACGACACAGCCGATGATGGCGCTGGCCACGACTGACAGAAAAATTGTGATCGAAATTGCTTTCAGCTGTTCGAGCCAAAGCGAATGCCCAATCACCTTGGCGAGACCATTTTGAGTTGCAGGGGCTCCGCGCAAATTTCCATTCACGGTCGCGGTCGCGAACAATCCGGTTAGAAACGCGCCCAACGTTCCGCCGACGGCGTGCACGCCAAAGGTGTCCAGCGCATCATCGTAATGAAACCACGATTTTAATTTGGTGCAGGCGAAGAAGGGCACGATGCCGGCCGCGATCCCGATAATTACCGCCCCTGTTGGATCAACATAACCGCATGCCGGTGTGATCACGACGAGTCCGGCAACCGCGCCCGAGCAAAATCCAAGAACACTCGGCTTGCTGCGCAGCGCATACTCGAGCATCGCCCACGTGAAGGACGCAACTGCGGTTGCCATTGTGGTTGTGGTGAAAGCATTCGCGGCAATCGCGTCGGCGCCGAGTGCGCTGCCGGCGTTGAATCCGTACCACCCGACCCAAAGCATTCCCGAGCCGACCATACAAAGCACCATGCTGTGCGGCGCCATGACTTCTTTTCGGAAACCGAGCCGCGGTCCAAGCAACGCGCAAAGAACCAGAGCCGACCACCCGGAAGACATGTGGACCACGGTGCCTCCGGCAAAATCGATCGCAGTGATGCGGGCATGGTCGTTCCAGACGCCATTCATCAGTCCGTCGATCCCCCACACCATGTGCGCGATCGGGAAATAAACCAGGAACATCCAGACGGCGACGAACGCGAGCACGGCCGCAAATCGTATTCGCTCAGCGACCGCACCGATGATCAGTGCCGGCGTAATGATCGCGAACATCAATTGATACATCGCGAAGATATTTTGCGAGACCCAGTAGGAATAATCGCCGTTCGGTCTGGCGTCGACCCCGTGGAGAAACGAAAGCTTCAGCCCGCCCAAGATTGGCGAGCCGCGCGAAAAGACCAGCGAGTAGCCAACCGCCCACCAAAGAATCGCAACTAATCCCGCAATGCCGAGGCATTGGGCCAGGACTGACAGCACATTTTTCTGCCTAACAAGCCCTCCGTAAAAAAGCGCCAGGCCCGGTAATGTCATGAAAAGCACGAGTGCAGATGCGGTCATCATCCAGCCGTTATGGCCGGGGCCGGGGCCAGAAATATTTGAGGCGGTTTTTGCGTTGGCGGAATCGGAACCGCGCGCGGCGTTGTTTATATAAGCTTCAAGATCTGCTACGCGCTGTTCAAGTGATGGCGAGGCTGACGCCGGGCTCGCCGTTTGTGCGCGCAGCGCCCCGGCGCTGATTAGAAACGCGCTAAAAATGAAAACGCGAACGATCATGTCGATCTTGCCGCCCTGCGTTTAATACAGCGTGGTGCGCAAGATCGACAAGGAAAACTCGCCGCGGAACGAGTCCGTCCGTTGCCGAAACCGGGCTCTGAGGCGTTCGGCGGAGTCTCTCTGCCTTAAAGTTTAATGAAACCGGCGCGGTTTCCGAAATGCGACGTTGAAACCTGATTCATCGATTGAATGTCGGCGTTATCATCGTCTTCATCGTCAGCATCATTATCGTTATCCATTTCGGATTGGTGCTCCGAAATCACCGCCGGCAGATCGTTGTTCTGCAGTTTTTCGTAACGCTGCCGGACTTCGGCCGGCACTTTGTCCAGATCTTCTTTCGTTTCGACCGGACCGCTGAATTGCAGGAGTCCGTTCGGATCTTTGGCAGTTAACACCTTCTTGCCGTCAATCTTCTCGACACGCAATTCACCTTTGTCGTCGGAATAAACAATCTGCGCTTTGCCGATGTCGATCTTCGTGGTGCTCAACCCGCCGTCCTGTCGTTGGGTCACACTGATTCCGGCGGCCCGACGCGCTTCATCTCGCGCTCGGCGCGCCTCATCACGAACACGCTGCGCCTGGTCGCGCATTTGTTGGGCCATGTCACGTTGATGCTGCGCCATTTCGCGACGGTGCTGTGCGTCGTCACGAGCGCGTTGGGCTTCGGCCTGTGCCGCCATTACCGCGTCATGAATAACTCCCTGAGTTTGGTCTCCGAGCTGGTCTTTCAGCTGGTCCATCTGCTCCTTGAGGTCCCCCATCCCGAAGTCGCTCCAGTCGTTTCCGTTAGAGTTGAAGTTGAAACGTGGATGACGACCCCGTCCCATATCGGAGCGCTCCGACACTTCTTTCTTCGATAGCTTCACGCCGATCTTTTCCTCTTTGCCCTTGCGCAAGACAGTCAGCGTGACGGTTGTGCCTTCCGAAAAGCTTCGAATCAGTTTCGAAAGTTGATCCGGCTCGGTCAATATCTGATCGTTTAGCATTCGCAGAATATCGTTCTGCTGAACACCGGCCGCAGCAGCGGGGCCATCCGGAACGACGTAATCAACGACCAGGCCGAAGCCTCGCGGCAAACCGAGTTGTTCGCTGACGACTCTAGGCACGTCCGAAGTTTCAACGCCAAGATAGGTGACCGGCACTTTCTTCTCGTGGCGGTCCCGGTCGTTGCCGGGGCCGACTGGACCGGTCGGTGGTGCGCCAGCCGGCGGTGGCGGGGGCGGCGGATTCGGTTGGGTGAATGCAGCGATCGGCAAGAGCACGAGGGCGGCAATAGTGATGATTGATTTTGTTTTCATAGTGGTGGTGTGTTTGAAATTCATTGGCCTGATACGGGCAGTAGCGAAACTTGTTCGGCCGGGTAGGAAATTCGCAGAGTGGCTCCCGTCTTTGGATTGCGCCATTGCAACGTCTCGCGTGTGTGGGAGCGCACGCGACGCATCGGTTGCTCGGAATTAGACCGAAAATGCACCCCCTCGTCGCGCGTGTGATAAACCACCTGGGTCAGGCCGGCCGGGATGAGTTGTGCAGTTGAAATCGCCGGAGCAGGCGTTGTTGATGCAGTTCTTGGCGTCTGTGCCCCCTGTTGGTGAAGTCGAACGAAAGCGAAGAGCACAAGCGTAGCCGCTGCAGCCAACCCAAGCCCGAGTGGCAGCCAGTTGAAATGAAAGCGGCGCTCGCGCTTCAGCACTGCGGCTGTTGCTGGCAACGTTTCCGGCCCGGCAAGCGCGCGCTCGATCCGCGTGGTCAGTTCCGGGGATGGCTGGGCCGGCCGCAGTTTGCCCAGTTGGTCTTCCAGTTCGGAGAAGTCGTTCATGGGGACGGTAAATTCTTTTTCAAAGCGGCAAGCGCGTAACGATACCTCGATGCCGCCGTGTTCTGCGAAATTCCGAGCGCGCTCGCGATTTCGGCAAATGTCAGTTCGTTCCAAATCTTCAAAGTGAGAACCTCCCGCTGTTCGTGAGGCAAAAGATCGAGCGCGGCGACCAGCGCACGTTGCGAATCGTCT
Organism: Chthoniobacterales bacterium; assembly: GCA_035568035.1. Lineage (GTDB taxonomy): Bacteria > Verrucomicrobiota > Verrucomicrobiia > Chthoniobacterales > UBA10450 > AV40. The sequence continues at coordinate 9,034 of DATMOU010000051.1, read as the reverse complement.
TCGACATCAAAGGCCGGTTGCGCAGATTGATCGGAATCGGAAAGAGCAGTCGCTTCGCGGCGCGCGCGACGGCTGTCCCGGCGCAGAAGGTCAAGCGCGACGGAGCGAACGGTGGCGTAAAGCAGTCCACGATTCCCGATGTCGTGGTTCCTTCGCCAAAACTTGACGAAAGCTTCCTGGACAACGTCTTCAGCGTCAGCCGCCGAGCGCGTCCATTGCCGGGCGAAGAGCACCAGGCCGGGCGCGAGCTGAGAAAAGCGAGTTTTCCAATTTTCATCGGTGGCGACATTCTCCATGACCTTTTCACGGTCTTTAATAATCAGGACGCCGCCAACTGCTGTTTTTGTCTATCGCCCGGGGGATTTTTTCTTGCCTTGCCCGCGTCTGATTGAGACAACGTGGCATGAACTGGATGGCAATGAACTGGATAGCAGTAGTTTGCGCAGCGGCAGCTTACTGGGTCATCGGCGCGATTTGGTACATGGCGTTGTTCGGAAAAATCTGGGCAGCAGCAATCGAACAATCGGGGGTGAAGATCCAGCGCGGCGGCATGGGCGCGAAAATGATCGGCAATTTCCTTTGTAACCTCGTCGCCGCGGCGATCATGGCACGTCTGATCGCCCGGACCGGCATTACCGAGCTCGGCTATGGGCTCAAACTCGGCGCGGGCGTAGGCCTCGGTTTTGCGGCGACCGCGCTGACGATCCAATACTTGTGGGAATCGAAGCCCTTCAAGGTCTGGCTCATCGACGCGAGCCATCACGTTGTTGGATGTATCGCGCTCGGTGGAATTCTTGCGGTGTGGCGATAGTTTTGGGTAGGAGCGATTGACCTCAATCGCCGTGGCGGTTCGGTGAACCGCCCCTACCTGTCGCGCGCAGAATCAGATTGCCGAGCCAGTCCGGGTTCCCGATGCCGTTGCGGTATGCTTCTAGCGATTCTACAGACGAATTCACACGCAGGTTGCTGTAGCTTTGATCGAGATTTTGCCAGCGTTCATGCCAATAAACAGCCCCTTTTATGCGCGGATAACGTGTTCGAAAAAGATCCAATCCTTGTTTGATCCATTCCGGTTTATGCATTCCAACCTCGCCGGGTTCGAAGGGAAATTCGCCTGTGGCCCATTCCGCAATCATTACCGGCTTGTTCGGATCCAGACCGCATAATTCCTGATACGGCCAATCGACGAGCGAATAAATGTCGGGATTCGGTTCGTCTTTGAACTGCTGGCCGTAAACGCTCATGCCCAGCCAGTCGACGTAATCAGAACCGGGATAGTAAGACGGAGCGAAATTCCAAGTATCCACTGGCGACGAATAATTGTTCGTATGAAACATCCATTTGATGTTTGTCGCGCCGCGCGTACGAACCCGGTCCACCACGTGGCGATATGCGCGTCGGAACGTTTCCGGGCCTTTCCAGTTGTCGGCGTCGTCGTCCCATTCGTCGCGGCCATAAAAGACTCCCGACCACGGAAACCATTCACCGTTCATTTCATTGCCAAAAACGACAATCATCGGGTGCCCGAATTCGCGAGCGGCGTCCGCCCATTTATCGATGTAAGCGTCCCATTGGCCGGCAATAATGTTGTTTAGGCTGAATTTGTCCGGACCGCGATTTTGGATGTAGGGCTTGTCCCATGGCGACCAGAAAACGAGCGGCAACGAACCGTGTCGCCACAGGACATTAAGATTCGCAGTCGGAAAACTTTGCTCACCCCAATAACTCGATGACGCGATGATCGGCTGATGTTTGCCGACCATCTGTTCAAAATCTTCGATGTCCTCGAGATTGACCGTGTCCTCCTCATCTCCGAAATCGATGAACGCGCCGGTGTAGGCGCCATGTTCCGGAATAACAACCTCAACCGGGCCGTTTGGATCTACCTCGCCTTGTAGCGACGCCGATTTACGGCATGAGGTCGCAGCGAGCAGCGAAAGCGCCATTGCGAAAGAAAGAATCAAATTCGAAATCCGAAGTCCGAAGTCCGAAACAATTCTTAAAGATCTAAAACTCGAATTTCCAAAACGAACTGCCTTCACAAACGCTTTATCGTTTTCGAATTTTAAGCATTTGGATTTGTTTGGAGTTTCGATATTCGGATTTCGAATTTGATCAGCTCACGCCCGCACCGGAACGCTAGCAGTTCTTTCCAGTTTGCCCCAGCTGACCCACGCGCCTTTGATTGCGCGTAAAATCGCTTTCCAAATGCAGTAGCTCAGCATTGGCCGGTAAATCAGACGCATCGGCAAAATTCGCCAGGCCCGCGACACGGGGTCCTTTTCCAAAATACAGGCGAGCGTAGCGAGAATCACATCCATCGAAAGAAATGTAATTACGAATGGCAACACTGCGCGCCACGCGCCAAATGGAAGCGATGCGAGCAGGAACAAATCCACCACCGGCGTGACGGCGACGAGAATGATTTGGAAAAACCAGACGCTCGGCAAACTGAACCAGCCAAGCGCGCGATAGTTCCAGTTAAAAACCATGTCCCGATGTTTCCATAGACATTGGAGCGTGCCGTAAGCCCAGCGAAAACGCTGTTTTGCCAGGGTGCGGACTGATTCAGGAGCTTCCGTCCAACCGATGGCCTGAGGAACATAGACGATACGTTGCCGGTCTTTGTGCAGGGCGAGAGTGAGATCGGTGTCTTCGGCGAGTGTTTGTAAACTCAAGCCGCCGGCCTGATCGATCACGCTTTTTCGGATTGCGCTGATTGCGCCCGGGACAACCGTAATGCAGTTCCACCGGGTGTAGGCACGGCGATCGAGATTGAACCCGCAGGTGTATTCCAGCGATTGGCACCGCGCGATGAACGTTCGCAGATTTCCGACCTTTGCGTGCCCTGAAACCGCGCCGACTCCTTCGTCAGCGAAAGGTTCGACCAAAAAGGGAAGCGTATCCCGCTGAAAATGCGTGTCCGCGTCAACAAACACAACGATTCCGGTACGAACGGTCGCAAGCGCGCGTTGCAACGCTCGCGCTTTGCCGCGGTTCTCCTGCCGAAGCAAACGCACTCGTGGATCGACATTCGCCACCCGTTCAACTTCAGCGGCGGTCTCGTCGCGCGAGCCGTCATCGACGACAATGACCTCAAGTTCGCCCTTGTAATCTGTGGCCAGCAACGAGCGCAGCGTTCCCGCGATCACCTTCCCTTCATTATAAGCGGCGACCACGATGCTGATTGGCTTCGTGAAGTCGTGCCGCGGCAGAGGCCGAAAACGGTAGGCGAGCCAAATCACGATTAAAGTCCTGATTACGACAAGCGCGGTGGCAACGATCATGAACGCCCAAAGAAATTCTTCGAGCGCGTGATAAATTTGAAAGCCGGTGCTGCTGACCAATCGGTTCAGTGACGGATTCGATGTCTGCAGTAGCGGCATCACTGCGTCGCGAGACGTTCCAAGCAAAGTGCTCAGAGGCACGATTGTATCGCCGCGCGTGCGCAACCAATCGAGGATGCGCGGTAATGCCTCCACCGTTTGAGAACGGTCGCCGCCCGCATCGTGGAGCAAAATAATGCTGCCGTCGCGCCGTTGCTGCTTCACCCGTTGAACAATGATGTCGGCGCCGGGTTTTGCCCAATCCTGTGGATCGATGTTTTCGAGGACAACGAGATAGTTCAGTTCCTGTGCAATTTGGAGCGGCATCAACTCGCTGACCGACGAAGGCTGGGTGTCCGCGGCGTAAGGCGGACGAAATAAAGTCGTCGCCCGGCCGGTGATCGTTTCAATCAATAGCTGCGTCGCATTCAATTCGAGACGCACATGCTCCGGCCAAGCCAGCGCAAGGTTTGGATGATAATAAGTATGATTTCCGATTTCGTGCCCTTCGTTCACAATCCGCCTGACAAGTCCCGGGTATCTCTCGGCGTTGACCCCAACCAAGAAGAACGCCGCCTTTACGTTCGCCGCTTTCAAAATGTCCAGGATTTGCGGAGTCCAGTCAGGATCGGGTCCGTCATCAAACGTGATCGCAACCTGATGCTCACCGCCGGCGCCTTGATGATACAAAGTCGGGAATTCGGGAAACTTGGTGTATTTCGCGGTGAGATAACCTTCCCCATCGACGGCAAGCTTTCGCATTCCATCGGCTCGACTTTCGTCGACTGTAACGATCTCTCCTTCGCCGACATCGGTAATGGTGTCGGTCCCCTTCAATATCTCGAGTTGCTCGCGCGTCTGGTTGTCGATCTTGAAATCGCGGGACACCGCCAGCGCATCCCAGATCGCCGGGTCTTCGGTCCCCAGACGGTAAAGCGCAAAGCCGCCCGCTTTTTGATCGCGCACTTCGCGCAATTGATTCAGGAAGGTAATTACGTCCAAAAACCAGACAGCGTGCTCCTTATCGCCGTCTTCAAAATAAAAATACGGATTGTAACCTGGCCCGGTAACTTCGGCCGAATCGATTTCCGCGTTTTTCGCGCGGCTCATTGCCTCGGCAAAACTAATCAGCTCCGCTTTCTTGCCGCCGACAGTCCAATCGTATCCATAGCCCCCGACCGCAATGATCCATTGTTTGCTGTCGCTGCCTTCCAACAGGACATGCAGCCAGCCCTCGAACCACGACCGCGAACCAAGCGGTCCCGGCGGATCGACGTCCGATGTCTCGTCGAAAAGTGAAGCAACAAAGCGGTCGACGTTGTCCGATAATTCGTCGAAGTCGATGTAATCGATGTCCTGCCCCGGCTGCACCGTCAGCCAAAGTTCTTTGTCGTCGTTGTGCAGCGCGTCGCAAAACTTGTCGATGAACGTGGTAATGTCTTTCTTGTAAACCGGATCGATCTGCTCCCAATCGATTACTACGCCTTTCGCTTTGGCATCGCGCAATACGGTTACCACTTTCGCGAAGAAGCGTTCCTGCCGGTCTGTCGGACCGTGCGCGAGATTTTCGATCGCTTCAGGCTGCCAGGTGTCGCCAACCAAGTTGGTCAGCAACGGCATCAACGCGATCCCTTTGTTCGCACAGAATTTTGGCAATCGACTGTCTGCGTCGATTTGAATGTCGCCCGAACCATTTACAACGGTGATCCATTCCGGACATAAATGGGTGATCAGCCCTGCGTGTTCTTCCAGCGAAGTATAGCTGTAGGGATCGCCATTCGTGTAATAGGCGAGACGAACTTCGTTCGGCGGCGCTTTTTTGCGCGGTTTTGCCGGAGGCGCCGGAGTTGGGGTGATACCCGCCAGTTTCTTCGCGGCCTGTTTCGCCGCCCCGAATTTTTGCCAAAGCAATGAGGCCGGCGCTATCTGACTCGCCGGGTTTGCCCTTTGCAGCGACTTGAGTTGCCCTTTCAATTGTCGCAACGAAAAAGGAACCCGCATCTTCGGCGCGACAAAGAGTGTCTGAACGAAGAGAACGCTTCCGAGAAACACAAGCACCCCCAGAATCAGCAGAGTGAGGCGCAATCGCGGCCAGCGTTTGCCAGCCGGATCCGAGAAAACAAAAGGAGTGAGTGCGTTTGGAGGGAGTTCCTGCATGAGCCGCCTATTTTCGCTCAGTTACGTAACAATTAAAGTGTCGTTTCGGAAAATCCCGCTTCTTCGGGGGAGACGACGGTTAGACATTAGGACTTGGACGTTTCTTCAAATCTTCCGCCAACTGTCGGGCATTGTCCTGCAGCAATCTGTAACGCGTAGGCTACTTCAGGACCAAAAGTTTGTAGGTTACGGATCGCAACATTTCACCGGTGACATGAATTGGTGCGCCGGTGCGGGTTTGACCGCTTCCTTCGAACAGAAAACTCATGTCCAATAATCCCTCGGGACAACTGAGCGAAACATCGACCGGGTATTTCGCGAACAAAGTCGCTTTGAATGGTCCGTGAAAAGACGTCACGAGTGCTGGCAGCTCAACCGGTTTTGCATCGCCCGCGACCTGGCACTTAATATTTAGAATTTCTCCATTCTCATCCTGTGTCACCGATTCGAACGCTACTTTTCCGGAGAGATTCCGTGCGTCCACGTTGCTGCGCCTTGCGAGGTCTCGAACTGCGAGTACGCCATTCATATCCCACGTCTCACCGGGCCGTTTGCGGCTTTTGGTTCCAAAAATATCATCATCCGTTGGCCCGCCTTGACTGATATCGACGACAAGTTCGAGCGCCTTTGCACTTTCCGCATCTACAGCTTGCCCATCGACCTGAAAGATCTTCTTTTTCCCCTGAATTGAAGCGACAATTACAGCGCCGGGCTTCGCGAGCTCGGTGCGCCTGCCGCTACGGATCAGCAGAAGTTTTTCGATATTGTCGGAAACCTTGGTAGGTCTACCCGCCGGCTCAACTTCAAGCACTTTCCTCACTCCGGCATATTCAACGGAGAAGTCGTCCCTGGTGTGCATGAGAACCTGGCCATCTGCATCAGCCTGCATTTCCTGGTAGTTTTTTCCTACGATCGAAAATCTGCATTGATCGCCCGCCTTCAGGGGACGGTTCAAACGGATCTCGTAGTCCTTTTGTGCGAAGACGCTTGATGAAATCCAGATCGAAAGAACAAAAAAGCCAGCGGGCAATTTCATTGGCGTGAGATTCCGCGATCGAAGTGCAAAACACACGCAAATTCAGCGGCGCTGGCGCGGGACCCAGCTACAGTGCTCTTGCCAACTTCCGAGCGTTGTCCTTTAACAACTCGGCCGCACGTTTCATGTTTTCCTCCGTGCTCATCCCGCGCCGCGCGTTTTGGTAAACACCATTGAAAAGCTCCCGCACTTGTTGATCTTCAGTAGCACGCCCAACAAACGCGAAAACGCGTTTGCCTAATTTGCGCGCAAGTTGCGCGACACCAGCCGGCGTTTTCCCTTCGAGCGTTTGCCGATCCAAACTCCCCTCCCCGGTAATCACAAGATCGACATCTTTCATCCTTCTTTCGAGCCCAACAGCCTTTGTAACTTCATCGAATCCCGGACGAATCTTTGCCCCGCAAAAACTCATCAACCCAAACCCGAGCCCACCTGCCGCCCCCGCTCCCGGTTCGCTTCGATAATCACAACCGAGCTGGGCCGTCACAACATCGGCGAGTCTGGTTAGCGCATTTTCGAACTTCCCGATCTCGTCCGGTGTCACGCCTTTTTGCGGACCAAACACTCGCGTCGCGCCGTCTTCTCCAAGCAACGGGTTCCTCACATCAACCGCAGCGACAATTTGCGGCAACTTCAAATCGGGCGGCTTCTCAATCTTTTTGAGGTTGGCCAAATCAAACACTCGCTCTCCATCTTGCTCTTTCTCCAATTCAAAACGAAAGCCTAACGCGCGCGCCATCCCGAAACCGCCATCGTTTGTGGCACTGCCGCCAAGGCCGATGATGATTTCGGTCGCGCCGCGTTTCATCGCATCCAAAATCATCTCGCCCACGCCAAAGGTCGTGGCCATCTCCGGATTTAATTCGTTAGGCCGCAACCGTCGCATGCCGGCCGCTTCACTCATTTCCATTATCGCGGATTTCGGTTTTTCGATCCAGCCATAGCGGGCCTCGACTTCGCGGCTCAGCGGATCGTGCGCTGTACATGCAATCCACGAAGCGCCGAGCGCTTGTGAAATCACTTCGGCGGTTCCCTCGCCGCCATCGGCCATCGGCACGATGTCGATCTTTGCGTCCGGCAAAACTTTGCGCAAACCTGTGGCAATTGCCTCACCGACTTCGCGCGCGCTGAGCGTGCCTTTAAATTTGTCGGGCGCGATTAAGATGCGCACGCGTTACGATTTCAGCTTTCGCTCCAAGATTTCACCGGCCAGTTGCGGATTGGCTTTTCCCTTCGACAATTTCATGACCTGGCCCTTGAGAAAATTGAGAGATGCCGCGTTGCCGGCCTTGAAATCTGCTGCCGGCTTTGGATTCGCCGCGATCACGTCGTCCACGACTCTTTCAATCGCGCCCGGGTCACTCACCTGCTCGATACCTTTCTCTTTCACAATCGCGGCCGCGCCTTTCCCGGTCGCGAACATTTCGTCAAAAACGTCCTTAGCCTGTTTGCTGCTGATCTTCCCGCTGTCGATCATTATCGCCAGTTCACCCAGAGCCTCGGGAGAGATTGGCCGATCACGGATCGTTTTACCGGACTCTCTGAGCGCACTCTGCAGATCGTTCAACGCCCAATTTGTGATGACTTTTGCAAGGCCTACATCGCCTTTCGCTTCAACGCCTTTCACGAGAACCACTGCATCCTCTACATATCGGGCAAGATCGACGTCGTCCGCCAAAACACCTGCGTCGTAGGGCGTAACTTGATACTGCTCGACGAAACGCGCGCGTTTCTGCTTCGGCAATTCGGGAACTCGAGCTCGGGCTTCGGGCAACAGGACTTCGGTTTTCACCGGCACCAAATCCGGATCCGGAAAATAGCGGTAATCATGTGCCGATTCCTTAGTCCGCATCAGAAACGTCTCGCCTGCAGCATCATCCCAACCCCGGGTTTCCTGTTGAAGTTTCTCTCCGCGCTTCAGCCCCTCGGTCTGTCGCTGAATTTCAAAGGCCAGCGCGCGGCGAACACCGCTGATCGAGTTCATGTTCTTGATCTCGATCTTTGCGCCCAGCTCGGACTGCGATTCAGGCCGTACCGAAACGTTGCAATCACAACGCAACTGTCCCTTTTCCATGTCGGCGTCGCTCACGTTACCGTAAATTAAGATTTGTTTGAGCGACGTCAGAAACGCGAACGCTTCCTCGGGCGAATTAAGTTCCGGCTGAGTGACGATTTCCATCAAAGGCGTGCCGGCCCGGTTGAAATCGATTCCGGTGTTGGTCTCGAAATGAAAACTCTTCGCCACGTCTTCTTCGAGATGAATCCGGACCAGATGCACTTCCTTGTCCGGTGTCGCGATGTTCTTCTGCGCGTCTTTCGGATATGCCAGATCGTGCAGCGGCACCGCGCCATTTTCGCAAAGCGGCATGTCGTACTGCGAAATCTGATAATTCTTCGGCATGTCCGGATAGAAATAGTTTTTGCGATCGAACTTGCAGACTGGGGCGATGTCGCAGTCGAGCATCAATCCGGTGAGCACTGTCATCCGCAATGCTTCGTGATTCATCGCCGGCAA
>DATMOU010000050.1:0-28347 GCA_035568035.1 Chthoniobacterales bacterium | reverse complement strand
AGACAACGTGATTGCGGTGGCCAAGACCGATCCGTTTTATACGCTCACCGCAATTACGAGATTCCAGGCGAACAATTTCTTCGATCAAACTGAACGCCTGCCCGAAGTCGTGCTCGACATCAAGCGCCACGCCTTATTTGGGGGGCCAATCTATTACGAAGGCGAGACTGGGTTCGCTGACCTGCACCGGAGTTTCGCAGAGGGTTCCGGCTTTGAGGATTACGGGACTACCCGGCTTGATACCTTCCACCAGTTACTTTATCCGAATACCTATTTTGGCTGGCTGTCGATCGTGCCGCGGGCAGGCTTCCGGGCAACCTATTATGACAAGACTCGCGACCTCGGGAACACGCTGTTCCCCACCAATGAGGATGCATTGATTCCCAATTTCATCCCTGAAGACCCGACTCCGGCCAATCCAGTTATTAATGCCGGCAGCGGTGTTCGGACTGTTTACGACGCCGGGGTCGAAGCCTCCTTCAAACTATCTCGCTCCTGGGACGATGTTGCCGATCGGACGTTGGGGTTGGATGGATTGCTTCACGTGATCCAGCCCTACTCGGACTTCTCATACGTCCACGAAAACGGGGTCAATCCTTCTTCAATTTTGCAGTTCGATCGATTTGAACCGTCCACTCAATTACAGCCGATTGATTTTCCTCAGTTCACCACTATCGACTCGATCACCAGCTGGACGATTTGGCGTAACGGAATTCGGAACCGTTTGGAAACGCGGCGTGATGATGTGACTGTGACTTGGCTGGAACTGGACACGTTTTTCGACGTGAACTTCAACGATCCCTTCGACCGGCGGATGTACTCGAATCTCTTCAATAAATTGCGGTTTACTCCGTTGCCCTGGGCATCGCTATCGATTGATTCACAGATTCCTGCATTCAGCTCCGGTTTTACTGAGGTGAACACAACCATTGCCGTTCAACCCGCCGCCAATCTCGAGCTCAATGCCAGCCATCGCTATCTCAACGACAACCCATTTTTTCAACACAGCAGTCTCTTTGTGGTTGGCGGATACTACCGCATCAGTGACAACTGGGGCTTTGGATTTCAAGAGCAATATGAAGCCACGATGGGCCTCTTCCAGGAACAGCGCTACGCGATTTACCGAGACTTATCGAACTGGACGGCGTCCTTTGGCGCCGTTGTTCGGGACAACACGGGCAACAAAAAGGAATACGGCGTTCTTTTCACTTTCAGTCTCAAGGCGTTTCCAAAATTCGGGTTCGATTTGAACTTCGATCCAGGAAGCCAGGGGCAATGAACATACCTTGTACTGTGCTAGGTTGAGGGCCTAGCGATCTCTTTCATTCAATGGATATTTCGATCATCGGTTCGGGATATGTAGGTCTTGTCACCGGCGCGTGTTTTGCAGATGTCGGGCACAATGTGATCTGCGTCGATAACGACGAAGCCAAGGTCAAAACGCTACAATCGGGCCGCATCCCCATTTACGAACCCGGTTTGGAGCAAATCATCCATCGCAATGTCTCTGCTCATCGTCTGCGCTTCAGCAGCAGCGTACGTGAAGGAGTGGACAATTCACAAATTGTCTTCATTGCCGTCCCGACACCGCCGCAAGCGAACGGAGAAGTCGATCTCAGCTTTATTGAGAAAGTTTCCCGTGAAATTGCGGACGTTCTGAATGACTATCGAGTGATCGTCGATAAGAGCACAGTGCCGGTGAAAACCGGTGAGCGCGTCGCGGAGACGATCAAACGTTACAACCGCCGCGGTGCGAAGTTTGACGTTGTCAGTAATCCCGAATTCCTTCGCGAAGGCTGCGCTATTCATGATTTGATGCATCCGGACCGAATCGTCATCGGCGCGCAAAGCCAGAATGCGGTGGACCTCATGAAAAAGGTGTACGAGCCGTTCATGGCGCCGATCCTGGTCACGGACATCAACAGCGCTGAGTTGATCAAGCACGCTGCGAATTCCTTCCTCGCGTTGAAAATCTCCTACATCAACGCCATTTCGGCGATTTGCCAGGTCAGCGGCGCGGACGTGGAAAAGGTGGCCGACGGGATCGGAATGGACCGCCGGATTGGCCGCCAATTCCTAAACGCAGGTATTGGTTATGGCGGCTCCTGTTTTCCGAAAGATGTGGCCGCATTCATCCACATTAGCGATCAGCTCGGCGTCCCGTTCACATTGCTCAAAGAGGTGCAACGGATTAATGGGTTGCAAAAAGAGCGCTTCCTTAAACTCATTCGCGACACCTTGTGGGTGTTACGGGAAAAGAAAATCGCGGTTTGGGGGCTCACATTTAAACCCGATACGGACGACGTTCGCTCCTCTGTCGCTGTTGAGCTTGTCGACTCGATGCTCCGCGAAGGGGCGCACGTCAGTGTTTACGATCCAAAAGGAATGGACAAGGCGGGCGAACTCAAAGCAGTCGCGGACGCGAAATTCGAGAAGTCGGCCCTGGACGCGGTCAATGGGGCCGAGGCGCTGGTAATCGCAACGGAATGGCCAGAGTTTGCCAATATCGACTTCGCTGAGGTTAAGAAGCACATGACAACGCCGATCGTTTTTGATGGACGCAATCTTCTGAATCCAGAAACGATGGGCGAGCTTGGCTTTCATTATCATTCGATTGGCCGGGCCAGCGTCATCCCGCACTAATCGTTGTGGCGCAGACGTCAGCTCGCCGAGTTGCTCTCGCCGCGCTGAAAACCTGGGGGACGAAAAAGGATTTCGCCGACCGAATCATCTCGCGGCTCCTGTCCACTTCGCTGCTGGAATCAGCCGATCGCGCCTTTGCAGTCGAATTGTTTTACGGAGTGCTTCGAAACCTCACCTCGCTCGACTTCTGGATCGCCGCCGTTCGGTCCACTCGAGTAGATGCCGATCTTCGGAACGTTCTTCGTCTCGGCCTTTACCAATTGTTTGTCGCGAAAACGCCCGAGCATGCGGCTGTTTTCGAGACCGTCGAGCTCGTGCCGAAACGACAACATCCAATCGTAAACGGAATCCTGCGTTCCGCGGTTCGGAAGCGGAAGGAGTTAACGAACGAACTGAAAGCGCAGCCGCTCGAGGTTCGATTTTCGCATCCGCGATTTTTGATCAAACGCTGGAGTAAACAGCTCGGAGATGAAGAAACCACAGCGTTGTGCGAATGGAACAACCGGCCGCCGCCTATTTACGCACGTATCAACCAATTAAAGATCGATCGCCAGAATTTTCTCGAACGCTATCGGGAGGCTCGTTCACTCCCCAGCCTGTCAAACTTTGTTGAGCTCCCCTCACCGAGCGCGGCGCTTAATCACGGAGATTGCTACGTTCAAGATCCAAGCACGGCGATCGCGTGCGAGATATTGGAACCGAAAGTCGGCGAAAAAATCCTCGATGCCTGCGCAGCCCCTGGCGGAAAGACCTGTTATCTTGCCGAAATAATGCAAAACAATGGCTTGATCGTGGCCTGCGATCGCGACAACGATCGACTACGTCTCATTCAGGAGAATCTTGCGCGCCTCGGGGTTCGGATTGCGAAAGTTGTTCGCCATGATTGGACGAAAGAACGGGTTACTAAGGAAATTCAGTCTCAGGCTCCGTTCGATCGAATCTTAGTCGATGCGCCGTGCAGCAACACCGGCGTCATGCGACGTCGTGTCGACGTGCGATGGCGATTAAGACTAAGCGACTTTATCCGAATGCAATCCCGCCAAGTCGAAATAGCGCGTGCCGTACTCCCGCTACTAAAGCCGGACGGCCTTCTGGTTTATAGCACATGCAGCCTCGAACAGGAAGAGAACGAAGGCGTCGCGCAAGCGCTGCTTACGGAGATGCCGATGTTGCGCTTGGAAGAGGAACGGAGAACTCTGCCGTTCAGTGACCAGTTTGACGGCGCCTTTGCGGCAAGATTCCGGCGACGAACATAATTGAGCCCCGCTGCGGTTGCGTCCGGTCGACTCAATGGAATTGTAGGATTCTATGCACGACTCGCGCTTCGATAAGCTCGCAGCACTTCTGGTTGAATATTCGACCAGACTGAAACGGAACGAGAACCTTTTGATCGAAGCGTTTGACGTTCCCGATGAAATGACGATAGCGCTGGTTCGCGCGGCGCGAAGAGTCGGCTCTACTCCGTTCGTACAAGTCCAGCACAACCGGATCAGCCGCGAACTGGCGATGGATGCCTCTAATCGACAGCTGGATTTCGCGGCAGCTCATGAGCTGGCCCGGATGAAAAAGATGCACGCTTACATCGCACTTCGGGGCAGCAATAACATCACCGAATTGTCGGACGTTCCGGTCGCCAAAATGCAGTTAGTCGCCAGGAAAATGCGGCCGGTGCAGGACCAACGAGTCAAAAAAACAAAATGGTGCGTGTTGCGCTGGCCAACTCCCTCTATGGCGCAGCTTGCCGGAATGAGCACAGAAGCGTTCGAAGATTTTTATTTCGAAGTCTGCACCCTCGACTACGAGAAACTGCAGCCGGGGATGAAAGCATTGAAGCAGCTCATGGAATCAACAGATCGCGTCCAGATCAAAGGACCGGGAACTAATCTGCGCTTCAGCATCAAGGGAATCCCGGCGGTCATTTGCGGCGGGGATCGAAACATTCCAGACGGAGAGGTTTTCACGGCGCCGGTCAAGAATTCAGTGGAAGGACACGTTACGTTCAATGCCCCGACGATTTACCAAAGTATCGCTTTTGACGGGATCCGCCTGGATTTTCGAAACGGCAAAGTTGCTAAGGCGACCAGCAACCAAACAGAAAAGCTGAACAAGATCCTCAATTCCGACGCGGGCGCCCGTTACATTGGAGAGTTTTCGCTCGGATTTAATCCCTACGTCCTCGAACCAATGCGGGACATTCTATTCGACGAGAAAATCGCAGGCTCGTTTCACTTCACGCCGGGTCAGGCCTACGAGGAAGCCGACAATGGCAACCGTAGCCAGGTCCATTGGGACATGGTCACCATCCAGAGAAAGAGTTATGGCGGCGGCGAAATTTATTTCGACGGGAAACTGATCCGCCATGACGGGGAATTTCTTCCGAAAGAACTGCGGTCGCTGAATCGCAGCGCCTTCGTGAAGGCAAGATAACCGCCGGTACACAAACAGAGCGACTCTTGCAAGTCGCTCTGCCGAAAGATGTCTATCTCGGTAACGGATTAAGCCGCTCGTCTCGGACCCTGGCCGAGCAAATTCAGCTGCATCATTCCGATCTCGCCGCTGCCAGTGAGTTGCAGGTTTGAAATCTCGAACATCGGCGCTCCCTCCACTGGCGCGCCTCCGGCGCTCGGCAGCTGCACCATTACTTGTTTCGAGTTGGAATTAAGCACGATGGATGAGATTTCGAACGACGGTGAGAATTCGACCGTTGCGATCTGGAACGGTGCTATCACGTGCACAGCCGCCTGACCCTGTTGGGATGGCGTAAGCTGAAGGGGCGCCGCGGCGAAGTCCGAAACCAGATGGAGGCCGCCTACCGTGAATGATGGTGAACCGACAACGCTTGGACGCTGCTGTTGTGACGGAGTCAGGCGAACGCTGCCCAGGGTACCGCCAGCTGGCTGAATTCGGGCGATCTCGAAAGTTACCTGCAGGTTCATCGCTGGCTGCGGCGAAGAGCCAGCCAGACGCATTGTTACAACCTTGGAGGCCGGCCGCAATTGCAGCGCGCCCATCTTAAAGGTCGGAGTCAGTTGCATCGATGCAATCTCGAAAGCGAAGCTAAGTTGCACGGAGGTTTGCATGGCGCCGGCTGGTTGAGGTGAGCCACCTCGTTGAGCGGTTGGGATTTGGATCGGTTCAGGCATGATTACTGGTGTGGTTGGTTCGTAAATTGTTTCAATAACCGGTTCCGGCGAAACAAACGCTTCGCTCGGTTGACGAAGCGCCTCAACTGCGGCCGGCTCGGGTTCGGTGACCTCAATGATCGACGGTTCCTCAACAGGCGTCAACTGAGGAATCGGTTGACCTTGGCCAACAGGTTCGATCTCCGGCTCAGAAACCGTTGTCATTTGAGCAAACATTGGTTCTGGTTCCGCCGCAGCGATTGGTTCTGGTTCTGGAATCGGTTCGGACTCCGAGAACACTGGCTCCGGCATAACAATCGGTTCGGGTTCGGTGAACACCGGCTGCGGCATTTCGAATGTAGGAATTTCAACTGGTTGCGAAACCCATTCCGGTTCCGTGGCAGGCGCTGCTGCCATCCCACCCTGCTCCATCACCGACCCAACGGATTCCATCACTGGGCCAACGGATTCCATCACTGGACTAACAGATTCGAAAGCTTCCTCGACGAGCTCCGGTTCGACGTGCCGTCTACCGTTGGCTTCGACCGCAGGTTCTAAAAGAGCGGCGCCACCGTTACCATTGCCAAAGACGCGGCCAGGTTTGCTAATTGGCACTACCGCGCGGCGCAATGACGGCTCGGAAGCTTTTAGTTTCAACGAAACCTGTCTCGGTCCACCAGTTACTCGCGGCATCACTTTCAATTCCTTTTGCGGTGAAGTCGACGCTGCAAGTTCCATACCGCTCAATTGCGGACCGGTTGCGGGCGCAGCGCGGCGGAAATTCGGCAGGTGGATTCCGCGACGGCGAACTTCCGGAACAATGACCCAAGCCAGTAAACCCAATCCGGCCAAAACCAATCCGCCGACCAACAGGCTTTGTGCGTCCACCCCTCTTCGCGGCGTTTCAGTCACGCGGGCAGGCGCGAGAACTGTTGCGGGCGCGGATTGCTGTGGCTCCGCGGCTGGTTGTTTCGCTGCCGCGACAGCTGGTGCCTTTGCGGCAGGAGCTTCAGCCGGCGCCTGAGACGCCGGTTTGCTCGTTGCCGTCTTTGGCGCCGCGGGCTGTTCCTTCGGAATTGCCGCTGACGCAGCTGTATTTGCTTCGGCGACTGGCGTCTCTACGACTGGCGAAAAAGCGGGTGCCGCAGCGGTCGGTATTTCTTCTGGATTAGCCGGGCTGCCAGCCGCAAACGATTGAGGGGCGCGCGAAGTGGATTCCTTAACTGCAGCACTGGCGGCAGTTTCCTCCGGCTTGGGCGCAGTCGCTTCCATTCCAGCAATTGCCAGCGCACCAGCCTTATTCTTGGCCAGGGCAGCGCCCGGAATCGGACTCGGTTCAATGGCCGGGCTTGCTTCGGTCTGTGCTTCAGCCAGGGCGTTGGCCGCTTCCGCTGCCGGCGCCGGGGACGTCGCAACCGCCGGACTTTGCAGCCAGCCAAGATCGTAAAACGAATCCGCGAAAACGAGATTCAGGGCAGGCGAATAGATTTTCTTCGCGGACGTAATCCAATCTGTCGCCTTGTTCGGATTGTTGTGCTTAAACTCCCACGCGGCCTGTGCGTAATAAAGAGCCGGCGTGTCACCGGTAAACTGGAATTGCTCCATCATCTTCTGGGCGCGGCTTTCTTTGCCTTCCAACAAGAAAGTCATGAAGATGTTGAATTTGATAATCTGAGCGGCTTCGCTTTTGTCCCCGCCGGGCGTCTTACCCAAAAGCGCTTCGAAACGATCGCGCGCCGTGGTGTAATCCTTTTTCTTGAGCGGCACTAACGCCAGATTGAATTGCGCCTGGCGAAACTTCGGGTCTGCCTTGAGTGCTTTTTTGAATTCGGCTTCGGACTGGTCGAATTGCTTTTGCTCCATCAAAATCTCGCCGCGCAAATTAATGATACCAGCCTGATTCGGGTCAGCCGCATCGGCGTCGTTCACAAACTTTAGAGCCGATGCGAGGTCGCGTTGCTGAAATGCCTGACGCGCCTGCTCAACTCGGGACTTGGCGAACGCTTTTGACTTTGCAGCGCGTTCCGTAGGCGACGTCAATTCCAAGGCCGCGCGCTGTTGGCCAGCTTGCTTTTGCAGCCAGCCGACTTCGTAAAGTGATTCGGCGAAGAGCTTGTTCAGCTGAGGCGAAAAATTCTTTTCGGCCTGTGCCATCCAATCGCGCGCTTCCTGGGTGTTCTTTTGCTGCAGCGCGATAGCAGCATTGGAGTAATGCACGGCCGGCGTGTCCGGCGAAAGTTCGAACTTGGCCAGAATCGAATCGACCATGTTCTCCTTACCTTCGAGCAAATAGGTCAGGAGAATCTTGTATTGGATGAGTTGAGTCGCTTCGCCCTGCAGTTCGGACGCGTTGCTGGAAAGCAATTCTTGAAAACGATTGCGCGCTTCAGCCCAATCTTTTCTCAGAAACGGTATTTCGGCCAGATTGAAACGCGCGTTCCAAAATTTCGGATCGATGCGCAAAGCTTCACGCAACGCGGCCTCCGCTTTGTCATAAATCCCCTGCCGCATGTAGATCACGCCGCGCAAATTTTGCGACTCGGCGAGATCGGGTTGACGCGCGTCAATTGAATCGAGCTGTTTTAACGCCTCCGGAAAATTGCTCGAATCGAAAGCGCGAAACGCTTTGTCATACATTGCTTCCAGTTCTGCCTTCGACGGAGCAACGTTGTCCGCCGCCAAAGACCCAAGCACGAGCACGGCGATAGCCGCGATTTTCCGGAATTTCATGGCCTCGGGGTATGAAACCTTTTTACGGTTTTGATTACAAGCCAAATTTTGGCCCCCTTAGGAAGATTTCTTGGCTTGGAAGGGACTCCATTAAAGTCGGCGGCCTAAGCGTTCAGATTTGCCACAATTCGCAACCCTTCCAGGGTCAAATTTGGGTGGACCGCATCGATCTCGTCCAGGCGGGCCGCGATCAGGCCGGCATAGCCGCCGGTGGCGATCACCCGGACTGTTTGCCGGGCGAAGCGCTCGGCTTTGATCCTGGCGATGATCTCTCGAACCAGGCCGCGATACCCGATTACGGCGCCGGCGCGCATTGCCTCGATCGTCGATCTTCCGACTGCCGACCGCGGCTCCTTGAGCGAAAGCTTAGGCAGCAACGCGGTGCGTTGATAAAGAAAATTCGTCATCGACTCCAGGCCCGGCGCGATCACGCCGCCGATGTATCTTCGTTGTGCCGAAACAATGTCGAACGTCACTGCGGTTCCGAAATCAACAACGATTGCCGGGCAGCCATAAAGCGCAGTCACAGCGGCCGCATTTGCGAGCCGGTCTGCCCCAATCTTCTTCGGATTTGGATAATCAATTCCGACTCCGAGCTTATTTGCCGGCGTTAACCACAAAATTTTCGCTTCTTTTGCGGCTGATCGAACAACAGCGTTTCTCTTCGGCACTACCGAACAAACGACGAACATATCGATCTTTCGATTTCGAATGAAGCGTTTGAGAACCGCGCTCGTGAATTTTGGAGTTTTGGTGCGCATCGGTTTCGAGATCCTTTGTCGCGTCGCGAACGCGAGCTTGGTGAACGAATTGCTGATGTCTATGAGGAGATAATCAGCCATTGGCTTGCGGGAGTTTATCCAAACGCGTAGCCTCGTCGCGTGCGAAAATTGGTCCATCGCCCGCGTCGATTACGGCGCTCGCCCGCGCTTAGAAATCTCGTTCGCGAGACGAATTTGACCGCGCATGACTTTGTTCTCCCGCTTTTCGTCAGTGACAAAATCGGCAAGCGCCGCGGGATCCCCAGCATGCCCGGCGTTTTCCAACTCACCGTAAATGAAATTGTCGATGAAGCGAGGCAGGCGCAGGACGCCGGACTGCAAGCGATTTTACTATTTGGAATCCCGGACAAAAAAGACGAACAAGCGAGCGGCGCCTATGCCGAAAATGGCGTTATTCAAAAAGCATTACGCGCGATCAAAAAGAAATGTCCTGAGGTCGTCGCGATCACCGACGTTTGCCTGTGCGAATACATGAGTCACGGACATTGCGGCGTGACACGCATCGACGGCGAGCACTTTCATGTTCTTAATGACGAGAGCGTCGAACTTTTGGTGAAGACGGCCCTCTCGCACGCGCAGGCCGGCGCCGACATAGTGGCACCAAGCGACATGATGGACGGTCGCATCGGCGCAATTCGTGAAGCACTCGATGCTGGCGGGTTTACTGACACGGGGATCATGAGCTACGCGGCGAAATTCGCGTCGGTGTTTTACGGACCGTTCCGCGACGCAGCTGAAAGCCCTCCGCAGTTTGGCGATCGCCGGACGTATCAAATGGACACCGCTAACGCTGATGAAGCGTTGCGCGAAGTCGCGCTCGATATCGATGAAGGCGCCGACATAATCATGATTAAGCCGGCCCTGCCCTATCTCGACATACTCTGGCGAGTGAGAGAGCGCTTTGGCAAACCGACCGCCGTCTATCATGTCAGCGGTGAATTCGCGATGATCAAAGCGGCCGCGGAAAAGAAAGTCGTCGATGAACGTGCCGCCGTCATGGAAATCATGACTTCGATTAAACGTGCCGGCGCAGACATCATTGTTACCTACTGGGCACGCGAATTGGCCGGATGGATCAACGCCTGAAAAACGGCCTTGGCGAAACGGAAGCGCACTCCCGTTTAAAGCGTCTGGCCCTGCTTTGGGCGCAACGGCAGGGCTATGCCGCATGCGCTTTGGAAGTCACCTTGCCGCGATGCCGGTACCGCGCGGATCTGGCGGCATATCGCGCGAACGGCGAGTGGCCAAGCGTAACTGCAGTTTTCGAATGCAAGCAGGCGCTGGTAGATCTTCGTCGCGATAACGGTTGTGCGTCCACGGCTATGCGACGGCTGGAAAAAGTTCACCAGCGCCGTGAAATTCTGGAAAAAAATCTGCGAATCCATTACCCGGCTTTACGCGTCCAGGATTCGCTCTTCGCCGAGTTCGACTCATACAACTTCGAAGCGATCGATCATCGCGGCTACAAACAAGTGCTTCGTCAAACTCGCGCGCTTCAAAACCGGCTTTACGATTGTACCAAATTCGAGACCCTGATTCGCTATCGCTGCGCAAACCTGTTTTTTCTCGTATTGCCTGCCGAATTGTTCCGCGCACCGGAAATCCCGATCGGCTGGGGCGCATTGATCGAATCGAATGATGATCTGGTTTTGGAACGCAAACCTATTTGGCATGAGACCGATCCCGAAAATCAAACGCGATTTCTGGACAGGATCGCCCGCGCGGGCACCCGCGCGTTGAATCGATCTCTAAATATTAGCTTATTAGCTTTGAGAACGTAACCAGCCCCGGTGAACATTAACCGTGCTGGACAAGCAAATTTCGGCCGGTCATTTCTTCCGGCTTTTCCATTCCGAGCAAAAATAGAAGGGTCGGCGCGACATCAGCGAGGATCCCATCTTCGCAGCGGAACCCCGACGCATCTTTCGCTACATAAATGAAATGAACGAGATTCGTGGTGTGCGCAGTATTGGGTGAGCCGTCCGGATTTCGCATCAGTTCGCAGTTACCGTGGTCGGCGGTGACAACGGCTTTACCGTTAAGCTCGAGCAGCCGCGGAATGATTTTGGCGCAACATTGGTCGACCGCCTCGACCGCTTTGATGCCGGCCGCGACCACGCCGGTGTGGCCAACCATGTCGGGATTAGCAAAGTTCAGGGTGATTAGATCAACCTTGTCGATCCGTTTTAGCAATTCGTCGGTCACTTCAAACGCACTCATTTCCGGCTTGAGATCGTAGGTAGCGACTTTCGGCGATGGAACGAGCAGGCGCTCCTCGCCCGGAAACGGCTTTTCAACGCCACCATTAAAAAAATACGTGACGTGCGCGTATTTTTCGGTCTCAGCAATGCGGAGCTGCGTCTTGCCAGCTTTGCTCACAAGCTCGCCGAGAATGTTCTTAAGTTCTTGCGGTGCGAAAATGAACGGCGACGGATAGCGAACATCGTACTGGGTCAGTGACGTGAATTTCGTCTGCGGCCAAACTTCTCGATCGAAGCCCTCGAAATCTTTGAACAAAAAAGCCTGGGAAAGCTGACGGGCGCGGTCGGCCCGGAAATTGAAGAATAAAACGACGTCGCCGTCTCGAACTCTCTGCTCATTCGCATGAGAAAAGATCAGTGACGGCATGAACTCGTCCGTCTTCCCAGCTTTATATTGTCGATCCAACGCTTGCGGCGGCGAGTCTTTGCAAACTTCGCCGCGACCGAGAACGACTGCGTCCCACGCTTTCTTGGTCCTGTCCCAACGCTGATCGCGGTCCATCGCAAAATAGCGGCCAACAACGGTCACGATCTGCGCCCCGCTTTGGCGAAGTTTCTCCTCGCAGATTCTCAGAAACTCGCGCCCACCGGTGGGCGAGGAATCGCGGCCGTCAGTGAATGCGTGCACAAAGATTTCGTCCACGCCAGCGGCCTTGGCTTCGTTGGCGAGCGCGATCATGTGATCGTAGTGACTGTGGACACCGCCGTCAGAGACCAAGCCGAACAAATGCAAGCGGTGCCCACGTGCAGCAGCAAACGTTTCCTGTGCGACACGATTTTTTTTCAATTCGCCCGCTGCAATCGCTTTGTTTATTCGAGTCAGATCCTGGTAAACAATTCGGCCGGCCCCGAGATTTAGATGTCCGACTTCCGAATTGCCCATTTGTCCTTCCGGCAAACCGACATCCGGTCCGCTTGCGCTCAACCTGCTGCCCGGATAATCACGATAAAGTTTGTCGTGAAAAGGTGTGTGTGCCAGGAGTGTGGCGTCGCCGTTCTCTTTGGCCTTCGCTCTTCCTCCCGGATTAATGCCCCACCCATCGCGGATGATGAGCATTACCGGCGCTGCCATGGCGCACTTTGCCGACGATTAGGAATCCGGACAAGGGCTTTCGTTTGTCGTCAGGTTTGACAATTGTGAGCGGCCCTTCTACATCGCGCTCGTGAAGTGGCGTAACCAATTACTCGCCCTTTTGTGTCTGATAGCGTTTGCCGGTCTCGGCGTGCTCTACTTTCAGCATTGGGTAGTGCAAAGGGCCTTTGGAATCATTCTCGTTATCGGGGAAGGACTCGCCCCGGAGCGCATTGCGATCACACGAGATTATCTCCGTGGAGCTGACGGACGCCTGGCCGTCGACACCATGCCACACCTGGCGCTAGTCAAAAATTATTCGAAAGATTTCGCGGTTGCCGACCAGGCAGCCGCTGCGACCGCACTGGCAACGGGCGTGAAGGTCAACAATCGTTCCATTTCAATGGATTCGAATGGCAAACCCCTGCCGACGATCGTCGAACTGGCCCGTGAACGCGGCAGAGCAGTCGGGTTGATCAGCGATGGAAATTTAACGAACGCAACCTGTGCGGCATTCTATGCCCATTCAAACAATGCCGGCGACGGCGAACAACTAGCGCGGCAATTTGCAGAAGGAGGCAAGATCGACATCGGACTCGGAGCGAGCGCAGCGGAATTTCTTCCCGAAACGAAGCAAGGCCATCGGCAGGACCATCGTGATCTTTTGCTCGAAATGCGCGGAAACGGCTTTGACGTTGTCCGGAACCGGGCAGAGCTGGAAGCCATTCCGCCATGGCGGAGGCCAAAATTGTTCGGAGCGTTTGCCGATAACGAGGGCCCTCGCGATTCCAACCAAAACTGGAGCGACGAACCCAGCTTGTCTGATATGGTGCGTCGCGCGATTGAGCTGTTGCAATACAATCAGCGCGGCTACGTCCTGGTGGTCGACGCGGCGCGGATGCGCGAAGCGGCAGAAGCCAATGATGCTGAAAAAGCGTTAACCTTGACCGCGGAGTTCGATCGTGCGGTGGCAACGGCGCATCGTTACGCGGGCGGAAGATCGACAATCATCGTATGTGGCGACGTTGCGATCGGCGGATTGCACGTAAACGGGTTTCCCTTTCGCAAAGACAGCGGCATTGCTCTGCTCGGCTTAAATCCAGCAGGACAACCGTGGCTGACCTGGGCAACCGGCCCGAAAGGCATGCAGTCTTATGGAGCGGCAAAACTTCCGGAAAATGAGCGCGAGTCTTCGCCAAGCCCTGCCCCGCAAAAGGAGCAATCTCAGCCGGCGGCGTTTTACGCGCCGTTCGCACAGCCGACCGTCGAAGACGTGGTTGCCTTTGGATCCGGCCGGGGAAGCGAAGTCTTACACGGCACAATCGACAACACCGAGATTTTCAACATTCTCCGCGACGAACTTTGAGCCGAGTAGTACGCAAAAAACCCATCCACCACAGAGATGGATGGGTTTCGAACTTAAATAGTATCCCTACGGACTGATCTGAGGAACGAACACGAACGGAGGCGGATCAGGTAGAGTTGGAGGGGGTCCTTCAGCCGGAGGTCCTTCGGCAACTTCCTTCGCATCCTTCCCCGCGGAGAAGTCTTTAGCATCCTTGCCGTCGGTCGCACCTTCCGAACCGCCAGCGAGAGCGGTGTTGGCAACCATCAGATTCGGAATCGCGGTAGAAAAAACGCCGAGGTCAGCAATCCGGCCCGACTTGACCACTTTGAATGTAAACTTCACGTACTTCGCTTCGGTTGGGCCGACTTTAATTTTGGTGACGTTCGGGCTGAGGCTTTGCTGCGCAACCAGATGCCATTGCGAACTGCCCGCGGCCAGTCTCGAATTTGAAGTGGAAATCCAAACCGTGCCGACGCTGTCGCGGTTCGCGAAAGTGATCACATCAAAATTCTCTATCTTTGAAAGCGACAAGACGAGCTCGCTGGTTCCCTCGGGAAGCGTGTAGCCAAAACTGGGATGATCGGAAATGAGCGCGACTTGTGCGAGATTGTCGTCGATGCGAGCACCGGCGCTCAGCCGTGCGAAATTACGCGCCGAAACCGGCGATTGCTGGGCGAACGACTGCAGCCCAGTAACCAGAACAATACCGCAAATAATAGCCCCAACCCGGTAAAAGCGAGATAAGTGTGCGCTCATAATTTCCATAGCTACAAAAAGGATAATAGCTCGCCCACCCTGTTTCTGGCAATACAAATCTTCGCCAAGGGTGAGATTTTTTCACGCCACGAGATTACCGCGCTCCCCGCCTGAAAACAGTGAGGCCGGCCCTTCAGGGCCGGCCGGAAAATGTCAAGTAAGGCTTCTGAATCGCTGCCTATTAGAGTCGGCTGGCGACGTGTTGCCCCGCATACACAGAATTGCTGGCCAAGAGGCCTCCGCTCGGCGCAGCGCGAAACTTTTGCGACCCAGCATACGCATACAGCGGAATGTAAGAACTGCGGCCCGCCCGCTCCGCCCGGAAGGCGCTCCAATTAATCGTCGGATCAAGAATGTAGGTGCCGTTGGCTGTCGTCCATTCGAGCCAGGCGTGTGTCTTACGACTGGTCCAAGAGCGTTTTCCGATCACCAGGCGGACGTTATCGACGCCTCTCGAGTGCATCGCGTTATAAAGTGCGACTGCTTTGCCCTTGCAATCCGCGTAGGCGCCCACACGCACTTCGTCCGGAGTCTTCCACTCCATGGAAAACCCGTACGGAATCGCCCGCAGATTCCCGATCCAGTTGTTTACCAAGCCGATTGATGGGTTTTGGTCTTTGTGCCCGGTGCCGGAAGTGAGAATCGGACGGATCCGAGTCATTTGCCGGTCGTAGGGCGTGGACTTAACGGTAATGTAGTTGGATTGGGCGAAGGCGGAGAGACAGGAGAGACAGAATAGGATCAGACCGACCAAGCCGGCTTTGCGCAACGTGTAAGGGCGGATACTTATTGTAATCATAATTTCTATAATCCCAATAAGCACAGCGTATGCCACGGGTCTGGATGCCAACTACCTATTGGCAACGCCTTGGAATCAGGCAGACTCGGGGTTGCCCGACGATCTCTCGCCGTGAAACCGAACTCCGCTTCCTACAGCCCTTTCTTGCGTGCCGCGGCCTGGCTCCTCGTCGGAGCCACGATCGCCGCCGTTCTCGTCGCCAGGATTCGGCTTTCCGGTCTGCCCTTGGAGCGGGATGAGGGCGAGTACGCCTATGGCGGCCAACTGCTTTTGCTCGGTATCCCGCCCTATAAGCTGGCTTATAGCATGAAACTTCCCGGCACCGCTGGCGCCTATGCTTTAATTATGTCGCTTTTGGGGCAGTCAATTGGAGCCATCCACATCGGATTGGCCTTAGTCAATCTCATCACGATTGGCCTCGTTTATTTGCTCGGCCGTCGGTTTCTGGGCGAACTTGGCGGGATAGCAAGCGCGGCATGCTATGCCGTGCTTTCCTTGATGCCGCACGTGCTCGGGACGGCGGCGCACGCCACCCACTTTGTCGTACTCTTTGCTGTCGCCGGGACAATCCTTCTTTTGCGATCGGCGGATCGCCAATCGATTGTTCCGGTTTTTACGAGCGGCTTCCTTTTTGGGATGGCGTTCTTGATGAAACAGCCGGGAATTTTCTTCGCTCTTTTTGGCTTGGTGTACTTATTGGCCCACGATTGCCGCGCTAGGCTCGGAATCAAAAAGACGCTTTCTCGCAACGTGCTTTTCATCATCGGCGCTGGGACGCCCTGCCTGGTTACCGGATTTCTTTTATGGCGGGCGGACGTATTCGAAAAATTCTGGTTCTGGACTGTCACGTACGCGATGCAATACGGAAGCCAGGTTTCCTTCGGCCAAGGAGTCCCGATTCTCGCGGCGCATTTTCCGAACGCAGTCGGCACGGCGTGGCCGATATGGCTGCTTGCTTTTTTGGGGCTAATCGCGCTCAGCATTAACCCAACGATTAGGCATCGGGCCGGGTCTGTAATTCTGTACGCTCTTTTTTCAGCGGTGGCCATCTGTCCCGGGCTGTATTTCCGTCCTCACTATTTCATTCTGTTTCTTCCGGCGGCGTCGTTGATGGGCGCATGTGCCGTCATCGCGGCGTTTAGCGCGTTTCAAACAAAAATCGAGCCAGCTCGTTTTGCTATCCTGGTAATTTTGGCAGCGTGTTTAGCGTTTCCGTTGTGGGCAGAGCGCGATTTCTTTTTTCAGCTTCCGCTTGCTGAAGCCAACCGTTTGGTCAATGGCACCAACCCGTTTCCCGAATCGGTGCGAATTGCCGATTACATCCGGGAACAATCGAATCCGGCCGACAAAATCGCGGTATTAGGTTCCGAGCCGCAAATTTATTTCTATTCCAAACGGCTGTCTGCCACCGGATACATCTATACCTATTCATTGATGGAACCGCAGCCTTACGCGCACCAAATGCAGGAGGAGATGATCCACGAAATCGAAGCTGCCAGGCCTCGTTTTCTTGTTCTGGTCGTAATGACCAAATCGTGGTCAGCTGGACCTGATTCGGATCAAACGATCTTCGGATGGGCCGACAGGTACTGCGACGCCAACTACGAGGAAGTTGGTCTCGTGAACATTTCTGATGAAGCGACCGATTATTATTTGTTCGGTAAACCGGTGAACGTGAAACCGGCCGCGAACCATATTTTGATTTATCGGCGGAAGGTGTAGACGCTCCGAATGCCGACGAGATTTTCGACAGCTTTCGAGCCCATCGGCCCGTTTCGATTGTCGGGGCGATCGGCTTTGCGGTGATCGTTACAAGTCCAGGCAAAGATTACCTGCGGGCACACAAAGGGAGACGGCGGTATTCGCTGCCGTCCCATCGATTTCCAAATTAATGGAGTCCGAATCAGTGCAATTCAGGCTGCACGAAAGTCCAGGCAAGCGAGTTAAAAAGTCATTTGTTGCAATAATCGCCGGCATCTACAATCCCCGCCATTGTCGGGAATGAAAGTAACGTTTTAAATTTCGATAGCTTGAATGAGTATTTCTGATGCGCGAGAGCGGTTGCGCTTTCACTGGCCAGTGTTGCTCCTGGCTGCCGTCTGTGCGGGCCTGGTTTTCACAAACCTCGGAACCGATTATCTATGGGAAGACGAAGGCGACACCGCAGCATTGGCTGTCAACATTTTAAAGTTCGGAGTCCCGAAAGCGTGGGACGGTGCAGCATTCTTGGATTCGGACCATGGCGCCCGCCTAAATCGCGACCTCGTGATGGTGACCCACCCATGGGTTCAGTACTACCTGACCGCCGGATCCTTCCTTGTTTTCGGACAAAACACTTTTGCTGCGCGATTTCCCTTCGCAGTCGCAGCGTGGATGTCGATCTTATTCGTCTACTTCTTTCTTTGGCGATCGACGAAAAGCCGCCGAATCGCGTTCACGGCTGCCACGCTGCTCGTTCTTTCAGTTCAATTTTTACTTTACGCCAGACAATGCCGCTATTCCTCGCTCAACATGCTGCTCGTCGTTTGGTTGTTTTGGATTTTTTTTGAAATGAAATCAGCGCGCAACTGCGCGCTGTTTGTCCTCGTTTCTGTTCTGCTTTTCCATACGCATCCGTATGGGATTGCGCCGGTCGTCGCGCTCGGTGGTTTGAGTTTCATTTATCGGCCCTTCAAACCGCAACGGCGCTGGATCTGGTTCGCGGCGCCCGCAATCGTGCTTCTAACTTTGCCTTGGATCGCCATATCGTCACTTTTCTCCAATGGAGTCGCACTCAACACCAGTGCACCCCAAACACTCGGCGATGTTGTCGAACGCTGCTTTCAGGCATTTATCGAAGCGACTTCGGTGACACCCTTGATCGGTACGGGAGTAGTTTTTCTCGGAGCGGCGTTGATTCATTGGAAACGCAAAAATTCGGAGCAGCCAGTCCAGACTGACGTGACATCGGGTGTGTTTCTAGATGCCAATGAGAGCTCGATCTTATTTAGCGTCATGGGAGCGATCGTTCTCTACGGTTTGGCTACCGCGATGACACAATCAAGCGACGCCCTTTGGCTTGCGGGGATGCGCTTCGCTTCACCTGTCCTTCCGTTGGCGGCGATGGCCGCAGCAATAGTGATCGTTAGAATGAGTCGTGAGAACGTACTCGTTTGGGTTGCGCTTGTGCTCATTTTCGGATTTACCAAGATCGCGCAGCTGACGCCATGGGTGGCTTGGAACCCGAGCGGCCTCATTCGGTGCGGAAAATATTCGGTGGGCACTCACGTGCCCGTCAGGCTCGTCGATCGCGTACTCGGGTCCGGCATCACGAAATATGTCCGCGATTTGTGGCGGGAAAATCCCGGAACGGTTGCAACAACCTGCAAATTTCTTCGCGCGAACGCCAGATCCGGGGATGTTTTGATTCTAAACTACGGATGGGAGCCGACCTACTTTTATACACGACTACCCCAGGCGTTGGGCATTCTGCCACAATATCCGGTCTATCAACGAGCTCGCGAACTCGGGCTGCCGGAATTCGTCTTCGGCGTTGACCATGTTCGCTGGATTGTCTGGCGGTCAGCCTGGGAAACTGCACCTGGTTACGCGATGGACGACGTCGCCCGCGAGATCGTAGGGCGCGGCGGTAAAATTACGATCGTTCTCGAGATGGAGGAGACAGTTTTCGAAAATAGCCCGGACATTCATCTCCATCGGTTCTCCGATGGGACGTATTTGTTTCCTCGAACCCAAACTTTTCCGAAATCGCGAGTGGCCCGGGTCGACTGGCCGAACGGTTGACCTACTTTGTGGCCGCGGCCAGGAGCGCCACCCCAAACGGAAACGAGTTCCGGCGCAGCAAACGTAGTTCTAGCGTCATGACCTGGCCAAGGACGCGCCGCACGAATGACGGCTCGTTCGTCTCGAAATCTCGCCCCATCTGCGAACCGCCCAGCGTGCGCGCCAATACTGCCAACGGAAAAAGAAGACTCGTCCAATAGATCAAGCGACGAATCACGAAATTTTCATCGAGAAGCAATTTTCGGATCTCCGGTTTCCTAAAACGTCGCGCCGTCATCACAGCTTCGTCGTGCGCGCTGTGCAAAAAACGAAACGCTGGAACATTGATGAGAAGAAGACCATTTGGCCGAAGCACCCGCCGCATCTCACGAATTGCTATTGCGACGTCCTTCACCCATTCGTGATAAAGCACACTGGAACAAATTACCGCGTCAAACGAAGCGTCTTCAAACGGTAACTGACAAACGTCCCCCTGATGTGCGTTGTTTAGTCCGCGTTTGCGACAGAAGGCGATCGCTTCGGCCGCCAAATCGATACCAACATTCTTATCCGGGTTTCCCAGCCGTTGCAGAATCGCACCGGTACCGCAGCCCGCGTCGAGAATTCTTTTGTTCCGCCAGTCCGGCAACTCGGCTTCCAGCGCCTGGAAAGTCAGTTCGTGCAACGCCCGATACCACCAGTGCGTCTCCTCGACACGGAACATGGTTGCGTATTCGCCTCGTTCCATCGCCCTTCTAGCTCAAGGTTGAGGTTCACCAGGTGTGCACGGCAGCTCGCCAAGTAACGGAAGCAACATTTTGATCGTGAGCGCACCAAACAATCCGGTTTGGACCGCCGAGTTCAGCCATCGTGGCAGCGCCAACGCCGCGCCACCATAAATCTCGGTATTTGGATAGGCAAGCCATGCAAAAAGCCTTGGATCGTGCAACGTCATGTTCATTACCGAGGTCAGAGCGAACGCACCATAGAACCACCAAAGCTTCCGATCTAGAGCAGCCGCAATGGCCAACGGTGCGAACATTGCTAGTAAATGGTTCTCGTGAATCTGAGTGTTGAGCATAAAAAAGGAGAGTGACTGATAGGCGGCTGCAAGAAAGAGTAACTTGCGTTGGCGCCAAACGAGCGTGAGCGCGAGCAACGTAGCGGCCGCAAAAAACAAAAGCCCAGCAGTCCGAAAACTTATCGGTCCCATCAGATTCGTATCACGTTGCCAACCAGCGCCACCGGTAACGAACCACCAAAAATTATGCGCGTTGGGTGCGACGAATGGGTGGAACTTGGTTGTCTGCGCGTATTCCTCGACAACGCTGGCGCTGTTGCCTGACAGAATGAACGGCGCTGTGATTACCAACGTCGCCATAAGACCACCGGCGAACAGGCGAACAATTCCGCGCTCCCTTGTGGCTAACAGAAAAACCAGCGGCGCAATCGCTATTGCTTGTGGCTTGGTCAATATAGCGGCGGCGAGCGCTGCGCCGGCCCAATCGTACCGGCGTCGATCCAACGCGATTATGGATAGCAACATGAACAACGAATGAATGGCGGCAGTCTGTCCCCAGTAGGCTGAATCAAAGATCAGCGCAGGATTGAAGAGGTACACGGCTGTAGCGCAACCAGCAGCGCTGAAAGAGATCGCGTAGCGTTGTCGCAAAACGCGAAAAATCAGCGCTCCTGCGAGCAGGTCTGCAAACAGGCCGGGCAGTCGCAACATGAACCGCAGCATGTCCGGATCGCCCAAGCGCGTGCGACCGAACAGCGGCGAAATCAGTTTCTCGTACAACCAGCCAAGGAACCAAAAAGGATAAAGCAAGACAGGCGGATTATCCGACGGAGGAGATCCGTCGACCTGCACGTAGGCCGAGTGAATTCCGTGGCTGACTGTCTTCCAGGCCAAGGCAATATAAATTGCGATATCGCCCTGTTTGCCATAACTCGCGATGTCTCCTTCGTATCCACGTCCGAGATCGAATGGAATCCGAACCAGTGCGGCAGCCACAAAGACAATAACCAGAGTCAACGCCTGCTGTCGCAGGAGCGATCCTGACACCATTCGGCCGATCCCCCAGATCAACGCGGTTACGAAGAGCAGCCCAAATGTGATTGTTTGCAGCCACCACGAGGCCTGAGGGTGGTTCCAAATATAAGTCACAATAACCGCCAGCCACACCGCAACGAGGATCCACGCCCAACGATTTCGGAATGGGTCAATGAATTTCGCTAAGCTCATCGGCCGGACCGAGATCAGCGCCGCTCGCGCGGACATCCGTAGAATTAGTCCGCAACCCCCGACGAGCGCCAGCGTTAAAAGAAGTCCTCGCACGGAGGGAAGCGCTATCCCGTCACCACGCGTGAGCCAAACCCGCGTAACGCGAACTCCGAGCTCACGTTCATCCGAAGGCAGTTGAAACGTGGTGGATTCGAATTCCAGTAAAACATCCCCATTAAGACCCAGCTGCCACGCCTGGATCTCCCACTCGTAGTCCTCGTCCTGATTTCGGGCGTCGACGTCGCCAACGGCCACGCCGTTTACACGCACAACCACATGCGCTGGGGCTGCGAATCTTCCGGAACGCGGACCGCTTAGCCTGGCGCCGACTCGCCAGGCAAGGTTTCCTCCACCCAAACCAGGAACCCAGACTCCCGAGCGCGACTCGGTCCAGCGCGCTCCATTTTCCGCAGGGTAAAAGTGGTCCAGGAATTTTTCACTGCTCGGTGAAGTTAAATCGAACGCGAATCGTCGCTGTGATTGAAATGCACAAACGAAAAGGGCGAGCAAAACAACAACGAGCAATGGCAATTGCAGAAATGATCGTGACAAGAACCGCGTTCCTTTAGGAAACATCACGATGACGGAAGCACGACGCGATATGCCCGAAGGTCGCCATCTTCATAGATCCGCACATAAGTTGTGGGATCGAATTCTTCATTGCCCACGACAGACAGGTTGGTGACAACGATAATTGGCGCACGTAATCCAACCAGGTAGGAGGCATCCGCGGGGGCCAGTAGTTCGCCCTTCAATAATCTATGGGCCAATTCCTGACGCAATCCAATGTCACGGTAACCCCATTGTTCGAGCATTGGCGCGATGTAACCGACCAATTGCCGTCGGTGGGCATAGACGCCGATATCGAACCAGAATCGGTCCAAGTAGAAAAAGGCGGCATCCGACGTCTGATACTTCTCCCACCAGGGATATTCGACCAAAATTGCGTTCGAGGGAGTCTTCGCCCGAATCCAATCCAGTAGCCGGAGCCTGGTTGGATCTCGATTTTCGCGGGGCGGCTGTGTCGCAAAACAATAGCTGGTCAGTGCATTCGTTGGCACCGATATCGCGAGCGCAAGAGCAAAGATCGACCGCGTAAGGAGTGTGCGGCTCCAGACACTCCAGGCAATTGCAACCAACGGTGCCAGACCAAATGCCAGCAAGTAGATTAGTTTGTACTCGGCCTCCAACGCAATACGAGTAATCAACGCGACGATCGTAATCGTCGCAGCGAACAATGCCAGAACGAGAATGGCACGCTGTCTCCGACGAAAGGCAAGCCACAAAGCTGGCGCCGCGATTATTCCAATCAAGCCGACAGTCGCCAATATGCTGTAGGCCTCGCTTTTCCAGTAAGCGGGGCTCAGATCGATTGACAATGGCGCGCCCGTCTTCGCGTGCAGAATGTTCCAGGCATACGGCATTGTCACTAACGCCGCCGCAAACATCACGACGCCCAAATCGAAGGCCAATGCCGCCCACTCGCTCTTCCTGGTCCCGTTGATTAGTAAGAAAATACCTACCGACGCAAACGATGCTGCGGTCAGGAACACGGCACTCAGGGGATGAAGATAGAAAGCCGTCGCCAATACTAGCGCACCTGTGATCAGGATGCCGCGGCGTTCTCCATCCACACGCGCCAGCAGAACATCAAGCCATGCGATGTCGAAGGCGAAGCTCATCGCAAATGGAATACCATCCAGAAATTCGTGGATAATATTCCCGAGTGAAGGCGAATAGCCCTTCACCATCGCAAACGGAGCCACGAGCGAGTACCACTTCTCAGGACTCGCCGATCCGTTTGTTAGGAAAATAATCCAACCGAAAGCGTTCAAGCCAAAGACCAACATCCAGGCTGCGCTGATGCGGCCAAAAACGTTCCTCGTTAACCGTCCGGCAATTCGGTATCCGGCAAGGAAAAACAATACAAATGCGTGAACATTGAGGATCGCGAAAACTTGATAGACCGACAGACCGGTGATCCGCATCAAGACGGCCGAATAAAAATGGCAGAGCCAGTAATAATTCGCCGGTTGTCCGGCCATGATCGGGGAATCAGGCGGAACGAAGCCGTCCAGAATGCGCGAGACGATCGCAGCATGCAAGGGCGCGTCCCAGGCCACTGCTTGAAACGAATTGGCCGCGAACGGGACTACCAACAAAAAGACAACCAGAACAGAAGCGACAATGATCGCAATGCGGTCGCCTTTTGTTTCGTAAATTCGACCGGTCCAGCCCCAAGCGAATCCGATTCCGAGAAAAATGACAATTGCGATCCAGCCGGAAATCCACAAGTCGCAACCAAGAAAGACGCACGCCAAAGCAACCCAAAAGAAGGGTAGGACCGACAGCAGCGACGGATAAAGGACAAGATCGACAAGCGACGATGCGTTCGATGGCAAGTGCTTCCAGATTGCGAGGCCAGGCAGATACGCGACGAGCAGGTAGCGGGCAAGCGAACGGACCGGGTCGAGCGGAACTACGGCCAAAATAATCAGCGCCATTACCACCCAAGTACCGGCTGGTGCCCGTCGCAATTTAGAAGTTAGCACAACTCAACGACTGAACTATTGGACACCATCGGACGATTGTTGCTTTGCTCCCTCGCGCATTGCATAACGCACGATAAACTGCGGCGTACCAGTCTGGTCGAGGTACAACCGGCCCAGATATTCGCCGACCAAACCCAGGATCATTAATTGGATGCCTGCGAGCAGCACAATCGTCCCTAGCACGGTCGGAATCCCGAGAGTGAGATTCGGGGTGATCCACAGTCTGTCGATGACGATGGCAATGAGCGCCACGACACTCAAACAGGACGTCAGCAGTCCGACATAAATGGAAACCCGGAGCGGCTTGATTGAAAAATTCAAGAACATGTTGAGCCACAGCCTGACCAGTCTCCGAAAAGTATATCGGGAGGGACCGCTCTGGCTGATCCGATGTTCGACCGGTATTTGGCCAATGTTGCGTGTCACGCGATAAATCAAACCGTCGGTGTACGGATACGGCCCGTGATACTTTGTCATCTCGTTTACCACAAACCGGTTCATCACCTTAAAACTGGAGAGATAAAGATCCTTCGGTTTCTGGAGCATCAACGTCGCGATGCGGTCGTTGAACCGGCTGCCGAAATTTCTAAACCAGGAATGTTTCTTTTCGATATAATGGCCGTAGACGACGTCGTAATTCTTGCGTTTTAGTTCACCCAACATTCGAACCACCTCCTCGGGTGGATTCTGGCCGTCATCGTCCAAAACGGCGACGTAACCTCCGCGTGCTTGCTTAAACCCAGCAAGGACAGCGTTATGCTCGCCAAAATTCCGACTCAAATGCACAAAGACGACATTCTGCGGAAACGTTTCTGCGAGTTGAGCGCAAGTTGCTTCGCTGTTGTCCTCGGAACCGTCATTGACCAGGACGACTTCGAAAGACGTTGATCCAAAGACTTTAACAATCTGCTCGACCAGCGCTCGGATCGTGAGACTGCCGTTGTAAACCGGAATTACCAGCGATAGTTCGGGCATGGTTTCCTGAGGCATTGCAGGTTTATAGGCTTAAAGTTGCCTGATTTTGCCAAAAAAAGCGCGAAAAGTTATAGAAAATCTTTCTGTTCGCGCCCTAAAATTCGATCGTGCCGCCAGACTATAACATATTCGCTGACGCCGATGTTCTCGTCACCGGCGGTCTGGGCTTCATTGGGTCTGCCCTTGCGCGACGCCTCGTCGAACTAGGCTCGAAAGTCACGCTGGTTGATAGCCTGATTTCCGAATACGGCGGCAACCTCTTCAACGTTCACGGCATCCGCGATCGCGTGACCGTCGATCTAACGGATGTCCGCGATGCCGTCGCGATGTCCGGGTTGATCAAAAACCGGCAGTTTCTTTTCAATCTTGCTGGCCAAACCAGTCATCTCGATTCAATGACCGATCCTTTGACCGATTTGAACATCAACGCTGCGGCGCAATTGCAAATCCTGGAAGCCTGCCGCTTGCATAATCGCGATCTAAAAATTGTTTTTGCCAGCACCCGCCAGGTATACGGCCGCCCAAAATACCTTCCGGTGAACGAAAAACATCCCGTCAATCCGGTCGACGTGAACGGGATCAACAAGCTTGCTGGCGAGTGGTATCACCTCCTTTACAACGATGTTTACGGAATTCGCTCGTGTGCTTTGCGGTTGACGAACACCTACGGTCCCGGCATGCGCGTAAAAGATGCACGGCAAACCTTTCTCGGAATCTGGATTCGGCAGCTGATCGAACAACAGCCGATCCATGTTTTTGGCGACGGCGCGCAGCGACGGGACTTCAACTTTGTGACCGACGTGGTTGAGGCGCTCCTGGATGCCGCAATGAGCGATCGTTCCGACGGGCAGATCCTAAATCTTGGTCACACCGAGAACATCAGTCTGAAAGAGCTCGCAGAGCTGCTTGTTCGAATAAATGACGGCGGGCGTTATGAATTGATTCCATTTCCTGGAGATAGAAAAATGATTGATATCGGCGACTACTACGCCGACTTCAGGAAAATAGAGGGTCTACTTGGCTGGACGCCACAAGTTGATTTGAAGGACGGATTACGGCAAACGCTGGACTTTTATCGGCAGCATAAAGCCCATTATTGGGATCAAGATTAGTTAAACGATCGACCTCACGGATTTCCTTTTGGACTGGAGTTGCCTGCTTTTTCGAATTCGCGAGCAGCCTCCTCACCTTTACCCTGTTGCTGCAAAGCAACGCCAAGGTTGTGATGAGCGTTTGTATCCTCCGGACGAAGACTCAATGCCGCGCGATAATGACTGATCGCCCCATCGACGTCTTGCTTGACCATTAGCGCATTGCCGAGAACGACGTGCGCATCCACATCGCCGGGTTGAAGTTCCAGTGCTTTCTCACACAGCTCGATCGCCTCTTCGGTTCTTCCTTTTTGCAGCAGTGCGCTGCCGAGATTGTAAAGCGCCTCCGGATAATCCGGGTGGAGCTCGAGGGAGCGTTCATATTTACTGATCGCATCGTCGATATTGCCCTTGTCGAACTCTACAACGCCAAGATTGTTGTAGGCCATCCACGATCCAGGATCCCTGGCAATTGTGGATCTCCAAAGCGTCTCCAAATCTCGATAGGTCGCGCTCTGGCGAAATGTTAATACGCTCAGACACGCGATAACTGCGAACGCACCAGCCCAGGCGATCCACCGCGCATTCCCGACCTTATCGATAAGATTGACAAAGCCGCCCGATACGAGCGCGATCGGGCCGATACAAGCGAGATATTGATAATGGTCCGCCACAAAGGTGTAACGAAACGTGTAAAGCATGATGAAGCCAAGGAGCGGCGCCAGCGTCGCTCCGAAAAATAAAAGAGCGACCTCAATGGCTCGTCCGAAGCACCGCCGTGCAAAATAAATCAGCACGATCAGTGCAACCGTAGCTGCGAGCCAGCAATACCCGGTCACATCTGCTGGGTCTATCTTCCATTGCGGATAAATAAAGGTCAGATTCGATGGCCAGAAAATCTTGCTGAGATAAAACCAAAAGGCGCGGCTAGCGATTAATATTCGCTGCAATGGCGCGAGTGGAACCAGGACTCGGGCGCCTTGATGGTATTTTTCCCACCATACTGCGATCAGTCCCGCGCTGAGAGCCACAGCGAAAAACGGAACTATTTGAACGATGGCCCGGCCGTCAATCGGCCGCTTTTTCCACCACAAGATCAAAATCAGCCCAGCCGGAAGCGTGCAAGCGGTCGACTTGGCGGCGAGGGCCAGAAAATAAAATACGAGCGCGACGAGATAGAGAACCCATCGGCGTCGGTGAGTGCCATCGAGATACTCGATCCAGGTCAAAAGAGTCAGCAGAAAGAAGAACCCCATCAGGAGGTTCTTCACCTCGGAAATCCAAGCCACAGATTCAACCTGGATCGGATGCAAGGCGAAGATGCTCGCCGCCAGCCACGAGCCAGGCACGTCCAGTCTGGCAAGGACGCGCCAAACCAGAAGCGCGTTAGCAACGTGCAGAAGAAGGTTGACCCAATGGTAACCGGTGGAGTTCAGATCCCACAGCAAGCGCTCGACACGCAGTAATGAATAAGAAAGTGGAAAATATTGTGAAGGGGCATCGAGTGTGAACCAAATCCGGTGCAAACCGTCCGGCGCAGTCAACAACAGATTGTTTGTCACGTAGCGATCGTCATCCCAAATAAACCCGCCATGCCACACGGGTCTATAAACCAAGGTTGTTGCGCCGCATAAAATCAGTGCGGCAACGTAGAAGACGAGACGCGAAGCAGAAAAAGGGCGGCCCATATTCCGGTCAGATATTATTTCAGCTGGTACGACTTCCAAACAGAATCCGCGCTGGCCGTCCGTTTAGGCGGCATTTTTGCTCAAAGAAGTCTCGTGATGTCGCTTGGATCACAATCTCTCCGCAAAAAAAGTTCTTGTGGCTTACGTGCAGGTGAGGTTCTTCGCGCCGGTGAGGCAGCGCTAGCGAGAGCTAATACGAAAACAAACGGCCGGGTCCCATTCGGGGCCCGGCCGCTGAAATCTAAATCGACCGTTGGCTAGAAGCGTTTCTTGATGGCGGCGTACCAGAGGCGGCCTTTGGCGTTCGCAGTACTTTCGTCGTACCCGTTCTCAAACGAGGCAGCCACGAATGGCGGCTCCGAGTCGAACACGTTGTCGATACCGAAGGTCAGGGTCGTGTTGTTAAGCCATGCCCTCCAGCCACACGGATTGTATTCGGCCGTAGAAACCGGCATCACGTTTTTATCCTTCCCGGCCAT